>DATIWE010000001.1:0-14743 GCA_035519495.1 Actinomycetota bacterium
AGGTTCGTCGGGTAGACACCGTGCGCGTCCCAGTAGCGGTTCGCCACGCCGCCGAGGCTGCTGGCCGTGCGTTCGTTGGCTCGCGCCTGGAGGCTGGCTCGCTCGTCGGCGGCCGGGGAGGCTACGCCGTCGCGGAACGCCTGGGCGGCGGGTACGCCGAGGAGCACGAGCACGCACGCCGACGCGATCCCGACGCTGGCGAGGCGGTCCAGACGGAAGCCGTGGGCGCCGGATCGGTCCGTCTGTCTCCGCCACCCCGCGACGATCGCCAGCGTGACGGCGACGATCGCGGCGTCGATCAGGGTCCACATCTGTACGGCCGCGATCGCGTACAGGTCCGCTGGTGCTCGCTCGAACCCCGCGAGCCCGAGGCCCGCGATCACGGCGCCGACCGCGAATGCGCGGATCGTCCTGGCTTCGGATGGATCAGCCGCGGGGGCGTCGCGACGCAGCACGAGCACGCACGCGACGCATGCGATGAGCCAACCGATGCCGGCGCCGACGAGCGACGCGGCCACGAGCCCATCGATGTCGGTCCCGACACGGGTCGCGTCGAGGAGAGCGGAGCCGGCGATCACTCCCGCGGCGAGGCCGGCGAGACTGCCGAACGACGAGACGCCGATCGCGATCCGGGGAGCCGATGCCGTGCCGCTGTCCCATCGGAAGGCGCTCCTCGTCAACCACGCGAGGACGACGCCCGCCACGAACGCCCACTCCGGCCCACCGATGCCGACGAGATAGCCGCCGGCCGCCCCGATGATGGCGAGGATCGGCGCCAAGGGGATCCCGCCGCGACCGGTCTCCGCCTTGTGTTCCGGCGTCCCGAGGACCCATCCGATCGCACCGCCGATGAAGGCGCACCACGCGGCCTCGCCCGCGAGCAGGCACGCGGAGCCGATGACGGCACCACCGATCACGACGGAGACCACGAGCCAGCTTCGATCGACGTGCGGAGCCCTCTCCACGACGACGAGCCTGCAACCGGCGGAACGCGTTGCCTAGATGGTCCACACCGACGTCGCACGATCGCGACCGTTCCGACACAGCGGCGCGGTGCGGGTCGATGCACTAGCGTGCGACGGTGCCCCCGGACGAGCTCACACGCGCACTCGCGATGCTCGAGGCCGATGGCTTCGAGTCGGGCGCCGCAGCGATCCGCCACCTCCTCCCGGACCTCCGGGGTCGCGACCTGCTCGACGCACTCCTCGCCCTGGGGAGCGCGGCGATGTGGGCCGAGCAGACCGACGAAGCGCTGGTGTGCGCCGAGCGGTCGGTGGAACTGGCCGACGCGGGCGATCCCGAGATGCGCGGTCCTTCGCTGGCCCTGCTGAGCCAGGTGCTCGGCCAGCGTGGGCTCGACGGCGATCTGGATCGGGCGCTCGAGCTCGGTGATCGCGCGTTGGAGGCCTGGGTCCCCGGCGTGCGGGCGGCCGATCTGGAACAGCACGAGTCCTTGCACGGGCTGGCGCACTACTGGGTCGGGCGGTACCCGGAGGCGGCCGATCTCTGCCGCCGAGGCGGGGACGGCGCGACGGAGGCGCTGGCACTGACGGCGCTCGGCCGCCCGGAGGACGCGATCGAGGTGGGCGACGCGGCGATCGCGTCGGCGCGCGAGGCGGGGTCGGCGATGCTCACCGCGTACGCGCTCTGCTGCTCGACCGCGGCGCTCCGCGACGTGCTCGACCTCGCCGAAGCACGACGTCGCAACGAGGAAGCGACCGAGCTCTTCCGCGGCATCGGGTTCGAGAGCGGGGTGATGCAGGGGGAGATGGACCTGCTCTACGCCGACCTGGCCGCCGACGACGTCGCGAGCGCGCATCGCGTGTGGCCGGGATTGTGGTCGCGACTCGCCGACGCGTCCGGGTGGGAACGGTGGCTCGCGCCGGGGAGGCTGTCGGTCGCGCACGCGGAGATCGCAGCGAAGAAGGAGCGGTGGGAGGAGGCGGTCGAGGCAGCCATCGGGGCGATCGAGATCGCGCGGCGCATCGGACGCGTGAAGTACGACGTGTCGGCGCGGATCGTCCTCGGGACGGCCCAGCTCGGGCTCGGGAAGGTGTCGGATTCGGTCCATGCGTTACGAACGGCCGCGGACGACGCCGACCGCCTCGGGCATCCGCCGGCGCGCTGGCGGGCACACGCCGCGCTCGCGCGAGCGCTGGACGCGGCCGGCGATGACGACGGCGCGACGACCACCTCGGTGCGAGCCGCGGAGATCGCGAAGGCCTACGTCACGACCTTGGGCACCCAGCACGCCGAGCAGGTCCTCGCATCGCCCGAGCTCCGGGCGATCCTGCCCGTGTAGATCTCGGGCGCTCACCAGCGTTCGCGGTGGATGACCTCGTCCTTCGGGCGACGCTTGGGGTGCGCGACCGGCTTCAGCGGGCGATCGCTCGGGTAGCCGAGCGCGACGAGCGCGATGCAGGATCGATCCTCCGGGAGGCCGAGGATCCGCCGCGCGAGCGCCTGGTCGTCGACCGTGGAGTGGCAGCTCCCGATGCCGAGATCGGCGGCGGTCACCATCATCTGGATCGTCGCCTGACCCATGTCGTAGAAGATCCAGTCGCGCTCGTCCGCGTCGTGCGGCTCCGGCGCGACCAGGGCGACCGCCGCGGCCGACGAGGCGACGTGCTGCGCGTGCCGCCAGGTGTGCGCCAGCTCGCGGAGGGTGTCGCGGTCGGTGCACGCCACGAAGTCCCACGGTTGGCCGTTGCGCGACGAGGGCGTACGCCACGCGGCCTCGAGGATCCGGTCGAGGTCCTCGGACGGGATCGGGCGATCCTCGTAGTGGCGGACGTTGCGTCGCGCGCGGATCGCGTCCCAGGTGTCCATCGAGAGCCAGGGTAGCCGAGGGCTACAGCCAGGGGATCTTGACGTCGTCGCGGTAGCGAGCCCAACCCTCGCCGAACCTCGCCGATAGCTCCTCTTCCTCGTCGGGAGCGAACCTCCGGGTCGCGATGTACATCACGATGCCGATGAGCGCTCCCACCCACGTGTCGAGCAGGAAGCCGATCGAGGGGAGCACCAGGAGCGAGACGCTCGTGTAGAGGGGGTGCTTCACCACCGCGAAGGGTCCACGCGTGATCAGGTGACCCTTCGGGACCTCCTCGAGGATCAGGACGACCGACCAGGCCCAGATCGCGACCCCGACGATCAACGCGGCGATCGAGAGCGCCCGCAGGGCAGGCCCGGGACCACCGACGTCGAACAACGACGGATAGGCGAGGGTCGCGATCACGCCGACGACCGCGAAGGGCAGCGTGCGCAGGGCGATCCTGTCTCCGCTCCCCACGAGCGGGCCGAGATCCGTCGCCGTCTTCATCGCACCTCCACTGGATCACGTCCGACGGAGCCTGGGGGATATCGCACGGCCCGGCATCGCAGGGTCGTTCGTCCCTGTCGACCGCGTCCAGCCCGAACCAGAGTGACGCTGGGAGGTGGGCGACGTGAAGATCGAATACCTGCACGCATCGAAGTTCGGCAACGGGGCGACCGTCGCGGAGGAGTTCAAGGAACGGATGGTGGGCTCGGGCGTCGCGGTCGACGTGCACCACATCCACGAGGTCAAGGCGACGCACCTGCCGCCGGCCGACGTGTACCTGTTCAGCTCACCGGGGCGGCTGGGCAAGCCGATCCGCGAGATGCGCCGCTTCCTGAAGGACGTGGTGCTGCCCGCGGGCACCCGCTACGCGCTGCTGACCACCGAGATGGCGCCGAAGCCGGACAAGAAGACCGGCCTGATGCCGACCGAGGAGGAGATCAGCCGGTACCAGCACGTCCGGCCGATCATGAACGAGGTGCTCCAGGGCAAGGGCCTCGTCGAGGTGGCGGAGGAGAAGGTCTACGTGACCGGCGTCAAGGGGCCGCTCGAGCCGGGATGGCGCGAAAAGGTGGCCGCCTTCGCGACGCTGGTCCCTCTGGCGGTGGACGCCTCGACGTAACGGGGCCTGGCTACCCGAGCCCCGCGGCCCACGACCGGACGAACCCCACCGGTCGGTAGTTGAGGATCCGGTCGCGGCCGATCCCGGCGAGGGCCGCCGTCGCCATCCCGAACGGGAGGAACGCGAGTTCCTCAGCGCTGTGCGCATCGCTCCCGATCGAGAACCAGCGCACACCCTCCTCGCGCGCGAGCGTGGCCAGCTCGACGTTCAGGTCCTGTCGCCACACGGTGGCGTCCAGCTCGAGCGCCTTGCCCAGCCGGGCCGCCTCGGCGAAGACGCGGCGCCAATCGGCGACCAGGCCGACGCGCCTGCCGTACATGCGCGCCTTCGGATGGGCCAGTACGTGCAGGCGCGGCTGCCGGAGCGCGGCCAGGTAGCGCTCGGTCTCGTCCTGCTTCGACCGCAGCTTGGAGTGGAACGCGCCGAGCACGAGGTCGAGGCCGGCGAGCGTGGCGTCGTCCATGTCCATCGTGCCGTCGGGGAACACGTCGACCTCCATCGATCGCAGCACGCGGAACGGATCGCCCTCGGTTCCGAACCGGCCGTTGAGCGCCTCGATCTGACGTCCCTGCTCGGCCAATCGGTCGGCCGTCATGCCGTGCGCGATCGTGAGCGTCTCGGAGTGGTCGGTGACCGCGACGTAGGACCGGCCGATCGATCGCGCAGCCGCGACCATCTCCTCCGGCGGCAGCGAACCGTCGCTGAACGTCGTGTGCATCTGGAGGTCGGCGCAGGGCTCGGACTCCCACCCGGGGTCGTCCGCAAGGGCGCGCCGGACCTCGGCGGCGGTGAGGAACCCGCGTCGCGCCTCCTCCGGCTCCGGCACCGGCGGGGCCTCCTCGAGCCACCCCGCGATCCGCTCGGCGACCCACGGGCCGACGGCGCGGAGCTCGGTCAGCGGCCGGCCGGCCTCCACGAGCTCGCCCGCCTCCTCCGTCCAGAACCGGGACGCCCGGGAGGCGCGCTCGAGCGCCGTCCGGCGGTGATCCGACTCCTCGCGCGAGGCGTTCCACAGCAACTCGCCGAGGTCGCCGTTCGTCAACATCGAGCGATGCCCACCGTGTTCACGCAGGCCCGACCATACGGCGGTGACGCTTCCGACGCCCCGGCCGATCGTGCGAAGATCCTCGCGGGGGGAGGCGCGTGGAGCAGCGTGACCAGATGGTGGGCGCGTCGGCCGGTGCCGAGGTCACCGTCCACCGACGTCGCCGGCCGACCGGCATGGCCCCGCCGCTGCCCAAGCAGATCGGCTCCACCGGCTGGGTCTGGCTGATCCTGCTGGTGGTCGTCGCCGTCGCCGGCTGCCTCTGGCTCCGCGTCGATCCGGGACCGCTCGACCGGTTCGACGCGGCCATCACGGATGCCGTGATCACGGCCCGCACCGGATGGCTCGAGACGCTCGCGCGCGAGGCGCACACCGTCGGATCCCGCGTCGGGTTCGCGGTGCTCGGGGTGCTGCTGGTCCTTTCGACCGCGTGGTTCCGCCGCTGGCGCCAGCTCGTGCTGTGGTTGCTCTCGCTCGCCCTCGCCGGAGCCCTCTTGCAGGGGCTCGAGCTGCTCTCCCTGCGGGCGCGGCCGTTCGGGGTGCGGCAGGTCGCGAGCTGGGAAGGCTACGCCGCGCCGTCGATCCCCGTCGGGGCGATCGCGATCCTCGGGATCGGCGCGGCGTTCATGCTGGTCGTGCCCGGCCGGCCTCGCCTGTGGGCGAAGCTCGCCGTCGCGGGCGCGATCGTGATCGCCGGCACGCTGCGGATCTACCTCGGGGTCGACCACTTCACCGATGCGCTGTTCGGCGCGATCGTCGGGGTCGCGATCCCGCTCGCCGCGTTCCGCGCCTTCGCCCCCAACGACGTCTTCCCCGTGACGTACGGCGCCCGCGGGAAGTCGGCGCACCTCGACGTCTCCGGCCGCCGAGGGGAGGCGATCCGCACCGCCCTGGAGGACCAGCTCGGGTTCACGGTGCACGACATCAAGCCCGTCGGGCTGGAGGGCTCCGGCGGCTCGACGCCGCTTCGGCTCAAGGTGACCGACGAGGAGGGCCGCGAACGCACGGTGTTCGCGAAGCTCTACGCGAGGAGCCACGTGCGCGCCGACCGGTGGTACAAGCTCGGCCGCACGATGCTTTACGGGCGGCTGGAGGACGAGACGCCGTTCTCGACGGTCCGCCGGTTCGTGGAGTACGAGGACTACACGCTGCGGATGCTCGGCGAGTACGGGTTCCCGACGCCCGCGGCGCTCGGCATCGTCGAGATCACGCCGGAGCGCGAGTACCTGATCACGATGGACTTCTTCGACGGCGCGGTCGAGATCGGCGAGGCCGAGATCGACGCGCACGTGATCGACGAGGGCCTCGCGATGATCCGCCGGATGTGGGACGTCGGGCTCGCCCACCGCGACATCAAGCCGGCGAACCTGATGGTGCAGGACGGCGAGCTGAAACTGATCGACGTCTTCTTCGTGCAGGTCCGACCCTCACCGTGGCGGCAGGCGGTCGACCTCGGGAACATGATGCTGGTGCTGGCGCTCCGCAGCGACGCGCGCACCGTCTACGAGACCGCGTTGCGGTACTTCACGCCCGACGAGCTGGCCGAGGCGTTCGCGGCGACGCGCGGCGTCGCGAGCCCGACGCAGCTCCGGCAGCAGATGAAGCAGGACGGGCGCGATCTGCTCGCCGAGTTCCGCGCGATGGCGCCGGCGCGCAGCCCGATCTCGATCCAGCGCTGGAGCGTCCGCCGGGTCGTGCTGATCGTCACGACGCTCGTCGCGCTGTTCCTGGTCGGGCTGACCGGGGTCGCGTTGCTGTTCCCGAGCCGGGGCACGGTCACGGCACCGATGTGCGGCACCGAGCAGCCGATGCAGCTGATGGCGCAAGCGGTGCCGAGCGCCACCCGCCTGCCGTGCGTCGCGGACCTGCCGGTCGGATGGAGCGTCGGCACCGCCGAGACCGTCCAGGGCCGGGCGAACTTCACGGTCGGCGTCGGTGGTGGCTCGAGCGAGCCGGTGACCGTGACCCTCACGGAGTCCTGCCCGACCCCGGTCGAGGGCACCCAGCAGATCCCGATCGAGGGCGGGTGCGTGACCTACACCTCGACCATCACCGACCCGGGCGTGCCGTCGTTCGCGCAGGATGGCGGCCTGTCCTTCGTCCCGCGTGCCGACCTCATCGCCGCGGTCGCCGCCGCCGACGACCAGGTGCTGTGCGGCGCGCTCGCCCCTCCGTGCCCGTGAGGCGACGTACGAGCGTCACCTTCCATGCATGCACCATCGACCTATGTGCCGCGGAGCTCGCGGTCGACCGGGCTGCGGAACCGCGGGGTGATGCGGGCGTCGCCGAACCACCCCTCGAGGCGCCCGGACTCCGCCCTCAGGAGCCGCTGCGTGCGCGCGTCGACGTCCTCGAGGAGCTTCGTCGCGATCCGGCCGTCGGGCATCTGCGTCCAACCGCCGACCACGCGGCCGTCGGCCCAGATCGTGGGTCCCGCGTTGCCGTTGCGATCGAACAGGTCCGACGCGTGCGGACCGAGGAACCAATCCCGCTCCTTCCATCCCATGACCGTGGCGTCCAGGGCGGGGAGCAGCCGGACCCAACGGCCGGGCGGGTCGGCGTCCTCGAGGTCGTCCGGCATGATCCAGCCGGTGGCGCCATCGCCGAGGTCGACGCCGACGGCGCCGACGTCGTCGAGCGATGCCTTCGTCTGCTTCACCGTCCAGCCGGTCCACCAGGTGATGTCGGTCATGGTTCCCGGACCGAAGGCATGCAGCCAACGCCGCAGGAGTTCGGCGCACGCCTCTCGATGGTCCAGGCGGGGGAGCGGCCCGCCGAGCCACGTCTCGAGCTCGGCCCAGCGGTACTGGCCGCTGATCCACGAGCCGCGCGGGCGGGCCCGTACGATCCGTCCCTCGGCGGCCAGCAGGAACAGCACGCGCGTGGAGACCCCGACCGGCCTGGCCCACGCGTTGTCCCCGTCGTAGATCAGCTTGCGGCCGAGCTCGGGAACGTCCCTCGTCAGCTCGACCGCGGCGGCCTCACCGCGTGCTCGCAACGCCGCGAGCGTGCGTTCGCTGACGTCGTCGAGCCATCGCTCGGCGTCCTTCGCGAATCCCTGGTCCGCCAGGTGCTTGACCAGGCGACGACGCTCGCGCGGCGCGATCGCCTTCGTGCACGCCTCGTCCATGATCGCCGCGACGTCGAGCGGGACGACGAACATCGTGCGACGCATCCCGAGCATGCGCACGAGCGTCTTGCGCTCGTACAGGGTCTCCTCGAGATCGCGTGTCGTGAAGTCGGTGACCCGAGCGAACAGCGAGAGATGGACGGTGACGGGGTCGCTCGAGTGGAGGCCGACCAGCCCTGCGGTTGCTTCCTCGACGGACGTCGCGGGTCGCGCGAGGTGGTGCCTCGCTGCCGAACGCCGACGCCGCTCATCCCCATCCACCGTCTAGAGGTCCGACGCGTGTCGGTCGGCGAGCGCCCGGGGCGCGCACGCGAGCCAGCCGTCGGCGAGCGCCTCCCGCAGCGGCCCGGCGGCGGCCTTCCGGAGCTCGATCAACACCGCGGGGAACCCGTCGAAATGCGCGATCGTGAAGAACCCCCGGTGGTTCGCGCCGAGCACGGCCTCCTTCTCGATCAGGTCGTCCACGCGGACCGCCACGATCTCGCCGCCCGGAGGGCGCGTGTCGCCGAACCGTTTCAGGTCCGCCTTCGTGAACGGTCGCTCCCACGCGAACGTCGTGCCCGCGACCGACCACGTTCGGGTCCCGCGTCGGTCGTCCTCCATCACCTCGGGCAGCCGGAGGGCGATCGCGGCCACGTCGTCGAGGGTCGGCACGCTTCGACGCCTACGCCTGCTCGCGGTCCTTGTGCCGCTGGAGGCCGTCGAGCATCAGGTCGAGCGCGAACTCGAACTCGAACCGGTCGTCGCACCCGGGTCCGACGACCGACGCTTCGTCGTGCGAGACCGCGAGGAAGAGCTCGTAGATCCGCGGATACGTTGCGGACATCGCCGTGAACGTCTCGGCATCCATCTGCGGATCGGCGTCGCTCTGGTCGTTGAACAGCTCTTGCGAGAACCCCATCAGGCGGCTGCCCATCGCGTGCATCACGTGGTGCGTCAGGTCGATCGAGAAGCCGCCGGCGCGGAACATCTCGATCATCGAATCCATGTAGCCCATCACGGTGGGGGTGGGCTCGGTCCGCGTCTCCATGACGCGCGAGGCCCACGGGTGGCGCAGCAGCGCCGCTCGCGCCGACAGGATCCGCTCGCGGACCGCCGTCTTCCAGTCGGTGTCCGTGCGCGCTGCGTCGATCTCGCCGACGACGACGTCGAGCATGCCGCCGAGCAGCTCCTCCTTGTTCTCGAGGTGCTTGTAGAGCGCCATCGGGACGACCCCGAGCTCCTGCGCGACCCGGCGCATGCTGAGGGCGTCGACGCCCTCCCGATCGGCGAGCGCCACGGCGGCCGCCAGGATCCGCTCCCTGCTCAAGGGCTCGCGCGTCGTGGACCGGACGGTGGACTCGGTCTTCACGTTGACAAGTGTACGCCGTACACGTAGCCTGCTGTGTATCGGTGTACGGCGTACACCCCAACGAGCACAGAGGGGAACCACGATGAAGGCGATCGTGCAGGACCGGTTCGGCTCGGCTGACGTGCTCGAGGTCCGCGACGTCCCCGACCCGGTGGCCGGTCCGGGCGACGTCCTCGTGGAGGTCCGGGCGGCCGGGTGCGGCCCCGACGTGTGGCACCTCATGGCCGGCAAGCCGTACTTCGTCCGAGCCATGCCGGGGTTCCGGAAGATGAACGTCGGCGTGCGCGGCAGGGACGTCTCCGGCCGCGTCGAGGCCGTCGGCGCGAACGTGACCGGCCTCCGGCCCGGCGATGAGGTGATGGGCGTCGTCGAGGGTTCGTTCGCGGAGTTCGCGATCGCTGCGCCGGACAAGCTGGTCCGCAAGCCCGAGCGGCTCACGTTCGAGCAGGCCGCCGCCGCGCCGATCTCCGGGCTCACCGCCGTGCAGGCCCTCCGCGACGTTGCTCGCCTGCAGCCGGGGCAGACCGTGCTGGTCATCGGCGCCGCCGGCGGCGTGGGCACGCTCGCCGTGCAGATCGCGAAGGCCTACGGCGCCGGTCGTGTCACCGCGGTGTGTAGCGGTCCGAAGGCCGACCTGGTCCGCTCGATCGGGGCGGACGACGTGATCGACTACACGCGCGAAGACGTCACCGACGGCAGCCGTACCTGGGACGTCATCGTCGACTGCGCCGGGCGCCGTCCGCTGCGGCATCTCCGCCGCGCGCTGACGCGGGGCGGGACCCTCGCGATCGTGGGCGGCGACGGCGGCGGGAACTGGACCGGTGGCTTCGGCCGGCAGATCCTCCGGGCGCCGCTCCTGTCGCTGTTCGTCTCCCAGCGCCTCAAGCCCGTGGTGGCGACCGAGCCTCACGCGGATCTCGAGGCGTTGCGCGAGCTGATCGAGGCCGGGTCCGTCACACCGGTCGTCGACCGGACGTTCGCGTTGAACGAGGCGGCCGACGCGGTGCGGTACCTCGAGCTGGGTCACTCCGCCGGCAAGGTCGTCGTCACCGTCTGACGCGCATCAATCCGGCAGCAGTGGGACCCGCAGGCCCTCGGCGCGTCCCAGCAGGACGCCGCGCTTCACCGCCGACGAGCCGAACCGGTCGTGCAGGCGGTCGAGCGTCTCGTCGATCGCCGAGGACGACGCGACGCCGTCCAGCGGGAGCGCCAGCTGGACCGCGTCGTCGCGCGAGAGGTTCGTGAACGTCAGGCCGAGCAGCGTGATCCCGCGCTCCCGGATCAAGGGCAGCGCCTCGGTCAGCAGGATCCGCGCGACGTCCAGCAGCGTCGCCGTCTCGCCGGTCGCTTCGGGGAGCGTGTGCGAACGGGTGGCGCGCGCGAAGTCGTCGAACCGCAGGCGCAGGATGACCGTCCGGCAGACGCGGTGCGCGCCGCGCATCCGGCGGGCCAGCCGGTCGACCAGTGCCAGCAGATCCGTCTCGAGCAGCTCGGGCGATCGCGGCCGCCGTCCGAGCGCCCGCTGGGTGCCGATCGAGCGTCGCCGGCGGCCGACCTCCACCGGGCGTGGGTCGCGGTTGTGCGCCAGCGCGTGGAGGTGTCGCCCCGACGCCCGCCCGAGGATCCGCTCCAGCTCCGCCTCGTCGAGCCGGGCCACGTCCGCGACCGTCCTCAGCGAGCGCTCGTGGAGCTTCCGGGCCGTGACCACGCCGACGCCCCACAGCCGCTCGACCGGCAGCGGATGCAGGAAAGCCAGTTCGCCGTCGACCGGGACCACCAGCAGGCCGTCGGGCTTCGCGACCGCGCTCGCGACCTTCGCCAGGAACTTCGTGCGCGCCACGCCGACGGTGACGGGGATCCCGACCCGTTCGCGCACGTCCGCGCGCAACCGCACGGCGATCTCCTCCGGCGTGCCCGCGATCCGCCGCAGGCCGCCGACTTCGAGGAACGCCTCGTCGATCGACAACCCCTCCACCAGCGGCGTGGTGTCGCGGAACACCTCGAACATCGCGGTGCTGGCGGCCGAGTACGCCTCCATCCGCGGCCGCACCACGATCGCCTGCGGGCACAGGCGCCGCGCCTGCGTCTCGCCCATCGGCGTGTACACGCCGAAGGCCTTGGCCTCGTAGCTGGCCGCCAGCACCACGCCACCGCCGACGATCACCGGGCGGCCGCGGAGCGATGGGTCGTCCCGCTGCTCGACCGACGCATAGAAGGAGTCGGCATCCGCGTGCAGGATCGTGGCTCCGTCGGTCACCGCCCGATGCTTGCACCGACCACCGACACCAGGCGTGGATGGGGACCTGCCCTAGCATCCGGGCCGTGGAGCGCGTCGAGGTCCGCGGTCTGGAGATCTCGTTCGAGCGAGCGGGGTCGGGACCGCCCGTCGTCCTGCTGCACGGTGGTCTGTCCGACCATCGGGAGTGGCGCGCGCAACTGGACGATCTCTCGGACGCCTTCACGGTGATCGCCTGGGACGCGCCGGGATGCGGCGGATCGGCGGATCCTCCGGTCGACTTCGGGATGACCGACTACGCGGATGTCCTCGCGGGGTTCATCGCGTCACTCGGGGTGGAACATCCGCACATCGTCGGCCTGTCGTGGGGCTCGACCCTGGCGCTCGAGCTGTACCGGCGTGACCCGCGCATCCCGCAGACCTTGATCTTGATCGCCGCGTACGCCGGATGGGCCGGGTCGCTCGCGCCCGAGGAGGTCGCCGAGCGGCTGGACGGGGCGCTGCGCGGTCTTTCACAGCGACCCGAGGACCACGCGCGTTCCTGGCTCCCTTCGCTCGTCACCGAACGAGCATCCCCGGAGGTGCGGGAGACACTGCTGCGGATCATGTCGGCCTACCACCCGGCGGGAGCTCGCGTGATGGTGCACGCCATGGCCGGGTCGGACCTGCGCGACGTGCTCCCGCGCATCGAGGTCCCGACCCTGCTGCTGTACGGGGCGGAGGACGAGCGCTCGCCGCGCGCGGTCGCGGAGGAGATGCACGCCCGGATCCCACGCTCTACCCTCGCGTACCTCCCTGCGGTTGGACACCAGTGCAACATGGAAGCGCCGGCAGCGTGCAACCGCGCACTGCGCGGGTTCCTCGCCTCGGAGGGGTCGCCGCAGCTCGATCGCTGAGGCCACGATGAGGTCGGCGCGCAACGTCCCGTTCGAGCCGGGACCAACGCCCGGGGGCGGATCGAGGAGGAACCCGCATCCTCGAGGTGGACGGAGCCGGCGCCATGCTCCGTCGAGGAGGTGGTTCCCGTGTCGACCACGACGCGGCAACGGACGACCCGGCCGTACGTGACGTCCTACGCGCCGGCGCAGCGGCACCCGCGCCTGTTCCCGATCGGGAACACGTTCATGCGCGCGATCTTGCGGACCCGGCTCGGCGAACGGATGCAGGGCCTCTCGATCCTGACGCTGACCGGACGCACGACCGGGACGCGCTACGCCATCCCGGTCTCGGTCGTCGACCTTGACGGGTCACCGATCATCCTGACGGCGGCTCGGTGGAGGGTGAACCTCCGCGGCGGCGCCGACGTGGAGATCCGCGCCGGTCGCACGACCCGCCGGATGCGCGCGACGCTCGTCGAGGACCCCGAGCGGGTCGCCGACGTCTACGAGAGGATGCTGCCGAGGGTCGGGGTCGCGCACGCGAAGCGGCTCGGGTTGGTGCTGGCCGGTGAGCGGTACCCGACGCGCGAGGAGTTGATCGAGGGGATCGGCGGCCGGCGCGCCGTGATCACGCTGACCGAACTCTAGGCGCGTCCGGTCGGTCAGGCGCGTCGCAGCTCGAAGGTCGCCGGCACGAGGGTGGCCGCCTCCACGTCGTGATCGAGGTCCGAGGGTCGTTCCATATCCACCTTAGAGTGACGAGACCCTCGGTCCGTGCAGGCCGTTCCCGATGACCGGCATCGTCTCGTCAAGGGGTCGACCGTCGTGCGGAACCACGTGGCGCTCAGGCCGGCGGCGCTTCCCTCGGGTGGTCGATGAGCCGTCTCTCCCGGAGGAGGACCGCGGCGAACACGACGATCCACAGGAGGAACGCGCAGATGTTGATCCGCTCCCACAGCCCGGCCCAGGGCGTCGGGAGATCGTCGGCGACCTTCGAAGCATCCATGCTCGTGAGCACCCCGAACGCCACCAACACCACCATCGTCGCGATCGAGTAGATGCGGAACCACCCCGCGACGGCGGCGGCCCCGAAGGCCATCGCCGCGAACATCAGGACGACGGTCGTGCCCGCGAGCGTCAGGTGGGCCGTGTCCGCCAAGGTCGCCCCGCCGGCCGCGAGCACGGCGCGTTGGTGCATGGCCGCGAAGGGCCACACGAGCCCGAGCGCCCCGTAGGCGACCAGCAGGGCACCGGTGATGCGGAGCGATCGTCGTCCGCCGGCGACGATCCAGACCCCAACGCCGAACGCGACGATCAGCAGCGTGTACAGACCGCCGAGCGGGATCCACAGGGTCCTCGTCGAGGTCCCCCACGCGGAGAGCTCGCTCACGGTCTGCGAGATCGGGCTGTAGCCGTCGTACCGGATCGCCCAGATCATCACCGCGTAGAGCGCGGACGAAACGATCCCACACGCGAGCAAACCCCGTGCGAGCCGGGTCGTCCCCTCGGTGGGCGGCGGCGCCGAGGTCTGCCTCGCCGGCCGATCGATGGTGGTGGACATGGCAACCTCCCTCATCGCGGGTGGCGGTCCCTTCCGTCACCACCTTGGCGGTCCGCGGGTGACCATGCCCAGGCAGCTTGGCCGGCGACGCGCGGGACCTTCGACCCGGCGCACCGCTCGCCGGACGGGCGCGATCGCGGCATGATCCCGAGAGCGATGGCACGGTTCGAGGGCGCGTACGGGGGCACGCCGCCGTGGGACATCGGGCGGCCGCAGCCGGCGCTGGAGGCGTTGGCCCGAACCGGCGAGCTCCGCGGACGGGTGCTCGACGCCGGCTGCGGGACCGGGGAGCACGCGCTGATGGCCGCCGCGCTGGGCTTCGAGGCCACGGGGATCGACGCCGCGCCGACCGCGATCGAGAAGGCCCGGGAGAAGGCGCGTGAACGAGGGCTCGAGGTCCGGTTCATCGTCGGCGACCTCACAGATCAGGCGGACCCGGACGACCGGTTCGACACGGTGCTCGATTGCGGCTGCTTCCACACGTTCGACGACGAGGACCGGCGTGCCTACGTCGCGTACCTGCGCACCGCGATCGTGCCCGGCGGCCGGTTCTTCATGCTGTGCTTCAGCGACCGGGCTCCCGGTGGGTTCGGTCCGCGCCGGA
>DATIWE010000002.1:0-37256 GCA_035519495.1 Actinomycetota bacterium
GGCATCGCACAGGCCGCGAACGTCGATACCAGCCGTATCTCCCAGACGATCACCGGGGTCGGCTCGGACACCTTGTACGAGGTCCAGAGCGACCTCGACGAGCTGTACAACGAGGCGGTCGGCTGCGCGATCATCCCGTCCCCGAACCCGGGGGGGTTCGTGAACTACCAGCAGACCTGCTTCAACCCGAACGACACGACGGGAACGGTCCCCGGTGACCCGGGGCTGCTTCCGTACGGCGGGAACATCGTGGTCAAGGGCAACCTGTATCACGACCGCGCCGTGGAGGCGTATCCTGTCGGCTCCGGGAGCGGCACCAAGGTGCTGTCCCAGTTCACGTCGGGGAACCCCGCCGTCTCCTCGGACTTCGCGCGCGCCTCGTCGAAGCAGACGTACGCGGTGATCGGGTTCCAGCAGTACGGCGTCGCGTATGGGCGCGACGGCGCGGGCTATTGGGTCGGCCGCAACAACAAGCTCGTCGCGCACACGAAGGCCGGGGTGCCGACGCCGAACGCGACCCTCCCGAGGCTCAAGGGCGCGTTCATCGGCACCGGCTCCGGGAAGTGCCTGATCAACTGGTCGAAGTCGAAGGGGAACTCGATCGGCACGAAGCAGGGCAACCCCGGCGCGGGCACGATCGACATCTTCGCCACGCAGGCCGGCTCCGGCTCGGGGAAGGACTTCCTCCAGAAGATCGACCCGGCGAACGCTGCGACGTATACGGACGCGAGCGCCCTGCAGAACTGCGTGCCGGCGAAGTACAAGGACGGGAACCCGAACAACGGCGAGCACGTGCTCGTCGAGAACCAGGCCCGTCCGATCTGCAGCCAGAAGGGCGGGAAGAAGTCGTTCCAGTCCACGGCCTTGTTCCCGTACGCCTTCCTCCGTTTCGTCCAGAACAGGGCGGCCACGGGGACGTGCGCGGGGCTCCTCGGGTCGGTGAACGGGATCAAGCCGACCATCGCGTCGATGACGCGGGTGTCGGGCCCGAAGGCATACCCGATGGGCTCCTACCGGTACGACTACTTCCTGCTCCCGAACCCGCTGCCGTCCGCGGCGTGCACGGGGCGGGACGGGTCGCCGGTCGCCGCCGGTGTGAACCTCAACAACCAGAACACCTGGACCGTGAGCTGCGGTCTCACGGCCCGTCAGGTGGCCACGCTCGACTACCTGGCGCCCAACAAGGGGTTCCTCTGCCGGACCGACTCGGTGGTCAACCCTCTGACCGGGAGGAACTATCGAACCGAGATCGCCGCGAAGTTGAAGGCCGACGGGATCGCACCCCTCCCCAAGGGAGCGATCGGAGGCTCCAGCTTCACCGGCGCGAGCTACTGTCGGGACGCCGCGGCGACCTGATACCCAGCTCGACCGAGCGAGCGCGGAGGGCCCAGCCGGTGCCGGCTGGGCCCTCGGCGTTCACGCTCCGTTCTCCCACGGGTCGCCGTCCGTCCGCCCTGCGGTTGCTAGCGTCCGCGTGATGGCGCGAACGGTCTCCCGGGGCGAGGCGCGCGACCGAGGGGGACTGGTCGCGGTCGCGGTGTTCGTGGCTGCGTCGATCCTGTTGATCGCGTTCCTCGCCTCCCGGCAGGGTCCGAAGGCCCCGGCTCCTGGGTTCCCGCCGGCGCAGGCCGTCCCCGTATCCGTCACCGGTCTCGCACGCCTCACGGGGGCCGGGACGATCGGGTGGCTGCTCCCGGTCCCGCTCTCCGGCCCGAGGGACGTCGCGGTCACCAGCGCAGGGACCGTCTGGATCACGGAGCAGGACAAAGGGGCCGTCGATGCGTTCCTCGGGGGGAAGCTGCTCCGGTACGAGGTGGACGCGAAGTTCCCGTCCTCCGGCGCGTTCGCGCTCAGCTCAGGGCCTACCGATTCCATGTGGTTCACCGGGTATCCGAACGGCAACATCGGCCGGATGCTCCCCGACGGGACCGTCAACTCGTTCTCCGCCGTCGCGGATACGTCGGAGACGGTTGCTGCGGCGCAGGCGCTCGACGGGTCGATGTGGGTCACCGACGTCAACCTCGGCGTCGTCATCAGGATCGATACGCAGGGCAGGGTGGCCGCCTTCGCCGTGCCGCCCCCGACCAGCGTGCAGGAGCGGGTCGGTCCCTACGACATCGCTCGCGCCGCCGACGGGACGCTGTGGTTCACGGATCCGAGGACCCGCTCCCTCGGGACGATCGCCGCCGGCGGCGGGACGCCCACGATCCGGGAGTACCGCGTCACCGATGGCTCCGATCCACGGAGCATCGCGGCCGGCCCGGACGGCACGATGTGGGTCACGTTCCCGAAAGCCGGGATCGGCAGGGTCGATGGCCCCGGCTCCGTGCGCACGTATCCGGTGCCCGCGGCGACGGACCCGATCAACAACATCGCCCTCGCGAAGGATGGGTCGATCTGGCTGACCACCGCGGGGCGGACGATCCTGCATGTGCGCCCGGATGGGTCGTTGATCCGACGCTTCACCCTGCCGGGCGGCGCGGTCGGCGCCGACGGGATCTCCATCGCTCCGGATGGCACCGTGTGGGCGGCTGCGACGGACGCCAACATGCTCGTCGAGATCCCGAACCACTCGACCGGATAACCTCTTGGGGGCGAGCGGGACGGCCGCGGCCCACGCGGGAGGCTCCTTCATGAAGGAAGTACCCGAGGTCCTGTTCGTCTGTGTGCACAACGCCGGCCGGTCGCAGATGGCCGCCGGGCTGCTCGCGAAGCACGCCGGCGACCGCGTCGTCGTCCGCTCCGCGGGGAGCACCCCCGCGAACGAGGTCAACCCCGCGGTGATCGAGGTGATGGCGGAGGTCGGGGTCGATCTGTCCCGGGAGTTCCCGAAACCCCTCACGACCGAGGCGGTCGAAGCCTCAGACGTCGTGATCTCGATGGGATGCGGCGACGCGTGTCCGGTCTTCCCCGGGAAGCGGTACCTGGACTGGGACCTGACCGACCCGTCCGGACTCTCGCTGGAGGAGATCCGCCCGATCCGCGACGAGATCGATCGGCGCGTCCGCGAGCTCATCGCGGAGCTGTCGGCGGGCGCCTGAGCGGACGGCGGGCCGCCCCTTCGGGACGGCCCGCACATCGCATGATGCTCTCTAGCAGCACTCGCCGGGGCAGCAGGGCTCCATCTCGCTGACACCTCCTTCGTGCATATCGATGGTGGTCGATACGTTGACGATGATATAGACCGCTGTCAATATGTGGGTATGAAGCTCCTCCAGGTGATCGACGAGACGTGCTGCCCCCCGGTGCTGGGGGAGCCGCTCGGCGAGGATGAGGCGGAGCGGCTCGCCGGGGCCCTGCAGGTGCTCGCCGACCCCTCGCGTCTGCGCCTGCTCAGCCTGATCGCGGCGCATACGAACGCCGAGGCCTGCGTGTGTGACCTGACGGAGCCGATGGGCCTCACCCAACCCACGGTCAGTCACCACCTGAAGGTGCTGACGGACGCCGGGCTCCTCGAGCGCGAGCAGCGCGGCCGATGGGCCTACTTCCGCGTCAAGCCGGAGCCGATCGACCTGCTCCGCGGCGCGTTGGCGGCACCGAGGATGGCAGCCTCCGGCTGAGCATCCCCGGTAGCAGATGAGGTCCCTCGGGTAACGTTGCCCTCCGATGGGACGGCTGTTCGGGACCGATGGGGTGCGCGGGGTCGCCGGCGAGGAGCTGACGCGTGAGCTCGCACACGGGCTGGGGCGGGCGGCCGTCGTGGTGCTCGGCCGCCACGGCGCCGGCAACGCCCGCCTGGTGGTCGGGCGCGATACCCGGGAGTCCGGCGAATGGCTCGAGGACGCGCTGACCGAGGGGATCCGCGAGGCGGGCGGCGACGTCCTGCTGGCCGGCGTCGAGCCGACCCCGGCGGTCGCGTTCATGACGGTGGATCTGGGTGCCTCGAGCGGCGTCGTGATCAGCGCGTCGCACAACCCGGCCGAGGACAACGGGATCAAGTTCTTCGCGCGAGACGGCATGAAGCTGCCGGACCGGCTGGAGGACGAGATCGAAGCCGAGCTCGCCCGTCCGGCGGATCCGTCGGTCGAGCCCGGTGAGATCCTGCCGGTGGGCGACGCCCGCGAACGCTACCTCCGGCACCTCGAGGGGGCGGCCGAGGCCCGGCTGGACGGGATGGCCGTCGTGGTCGACTGCGCGAACGGGGCCGCCTCGCAGATGGCGCCGGAGGTGCTGCGGCGCCTCGGCGCGGAGGTGCACGCGATCAACGCCGCGCCGGACGGGCGCAACATCAACGACGGCTGCGGGGCGCTGCACCCCGAGGTCGTAGCCGCCGAGGTCGTGCGCCGGCACGCGGACGCGGGCGTCTGTCACGACGGCGACGCCGATCGCGCGTTGTTCGCCGACGCCGCCGGCGCCGTGATCGACGGGGACCAGGTCCTCGCGGCGTCGGCCATCGCGATGCGGGAGCGGGGCGCGCTCGCCGGCGGCGTGGTGGTCGCCACCGTGATGTCGAACCTCGGGCTCGCGATCGCCATGCGCGATGCCGGGATCGAGCTGGTGCGCACCGCCGTCGGGGACCGCTACGTCCTCGAGGAGATGGAACGGCGCGGCGCCACGCTCGGCGGCGAGCAGAGCGGCCACGTGATCTTCCGGCAGCACGCCACCACCGGCGACGGGCTCCTCACGGCCGTGCGGTTCCTCTCGCTCGCCGCGGCGCGCGGCGTCTCCCTCGCGGAGCTGGCCGGCGCGATGCGCCGCCGCCCGCAGGTGATGGTGAACATCCGGGTCGCCGACCGCGACGGGATCACCGAGGAGCGGGCGGTCGAGGAGGCGGTCGCGGCCGCGGAGGTCGCTCTCGGGAGTGGCGGTCGGGTGCTGGTCCGGGCCTCCGGCACCGAACCGCTGATCCGGGTGATGGTCGAGGCCGAGACCGAGGCGACGGCCCGGCAACACGCCGACGCGATCGCCGACGCGATCCGGTCTTTCGGCTGATCCCATCCCGGGGGGGCGCTGCTACCCTCGAACCCCCATGTGCGGCATCGTCGGCTACGTAGGGCCCGACGAGGCGCTCCCGATCGTCCTGGAAGGCCTCCGACGCCTCGAGTACCGCGGATACGACTCCGCCGGCATCGCCGCGGCCGGCGACGGCATGGCGATCCGCCGCCGGGCCGGCAAGCTCGCGGAGCTGGAGGTGCTGCTCGTGGACGAGCCGGTGCCGCCGACGACGACCGCGATCGGCCACACCCGGTGGGCGACCCACGGCGCGCCGACCGACCGGAACGCGCACCCGCACGTCGACTGCACGGGGACGGTGGCCGTGATCCACAACGGCATCGTCGAGAACTTCCAGCAGCTCCGGGCCGACCTCGAGTCGCGGGGGCACACGTTCGCGTCGGAGACCGACACGGAGTGCATCGCGCACCTGATCGAGGAGCGCCGGGCGAAAGGCGCCGGTCTGGCCGACGCCGTACGCGCGGCCGTGCGCGAGCTCGACGGCGCCTATGCGCTCGTGGTCTCGGCTGCCGACGCGCCCGGCACCCTGGTCGGGGTCAAGGTGGCCTCCCCGCTGGTCGTCGGCATCGGCGAGGGCGAGACGATCCTGGCATCCGACATCCCGGCCGTGCTCGGCCGCACGAGCACGGTGATCCCGCTCGACGAGGGCCAGGTCGTGGAGATCACGCCCGGCGGCGCGGTGTTCACCGATTTCGCCGGCGAACCGCTGACGCCGGAGCCGATCACGGTCACGTGGGACGTCGCGGCCGCGCAGAAGGGCGGCTACGACTCGTTCATGCGCAAGGAGATCGACGAGCAGCCGGCCGCGATCCGCGACACGCTCGTCGGGCGCGCCGACGCCGACGGGCTGCACCTGGACGAGCTCCACGTCTCCGACGACGTGTTGCGCGAGGTGTCGAAGGTCTTCGTGGTCGCCTGCGGCACGGCGTTCCACAGCGGCCTCGTCGCGAAGTACGCGATCGAGCACTGGACGCGTCTGCCGGTCGAGATCGAGATCGCGAGCGAGTTCCGCTACCGCGACCCGGTGCTCGGTCCCGACACGCTGACGCTCGCGGTGAGCCAATCGGGCGAGACGATCGACACGCTGGAGGCGGCCCGCCACGCGCGGCGGCAGGGCTCGCAGGTGATCGCGGTCACGAACACGGTCGGGTCCTCGCTCGCCCGCGAGGCGGACGGCATCTTCTACACCCACGCCGGCCCCGAGATCGGCGTCGCCGCCACGAAGACGTTCGCGACGCAGATGGTCGCGCAGGAGCTGGTCGCGCTGTACCTGGCGCAGATCCGCGGGTCGCGCTTCCCCGAGGAGATCGAGAAGATCCTCGGCGAGCTCCACGAGCTCCCGGACAAGGTGCAGCGCTCGATCGAGCTCGACGACGAGGTCCGAGCGATCGCGGAGCGCTACCAGGACGCCCGCGACGTGCTGTTCATCGGGCGACACACCGGCTACCCGGCGGCGCTGGAGGGCGCGCTGAAGCTGAAGGAGCTCAGCTACATCCACGCGGAGGGACATCCCGCCGGCGAGTTGAAGCACGGTCCGATCGCCCTGCTCGAGGAGGGCTTGCCGGTCGTCGCCATCGCCACGACCTGCCACGTCTATCCGAAGATGGTCTCGAACATCCAGGAGGTGAAGGCGCGGGGCGCCTCGGTGATCGCGATCGTGACGGAGGGCGACACCGAGGTCGCGCGGATCGCCGATCACGTGCTGGCCGTTCCGGAGACGCCCGAGCTGCTCTCGCCGGTGGTCGTCACGGCGCCGCTGCAACTCCTCGCCTACCACATGGCCGTGCTGCGCGGTTGCGACGTCGACCAGCCGAGGAACCTCGCGAAGTCCGTCACGGTCGAGTAGCGTCCTCGTCGTGCGGCGCTCGCTCGTTCGCGTTGTCGCGCTCCTGCTCGTATCCGGGACCTGCCTGGTGGCGACCGCCTCGCCGTGCTTCGCGTGCGGGTGCACGCCGCAGACACCCAAGCAGGTGCTCCGGCGGGCCGACGCGGCGTTCGTGGGCGAGGTGACGTCGCAGCGGCCGCTCGACGCGATGACGACCGCGCAGACGTTCCGGGTCGACGCGGTCTACAAAGGCCAGCTGCACTCGACGGTGGACGTCGTCGCGAGCATGGGCGCCGCCGGCGGCAGCGACTGCGCGATCCTGTTCCCGTCGGGATCCCGGGTGGCCGTCGTCCTGCAGCAACAAGGGGACCACTGGATCTCGGACGCGTGCTCGCTGCTGACGATGGCCCAGCTTCGACACGTGGCGCCGCCTCCGCGGCCGCCGCTGCCGGGACAGGCGCCGGAACCGCCGCTGCCGGTGGGGCCGACGGTGGGCGTTCCCGTGCCGTCGACGTCCGCGTCCTCGGCGGGTTCGGGCGGTGGGATCTCGGGGGCCGGCGCGATCGGCGGGGCGCTCCTGGCGATCGCGGCGATCGCGTTCGTGCTGTCGCTCGAGCGCCGGCGCGCGACGCGCAACCGGCGCGAGGAGGCGCCGGACGAGGCCGACCTCGAGACGGAAGAGGCGGCACCCGAGGACGCCGATCCGGGTGCGGCTGACCCTCCCGAGCCGACCGGCTAGCCTTCCCGGCGTGGAGATCGTCGGGCTCGGCGTCGACATCTGCGAGATCGCGCGGATGGAGCGAGCGCTCGCGCGCCATCCGACGATGCGGGATCGTGTCTTCACCCCCGAGGAGATCGCGTACTGCGACGCGAAGGGGCGTCCGGCCGAGTCCTACGCCGGGCGGTTCGCGGCCCGCGAGGCCGTGATCAAGGCGCTCGGCGGATACCGCGGCCGGCGGTGGCAGGACATCAGCGTGGCCCGGCATCCCTCGGGCGCACCCTCGATCGCGCTCGCCGGCAACGCGAAGCGCCGCGCCGACGGGCTCGGCGTCTCCAAGGTCCTCATCACGTTCACCCACGAGGAGACGAACGCGGTCGCGTTCGCGGTGGCGGTGACCGAAGGATGAAGCCGGTGATCACGCCGTCCGAGGCGGTCGAGCTCGACCGCGCCGCGCAGCAGCGCGGCATCGCGGCGGTGGATCTGATGGAACGCGCCGGGGCGGCGGTCGCGCGCGCATGCGTGGACCTCCTCGGCGGCACCTACGGGCGCCGGGCGGTGGTGCTCTGCGGGAAGGGCAACAACGGCGGCGACGGGTACGTCGCCGCACGTCACCTCGCGCGATGGGGCGTGCGGGTCGCGGCGATCGCGCTGGAGGATCCTTCGGTCCTGCGAGGGCCCGCCGGTGCGAACGCGCGCCGGCTGACCGCTGAGACGGACGCCCGGCTCCGACGCTCGTCGCCGGCCCTCCTCGAACGCGAGCTGGCGCGGGCCGACGTCGCGATCGACGCGCTCTTCGGCACCGGGTTCCGCGGCGTTCCCGAGGGCGAGGTCGCGGAGGCGATCGAGGCGGTCAACGCGTCGTTGCTGCCCGTGGTCAGCGTCGACATCCCCTCGGGCGTCGACGGCGCCACCGGCGCCGCGCCGGGCGCCGTGATCCGGGCGGATCTGACGGTCACGTTCGGGGCCGCGAAGACCGGCGCCGTGCTGCTGCCCGGCGCCGAGTACGCCGGCGACGTCCGCGTGGTAGACATCGGGTTCCCCGACGACCTGCTCCCGGACTCGTGTGGGCTGACGGAGCCCGACGACGTCGTGGGCGTCTTGCCCGAGCGCGCGACCGACGGGCACAAGAAGGCGAGCGGCACGCTCGTGATCGTCGCGGGCTCCCGGCGGATGACCGGCGCCGTGCGCCTGCTGGCCCACGCTGCGGGGCGGATCGGCGCGGGCTACGTCGTGGTCGCCGTGCCGGCCTCGATCCTCCCGGTCGTGCAGCTGGGGCTGACGGAGACGGTGTTCCTGCCGCTCGCGGAGACCGCGGACGGGACCGTCGCGCCGGCGGCGCACGACGCGGTCCTCGAGGCGCTCGCCGGCGCGGACGCCCTCGCGATTGGGCCGGGTCTGTCGACGAACGCCGACACGCAGGCGTTCGTTCGGGGCGTGCTCCGCGAGAGCCCGGTGCCGGTCGTGCTCGACGCCGACGGGCTGAACGCGTTCGCCGGGGACGAGGAGCTGCTGGCCGACCGGAAGACCGAGGTCGTGCTGACGCCGCACCTGGGCGAGCTGGCCCGGCTGAGCGGCGGCCACGACGGCGACCGGCTGACCGCGGCGCGGGCCCTCGCCGCCCGCACGAACGGCGTGGCGCTCGTGAAAGGGAGTCGCACGGCGATCGCGGCGCCGGACGGGTCGGCGCGCATCAACCCGACCGGGTCCCCGTTCCTCGCGACGGCCGGCACCGGCGACGTGCTCACCGGGACGATCGGCGGGCTGGTCGCGGCGGGCCTGCCGCCGTTCGACGCGGCGTGGGCCGGCGCGTACCTCCACGGGCTGGCGGGCATCCTCGCGGGGGAGGGGTTCGGCGAGGGCACGCTCGCGGGCGACGTCGCCGAACGCCTGCCCGCCGCGATCGACCTGGTGAGGACGCAGTCGTGAGGTCCGTGAGCGGCGGGACCGCACGGTTCCGCCCGACGCGCGCCGTGGTCGACCTCGGCGCGATCCGCCACAACGTGTCGGTCCTCGAGCCCGACGGCGCGGAGCTGATGGCCGTCGTGAAGGCGAACGCGTACGGGCACGGCGCGGTCCCGGTGGCCCGCGCCGCGATCGAGGCGGGCGCGACGTGGGCGGGGGTGGCGCTCGTCGAGGAGGGCCTCGAGCTCCGCCTGGCCGGGATCGAGGCGCCGATCCTGGTGCTCTCGGAGTTCCCGGCCGGCTCGGAGGCCGTGGCCCTGGCGCACCGGCTGACGCCGACGGTGTACACCGACGTCGGCCTCGCCCGGCTGGCCGCCGCGGCCCGGGGGACGGTCGCGGTCCACGTGAAGATCGACACCGGCATGCACCGCGTCGGGGTCTGGCCGCCGGAGGACGCGCCGCGGTTCCTCGCCTCGGTCGTCGCGGCCGGCTTCGAGGTCGAGGGTCTGTGGACGCATCTGGCGATGAGCGAGGACGATGAGGTCGTGACGAAGACCCAGCTGGACCGGTTCGCGCGGGTCGTCGAGGCGGCGCACGCCGCCGGCATCGAGCCGCGGCTCGTCCACGCGTCGAACAGTGGCGCGGTGCTGCGGCACCCGGAGGCGGCCTTCGACCTCGTGCGCCCGGGGATCGCCCTCTACGGGATCTTGCCGGCGGCCGGGGTCGGCGAGGACCGCGGGCTCCGCCCGGCGCTGTCGTGGCGTTCGGCCGTGTCGATGACGAAGCGACTGCCCGCCGGGGAGCGCCTCAGCTACGGCCAGCGCTACGAGCTCGAGCGGGCCTCGACGATCGCGACGGTGCCGGTCGGCTACGCGGACGGCTACCCGCGCACCGCCTCGTCCCGCGCGCAGGTCCTGATCGGGGGACGCCGCCACCGCGTCGCGGGCACCGTGACGATGGACCAGCTGGTGATCGACTGCGGCGACGCAGAGGTCGCGCCCGGCGACGAGGTGGTGCTCCTCGGTGAGCAGGGAGGCGACGCCATCACCGCCGCCGAGCTCGGCGAGGCGGCCGGCACGATCGCGTACGAGATCGTCACGCGGATCGGGGCGCGCGTGCCGAGGGAGCACGTCGGATGAGACGCCGCGCCGCCCTGATCTCGGCCGGGATCGCCGCCGGCCTCGCGGCGGGCATGGTCGGCGGCGTCGTCGCCCAGCGGCGCCATGGGCGCGGGACCGAACCGCTCGGCGACCTGCCGCCCGAGGACCTCGGCCCGGTCGCGTCGTTCGACGGGACGGGGCTCGCGGTGCGCGCGGCAGGCGACCCGGCCGCGCCGGTCGTGCTGCTGGCGCACGGGTTCAGCCTGGACATGTCGGTGTGGTGTCACGTGTGGCCCGACCTCGCGCGGCAGGCGCGGGTGGTCGCGATGGATTTCCGTTCGCACGGCATGAGCGAGCGGCCCGCCAACGCCGATCTCACGCTGCGGGCGATGGGCCGCGACGTGGCCGCGGTCCTGGACGCGGTCACGCCGGACCGCCCCGCGATCGTCGTCGGTCATTCGATGGGCGCGATGGCCGTGCTCGCCCTCGCCGAGCAGCGGCCGGAGCTCTTCGGGCCGCGGATCGCCGGCATCGTGCTGATCGGCGCCGCATCCTCGGATCTGCTGCGGGGCGCGATGGGATCGGTGACCGGGCTGCTGCGGCCGCGGTTCGGATCGATCCAGGCCGCGGCGCTCCGCGTCGACCGCGTCCGCAAGGCGGTCCTGTCGAGCCCGGTCGACCTCGGCGGCATGGTCACGCGACTGACGCAGTTCGGGCCCGACACGCCGAAGCCGGTGGTCGACCACGTCGTCGGGCTCGCGCGGCGCACGCCCTCGGAGGTCTGGACCGACACGCTGCCCGAGCTGATGGAGATGGATCTGCGGCACGCCGTGCCGCGCGTGCGGGTGCCGGCGCTCGTGCTGGTGGGGGACGACGATCGCGTGACCCCGCCGGCCGCGGCCGTGTCGCTGGCCGCCGCGCTGCCGCAGGGTCGCCTCGTCGTGCTCGAGGAGGCGGGCCACATCCCGATGCTCGAACAACCCGAGCGGCTGGTCCGCGAGCTGGAGGCCTTCGTGCCCGCGGTCTTCGGACCGGCGGCCCCGAAGCGTCGCGGACGCGCCGCCGGCGAGGGACCCGGATGAGCCCGCGAACGTTGGCCGAGGTCGCGGCGGAGGCGGCCGGCTGCACGCGCTGCCGCCTGTCCGAGACGCGGACCCAGGTGGTCTTCGGGGTTGGCGACGCGGACGCGGACCTGCTGTTCATCGGCGAGGCGCCCGGCCTGCACGAGGACAGGCAGGGGGAGCCGTTCGTGGGCGCCGCCGGGCAGCTGCTCACGAAGATGCTGGGCGAGATCGGGCTCCGGCGCGAGGACGTGTACATCGCGAACGTCCTGCGGTGCCGCCCGCCCGGCAACCGCGATCCGCTCCCCGACGAGATCGAGTCGTGCACGCCCTGGCTCGTCGAGACGATCTCGATCGTGCAGCCCGCGGTGATCGTGACCCTCGGCAACTTCGCGACGAAGTTCGTGTTGGAGACGCAGCGGGGGATCACCTCGATGCGCGGCTCCGTCTATCCCTGGCACGGCCGCCGCGTGATCCCGACGTTCCATCCGGCCGCGATCCTGCGCGGCGGCGGCGAGGGGAGCCGGCAGTTCCAGGACCTCCGCGCCGACTTCCGGTTGGTGAGGTCCACGTTGGATGCGTATCACGAAGGCCCGGTCTCGCCGGTGCCTCCCGAGGCCCCAACCCAGGAGCCCGCGGTCGTCGTGGTCCCCGACGAAGAGCAGCTGGAGCTCTTCTAGCGGTGGACCTGGGGCTTCGCGCGGCGACCGCGGCGGACACACGCGCGGTGGGGGAGGCCCTGTCGACGCTGCTGCGGCTGCACGACGTCGTGGTGCTGACCGGCGACCTCGGCGCGGGCAAGACCACGTTCGTCCAGGGTGTGGCCCGGGGGCTCGGCGCGACCGAGCAGGTCGCGTCCCCGACGTTCACGCTCGTGCGGGAGTACGTGAGCGGCCGGCTCCCGATCGCGCACGTCGACGTCTACCGGCTCGAGCGTGTCCAGGACGTGGTGGATCTCGCGCTAGAGGAGCTGGAGGGGGGGGCGTGCGTGCTGCTCATCGAATGGGGCGACGCGATCGGGGAGCTCCTGCCCGACGACCGGCTCCGGGTGGAGCTGACCGACGAGGACCCGGCCGGAGCGGACGACGCGCGCCGGATCGGGTTCTCGGCGCAGGGTGCGTCCTGGGCGGAGCGGGCCGAGGACCTCGAGCTCGCGTTCCTGCCCTGGAGGTCGCCGTGATCGTCGTCGGGATCGAGACGTCCACCCCCCAGACCTCGGTCGCGATCGGGACCGAGACGCAGATCCTCGGCCGGATCCAGGTCGCCGGGACCGCGCGGCAGGAGGCCGTGACCCCCGCCCTCGACCAGCTGCTCCGCTGGACCGGGGTCGACCTCGAGCAGGTCGGTGGGTTCGCGGTCGGTATCGGTCCCGGCCTGTTCACCGGCCTGCGCGTCGGCGTCGTGACCGCGAAGACCCTCGCGCAGGCGGAGATGGCGCCGATCCTCGGCATCCCGAGCCTCGACGCGCTCGCGTACGCGGTCCGATTCACCCACCGCGCGATCGTCGCGGTGATCGACGGCCGTCGCGGCGAGGTCTTCAGCGCGATCTACCGGCCGGTGCCGGGGGGCGTCATGCGCGAGACCGACTACGCCGTGCAGAAGCCGGAGCATCTCGCGGCCGAACTGGAGGCGCTGCCGGGCGAGATGCTTGCCGTCGGCGACGGTGCCATCCTGTATCAGGATGTGCTCCAGGAGATCGGGGCTCGCATCGGGGTCGCGCCGCCGGCGGTGGCGCACCCCGACGCCGCCTCGCTCGTGGAGCTGGCCGCGCCGAGGTTCCTCCGTGAGGAGCACGACCGGCCGTTCGAGGTCGTTCCGCTGTACCTGAGGAAGACGGATGCTGAGATCGCGTGGGATAGCCGAGCCCGGGGCGCCTAGGCTCGAGATCGCGAAGATGCGCCGGCGCCACCTGCGCGGCGTGATGGCGATCGAGCGCCAGGCGTACGCGCGGCCGTGGTCGCCGAACCTGTTCGTCGCCGAGATGACCGAGCCGAGCAACCGCAACTACCTCGTGGCGAGGATCGAGCGCGACATCGTCGGCTACGCGGGGCTGATCTGCTACGGCGAGGAGGCGCACGTCACGAACATCGCGGTGGACCCGATGCTCCAGGGCCACCGCATCGCGCACCGGCTCCTGTACGAGCAGCTGCTGGCGGCCCGGGCGATGGGGGGCCAGGCCGTCTCGCTCGAGGTCCGCGTGACGAACTGGCGCGCGCAACGGCTCTACGCGCGGTTCGGGTTCCATCCGGTGGGGATCCGGCGCAACTACTACGCCGAGCTCCGCGAGGACGCGCTGATCATGTGGACCGACGACATCCGCGACGCGGTCTACCGGGAGCGGCTCGACGGCATCATGGCCACCCTCCCGGAGGGGCTCCGGCCCGCGTGATCACGCTCGGCATCGAGACCTCCTGCGATGAGACGGCCGTGGCGATCCTCGCCGACGGCGCGCTCCGCGCGAACCTGATCGCGCGGCAGGAGCACCTGCACGAGCGCTACGGCGGCGTGGTGCCCGAGATCGCCGCGCGGGCGCACGTCGAGGCGCTGAACCCGCTGTTGGCGCGGGCGCTGGAGCACGCGTCGATCGACCTCGGGTCGATCGACGGGGTGGCCGTCACGGTCGGCCCCGGGCTCGTCGGCGCGCTCCTGGTGGGCATGGCGGCGGCGAAGGCGATCACGCTGGCGACCGGCGTGCCGCTGCTCGGCGTGAACCACCTCGAGGGCCACTACTGGGCGAACTTCGTCGAGACCGAGCCTCCCGAGCCGCCGTTCGTCGCCCTGATCGTCTCGGGCGGCCACACGATGCTGGTGCACGTGCCGGCCCTGTTCCACCACGTGGTCGTGGGCCAGACGCTCGACGACGCGGCGGGGGAGGCCTTCGACAAGGTCGCGCGGCTGCTCGGGCTGGGGTTCCCCGGTGGGCCGGCGCTGGACGCCGCGGCGAAGGACGGCGATCCCGGCGCGGTCGCGTTCCCGCGCCCGATGGAGGCCTCCGGCGACCTCGACTTCTCGATGAGCGGGCTCAAGACGGCGGTCCTGCGGCACGTCCGGGCGGAGCAGGCGGCCGGCCGCGAGATCTCGGTCCCGGACCTCGCGGCATCGTTCCAGGAGGCGATCGTCGACGTGCAGGTCTCGAAGACGATCGCGGCGGCGAAGCAGGTCGGCACGGAGACCGTGCTGCTGGGCGGCGGGGTGGTGGCGAACACCCGTCTGCGCGAGCGCCTGCGCGCCGACGGCGAGGCCGCGGGCCTCCGCGTGCTGATCCCGCCGCTCGAGCTGTGCACGGACAACGCGGCCATGATCGCCTGCGTCGGAGCCGCCCGGCTGGCGCGCGGCGAACGGACCGCGTTGGACATCGCCGCGGACCCGAACCTACAGTTGCCCGCGTGACGACCGTCCTGGTGACCGGGGGCGCCGGGTTCATCGGCTCGAACCTGGCCGATCGACTCCTCGCCGAGGATCACCGCGTCGTCGCCGTGGACGACCTTTCGACCGGCCGGATCGCGAACCTGGGCGAGGCCCGCGGCTACGGCAAGGCCTACACCTTCTTCAACATGGACGTGCGGGCCGACGGCCTCGAGCCGCTGTTCGAGCGCCACAAGCCCGAGATCGTGTTCCACCTAGCGGCGCAGGCGGGCGTTCGCCCCTCGCTCGAGGATCCCGAGTACGACGCGGCCGTGAACCTGATGGGCGCCCTGAACGTGCTGGAGTGCGCCGCGAAGGTCGGCACGCGGAAGGTGGTCTACGCGGCCAGCGGGGGGACGCTCTACGGGGAGGCGCGGCGGCTGCCCGCGAAGGAATCCGCGGCGCAGGGCTCCCACCCGCTCAGCCCGTACGGGATCTCGAAGAAGGTGGTGATCGACTACCTCTCGTACTACCAGCGCTACCGCGGCCTCGATTTCACGGCCCTCGCGCTGGCGAACGTCTACGGGCCGCGACAGGATCCGGGCGGCGAGGCCGGCGTCGTGTCGATGTTCGCGGGCAAGATGCTGGCCGGCGAGGCCCCGACGATCTACGGCGACGGGAACCAGACGCGGGACTACGTGTTCATCGACGACGTCGCGCACGCGTTCGTGCAGGCGATCGACCGGGCCTCGGCCAAGGTCGTGAACGTCGGCACCGGCCTGGAGACCAGCGTGAACGGGCTCTACCGGCTCCTGGCCGACATCATCGGGTTCACCGGCGAGGCGCAGCAGGGCCCGCTCCCGCCGGGGGAGCTCCGGCGCAGCGTCCTCGACATCGCCACCGCCGCCTCGGCGCTCGCGTGGAAGCCGTGGACGCACCTCGAGGACGGCCTTGCCGAGACCGTCGCGTTCCTGAAGGGGATCTGAGCGCTCAGACGGTGTCGCGGAGCGCGGCGATCTGCGGCGAAGCGAGGAACGCGCCGCGGATCAGCGGATCGGCGAGTCGGTCGGCGACGTCGGTCGCCACCAAGACCGCCTCGAGCCGCGCCGCCCGAGCCTCCTCGGGACGGCCGGCTGCGTCGTGGAGGTCGCCGAGGACGGCGAGCGTCTCGCGGATCTGCGCCGGGTTCCCGATCTCCCGGGCGACGCCCAGCGCGATCCGGATCTCATCGTCGGCCGCGTCCGGATCCCCGGCTGCGGCCGATACCTTCGCGAGCAGGCGACGACCCTTGACCACGTTGCGCTTCGAATCGGTCCGCTCGGCCGCCTCGATGCAGCGTTCGGCGTACCCGCGCGCGGCGTCGAGGTCGCCCTGGGCGAACCGGAGCTCCCCGAGGCTGACGTCGGTGTGCTGCGAGTATCGCCATTTCATCCACCCCTCGCCCCATGTGCCCCGCTGGCGCGAGTCCCGCTCGACCTCCTCGAGGAGCGGTTCGGCCTCGGCGGGACGGCCCGTCGCCATGTAGCAATCGGCGAGGTTGAGCGCGGCGTTGCGGATGATCTCGGGGTCGCCGAACGCGCGGGCCTCCTCCAGGCTCGTCGCGTTCCACTCGATCGCGCGTTCCCAGTTGCAGAGGTCGCCGAACAGCCAGCCCAGAGAGTTCGTCGTGCGGCACCACACCGCCTTCTCGCCCAGCCGCTCCGCGAGCGCCAGGACCTCCGTCAACGACGCGAGCGCATCGTCGTAGCGGCCTGCTCCGCAGGACGCGATCCCTTGCGCCCAGATCGGCCAGAGCATCGCGATCGGGATGCCGTTGGCCCGCCCGATCTCGGACGCCTCCGTCACGAGCGCGAGCCCTCCAGCCTCGTCCCCGCGCAGATGCTTCAGCTCCCCGAGGCCCTCGAGCGACATGCTCTGCAACATGGGATCCCCGCCCTCGCGCGCGAGCTCGAGCATCTGCTCGAGGGCCGCCTCCCCGGCCGCCAACCGTCCGGTGCAGAACTCGATCAACCCGATCGAGTAGAGCCCGCCCGCTCGCAGCACCGGGTCACTGAGGCGCTCGCCGATCGCGACCGCCTCTTCCGCGCAGGCCACCCCATCCTCGAACCGATGCCACCAGAGGTAGGTCATCGACATGCGGAACCAGGCCTCGCCCACGTTGCGTTCGTCACGTTCGTCGAGCGCGATCGCGCGCAGGGCTTCGAAGCTGGCGACGCTGCGCTCCCATGCGTTGACCAGGAACAGCGCCTCACCGAGGGCATGGTGCAGGTGCATCAGGACCTCGGGCGCGACCTCCACCCCGGAGCGCGCGATCACGTCGAGCGCGCGCTCGTAGAACGAGATCGCCTCGTTGGCGGCGAACGCGGCCGTCGCCTTGTCGCCGGATCGCACCAGGAACCCGACGGCGTCTGCCCACCGCTCCGCGCGTTCGTAGTGGTGGGCGAGGGTCTCGTACTGCTCGGTCAGCCGGTCCGCGTACAGCTCGTGGATCGCGTCGGCCACGACGCCGTGGAGGTGCTTGCGCCGCTCCAGCAGCAGGCTCTGGTAGGCGACGTCGTGCGTGAGCGCGTGCTTGAACATGTACACGAGCTCCGGATAGAGCGAGCGCTCGAAGATGAGATCGAGGGAGCGGAGCTCCCGCACGCTCTCGGCTGAGTCCTCAGGGAGCGCCGCGGTCCGCTCCAGCAGCTGCAGCGTGAACTCGCGCCCGATCACCGACGCCGTCTGGATCGCCCGCTTCGGGTCCTCGGGCAAGCGATCGAGCCGGGCCATGATCACGCCCTGCACCGTGTCGGGCACCTCCACGTCCGCGATCGGGCGCGCGAGGACGTGATGCCCGTCCTCTCGCCGAACCGCGCCTGTTTCGACGAGCGCCTTCGTGACCTCCTCCACGTAGAAGGGATTCCCCTCCGCCTTGCGGAAGATGAGCTCCTCGAGCTCCGGTGGGAGCCCGCTCGCCCCGACGACCGCCTCGGCGACCTCCGTTGCCTCACGTTGGGAGAGGGTCCGGAGGCCGAGATGGGTGAAGTGCGCCGCGTCCCCGAAGGGCTGCGCCCAACCGGTGCGGTGCGACACGAGGAGCAAGATCCGGTGCTGCGGCACGACGTCGATCAGGTAGGAGAGGAACTCGGTCGACGGCGCGTCGATCCAATGCGCGTCCTCTATGGTCAGGACGAGCGGCCTCCGCGCGGCGGCCGCCACGGCAACGGCTCGCAGCGCCTCGAACGTCGCCGCCTTCCGCAGCCACGGATCCATGGCCGCCACCTCATCGTTCCCTGACGTGATGAGGTGCTCGAGGAGCGGGACCGCCGAGGGATCCGCGCCGGCGAGCGCGACGCCGTCCCGCAGCTTGCGGGCGACGCGCTCGTCGTCGTCGGTCTCCTCGATCCGGTAGGCGTCCTTCACCACATCGATGATCGGGAGGTACGGGATCTCCGCACCGTAGGAGATGCAGCGGCCGATACGCCATGCGGCGTCCTCGTCCCCGCGCGCCCGCCGGAACTCGTACAGGAGCCGGGACTTGCCGATCCCGGGATCGCCCGAGACGAACGCCACCTGTCCGGCGCCGGAGTCCGCCAGGGCCAAGAGCTCGTTGAGCGTTCCGAGCTCTCGCTCGCGGCCCACGAACGGCCCGAGGCCGCGGTCGGCGCCGACGTCGACGCGGGAGCGGACGCCGGTCGACCGTTCGACCTCGTAGACGTGCTGGCGTCCCTTACCCTTGAGCTCCAGCTCGCCCAGGTCGCGGAGCACGAAGTAGCCCTCGATCAGCTCCCGCGTCGCCTGGCTGGCCGCGACGGATCCCGGCGGCGCGGCCGCCTGGATGCGCGCGCCCATGTTCATGGTGTCGCCCACCGCGAGGTAGTCCATCGACAGGTCGACCCCGACGTGGCCGACCACGACCGGCCCGCTGTGCAGTCCGATGCGGAAGCGCAGATCCAGCTCGCGCGTCTCGGCGAGCTCCCGGCGGTAGGGCTCGAGCGCCGCCTGGATGTCCAGCGCGGCGCGAGCGGCGCGTTGCGCGTGGTCCTCGTGGGCGATCGGCGCGCCGAAGAGCGCGAGGAGCCCGTCGCCGAGGAACTGGGAGACCGTGCCCTCGTAGCGGTGGATCTGCTCGAGCATCACATCGAAGGAGCGCTGCAGGATCGCCCGCATGTCCTCCGGGTCGAGCCGCTCGGCCATCGTCGTCGATCCGATGACGTCGGCGTAGAGCACGGTGATCTGCTTGCGCTCGCCCTCGAGCTTCGCGCTGCCCGCCCGGATCTTCTCGGCGAGCGCCGCCGGCGTGTAGGCCTGCGGGGACCCGAATCCCGACACGCTCGTCGTCATGAGCGGGCCGCCGCACTCGGTGCAGAAACTCGCGTCGGCGGCGTTCCCGTGCCCACACGTGCCGCAGACCGCGGCGAGGGCCGTGCCGCATCGCGCGCAGAACTTCGCGTCGGACGGGTTCGCGCCGCTGCAGGACGGACAGGTTCGCTGCTCGGAGGTGGCCATGGCGCGCTCGGCAATCCTAGTCGGGTCGCGTAGGCTGCGCCGCATGGCTTCCCCCCTGGAGGACCTGGCCCCGAAGTTCGACCAGACGGTCGCGGCGTTCGTGAAGGACAAACGCCTGCCGGGCGCGATGGCGGGCGTCGTCCACGGGGACGGGTTGGTGTGGTCCGGCGGCTACGGGTTCGCCGACGTGGCCGCGCGCCGCGCCCCCGACGCGGCCACCCTCTACCGCATCGCCTCGATCACCAAGACGTTCACCGCGACCGCGATCATGCAGCTCCGCGACGAGGGGAAGCTGCACCTGGACGACCCGGCCGTCACGTACCTCCCCGAGCTGCGCGACGCGATCAGCCCGTTCGGCCTGGTCGAGACGATCACGATCCGCCGGATGCTGTCGCACGAGTCGGGTCTGGTCGGCGATCCGCCGCGGACCGACTGGACGAAGGGTCTCTACGAGAGCTCGCCGGCGATCAACCTGGCGCGCGCCGCGGAGATCGCGGCCAGCGTGCCCCCGAACACGCAGCAGAAGTACTCGAACTTCGCGTACCAATTGTTGGGAGAGATCGTGGCCCGCGTCGCGGGCGTTCCGTACACGGATCACGTCCGGGCGAACATCCTCGAGCCGCTGGGCATGACCTCGACCGCGTACGCGCCGCTCCCCGAGGACCTCGTGACGAGGCGGGCGAAGGGCTACCAGGGCCGGTGGATGAACGACGAGCTCGCCGAGGCTCACCGGTTGCCGGAGTTCCCGGCCGCGGAAGGTGGGCTATGGTCCTGCGTGGAGGATCTGGGACGGTGGCTCGGCGCGCAGTTCCGCGAGGACGGCGGCGATCGTGGCGGGCGACAGATCTTGGCCGGGTCCTCGCTCAAGGAGATGCATCTGCCGCGCTACCTCGGCAACGAGGCGTGGACCGAGGCGTGGTGCATCGGCTGGTACGGCGTCCGCCGAGGCGAGACCGTGTGGCTCCAGCACTCTGGCGGGCTGCCCGGCTTCATCACGAACGCGTGCTTCCGGGTCAAGGAGGAGGTCGGCGCGATCGCGCTGCTGAACGGGAGCGGCGACGCGGCGGAGCTGTCGATGGCGCTGGGCGATCTGGCGCTCGAGGCCGCTCGTTCGACCGTTGCTCCCGCGCGGCCGCCGGCGCCCGTTCCGCCGGCGTACGCCGACCTGCTGGGGCTCTACGGGGACGCCGAAGAAGCGCTGTTGTTCCGCTGCGAATGGCGCGACGGGAAGCTGGCGTTCGTCGACCCGGACGACGCCGAGTGGCGCCCGACGTGCACGCCGGCGGGGCAGGACGACCGATTCACGGTCGATCCCGGCATCCGTGAGTCCGGTGAGCCGGTCGTGTTCCACCGGCGCTCCGACGGCCGCGTCACGCACGTGTCGTTCGGCCCGTATTCGTTGTCCCGCTTCGACCCGGTCGCGCCGTAGCTCGGTCGCCGTTCCGGGTTGCTCGCCCGCGGCACCCGTGGCAGGATGCGCCATCCGCCGGGCAGGCGGAACGGGAGGGGCCCGTGGCCGTTGCCACCGTGCCGGACGCACCGGCGCCGAACATCCGCGTCGTCAAGCGTTCGCTCGCGCTGGGCTCGCTCGTGTTCATCATGTTCTTCACCGTCTCCGGCGGTGCCTACGGCCTCGAGGACGTGGTGGGCTCGGGCGGCGCCGGGATGGCGATCCTGCTCATCCTCATCACGCCGATCATCTGGAGCTTGCCGACGGCGCTCATGGTCGCCGAGCTGGCGACGGCCATGCCGGTCGAGGGCGGCTTCTACTTCTGGGTCAAGCGGGCATGCGGCCCGTTCTGGGGGTTCCAGGAGGGCTGGTGGTCGTGGCTCACCACGTGGGTCGACATGGCGATCTATCCGGTGCTGTTCGTCGAGTACTCCTCGATCTACTTCCCCATCTTCGAGACGAACGCGCTGGCGCGGTGGCTTCTCGGCGCGTCGGTGATCTGGTTCTTCACCTGGCTCAATATCCGCGGAGCCAAGCTCGTCGGGGACTCCTCGAAGATCTTCGGCGTGATCGTGCTGGCGCCGTTCGTGATCATGACCGTGCTCGGGCTGTTCCAGTGGCACTACAACCCGTTCCATCCGTTCGTGGTCCCGGGCCAGACCGTCACGCAGTCGCTGAACCTGGCGCTGTTCGTCGTGATGTGGAACTACCTGGGATGGGACGGCCTGTCGACGATCGCCGGCGAGATGAAGAACCCGCGCCGCGACTATCCGAAGACCCTCGTGATCACGTTGCCGCTGATCACGTTGTGCTACCTGCTCCCCGTCGTGATCGGGCTGGCGGTGGTCGGTCTGGACAAGCCCGACTCCCCGATCTGGGAGGCCGGCGCGTGGACCGACATCGCGCAGACCATCGGCGGGCACTGGCTCGGGGTGCTCATGGCGTTCGGCGCGATCGTCTCGGCGGCCGGCCTGTTCTCGGCGTTGCTGCTGTCCGTGACGCGGATCCCGTTCGTGATGGGCGAGGACGGCTACCTGCCGAAGGTGCTCTTCAGGATCCATCCGCGCTACGGGACGCCGTGGGTCGCGCTCGTCGTCTCGAGCGTGATCTACTCGATCTTCATCCTCGGCCCGTTCCAGAGCCTCGTGGTCGTGGACGTCACGATCTACGCGGCGGCGTTGCTGCTGGAGTTCGTCGCGCTCGTCGTGTTGCGGATCCGGGAACCGGATATGGATCGCCCCTACCGCATCCCGGGCGGCTGGCCCGGCATCTTCCTCGTGGTCGTGTTCCCGGTCGGCATCATCGCGTTCGCGCTGGTCAACCAGGTGATCGAGGAGGGGTGGTTCCACGCGGTCGGGCTCGCGGCCCTGTTCATCGTGAGCGGGCCGATCCTGTATCCGATCGCGAAGTACTTCAAGAAGGGACGCGGCGAGACCGACGAGCTGCTGCCGCCGATGGAGGCGGCCGAGATGGCGGAGGGCGGCGATGAGTGATCGATCCGGCGAGCACTGGCAGCCCGGAGAGGGAGGCCCGCCGGAGGAGCCCCTTCGGATCCCCGAGCTGAAGGCATCGATCCGCACGGTGCTGTGTCCCGTCGACGGGTCGCCCGGCTCTGAGGTGGGCCTCGCCTGGGCCAGCGAGATCGCGCGGGTCCGCGAGGCCGCGATCGTCGTCGTCGTGGTGTTCGATCCGCCGCACGCGATCCGCCGCCGCGGCATCCTCGAGACCGAGCACCTGCGCACCGAGATGGAGACGGAGGCGGTCGAGCTGGCGGAGGAGGCAGTGGAGCTGCTCCGCGCACGCGGGCACGAGGCGCGCGCGGTCGTGGTGCGCGGCGATCCGACCGAGGCGATCCTCGACACCGCCGAGGAGGAGCACGCCGACCTGATCGTGATGGGCCGGCGCGGCCTCGGGCAGCTCAAAGGGATCCTCGTGGGCTCCGTATCGGAGCGGGTCGCGCGCCACGCGCCGGTGCCGGTCTTCCTGGCCTGATGAGGAGGCGTTGAGGACGGCCGCACCGATGCTCTCGAGGAGGTCGTTCCTCCAGACCGCTGGGGTCGCCGGTGCGGCCCTGCTCGCGGCGCCGCTGCTGGAGGCGTGCTCGCGGGGTCAGCAGCAGCTCCTGTTCCAGAACTGGACCGACTACATCGATCCGTCGATCCTCGTCACGTTCCAGCAGCAGGAGGGGATCACGGCTTCGTACCAGACCTACGTCTCGAACGACGAGCTCCAACGCCGACTCGTGAGCGCCACCGCCGGCCGCCGTCGCGGGCGGACCGGGGTGACGTTCGACCTCATGGTCCCCTCGGAGAACTTCGTGCGCCGGTTCCACGAGCTCGGGCTCCTCGAGCCGGTGAACGCAGGCACCCTGTCGAACATCGGCAACCTCGATCCCGCGTTCCGGACCCAGGGGTTCGATCCCGGCAACATGTACACGATCCCGTGGGCCACGGGCACGACGGGGATCGGGTATGACCGCACGGTGGTGAAGGAACCGCCGGATTGGACCGTGTTCGGCGACGACCGCTACAAGGGCCGGATGACGGTGCTGGATGAGGAACGCGACGCGTTCGGCGCGGCCCTCCTGTCGCTCGGCCTCGATCCGAACACGACCTCGCAGCAGGAGATCGATGCCGCGCGCGACCAGCTGTTGAAGTGGAAGGGCGTGATCAAAGGGTTCGACTCCGACTACCAGTCGGCCCTCGCCGACGGCACGATCGTGCTGGCGCACGCGTACTCCGGTGACGTCCTGCAGGCGAAGGCCACGAACCCGGACCTCGAGTTCGTGCTCCCGAAGCAGGGTGGGTTGCGGTGGGTCGATTCGCTCGCCGTCCCGGTCGACGCGTCGCATCTGGACAGCGCTCGGACCTTCATGAACTTCTACCTCCAGCCCGAGATCTCGGCCGCGAACGCGAACGCGATCCGCTACGACACGGCGAACAAGGCGGCCGTGCCGCTGCTCGACCCCGACGTCCGCAACGACCCGGTGATCTTCCCGCCGCCCGACGTCCTGGCGCGCCTGTCCTTCACCGCCGACCTCGGTCCCGACATCGAGGCGCTGTACGCGAAGGCGTGGGCCCAGGTGCTGTCGGGTTGACGCGGCGGGCCACCGGCGCGCATCCTTGCCGGGCAGTGACAGTCCTCTGAGCGGCATACCTCCACGACGCGCCCGCGAGGCGACCGGCCTCGCGGCTGTTCGCGCACCCGCCGCTCGACCCTCCTGATCTCCAGATCCGAGCCGTCGCGCGCCGGGGCTTCCGCCACGAGGGGTCGGATCCACCATGAGCATCAAGAGGAACGCCACCGCCGTCTACCTGGCGTATTCGGCCTTCGACGGGATGCTCAGCCGACTCGCGTCCACCGTGTACTCGGTGTTCGCGATCTTGACGCTGGGCCTCGACCCATTCCGGCTCGTGCTGATGGGCACGATCCTGGAGGGCACATACCTGCTGTTCGAGCTCCCGACCGGCATCGTCGCCGACACGATCAGCCGCCGGCTGTCGGTCATCATCGGGTTGCTGGGCGCCGGCGTGGCGTTCGTCTTGCTCGGGCTGTCGAGGTCGTTCGCGATCGCGGCGCTCTCTCAGGTCCTGTGGGGGATCTTCGCCACGTTCCAGAGCGGGGCCGACGTGGCGTGGATGACCGACGAGCTCGGTGAGGAGGCGGCCAGGCCGCTCTACATCCGCAGCCAGCAGGTGGCGCACGGCGGGGCGCTGGTCGGGATCGTGGCGAGCGTGGCGCTGGCGACGATCGACTACCGGTTGCCGATCGTGCTGGCCGGGATCGGGTTCGCGCTGCTCGGCGTCGTGCTCGCGATCGTGATGCCCGAAGACCACTTCACGGAACGGGCACGCGAAGACGGGGAGCAGCTCCACCAGGGGCTCGCGGCGACCTTCCGCGACGGGGTCCGTGAGATGCGCGGGCATCACATCATGCTGTTGATCCTCGGGACGGCGGCCCTGCACGGCGCGTCCACGGAGGGGTTCGACCGTCTCGCCGACTATCACGTCCTCATCGATATCGGCCTGCCCGCGATCGGGCACCTCAACCGGGTGGTGTGGTTCGGCGTCATCGACGGGGTCGCGTTGCTGTTCGGGCTCGGCGCACTGTCGTTCGTGAAGCGCCGTGTCCACCTCGAGGGCCACGCCCGCGTCGCCCGGATCCTGCGCTGGATCGACGTGTTGCTGCTCGGCTCGATCGTCGTCTTCGCGGCCTCCCGCTGGTTCTGGCTGGCCTTGCTCGCGGTCTGGGGCGTCGGCGCGCTGCGGAGCGTGCGCGATCCGATCTTCGCGGCATGGATCAACCAGGGGCTGGCGCCGAAGACCCGGGCGACGATCAACTCGGTGGGCAACCAGGCCGACGCGATCGGGCAGTCCGTGGGCGGGCCGGCCCTCGGGTTGATCGGGAACGCGTCGGTCCCGTGGGCGCTCGCGATCTCCGGACTCCTGCATCTGCCGTCGCTCGCGCTGTACGCGCGCGCGATCCGGCGCGGATCGGCGGGCGACGCGGAGCCGGCCGACACGACCATCCAACTGGCCGCCACGACCATCCAACTGGAGGAGTGAACCCGGGCCGCCGGCAGGCGCTCCGCGTTGCGGCTCGAGCCCGGCTTACGATGGGCCACGATGGCCGAGCGCGAAGCGGTGATCGACTACGTCTATTGGTACTCCGATGTGCCTGCGCCGCCGGCACTTCGGGAGCTGAGCGTGAACGCGGAGCAGGTGTTCGGCTATCCGATGGACGCATGGAACGAGGATCCGTACTTCTGGCAGCGGCTCCTGCATCCGGAGGACGCGGAGAAGGCGATCGCGGCCACCTGGCGCTCGACCCTCGACGGGGTGCCGTACGACATCACGTACCGGATGGTCACGCGCGACAGCCGGCTGATCTGGATCCACGACACCGCCGAGGTCGAGCGCGACGATACGGAGATGGGCGAGCTCTGGCGCGGCACCTGGACCGTGATCGAGGAGCCCTCGGACTGACCGCGCCCGTCGATGGCTGAGGACGAACCGTCCCGCACCGTTCGGCTCGTCCTGTGCTCCGGGACCGGCGGCGTGCTCGGCGCGCTGGAGCCGTTCCCGGTCGACGAACCGTGGTGGCCGGAGGTCGCGGAGATCGTGACCCACGCCGAGCAGCGTTTCGGGATCCAGATCGTGGTCCTGCGGCTGCTGACGGCCGACGCGTCCCGCAGCATGGAGGGCGGCGATGTGACCTACCTCGCCGAGCTCGTCGGCGATCCACCCGCGGAGCTCGGGCTCGAGCCGGTCGATCCCGGCGAGGTCGGTCCGGACGATCCTCTGCGCATGACGTGGGCGCGACCGGGCGGCGTCGAGGCGACGCTCGCATGGGCGGACGGATGCCTGCGTGCGCTCGGCCGCCCCCGCACGGGGCCGGCCGTGCAGGTCAAGTCATGGAACCTCTCGCTGCTGCTGCGTCTGCCGACCGGCACCGACACCGTGTGGACGAAGAGCGTGCCGCGGTTCATGGGACACGAGGGTGCGATCCTCGCGACGGTCGGCGCGGTCTCCCCGGACATGGTGCCCGCGCTGCTCGCATCGGATCCCGCCACGCAGACGGTGCTCATGGAGGGGGTCCCGGGCGAGGACCTGTTCGACGCGGAGCTCCCGCAATTGCTCGAGATGGTCGCCCGGCTCGTGACGCTCCAGGCCGGCTTCGCCGACCGGACCGACGAGCTCTTGGCGGCGGGGTTGCCCGACTGGCGCGCCAAGGCGTTCGCACGGGCCGCCACGGCGCTCGTCGGCCGCGACGACGTTCGCTCCGAGCTCGACGGGGGAACGCTGGACGCACTCGACGCGCTGGTCGCGGAGCTTCCCCGCCGCCTCGCCGACCTCGCAGCGTGCGGGCTCCCGGACACGCTTGTCCACGGCGATTTCCATCCGGGGAACTGGCGATCTGGGACCGGCCGGCCCGTCCTGGTGGATTGGGGAGACAGCGGCGTCGGGCATCCGCTGTTCGATATGCCCGCGTTCCTGACGCGGATCCCGCCCGTCGACCTGGAACGCGTCAAGGACACCTGGATCGACGCGTGGCGCGACGCACGCCCCGGCTCGGATCCCCAGCGTGCGGCGGAGCTGATCGCGCCGGTCGCCGCCCTTCGCCAGGCGCTGATCTACCGGACCTTCCTCGACCACATCGAGGAGAGCGAGCGCGTCTACCACCGCACGGACCCGGCGGACTGGCTCCGCGAAGCGGTTACCGCCGCGGGCTGAGCCTCAGCGGCCCGTCAGCGTTGCCGGGTTGGCACTCTCATGGCTATCCTGTTAGCACTCAGGGGTCGGGAGTGCTAACTTGCCGGCCCTAAGACGGAGATCGGAAATCGGAAATCGGAAGAGGAAGGGGAGGTAGCCAGGGATGGCGGACTTCAAGCTCCAGCCGCTGGAGGACCGGATCGTCGTGAAGCCCAGCGAGGGCGAGGAGACCACGAGCTCAGGGCTCGTGATCCCGGACACCGCGAAGGAGAAGCCCCAAGAGGGCACCGTGGTGGCGGCGGGCCCGGGCCGGTGGAACGACGAGGGGACCGGCCGTGTCGCGCTCGACGTGAAGGTCGGCGACACCGTCGTGTACTCGAAGTACGGCGGCACCGAGGTCAAGGTCGAAGGCGACGAGTACCTGATCCTGTCGGCCCGCGATGTGCTCGCGGTGCTCGGCAAGGGCAAGAAGTAAGGGAGGCCGGCACGTGGCGTCGAAACTGCTGAGGTTCGGCGAGGAAGCGCGGCGCGGCCTGGAGGCCGGCGTCGACAAGCTCGCCGATACGGTCGCCATCACGCTCGGGCCGAAGGGCCAGAACGTGGTGCTCGACAAGAAGTGGGGAGCACCCACGATCACGAACGACGGGGTGACGATCGCGAAAGAGGTCGAGCTGGAGGACCCGTGGGAGAACATGGGCGCCCAGCTGTGCAAGGAGGTCGCCACCAAGACGAACGACGTCGCCGGTGACGGCACCACGACCGCGACGGTCCTGGCGCGCGCGATGGTCAGGGCCGGCATGAAGAACGTGGCGGCCGGCGCGAACCCGATGGCGCTCAAGCGCGGCATCGAGAAGGGCGTCGAGGCCGCGGTGGACGCGATCAAGGCGCAGTCGAAGGAGATCGAGTCGAAGGACGAGATCGCGCAGGTGGCCGGGATCTCGGCCGCCGATCCGGAGATCGGCGCGACGATCGCCGAGGCGCTCGACAAGGTCGGCAAGGACGGCGTCATCACCGTCGAGGAGTCGAACACCTTCGGCATCGAGCTCGAGTTCACCGAGGGCATGCAGTTCGACAAGGGCTACATCTCGCCGTACTTCGTCAGCGACCCCGAGCGGCAGGAGGCGGTCCTCGATGATCCGTACATCCTGATCGTGAACAAGAAGATCTCGAGCGCGCAGGAGTTGCTGCCGTTGCTGGAGAAGGTCTTGAACACGGGCAAGCCGCTCGTGGCGATCGCGGAGGACGTCGATGGCGAGGCGCTCGCGACGCTGGTGGTCAACAAGATCCGCGGCACGTTCAACGCCGTCGCGGTGAAGGCCCCGGGGTTCGGCGATCGTCGCAAGGCGATGCTCCAGGACATGGCGATCCTCACCGGCGGCCAGGTGGTCTCCGAGGAGGTCGGCCTGAAGCTGGAGAACGTCGACGTGGACCTGCTCGGTCGCGCCCGCAAGGTGGTCGTCACGAAGGACGACACCACGATCGTCGAGGGCGCCGGGTCGGAGGACGACGTCGCGGGCCGGATCAACCAGATCAAGGCCGAGATCGAGAACACCGACTCCGACTGGGACAAGGAGAAGCTCCAGGAGCGTCTCGCGAAGCTCTCGGGCGGGGTGGCCGTGATCAAGGTCGGCGCCGCCACCGAGGTGGAGCTGAAGGAGAAGAAGCACCGCATCGAGGACGCCGTCTCGGCGACCCGCGCGGCGGTCGAGGAGGGCATCGTGCCGGGCGGCGGCGTCACGCTGATCCGCGCCGAGGCGGCCCTCGACAAGCTCGACCTCGTCGACGACGAGGCGACCGGCGCGAAGATCGTCCGGAGCGCCCTGTCGGAGCCGGCCCGTCGGATCGCGCAGAACGCCGGCTACGAAGGCGCGGTGGTCGTCTCCCAGATCCGCACGGAGGACGACGGCCGCGGCTTCAACGCGGCCACGGGCGAGTGGACCGACCTCGTGAAGGCCGGGATCATCGATCCCGCGAAGGTCACCCGTTCGGCGCTGCAGAACGCGGCCTCGATCGCCGCCATCGTGCTCACGGTGGAATCCTCGGTGATCGAGAAGCCCGAGGACGAGGAGCCGGCACCCGCCGGCGGCCCCGGTCACATGCACTGAAACCGATCTCGGTCGGGACCGAAGGGGCGGGGCCGGCGGCCCCGCCCCTTCGGCGTTCCCGGGTCATTGAAGGCTCGGAGCCACGGTGCCACGATGCACCGACTACTCGAGCTTCCCCAGGGGAGGGTTCAGCATGAAGAAACTGTCGTTGGTCGTGTTGGCGGGAGCGATGGCGTTGTTGCTGTCGTCCTGCTTCACGCTCCAGAGCTTCACGTTGCAGAACGGCGCCCTGAAGCGCGGGCAGTCGACGAAGGCGCTGTTCGTCGTTCGGCCCTTCTCCTCCGTCAAGGCTGCCGGCATCTCGGTCGCGCATCAATTCATCCTGATCGGCGTGAACAACGCCGCCGACGTGTCGGCGACCAACGCGATCTGGAACGTGAACAAGAACAAGAAGTTCGCGCCGAAGCAGAGCATGCCCGTGTCGTCGGCGCTCGCCGGGGCGATCGGGACGGATTGCGACAGCAACGGGTTCACGTACAGCACGATCACCGGCGTCACGTGGAAGGGGTTCATCACGCTGAACCCGGTGAACGACAAACAGCTCGTGAGCCAGACCGTCGCGATCCAGGTGGGGCTCAAGGTCAAGGCCGGAGCCGCGCACCACGACAACGTGAGCGTGATCGGGCTCACCGGAGCGTGGTCGGATGATGGCGACGGGGTCGTGAACGCACCCGACACGTTCCTGTGCTCGGGGAACGCCACGACCTTCCTGTTCATCAAGTAGGGACCGGAGCGTCGATCGAAGGCGGCGGGCCGTTCGGCCCGTCGCCTTCGTCATGCCTAGACTGAGCGCCGTGTTCGACGAGCTGCTGCGCGGCTGGGACGGCGACGAGGTGGTCATCCGGTTCGACGCGGCGACCGGCTCCTGGATGCTGATCGGCGTCCACTCCACGCGCCGCGGTCCCGCGATGGGCGGCACGCGGATGAAGGCCTACGCCGCGCCAGAGGACGCGCTCGCCGACGTGCTCCGGCTCTCGAGAGCGATGACCTTCAAGCAGGCCGCGGCGGACCTCCCGTACGGCGGCGGCAAGGCGGTGCTCGCCGTCCCGGCCGTGCCGGAGCGGGGATCGCCGGAGCGCCGTGACCTGCTCCTCGCGTACGCCACGCTCGTGGATCAGCTGCACGGCACCTACGTCACGGCGGCCGACATGAACACCGGCCCGCCCGACATGGACGTGATCGGCGAGCGGACGCCCCACGTGCTCGGCCGCTCGCGCGAGCGCGGCGGATCGGGCGATCCGGGCGGCGGCACCGCGATCGGCGTCTTCCACGGGATCCGCGCGACGTGCCTGCGGGCGTTCGGCTCGCCCGACCTCGACGGGCGCTCGATCCTCGTGCAGGGCGCCGGCTCGGTCGGCGGCAGGCTGCTCGACCTGCTCCACGCCGAGGACACCCGGTTGCTGGTCTCCGACGTCGACGGGGCGCGAGCGCAGGAGGCCGCGACGCGGGTCGACGCGAAACTCGTCGACCCGGCCGACGCGATCGGCACCGAGGTCGACGTCTTCGCTCCGTGCGCGACCGGCCCGGTCCTGACGCCGCAGACGATCCCGGCGCTGGCGTGCCGAGCCGTCGCGGGAGCTGCGAACAACCAGCTGGGGACCGACGCCGATGCGGGCCTGCTCGCCGATCGCGGCATCCTCTACGCGCCGGACTACGTGATCAACGCCGGCGGCGTGATCCACCTGGCCGGCTACGAGACCCTCGGCTGGGACGAGGCGACGATGGCCGCGCGGCTGGCCGGGATCGGCGAGACGCTCGCGACCGTGTTCGCCGAGGCCGATCGCGACGGCATCACCACGGCCGAGGCGGCCGACCGTCTCGCCCTCGCCCGGCTGGCGTCCTGAGCGCTAGGACAGCACGCGGCGTTTGAAGCCGTCGATCCCCAGCACCAGGAACAGCGTGATGAAGAAGATCAGCCCGCCGTAGATCGCCCACAGCTGCATGTGCGGCACCCATGGCGTCAGCGAGACCCGCATCCCTTCGCTCATGTAGACGAGCGGATTGATCAGTACGAGCGCCTTGAGCCACGGGATGGGCGTCAGGTTCGCCCACGGGTAGTACGTGGCGCCGAGGAACGTCAGCGGCAGCACGACGATGCCGAACAGCAGCGGCACCTGGCGCGGCTGCACCCGCGTGCCGAGCACCATACCGAGCCCGGCGCCGCACACGCACGACAGCGGCAGGAGCGTCAGCAGACGGACCCAGATCACGTCCAGGTGCACGGGCGTCGACGGGATGACCAGCGCCAGCGGGAACACGATCACCGCGGCGATCAGGCCCTGGACGGCGCCGGCCGTGATCTTCTCGAGGGCCACGCCCCAGATCGGCAACGGCGCCATCACCCGGTCCTCGATCTCGCGGCTGTAGCCGAAGTCCTGCACGAGCGGGAGCGCGACGGCCTGGATCCCCTGGAAGATGCACGCGATCGCGACGACGCCGGGGACGAGGATGCTCGAGAACGCCGCCGCCCCTCGCACGCCGCCGACCCCTTGCCCGATCTTCGGGAAGACGTACGCGAACACGAAGACGAACAGCAACGGCTGCATCACCGTGCGTGCCAGGAACTGGGCGAACTCCTTCCGCAGGACGGCGAGGTCCCGCAGGAGCAGCGCCCCGAACGCGATGGCCGGCGAGGAGCGCGCCGGGCCGACGTCGGGGAGGCTCTGCATCGTGGTGATGGTCCTTCCGCTCATTCGCGCAGATCCTTCCCGGTCAGGTTGATGAACACGGTCTCCAGCGTGGGCTCGTCGAGCGAGACGTCGCGCACCGTGAACCCGCCGGCCTCCGTTACCTGGATCACGCGGGGGAGCAGCCCGGCGCTGCTGTGGACGGTGAGCTGCACCGTCTCGCCGAGGACCGCCGTGCTGGTGACCCCCTCCATGTCGTGCAGGTGTGCGGCGAGCCGGTCGGGCTCGTCGCCGGCCTGGACCCGGACGACGGCGTCGCCGCCGACCGAGCGCCGCAGACCCTCCGGCGTATCCATCGCGAGGATGTGCCCGTGGTCCATGATCGCGACGCGGTTGCAGAGCTTGTCGGCCTCTTCCATGTAGTGGGTCGTCAGCACGACCGTTTGGCCCTCGCGATGGATCTGGCGCAGGATCTCCCACAGGGCCAGGCGCGACTGCGGATCCAGCCCGGAGGTCGGTTCGTCTAGGAACAGCACCTGCGGGCGGTGCGCGACGGCCCGGGCGACCATCAGCCGCTGCGCCATGCCGCCCGACAGCGTCGAGACGTCCGCGTCGGCCCGGTCGGTCAGCCGGAACAGTTCCAGCAGCGCGTCGGCCATCTGCGCGGCCATCCGCGCGCCCATCCCGAAGTAGCGGCCGTGGAAGTAGAGGTTCTCGCGCACCGAGAGGCTGCGGTCGAGCGTGTTCGTCTGGGAGACGACGCCGACGCGGGACTTCGCGGTGGGCGGATCGGCGGTCACGTCGATGCCGGCGACGGTCGCCGTGCCGGACGTCGGCACGACCCGGGTGGTCAGCATGCCGACCGTCGTGGTCTTGCCGGCGCCGTTGGGGCCGAGGAGCCCGAAGATCTCGCCGGCGTACACCTCCAGGTCCAGTGCGTCGACGGCCGTGACGCCGGTCGGGAAGACCTTCGTCAGCTGCCGGGCGCTGATCACCACGTCGTCGATGGCCGGCTGCGCGCTCACGGACCCCCACGATACGGCGGGCTCAGGCGAATGGCTTCTCCTGCCCGGCACGGCCCATGCCGAGCATGAGCCCGACCGCCAGCGCCGCGCTGACCCCGGCGAACAGCCACCACAGGAACGACCCCGATCCGGGGGGCGGGCCCAGCAGGGCGTGCATCGCCGTGATCACCGCGACCAGCACGCAGGTGAACGCGAACGCCCACGACCACCACCAGATCTCGTCGAGCTTCCGGGACACCAGGACGGCCAGCATCGCCATCCCGATCGACGCCACGCCGCAGATCCGCACGTACGTGTAGTCCGGATACGGCGCCTGGGAGAACCAGCCGACGAGGATCCACCTCGGCACGGTCGCGAGGGCGAGCCCGCACGCTCCCCAGACCACGGCGAACGCCAGGAGCGCGCGTCGCAAGAACGTCATGGTTCGGGGATCTCCTTCGCAGGCCTGGGCTGGGAAGTCGCTGCTAGCATAAGAGAACCGCGGATGGCTCCCCTGGTGTGCAGGCGTGGTGCGCACGCGCGCCCGGAGCCCGCAGTCACACGCAGGGAGGGGAACGAACCGCATGGAGCAGGGGCCCAGGGTCGCCGTCATCGGTCTGGATTGCGCGACCCCGTCGCTGCTGTTCGACGACCTGCAGGCCGAGGTGCCCACGATCGCCGCGCTGATGCGCCGCGGCATGTACGGCACCCTCGCCAGCATCACGCCCCCCATCACCGTGCCCGCCTGGGCGTGCGCGATGACCGGCAAGACGCCCGGTCAGCTGGGCATCTACGGGTTCCGCAACCGCAAGGACGCCAGCTACGGACGCCTGTCGATCGCGCACGCCGGCTCGATCCAGGAACCCGCCGTCTGGGACGCGCTGGGGCAGCAGGGCATGCGCTCGGTCTTGATCGGGGTGCCGCCGTCGTTCCCGCCGCCCTCGAGCTTCCCCGGCTGGCGCGTCGGGTGCTTCCTGACGCCGCCCTCGGCGGACCGGTGGGCGTACCCGCAGGACCTCGAGGTCGAGATCGACGAGGAGCTCGGTGGCGCCGGCCGGTACATCTTCGACATCCCGAACTTCCGGATGGCCGGGTTCGACGTGACGCTCGATCAGGTGTTCAAGATGACCGAGCGGCGGTTCCAGGTGGCGCGGCGGTTGATCCGCAACAAGCCGTGGGACTTCTTCATGGTGTGCGACATCGCGCCGGACCGGCTGCACCACGTGTTCTGGCAGTACTACGACCCCCGCCACCCGCTCTACGAGCCCGGGAACAAGTACGAGACCGTCTTCCAGGAGTACTACCGCGCGCTCGATAAGGAGCTCGCGTCGTTCATCGAGCTGATCCCGGACGACGCCGTCACGATCGTGATGAGCGACCACGGCGCGCGCCCGATGATGGGCGGCCTGTGCTTCAACGACTGGCTGATCCAGGAGCGGTACCTGACGCTCGCCGATCCGGTCTCCGCGGTGACGCCGATGAAGGAGGCGAACGTCGACTGGAGCCGCACGATCGCGTGGGGCGACGGCGGCTACTACGGACGCCTGTTCCTCAACGTGAAGGGGCGTGAGCCGCAGGGGATCGTCGAGCCGGCGCGCTACGAGGAGGTCCGCGACGAGCTGATCGCGAAGCTCGAGGCGATGCCCGGACCCGACGGTGAGGCGCTCGGCACCCGGGTGCTGAAGCCGCAGGACGTCTACACGGAGGTCCGCGGCGTCGCGCCGGACCTGCTCGTCTACTTCGGCGACCTCGCGTGGCGCTCCGTCGGCTCGATCGGCAACCCGAGCCTCTACACGTACGAGAACGACACCGGGCCCGACGGTGCGAACCACGACCGCGACGGCGTGTTCGTGATGTCCGGCGCGCCGAACCAACCGAGCGGCGAGGTCGCCGGGCTCCGCCTCGTGGACGTCGGGCCCACGATCCTCTCGCTGTACGGCGTGGAGCCGCTCGAGGGCGCGGTGGGGGCGAGCTTCCTGTGAGCGACGGGTTCACGGTCTGGTTCACGGGCCTGTCGGGCGCCGGGAAGTCGACGATCGCGGAGATGCTGTACCACGAGTTCCAGGCGCGCGGGCTCCCGACCGAGATCCTCGACGGCGACGTCGTGCGCCAGAACCTGTCGAAGGGCCTCGGGTTCTCGAAGGAGGACCGCGACACGAACGTGCTCCGCATCGGGTTCGTGGCCGAGCTGCTGACGCGCAACGGCGTCGCCACGATCTGCTGCCCGATCAGCCCCTACGAGGAGGCGCGCGCCTCCGTCCGGCGCGACATCGGCCGGTTCGTCGAGGTGTACGTGTTCGCGACGGTCGAGGAGATCGCCGCGCACCGCGATCCGAAGGGGCTGTACAAGAAGGCACTGGCCGGGGAGATCACCCACTTCACCGGCGTCGACGATCCCTACGAGGCGCCGCGGGATCCGGAGATCATGCTGAACACGCTGGTCGAGACGCCGGAGGAGTCGCTCGCCTCGGTGCTCTCGCGGCTCCGCGAGCTCGGCTACCTCGAGAGCGACGAGGTCATGGTCTCGGGCGACCGCGTGCACTCCGGGATGACCGACCTCCGGGTGCACGACACGGGGCACGTGGTCAAGGAGCACTAGGGGAGCAGGCGCTCGATCAGCGCCAGGTAGCCGCCGAGGTACTGGGGTGGCAGGTACCGCTCCCGCACCCGCTCGCGGGCGGCCGCGCTCAGTCGAGACGCGCGTTCCCGGTCCTCGAGCAGCGAGGCGACGGCGGCCCCGAAGGAGGATGGGTCGCGAGGGTCGATCAGCACTCCGTTCGTCCCGTCGTCGATCTGGTCCTGGATCCCGCCGACGCGTCCGGCCACGACCGGCCGCGCCTTCCACATCGCCTCGGTCACGGTGAGGCCGAACCCCTCGGCCAGGCTCTTCTGGACGACGACGTCGGCGCGCCGCTGCAGAGCGTTCACGATGACGGCGTTCTCCTCGACGTCCTCGGTGGGCAGGCTCGCGAGGTGCACGCGTGTCCGGACGCCGGGCCCGAGCCGGTCCCACGCATCGCGCACCTCGGTGAGCACCCGCTCGGCCTCCGGATCGTCGGCCACCGAGCGAGGGAGCGGCCCGGCGAGCACGAGGTGCGCCTCGTCGAGCCCGTCCGTCTGAGCGAACCCGAGCAGCACGCCGAGCGGATCTTTCAGCCGGTCCCACCTCGAGACCTGCACGATCAGGGGAGCGCCGGCGGGAACCGCGGCCTCCTCGAACACATCGGCTCGGTGGGTCACGCGCCCGGGCGCGCCGTCGGAGCGGACGAAGCCCGGCTTCCCGCGCGCGGACGGCTCGGCCACCCGCGCTGCGTGCAGGATCGCGTCGCGTTGGGAGACCTCGAGCGCGACGTTCTTCAGCGAGAGCGGATCGATGCACGGCGGGATCAGCGCGACCTCGGTTCCCTCGAGCCCTTCCCACACGTGCGCCGCTCGCGAGAACGTCACGGCGCTCGCGTCGGCGAGGCTCGGGCGCAGGAAGTCCCACGCGGACCGCGTGATGTCGTTGGGCGTATCGGCGCCGACGTGGCACGTCCAGATCACGGTCGCGCCGAGCTCCGCGAGCGGATGGACCAGACCGATCGGCTGTGGGTCGTGCACGATCGCGACGTCACCCGGCCGCACGTATCCGCGGACCACGTCCACGTTGGACGCCGTCACCGCGTCGATGTGCCGGCGCTCGCGAGCAGCGAGCGGGCCGCCGTCTCCGAGATCGCCGTGGAGCCGGTTGTGGATGCGCTTGGTGATGTCGAAGAAGGGCCGGTCGGCCTGGAACACGAGCCACCTCGTGTCGATCGCGCCGTCGCGCAGGTAGCCGAGGCACGAACGGAGCAGCTCCGCAACGCCGCCTCCCTCCGCCGCCGTGTTGATGTGCCAGACCGTTCGGCCGCGCATCCGCTCGGCGACCGCGCCGACCAGGTCCTGGTAGCTGCGCCACCGGTCCTCATCGACCAGGCCGGAGAAGCCGTCATCGGACCGCGGAACGACCGGCACCTCGTGCACATCAGGCTCCTTCGCGCGACCGGCAGGCAACCCTACCGGGTGGGGTACGGGTGCGGGACCGTCGCTCACCGATGGGCGATGATGCGCCGATGCAGGAACACCGATCGCCGGACCCGATCACCGAACCCCATGCCTACCAGCGATACCTGCTCGGTCTGCTCGGGTCCGACGATCCCGCCGAGGTGCAGGAGGGCACGCCCTCGGTCTGGTGGTCCCTCCTGACGGCGGCCGGCCCCGACGCATCCACGCGGCCCGCCGACGGGGAGTGGTCCGCGCTCGAGTGCTTCGCGCACGCCGTGGACGCCGAGATCGTGATGAGCAGCCGCTACCGGTGGATCCTCGCGCACGACGAGCCGCCGTTGATCGGCTACGACCAGGACCTGTGGGTCGACCGGCTCCACCGTCCGGTGGAGCCGGTCGAGGATCTGGTCGCGACGTTCGCGGCGCTCCGCGCCGCG
>DATIWE010000003.1:0-58064 GCA_035519495.1 Actinomycetota bacterium
GTCGCAGGTCTTCCACAGCGACCAGTTCAACGAGCACACGCGCGACGTGGAGAACGTGATCACGGACGCGAAGGCGGGCAAGCTCCCCTCGGTGACGTGGGTGACGCCCCGCTTCGAGCTGTCCGATCACCCGCCGGGAAGCTCGGCGTTCACCCACAACTGGGTGAGCGACCTGGTCGAAGCGGTGATGCAGAGCGACGAATGGAAGCACACCGCGATCTTCCTGACGTGGGACGAGTGGGGTGGGTTCTACGATCACGTCGAGCCGATCCCGGTCGATCACGTCGGGCTGGGCTTCCGCGTGCCGATGCTGACGATCAGCCCCTACACACGCCGCGGCGCGATCGACGATCTGACCGGCGAGTTCTCGAGTCCGCTGCGGTTCATCTCGGACAACTGGGGCCTGTCCTACCTGACCCCGCGCATCGCGAAGACCCACAACTTCGAGCACGTCTTCGACTTCAAGGCAGCGCCGCGGCCGCCGTCCGTGACCGGCACACGCGTGAAGACGTACGGGAGGTTCGATCAGTTCCCCGAAGACTTCCCCGGCTGGCCGCCGGGCACGGTGCCCGACCCCAGCTCGTTCTGAGGAACGGCTCTAGGAGGGAGGCGGACCGCCGGTGTCCGGACGGTCCGGCCGGGCGCCGATCGAGCTGCCCCCGTGCCAGTCCGGCTGCGAGCGCTCTCCGTTGTGCGACGGCGCGGCATCGTCGTGTTCCTTCTTCGCCGGCTCCTGCACGACCTCCGGCTCGGAGCCGCCGTCGCCGTTGCCCGATAGGTCGATGAGGTTCACCGACGGCGTGGGCTGCTGGGGCCGCTCACCCTGCGACTCCGGTCGCTCGGGTGCGGGCTGTTGCCGTTCCGGTGCGGACTCCGGCTCCGGCCAAGGTCGCTGTTGGTCGGTCGGTGGCTGCTGCTTCTGCGTCGGGGGCTGCTGCTTCTGGGTCGCGGGCTCCTGCTCGCGGCGTGGCTCTTGTTGCTGCTCGGCTCGTGGCTGCTGCTCGGCTCGTGGCTGCTGCTCGGCTGGTGGCTGCTGCTCGGTCGCGGGCTTCTGCTCGGTCGCGGGCTTCTGCTGCTCCACCTTCGACTTCGGCTTCGACTTCGGCTTGGGCTTCGCGCGGGGCTTCCCCGGTTGCCGGACGACCCCGATGTCGCTCATCTCGTAAGCGATCTTCTTCGCCTCTCGGTTCCCGCTGAAGGCGCCGTCCTGGAAGGCGCACAGACCGGCGGACACCCGCACGCTGACGTCGCCGTTGCGGTGCTCATCGTCCAGCCGGGCGCCGGCCGCCGCCTCCCACCCGACCAACAGCCCCTGCGCCTCGGGCCGGCGGAGCTCCGGCAGCACCGCGGCGAACGTGCCCCCGCCGAGGTACGCCATCGTGGACCCTTCGGGCATCGTGAGATGCACCGCGTCCGCCACCCTGCGGAGGGACTCCGCGGTCGGCACGTGCGCGACCTCTTCTTCATCGCCGGTGCGCAGGCCCACACGGAGCACGCCGACGCAGAACGTGTCGCCGGCCTCCCGGGGACGCGCCGTCTCCTCGCGGAGGCGGGCCCGGAAGCTCTCCTCGTCGCTCAGCTGCGCGACCGGAACTCGCGCGGCGGGTCGCCGGAAGCGCGACTGCCGCTCCGCCGCTGCGGCGGCCACGGCTTCGATGTCGATGCTCTTCTTCTTGGGCAGAGCCTTCGGCTTCGGAGGTTCCGGGATCGGCGACGGGGTTCGAGCCTGCGTCCGAGGGTCGCGGGTGGCGCGCGACTCCCGCGAGAGGTACCGCGCCTTCTTCATCACGGCTCGGTTCACGATCCCGCCGATGATCCATGCACCGACACGCTCGAACGTGTCCTTCACGTCGTCCACGGCAGCACGCGACGTGCGAGTGGCGTCCGCGACGACCACGACCCCGTCGGTCAGCGGCGCAAGGTACAGCGGGTCGGCGACCAGCAACGCCGGCGCGGTGTCGAGGAGCACCAGATCGAACTGACCCCGGAGGGTTTCGAGGAGCTCCTCCATCTGATCTCCGCCCAGCAGCACCTCGGGCGGGATCTCGCTCACGCGGCCGCTCGCGATGACCGACAGCCCCGGCTCGGTGGTGTGCTGGATCACATCCGGCAACGGAACCAACCCGGTGAGCACCTCCGCCAAGCCGACGGTGTTGCCGGCCCCGAACAGGACGTGCAGGCGCGGACGCGCGAGGTCGCACGAGACCGCGACCACGGTCTTCCCGCTCTGTGCCAGTGCGACGGCAAGGTTCGCGGTGGTCGTCGTCTTGCCGTCGCCCAGTCCAGGTCCGACGACGGCGATGACCTGGAGCGGCCGTCCGGCGGCCGCGTGCAGCAGCGTGCTCCGGGCGGCCTTGTACGCCTGCGACGCCGGGTTGTCGGGCGCCCGCATGAGCACCGGGCGCGGGTCGCGACGGCTGCGCCACCGTGAAAGCTTGGGCACGACCGCGAGGGTCGGCGCACCGAGGGAGGCCGCCATCCGGTCCCGATCGACGATCGGGTCCTTGAGGCGCTCGCGGATGAGGGCGAACGCGATACCGACGATCAGCCCGACGAATCCGAAGAGGATGGCGGTCGTGATGAAACCCTTGTTGGCTGGCGCCAGTGGAAGGTCGGCGGGGAACGACACGTAGGCAGGGATCGGCGAGACATCGGCCGTGAGGCTGAGCTGCGTAGTCAGGGTCGCGACCAGGGCCGCGTCCCCGGCTCTCTTGGCAGCTTCAAGCTGCGCCTCGAGCGGATCTCGGACCGGATCAACGATCTGGTGAGCCTCACGCGTCCGATTGTCGATATATGCCTTAGCCACCGCCTTCGCACAGGTCTGGGCAGCCGCGGCCGACGATGCCGAGCACGTGATCTTCAGGTTCGATGTACCCGACTCATTCGAAACAGTGATGCGCTTCTTCAGGTCGGTGACCTCCGCCTGGAGCTGGGCGTCACTCTGTTGGCCACTCAACTCTTGCGCCACCTCGTCCAAGACAGGGCCGTAAAGAGGCTTCCCCACTTCGTTGGTCATGTCCGACATCAGGTTGGCTCTCGCCGCTTCGTCCGTCGTCGCAGGATTCACGGTGACTTGGATGGTGGACGAGTAGACGGTGCTCCGCTGGTAGACGAAAGCGACACCCAAGACGAGGAAGAGCAGCGCGATGCCGACGATCGAGCGCATGTGCCGACGGATGATCCCGAGCAACTCTCGGAAGTCGATCTGTTCGTCCCGCCGGCTATCGACCATCGAGCGACCTTTCGTCGGGCACGTCCTGCTGCATGCCCCGCCGGATACCGATGTCGCCTCGAGGGACCGTTCCCGCCCTGACGAAGTCGCGCGGGGCCGTGCCGCTCCTTGCCAGTGCTCCGGGTGTGCTCGTAAGCGTACCCCAGAGTACGGAGGCTGCGGGAGGGAACCCATCCGACGAAAGGCGTAGGAAGGATGGCTTTTCGGTAGCGGACCGACGCTTGCGCACGCGGCGCATCACCCGAGCGCCCGTCCCAGCGCGTCCACCACGCGATCGACCTGATCGGCGCGCAAGCGGTTGTGGAACGGCAGCGCGAGCGTCCGCCGGGCGATCGACTCCGTGACGGGCAGCATCCCCTCGCGCGTGCCGAACCGCTCCTGGACGTAGGGCTGCAGGTGCAACGGCTCGAAGTAGGCGCGGCTCGGAACGCCTTCGGCAGCCAGCGCGCCGATCACACGCTCGCGATCGGTGCCCTCGGGGAGGAGCACCACGTACACGAACCAGCTCATCGAGACGTCGGGGCGCACCACCGGGGGCCGGACACCCTCGAGGCCAGCCAGCCTTTCGGCGTACATCGCGGCGACCGCGGATCGCTTCGCCAGGAAGTGATCGAGCCGGCGGATCTGCGAAACGCCGAGCGCCGCCGAGAGTTCGTCCATGCGGTAGTTGAAGCCGAGCCGCTCGTGATGCAGCCATGACCCCATCTTGCCGCGGCCCTGGTTGCGCAGGCTCCGGCACAGCTCGGCCAGCTCCTCGTCGTCCGTGACGATCGCGCCCCCCTCACCCGTCGTGAGCTGCTTGTTCGGGTAGAACGCGAAGCACCCGGCGGCGCCGAACCCGCCGACCGGGCGGCCCTTGTAGGTGGCGCCGATCGCCTCGCAGCAATCGTCGATCACCAGCAACCCCTCCGACGCCGCCAACACGCCGTCCTGATCGACGGGATGACCGAAGACGTCGACGGCCATGACCGCCCGCGTGCGCGGCGTGCGTCGGGCCACGAGCTCAGCAGGATCGAGGTTGAAGGTGTCGGGCTCGATGTCCACGAACACCGGAGTGGCGCCCTGGTAGATGACCGCGTTCGCGCTCGCCGCGAAGGTGAACGACGGGACCAGCACCTCGTCGCCGGGACCGATCCCGAGGGCGTCGACGATGAGATGCAGCCCGGCGGTGCCGGAGCTCACCGCGACGGCGTGCGACGTGCCCGCGACCGCTGCGAGCAGGCGTTCGAACTCCTCCGCGCGCGGGCCGAGGCCCAGGACGCCCGAGCGCAACGCCTCGAGGACGGCGGACTCGTCCGACCCGTCGAGGTCCGGCGCGGACATGGGGATGGTGGGGGTGGATTCCATCGAACCTTCACACGACTCCCCGGATCGCCCCCGGGAGGTTCCGGGTGAGCGATGCCGCGCGGTGGTCCATCCGCGATCGCCGGTTACGCGAACCACTCCGGGAGGGCGTCGACCTTGGCCGCCGCATCGACCGGTACGACCCGGTCGATGTACTCCGCAGCGTCGGGCAGCGCATCGAACTCTTCCTTGAGGATCGAGACCCAGTACGCGTCGTGGTACTCGCCCTTGCGGTACACGTGCCGGCGGAAGACGCCTTCGATCTTCCAGCCACACTTCTTCGCGTACGCCCCGAGCGACGGTCCGTTGAAATCGAGGATCGATCCCTGGATCTTCTGCAAGCCAACGTCGTAGAAGGCCCATGCCGAGAGCGTCTTGATCGCGTCGGTGCCGATCCCTTTCTGGGTCAGGGCCGGCGGATGCAGCTTGATCGCGCCGATCGCGTGCCGCGCCTGCCAGTCGATGTCCCACAGACCGGTCATCCCGATCCGCTCCCCACCGGGGCCGACCACCATGAGCCGTTTGTTCCGCGGGTCGCTGGACGCGTGTTCGAGCCAGCGTGTCTGGCCGTGGACCGACACGGGGAAATCCCAGCCGACCACCATGCCGGAGACGGTCCGGTCGTTCGTCACCATCGCGAGGAACTCGAGATCGTCTGGTTCGATGGCGCGCAGTTGCACGTACGCGCCGCGGATGGTGCTGCCGATCTCGTTCTCGTTCGTCACCCTGCCGTCCCTCCTAGATCGTCGACCTCCCACGGCTCGACGTCGTCCGTGACGCCGCCTCCGCGCAGCACCATGGGGATCGTGCGCCAGATGATCTCTGCGTCGAACGACACAGACGCCCGCTCCACGTACTCCAGGTCGTACTGGATGCGTTTGCTCCATGGGATGGAATCGCGTCCGTGCAGCTGCGCCCACCCGAGGATCCCCGGCTTCACGAGCAGCCGTCTCCGCTGCTCCTCGGTGTACCGCTCGACCTGCGAGGGGATCGTCGGGCGCGGCCCCACGAAGCTCATCTCGCCGGTCACGATGTTGAGCACCTGCGGCACCTCGTCGAGGCTGGACTTCCGCAGGAACCCGCCCACCCTCGTGATGAGGTCGCTGCCCTCCGGGACGTAGCCCTTCCCGATCTCCTCGGCGTTGACGACCATCGTGCGGAACTTCCAGATGCGGAAGCGACGGCCGCGCAACCCGACCCGCTCCTGCCGGAAGAACACCGGGCCGTCGTCATCGAGCTTGATCGCGATCGCGACGGCGGCCATCACCGGGCCGGCAACGATCAACGCGAGCAGGGCGAACACGCGGTCGAGCGCGTACTTCAAACGCAAGCTGCTCGGCGGTTGCGGACGAGACTGCACGTCGTTCGATCCCTCCCAGGCCCGGAGAGGCGAGCGCAGCCAGGGGGATGCGGGCAGCTCGGCTCCTCTCCGCAGTTGCGGCAGCGTAGGCCTGGCCACTTCGGACCGTCAATCGGCCGATGGTCTAGGCCGAAGTGACTGCTAGCCTTGCTCGCGTGACGATGACCGAGGATCGCGAAGCGGTTGCGGCCGAACGCTGGGAACACGGCTCGGACCTGCACTACCTGAACGAATGGGGCTCGGCGAGCTACCCCTGGGACGCGCATCCGCACTCGCTGTGGGGAAGCGCGCGCGAGGCGTTCAGCGGGCTCGTGCTCTGGGGTCAGGCCGAGCTCGGCTGGGGGCGCGTCTGGGTCCCCGGGTACTACTGCGAAGAGGTCGTGCCGGCCTTCACCGAGCAGGGGATCGAGGTGAGCCGCTATCGCGACTCGCCCCTCGAACCCGGCCCCGACCTACACGACGTCCCGCTCGCCCCCCGCGATGTGCTGATCGTCGTGAACTACTTCGGCCTGCGAGGTCCGATGACGGTCGAGGTACCCGAGGGCGTCGTGGTCATCGAGGACCACTCACACGATCCGTTCGCGCGCGGCACCTCGATGTACTGCGTCGCGTCGTTCCGCAAGACGCTGGCGGTGCCGGACGGCGGCTCGGTGTGGTCCCCGCAGGGCCTCGACGTGCCGCCCGACGCGGCGCTGACCCCCGAGCACGCACTCACCACCCTCCAGCGGCTCTCGGCCATGCTCCTCAAGAGCCGCTACCTGGCCGGCGAGGACGTCGAGAAGCAGACCTACCGTGAGCTCCTGGGCGAGAGCGAGCGGCTCCTCGCCCACGGGACGCCGTCGGGCGTCGCCGAGCTCACGCGCGCATCGCTCCCGCTGCTCCCGGTCGACGAGTGGATCGAGCGGCGGCGCCGGAACTTCGCGACGCTCCGCGATGCGACCGCCGGCCTCGCGGGCGCCCGGCTGCTCCTGCCCGTCGACGACGGCGCCACCGCGTTCGTCGGTGCGTACGTGTTCGACGATCACGCCGGTCGCGAACGGACGCGCGAACGGCTCGTGGCGAACCAGATCTTCCCCGCGCTCCTGTGGCCGACGCGGCCGGGCGCCACGGCCGAGGAGGTCGACCTCTTCGAGCGGATCCTCGTGGTCCATTGCGACCAGCGCTACGACCGCGACGACATGCTGGAGGTCGCCGCCTCGCTGTCGGGCGCGTGATCCGCGCCGGTCAGTGCGGCGTGCGGTAGGCCGGGAAGAACCCCTCGGTGTCGCGGCGGCCGGTCAGCCGCTCGTACACGGCCGCATCGTGGATCTGCTTGCCGACCGCGACCGGTCGCAGGCCGCCCTCGTCGAACCCCAGCTTGAATCGAAGCAAGCCGTCGTCGGCACCACCGACCCCTCCGCCGATGTGGAACACGGTGAACCCCTCCTCCTGCGCGTGCCTCGCCAGCTCGGAGAACAGCAGGAAGGTCGCGCTCGCCCCGCGTCCCGCCTCCGACGACGCCTGGATGTGGCAATGCGACCAGGGCAGCGCGACGAAGCAGAGCGCTGCCGCCATCACGTCCCCATCCGGTCCGAGGACCTGCGCCACCAGCTGCACGGGCCCGAGCTCGGTGCGGAGCGTGTCCCAGTACGCGTCCGGGAAGAAGTAGAAGCTCGAAGCGCCGTTTCGGATCATCGTCTCCTCGTAGAGGCGCCGGAGCGTCGCGAGGCCGGGCGCGCCGCCGCTGCGATCCTCGTCGAGGACGACGGTGAGCCCGGCGCGTTCGGCAGCGCGGATCTTCCTGCGGTGCTTCGAGGTGATGCCCTCCATCAGGTCGGCGCCTGGTTCGAGCCGCCAACCGACCGTGCCCGCCAGCGGCACGACGTCCATCGACGGCGACGCGTTGACCTGGTTCGCGTAGAGCGGATGGAACCGCACGAACGTCGTTACGACGCGGTGCTCCTCGCACCAGCGTTCGTAGGCGTCGTGGAACCCGGCCCACGGCGGGTCGGCGCCGAACGCAACAGGACCGCCGAACCCGTAGGGCGTGATCACATCCCTGAGCTCGGGCTCGCCCGGCAGCTCGCGCAGCAGGAGGGGGAACGCGACGCCGCCGCCGGCGGCACGCAGGACCAGGAGCGTGGGGTCACCCTCGTCCAGGACGGCGGACGCCTCGAGGTAGCCCCTCCGGAGGAAGACGTCGGTCAGCCCGTCCTCGAGGAGGACGGCGTCCCACCCCTCGCGCGGGACGCTCTGCAGCGTCGCCGTCAAGGACGCTCCGCGTCCGGCGACGGCATCAAGGTCGCCACCGTTTCACCTTGTTGTGCCGGACCGTGTTGTGCCCGACCGCCAGACCGGCATGCTGCGGCGAGCTCGAGTAATAGACGCCGAGCTCGCACGACGGATCGAAGATGTTGTACTGGACCAGGGCGTACTGGACGTTCCGCACGGTGATCGGGGTCCGCAGGAGGTAGTAGGTCCCACCCTTCCTGACCGCGCGGAACCGGTTGCCTTGGACCGTGATGTGCGACGACGTCATGTCTCCTTCGGAGTCGTCGTCGTTCTGACCGATGTAGAGGCAGGTCAGGAGGCATCCCTCGAAGGTGTTCCCGATCGCGGAGCCGTGGTAGACGCGTCGTTTGAACGACAGCGCCTGGTTGTGACGTCCGAAGAAGTAGTTGTGTCGAGCCACCACGTAGCGCGAGAAATAGAAGTTCACGCCGTAGTCCTGGTCCGCGACCCCAGGACTCAGTCCGAGATCGACGAGCCGGTTCCGCATGACGAGGATGTGACGACTGCCGGTCGTCTGGATGCCGGTGTCGTCGTTGCCGCGCGCCGTGTTCTTCGTCACGACGACGGCCGACGCGTCATCGACGGCGATGCCGACCTCGAAGTTGACGACGGTCAACCCTCGGACCACCACGTGGCTCACGCCGGAGACGACGAGACCCGTGCCCGAACCATCGCCTTGCAGGAGTACCCCACGGAGCCCCCGCAGCGTGATCGGCGCCCCCTTCTTCCCTCCTCGTACGAAACGAGCGGGCTGGTAGCTCCCGGCGCGCACGATGACGGTGTCGCCCGCATGCGCGCGGTTCAGGCCTCGTTGGATCGTGCGGAACGGGTGCGCCCTCGTCCCCGCGTGCGCGTCGCTCCCGTTCGTCGCGACGTAGTAGACGTGGTGCTTCGAAGCGGCCGACGCCGACGCCCGGCCTGCGGACCGCGCCCTGGTGGGCGTGGCGGCGTTCGCCGCGACCCGTGCGGTGGTGAGGACTAGCGTCAGCACGATGACGCTGGCGACCGATGATGGCGCTCGCTTCATCTCGCTCCCCTTTCTCGTGACGCTCGGCGTCACTGCTCGGTCGCGCGCTGAAGGACCTGTTCGAGCTTCTCGCCGAGGACGTGGAAGTCGTGCCCCTCCTGCACGAACGCGCGGCCGCGGGCGCCCATCTCCGCTCGCTCCGTCTGGGACATCGCCAGGAGTTCGAGCACGCCGTCGGCGAACGCCTCCGGATCGTCCGGGCGCACCGTGATGCCGGCTCCGTTGCTGGCGAAGGGGTTCCACGGGGAATCCATCCCGACGATGGTCGGCCGCGCGACGGCCATGTAGTCGAAGAACTTGTTGAGACTCACCCCGAAACGGTACAGGGCTTCATCCCGGACGTTCGCCACGAACGCGTCAGCGTCGGCGAGCCGCGTGTAGATGGCCGACTTGGCGATCGTGTCCTCGAACGCCACGTTCGTGAGTCCGAGCCGCTCCGCCTGCGCGATCAACGCCGGCTTCTCCGGTCCGTTGCCGATGAACACCCAACGGATCCGACCGCGGGCATCGCCGGCCTCGAGGAGCGCCGCGGCGGCGACCAGGACCCCCAGCCCGTTCGCGAGGCCGTGCGCGCCCGCGTACATCAGGGTCAGGGGCTCACGGCCGGGCGCGTCGGTCGATGGCGGCATCAACGTGAAGTCGACGCCGTTCGGGATCCACGTCACGCGGTCGGGATCGACGCCGAGTTCGACCAGGTGATCGACCCCGCCGGGAAGGACCGACACGATCTGGCTCGCCCGCGTGCTGACCGATCGCTCGAGCTGCGCGAGACCGACGACGACGGGGTTCGCTCGGTGCATCCCGTGGATGTCGACGATGCTCGCGGGCCAGATGTCGCGCACCTCCAAGACGTACGGCACGCCGTACGCGTCCGCCACCCTCGCGGCGGCCCAGGGGGTGAGCAGATGCGGTGAGGACCCGAGCACGACGTCCGGCCGGGGCAACCTCCCGCCCGTGTCGGCCAGCCGGAGGACGCGCCGGGTGAACGTGATCATGTTCTGCACACGATGGAGGTCGTTGACTTCATACGCCGGGCCATCGATCCACACGAACCGGACCCCGTCGATGTCCTGCGTCCCGTACGTCCACGTCTTGTCCGGGAACTCGTCCAGCCTCGTTTGGTGGTTGAAGGTGCAGCAGATCAGCACGACCTGATGCCCCCGCGCGGCGAGCTCCTTGCAGAGCGAGAAGGGTCGATTGCCGCCGGCCGAGTAGGGCGACGTCGCGTAATGATTGATGAACCAGACGTTCAACCGTCGACCCTCGCGGCCTGCCACGGGGCCGCCGCGTCCGGCGCGCTGCACAGCAGGTCGATCGCGCTCAGGCCCGGTTCGAACGGCTCCTGGCCCTGTTCGTAGGGGAACGGCTCGAACCGTGTGTATTCCACCTTCACCCCTCGCGAGGAGAACACCTCCTCGTCCATGTAGTCGGCTCCCGTGGGGCCCGAGAGGTAGACGTTCCCGCCGGCCGCCAGTACGACCGCCGACAGCAGCTCCGAGCTCGCCAACCCGGGCTCAAGCAGGTCGGAGGCTAGACGGATCTCGGTCGTGATCCCGAGGGACCCTTTGAGCAGCTCGATCCCCGGGATCGTGAACTCGACGAGTCGCGCGTACGGCCCGGCCCCGTACAAGGATTCCAGCTTCGGCCCGACCGCGTGCCAGCCTGGCGTCCTCGCGTAGGCGTGGCGCAGGGTCTCCAGGTGATCATGCGCCCACGGCCGGGAGTCGTCGATCTCGACCAGATCCGTTCGCTCCCCGTACCGGCCTTTCTTCCGCACCGGGAGCGTGAGCCATCGGGGACCCGCGTGCGTGCCGATCCGCACCCGATGCTGATAGCCGCGACGGTTGAACGGGACGATGTCCAGGAGCACGAAGACGTCCGCGAGCCGCATCTTGTCGAAGAACCCCAACCAGGGGAAGAGGTTCGGTTGGTGCGCCGCCACACGGATGTCCTTCATATCCGAACCCGGACCGCCTCGAAAGCCTCCGCGTAGGGCGCATGCACCTGGACGCCGCGCACGGTCGCCAGGCCATCGATGAACGAACGCGTGAAGTACGGACGGCCCATCTCGAGCTGGGAGCGATAGGCCTGGAGCGCCTCCCACTTCGCGTCGATGTGACGCTCCTCCAGCGTCACGAACGCGTTCGCGGAGAACGTCACGTGGTTCCACGGGTTCTCGTACCCGAGCAGCGTGAGGTCCTTGAAGGCACGCAGGCACTCCTGGTGGACCACCTGGTGATCCTGATGGACGTCGGAGCTCGCCGGGGCGAGGACGATGTCCGGCTCGATCCTGCGCCGCACGGCGATCAGGGTGTCGAGGACCTCCTGCCGATGGGAATTCAGGCGCCGAACGGGATAGCCCTCGACCTGCAGCCGGTCCGGCGGGACCCCGAGGGTCCGCATCGACTCGAGGAATTCGTCGCGAAGGAGGGTCGGCGGCTGCCCGGCGGGCACGGAGTCCTCCACCGTCGAGAAGACCAGCACGTGGACCTCTGCGTGTTCCTCCAACGCTCGCGCGAGCGTCGCGCCGCAGCCGAGCTCGGCGTCGTCGGTATGTGGCGCCACCGCCAAGATCGTGCCGTCGAGTCGGCCGAACAAACGATCACCCCCCGCTTCCGTCGGTCGAACCATCATGTCACGGGGCGTCTCCGCCCCGACGGAACACGTTCGCTGCCGCTCACCACGGACGGGTCACGTTGTCGCTCACCGTGTTCTGTCCCGGCGACAGACCGGACGTCGACGGCGAGGAAGCGAAGAACACGGTCTGCTCGCACGATGGATCGAACACGTTGTCCTGGACGACCGCGAACTGCACGTTGCGCACCGCGATGGGCGTGCGGACCTGGTAGACGACCCCATCCTGCGTGACGGCCCGGAAGCGGTTCCCCTTCACCGTGATGCGCACCGAGGTCATGTCGCCGTTCTGATCGTCGTCGTTCTGGCCGACATAGATGCACGTGTACAAACAGCCCTCGAACGTGTTCCCGATGGCGGCCCCGTCCACCACACGCCGCTTGAACGACAGCGCCTGGTTGTGGCGGCCGAAGAAGTAGTTGTCGAGCGCCTCGACCTTGCTCGAGTAGTAGAAGTTCACGCCGTAGTCCTGCACGGCGTCGGACGTTCCCGGGACCCCTGGGTCGAGCAGGCGATTGCCTACGATCTTCACGTCGTCGACCTTCCAGTTCTGGATGCCGGTGTCGTCGTTGCCGGTCACCGTGTTGCCGCGGACGACGGCCGACGACGTCTCGGCCAACGCGATCCCCACCTGGAACCCTTCGACGTGGAAGCCCTCGATGACGATGTGCTGAACGTTCTCGGCCGTGATCCCGATGCCCGAGCCGTCGCCCTTGAGTTCGACGTCGCCGATGCCCAGGAGGGTGATCGGCGCCTCCGCGGTTCCTCCCCGGACGAAGCTGGCGGGCGCATAGGTCCCGGGCTGGACCGCGACCGTGTCTCCGGCGCGAGCCAGGCGGAGACCGCGGTCGATCGTGGCGAGCGGCTCCGTCTCCGTTCCCGCGTTGCGGTCATCGCCGCCGACCGCGACGGACAGGACCTTGCCGGTCGCGCTCGGCTGCGACGGAGCCCCGTTGCCGGGGCTCGGGCTCCACGAGTTCACGGAGGCCGGGCTCGCATGGGTCGTGTGACAGCCGGTCAGGAGCAGCAGGAGGCCGAGCGCACCGGCCGCGGCGGCACAGCGGATCATGCCTCAGGGCCCGCCGACGAGCTTCGCGTACAGCGCAACCAGCGCCGCGGCCTCGGGGACCCAGTTGAACCGCTCGACGACGGCCTCGCGCCCGCGCTGACCCATCGCTCGAGCCGCGACCGGATCGGACAGGAGCGTCTGGATCGCGTCGGCGATCTGCTCGGGATCGCGGGGGTCGGCGAGGAGCCCGCAGCCCGCCTCCCCGATGATCTCCTTCCACAGCGGGAAGTCCGATGCGACGATCGGCACGCCCGCCGCCATGTACTCGAACATCTTCACCGGGAACGAGCGCAGGTACGCCGGCGTGGGGTGATCGAGGATCAGGCCGACGCGTGATGAGCTGAGCAGCTTCTGGACGCCGTCGCGGTCCAGGGTCCCCAGGAGCGCCAGCCGCTCCGCCGGGATCGCGGACCGGAGCTCCGCCTCGAAGGAGGGCGGCGCGAACCATCCGCCCATCGCGAGCTCGACGGGGATCGTCGCCGGCAACGAAGCCACCGCGCGAGCCATCTCGAGGCACCCGCGGCTGAGCCCGATCCCGCCCACGTAGGCCACGCGCGGCGGCCGGTCGACGTACGGCGCGGCGTCGGCGGCCGGCTCGAGCTCGGAGAGGATCGGGTAGTTCCGCACCATCGTCACGTGGGAGCCACGATGGCGGGCGGCGACGTCCGGCGTCACGGCGACGACGGCGTCGAGCCTCGAAGTGACCGCCGGGAGGATCCAGGAAGCCACCTTCGAGACCGTCGAACGAAGGCGTGCAGGGATCCACCCTTTCCCGAGGACCTGCTCGACCAGGTCCTCGTGCGCGTCGTAGACCACGCGCGCGCCGCCGAACGCAAGGAACGGGGCGATCATCAGGAGCTCGGGGTCATGGAGGTGGTAGAGCTTCGCCCTGGACGAACGGGCGACCCGCAGGATGCGCCACCCGCCGACGAAGGCGCGCCCGATCCGGCGCCGGGGGATCGGGACCGACCGGACGTTCGCGAACGCGTATCGACCGGAGGTCACCGCCGGATCCGCGCACACGAGGACGACGTCGTAGCCGGCCTCCGTGAGCGCGCGACACTCCCGGTGATAGATCCGCGTGTCGAAGGCCGGATGGACCGAGGTCAGATGCGCGACGCGGGTCACGGAACGCCCCCGCACGCGAGCCGCACGATCTCCCGGTAGACGGTCTCGCCGCGCCGGCCGATCGCGTTGTTGTTGTGCCACAGGACGACGAACTCGCCGCCGATGTCCTTGCACATCGATACGACGCCGTCGACCTGCCGCAGCACATCGTCGATCGGACCTCGTTGCAGCGAGGCCGGCTGCAACGCGACGTCCATCACGATCAAGGGATGCTCCCAGAGCGACAGAGCCGTCCTGGTCTCCAGATCGAACACGGGGAACGGACGGCAGGTCCCGCAGCGGAACCCGGGCGCTTCCGCGTAGCCGAGCGTCGAGTCGAAGAGCGCACCCGCCTGGTCGAGATGCCTCCAGGTCTCCGGCGCCGCCCACCGCAGGTAGTGCTGCCGCGCCGGCAGGCGATCCGATCCGATGCCCAGATCGTCGAGGGCGAGTCGCAGGTTCCCCATCTCGAGGCTCATCTGCTCGGCGCTGCCGTACGAGTTGTAGCTCCCATGGAGCCCGATCCGATGTCCCCGCTCGCGCACCCGCCGGAGCAGTGTTCGGATCGGCGGGTCGGTCAACCGATAGGCCGCGTCCATCGGCGACGCCGGCTCGGGGCCGGGCTCCACCCGGGTGCGAGCCAGGATGTTGAACAGCGCGGTCTGACCCGCGGCCTCGGCGACGTCCATCAGGAGCTCGAACGTGTAGTTCGGATCTCGGGAGAAGCCGGCCCGTCTCGCGCCCGGGAACGCGGTGAGCCGGCGCATCGCCAAGCCGGCGTCTCGGCGAACGACGAGATCGGCGGCGGTACGCCGAGCCAAGCCGCGCACGCCGTCCTCGAGCGCCGCCACCGGCCGGTCGACGTCGTGCGTCAGGGCCACGCCATAGCCGTCCTGCCGGGGACGAGGACCCACGCCGGCCGCCTCGAGCGCCCATGCGAGCACGTTCGCGTACTCGTCGACCAGCGGTCGCTGGTGGAAACCGCCCTCGTACGCCACCGAGGCGGACAGTGGGAACCGGCCATGGCTATCCCGCTCGTCGCCCACAGCCTCCTCGTACCGCGTGAGGGACAGGAAGCTCCACCCGAAGAGATCGAAGCGGATCTCGACGCGATCGGGGGACACGACGATCGGCTCGACGCCGTCCCGGACGCCGACGACGGGGAGCCAGTCAGAGGTCACGCACGCGCGGAGCGACGGGTCGGTGACGCGCCACCGTGGGAAGGGCGGCCGGGGAACGCTCCCGGCCCGCAGGCGTTGCTCCTCAGCCAGCGCGAACGTTCCCTCGGCGACGGCGACCGTCCCCGGCGCATCCGGCCGGGAGATCTCCGTGTCGGCGCGCTCTTGTTCGATGAAACGGACCTCGAAGCCCAGCCACGTTCCGAGCACGACCGACGCCACGTACCGACGTTCCGGGACCCATCGAGCGGGATGGCGGATCTCGAGGGGTCCTCCGCCGGCGGCCGGCGCCGTCACCCCTCCCCTCCACTCGGGTGGGGCTCGTCCACTGCCTCGAGGTTCCGAGGGTGATCGAGCGCCCACGAGCAGACGAAGTAGTACCAGATGTAGGAAACCGCCCCGACGGCACAGAGGATCTCCACGGCGAACTGAGCGCTCGGCTCGGCGACCGCGACGAACACCGCCGCACCGCCGACCAGCACGAGCCGAACGGATTCCCGCAGCAGGAAGACGTCCTGTCGCTGCGCCGAGTCGACGGCCGCGCTCCACGGTGTCGTCACGAGGTTCGTGAAGTAGAGGAACGCGAGCGGCCGGAGCATCTCGGCGGCGGGGGCCCACTGGGCACCGAGCAGCGAGGTGATCAGCGGTCCGACGTCGACCACGACGAGGAACAGGAGGGGGAGCCCGAGGAGGCCGAGCAGCATCGATGTTCGGGAGAACATCTGTCGGACGGAGGCCGGATCCTTCATCCGGATGGCGCTCTGCCGGATCAGGACGATCGTCACCGCGCTCGTGATCACCGCGATCGGCGTCACGATCAATCGCTGCGCCAGCGCGAACTGCCCGGCGTCCGCGCTTCCGTAGATCCAGGCGATCACGAGCAAGGGGATCTGCAACGTGAACGTATTCATGAGCGACGCGGGCAGGCCGGCCGTCATGAACGGGCGATACCGACGGAGCATCACCTGATCCCGCTTGAACCCGATCAGCTGCCGCAGGGACCGCGCACCGTGCGGCCCCCTGGTCATCATGTAGAAACCGATCCCGGTCGAGAGCGCGTCCCCGGCGGCGAGCGGGATCGCGCCGGCCGCGCCGGTCGTGAGGCCGGTCGCGACACCGAGCGCCGGTTGCCCGGCGGCCATCGAACCCCCCTGGGCGATCCGAGCCCGCACCAACGGTGAGTAGGACTCGTGCCGAACGACCCAACGGAGCATCACGGCCTGCGCGACCGCGAAGAAGATGCCGACCGGCACGACCCACAGCACGACCGGAAGGTGCCCGTGCCAGAGACCCACCGCCCGCGCGAGGAAGGCGATGGCGAGGACGGCCGTCAGCATGAGACAGAAGCGGACGGCGTTGGCGATCACGGACCGGACCAGCCGCCACGCGTCGTCGTCCTTGCTGGGAAGCGCGATCGTCTCCTCGTACTTCCTGCTCGCGACGGCTGACAGGAACGCGACGATGGACAGGTACACGCCATAGTCGCCGAGGGCCGCGGGGTCGAACACATGGGTGACCAGCGGCGTCGCCATGTACACGAGCGCCCCGCCCACGATCGTCGCGACCGCCAGCGCGGCCGACCCGCGCCCGACCGACTGCCAGAGGGGACCGAAGCTCGACGAGAGGCGTTCCTTGAGCGTCGTCATCGGATCAGGGGAGAAGCTGCACGACCACTGGGGTCTGCGCCTGGACGGCGGACCCCGGGGATCCCTCCACCGCATCCGGCTCATCCGACCGGTCGGGTTGGCGACCGATCACCGGCAGGCCGATCGACACGATCGCCATCGCCATCGCGACCCAGAAGAGCCGGTTGTCGTTCACGTCCCCGCTGACGGACGCGTTGAGCACCATATAGGTCAGGAGCGCCGACGCGATCAAGCCCGCGAAGTCGACGGCCGCGTGCCGGGCTCTCCACCAGACCACGCCGATCCAGATGAGCAACGCGATCATCGGGATGAGGCCATCTTCGATGAAGAACTCCAGGACGATGTTGTGCGGGTACGGGTTCCCGGGTACCGGCGTGATCGCTTCGAACCCGCCCCAGCCGATCCCAGCGATGACGCGGTCGCTGCGGAGAGCCGTTTCGAAGAGCGCGACCCGGGACGTCGACGACGTATCGGTCCCGGTCGCCGTCTGCACCACGCGTTCCCGCGCGTACTGGGGAGCGCTCACGAACCCGACCCACAGCACGACCGCCATCAAGGCGATGGCCGCAACGGCGCCCATCCGGCGTGTCCGACCCGAGAAGAACAGGCCGATGACGATCGCGACGATGGCGGCCAGCAGGGGTCCGCGCGAGCCGGAGTTCAACATGGCGAGCCCCGCCAGCGCGGCGGCCGGCACGGCGACCCACCATCGGATACGCCGCATCACCAACCCCACGACGGCCACGATCATCACGAGCCCCGAGGCGCGCCCCAACTCGATCGTGGTGCTCGCCAGACCGGTCACGGGCGCGCCCGCGTAGTCCGCGACGGTCTTGTGATCGAACACGCCGCTGAGCACGAGGATGAACGCAACTCCGGAGAGCGACCAGATCAGCCACTCGAGCTCGCGGCGCGTCGTGCACAAGATCAGCGGAGCGATCAATGCCAGCGCGCTCAGGGTGAACAGCCGCTGCACCTTCTCGGTTCCGTACACCGTCGATGAAGCATCGATCGTCCCGGGCAGGATCAAGAGCCAGAAGAAGGCGGCGACCAGCAGCGCGCGACCGGGGATACGCCCACTCGTCACGCACACGTACGCCGCTGCGGCGAGGCTCAGCAGCGCCAGGAGCAGCGTCAGATCGACGGGTAGGGCGCTGAACGGCGGGATCGTCTTGAAGTTCCCCGCGAACACGAAGAACGCGAACGCGACGATCCCCGCACGCCTCACCGGAAGGCACCGACGATCCGCTCGACCGTCGACGCGTCGAGCGAGGGCGACATCGGGAGCGAGAGCACCGTGCGGGCAGCCTCTTCGCTGACCGGCAACGCCTGGGTCACCGAGGTCTCGTACGGCGGGAGGCGGTGACACGGCACCGGGTAATACACCATGGTGTCGATCCCCCGGTCGGCCAGGCGGTCGCGGACCGCGTCACGGTCGCGATCGATCACGCGCACGGTGTACTGGTGGAACACGTGCTCGGTGCCCGGCCGCTCGTGCGGCGGCACGACACCGTTCACGGCCGAGAGGCCCTCGGTGTACCAGGAAGCGATCCGGCGCCGGGCATCGTTCGTCGCGTCGAGACGCGTGAGCCGAACGCGGAGGATCGCGGCCTGGAGCTCGTCCAGTCGAGAGTTGTACCCGATGGTCTCGTTCGCGTACTTCGCGATCGAGCCGTGCGCGCGGAGCTTCCGGGCCATCTCCGCGACGGCGTCGTCATCCGTGACGACCATCCCCGCATCGCCGAAGGCCGCCAGGTTCTTGCTCGGGAAGAAGGAGAACGCGGCGGCGCGCCCGAAGGTGCCGAGCTTCGTGCCGTGGTAGCGCCCACCGGTGGCCTGGGCAACATCTTCCACGACCTGGAGATCGTGCCGGTCGGCGATCTCCCTGATGGGATCCATGTCGCATGCCGCCCCGTACAGGTGGACCGGGAGGATCGCCTTCGTCCGCTCCGTGATCGCGGCTTCGATCAGGGCGGGATCGATCGTGAACGTGACGGGGTCGATGTCGACGAAGACCGGAACCGCGCCGACGGTGCTGATGGACTCGGGCGTCGCGAAGAACGTGAACGGCGTCGTGATGACCTCATCACCCGGTCCCACGCCGAGCGCTCGCAGCCCGATCACGAGCGCGTCGGTCCCCGAATTCACCCCGATCGCGTGCTTCACGCCGAGGTACGAGGCGAACTCGCTTTCCAGTGCACCGACGTTCGGCCCCAGGATGAACCGCCCCGATCGCACCACCGTTCGGATGGCGTCCATCAGGTCGTCCCACTGGTCCTCGATCTCGGGCAGCAGGTCCAAGACCGGGACCCGCGACGGCGCCACCTTGCTCATCGCCCCTCCAGTTCCAAGGTTTCGCGATCGGTCTCACGATATCGCCGACCGCAATGAAGGCAGGCCGCGACCCCATCTCCTCCGACCGTCAACGCCTGGCCGCAGTCACATGCCCAGCCGATGCGGCGAGCGGGGACCCCTGCCATCAGGGCGTTGCTCGCCACGTCCCTCGTCACCACCGCTCCGGCGGCGATGAACGCCGATCCGCCGATCGTGATCCCGCACACGATCGTGGCGTTGGCACCGATCGTGGCGCCCCGGCGCACGAGGGTCGTGGCGTAGCGCTCCTCCGGCGTCGGGAACGCGGCCCGCGGGTTCCGCACGTTCGTGAACACCATGCTTGGACCGCAGAACACGTCGTCTTCGAGCGTCACGCCCCGATACACCGCCACGTTGTTCTGGATCTTGCAGTCGTCGCCGATCGATGCGCCGTCGGCCACGAACACGTTCTGGCCGAGGCTGACGTTGCGACCGACCGACGCGCCGGCCATCACGTGGGCGAAGTGCCATATCTTCGTGCCGTCGCCGATCTGCGCCCCATCGTCGACGATCGCGCTCGGATGCGTGAAGTAGTCGCTCATACCGGCGCGGCGAGCTCTTTCATCTGCGTATCGGCCTGACTGAGGACCCGGATCACCGCGACCGCGCTCGCGCCATTGGACCGCGGCTCGGTGCCGTTCCGGACGCAGCTCAGGAAGTGCTCGAGTTCGTGACGCAGCGGCTCGGGGTCACCGCGGAACACGACGTCGGACCCGTCGTCCTGCACCGTGAGGTTCGCGTTCACCCGACGCCGGTGGAGCTGCACGGTCTGCGTCAGCTCGTCGTAGACGGCCATCGCCTCCGTCCCGACCACCGTGAGCCGTCGCCGACGCTCGGGCCACAGCCACGAGTTGTGGATGTGGGCCTCCGCGCCGTTCGCGAACTGCATGTGCAGATGCATGTCGTCCTGCACGCCCGGCTGGATGATCGCCTCACCCCACGTGGCCGTGCGCACCGGCTCCTGGCCTTCGAGGTACAGGATCGCCGCGACGTCGTGCACGCCGAGGCTCCACAGGCTGTTCTCGACCGTCCGAACCGTCCCGAGGCTCAGACGGTCCTGGTACAGGCTCGCGACCCAGCCGAGCCGGCCGCTGCGCAGGAACTCACGCATCCACACGATCGCCGGTTGGTAGAGGAGGAGATGTCCCACCATCAGGGTCCGCCCCGCCGCCTCGGCCTCCTTCACGACCAGCTCGGCGTCGTCGACGGTCAGCGTGAACGGCTTCTCCACGAAGACGTGCTTGCCCGCTCGCACGGCTTCGATGGCCAGGGACGCGTGGGTCGTGGCCGGCGTCGCGATCACCACAGCGTCGATGGCCGCATCACCGAGGATCGCCTCGTGATCCTCGGTGATGCGGACCCGATGACCGTAGGCGGCGGTCAGTTCCGACCTGATCGCGGGGCTCGGATCCGACACCGCAGTTAGTGCACCCAGCGTGTCCAGGTTCGAGACGAGATTGCGGCCCCAGCGGCCCGCACCCAAGACTCCAACCCGAACGTCGGTCACCTCATACATGATCTGCTGTCCTCCGTCTGGCCGACACGTCCCCCCGAACAGTCCTCGGATGCTGCACGTTCAGGAGCTGGGTCTTGCCTACAGCGCATGCAGGATATACGCTCCCCCGCGGACGCGCCTTCGGCCGAAAGTCGCGCCTTCGATACCCCCCGGTCATGTTGAGGAGAAGGAACCTTCCCAGTATGACGCGCTCCGTGCACGAAGGCCGGGTCTGGTTGCGGGTCAAACTCGCGATCGACCTCGCGATCTGGACCGGTGCAGCCTTGGTGGCATTCCCACTCCGGGCGCCGAACAGGATCGAGGAGATGTGGGTCCTCATCCCCCTGTACGCGCTCGCCGGGATGTCGATCAAAGCCATCGTGCTGCTCGCGTTCGGTCTTCCGCGTCAGGTCTGGGAGCGCGTGACGATCGAGGATCTCCTCCGGATCGTCGGCGCGGTGGCGACCGGGACCGCGGTGCTCTTCGTCATCGGACTCGTGTGGTACGGGCAGGCGGACCTGTTCCCGCGAACGGTCCCGTTGATCGAAGGCGTCGTCGCCCTCGTGGGGATGGCGGGCGTCCGCGTGCTGGCCCGCCTCTCGGCGGAACGCCGATGGAGGCTGGAAACGAAAGGTTCGTCGCAGCGCGGTCCGCGCCGCGTGCTGTTGGTCGGCGCCGGCGACGCAGGAACGCGCATCGGCTGGGAGATCCGCCGGCACCCCGATCACGGCAAGGAACTGGTCGGGTACCTCGACGACAATCCCGCGAAGCGACGGCTGAAGATCGCCGGATCGAGCGTCCTGGGCGGCGTCGAAGACCTGCCTCGGGTGGTGAAAGAGCGACTGGTCGACGAGGTGCTCATCACGATGCCGGCGGCGGGGGGGAGGGCGACCCGACGTGTCGTCGAGGTGGCCCGCGGCGCGGGCGTCGGCTACCGGATCCTCCCCGGCGTCACACAGGTGCTCGTCGGCGAGGCGCAGTTGGCGGGCATCCGGGCCGTGAAGGTGGAGGACCTCCTCCGGCGCAAGCCCGTGCCGCTCGACCTCCCGGCGTCGTACCTGGAGAACCGGACCGCGCTGGTGACGGGCGCCGGTGGGTCCGTGGGCTCGGAGCTGGTCCGGCAGGTCGCCGGGGCGCAGCCCGGCAAGGTCATCCTGTTCGGGCACGGCGAGAACACGCTGCACGACATCGGCCGCGAGCTCCGAAGCACCGTTCCCGAGCTCGATTTCACGATCGTCATCGGGGACATCCGCGATCGCACGAAGGTCATGAGCACGATGGAACGGTTCCAGCCTTCCGTCGTCTTCCACGCGGCCGCCCACAAGCACGTACCGCTGATGGAGGCCGATCCGGACGAAGCGATCCTCAACAACGTGGCGGGAACCCGAAACGTCGCGGAGGCCGCACTTGCGAACGGCGTCGCTCGGTTCGTGAACGTGTCGACCGACAAGGCGGTTCACCCGGCGTCCATGCTCGGGGTGACGAAGTTCCTCGCCGAGCGGGTGGTCCGGATGGTCGGCGCCGCCGCCGCCGAGGACCAGGTGTTCGCGTCCGTGCGCTTCGGCAACGTCCTGGGCAGTCGCGGCTCGGTCGTCCCGATCCTCGAACAGCAGATCCGCGTCGGAGGGCCGCTCACGCTCACCGACCCGCGGATGACGCGCTACTTCATGACGATCCCTGAGGCCAGCCGGCTGGTCGTCGAGGCCGGCGCACTCGGGGTCAACGGGGCCGTGTACGTGCTCGACATGGGTACGCCGGTGATGATCGTGGACCTCGCGAAGGAGATGATCCGACTCGCAGGGGCCGACGAGGACGACATCCAGATCGTCTTCACCGGCTTGCGTCCGGGGGAGAAGCTGCACGAAGAGCTGTTCACGGACGAGGAGGAGCTTTCCTCCACGACCCTCGAGCACATCCATATGGCCACGCACGAATGCGCGGAGGACGAAGACGGTCGCGCGCTGATCGAGCTGCTGATCTCCGCAGCCGAGCGCCGCGACTGGTGGGAGATCGACCGCTGTCTGGCCAGCCTGGTGCCCGACTATCACCAAGTGGGACTCATGGCGCCGACGCAGCACGTGCTGGGCAACGCGATCGGCAGCTGATCCAACCAACCACCCGGAGCACGCGCGGGCGGACGAGCGATCCCTAGCGAACGATCCCTACAGCCGCACGACGTTGTCGTGCGGAGCGTCGCCGTAGGCGTTGCGCGTGTCGAAGACCAACGATGCCTGCTCCGCGATCTGATCGAGGTCGTAGGAGCTGTGCGGGGTGAGCAGCAACACCAGATCGGCGTTCGCGAGACCCTCGGCCAGGTCGGTCCGTTGGATCCTGCCGCCGTTCAAGGGCGCGTCCTCGACGAACGGATCGTGGAACGAGATCTCGGCGCCCTTGCGGTAGAGCGCCTGCATGGCCATCAGAGAGGGGGATTCGCGCATATCGCCGACGTCGGCCTTGTACGTCACGCCGAGCACGAAGATGCGACTGCCTCTGACGGCGCGGCCGACGTCGTTCAGGATCTCGGCCACGCGGCTGGCGACGTAGTTCGGCATCCGCTCGTTCACGTCTTGGGCGGCCTCGAGCACGCCGAAACGCCGGCCGGTCTGGCGCCGCACCTGCCACGAAAGATAGGTGGGATCCAGCGGGATGCAGTGCCCGCCGATCCCCGGCCCCGGGTAGAACGGCATGAACCCGAACGGCTTCGTCGACGCCGCGTCGATGACCTCCCACACGTTGATGTCCAGATCGTGGGTGAGCATCGTCAGTTCGTTCACGAGGGCGACGTTGATATGCCGGAACGTGTTCTCGAGGAGCTTCGCCGTCTCGGCCGTCCGCGTGGATGAGACCGGGAAGACCTTGTCGACGAGTTGCCCGTAGAAAGAGAGGGCGGCTTCCGTCGCCTCGGGCGTCGTGCCGCCGACCACGCGCGGCGTGTTCCGCATCGTGAACTCAGCGCTGCCGGGATCGATCCGCTCCGGGGAATACGCGAGAAGGAAATCGACGCCGGCCCGCAGGCCCGATCCCTGCTCCAAGAGCGGAAGCAGGAGCTGGTCGGTCGTTCCCGGGTACGTGGTGGACTCGAGGACGACGAGCGAGCCCGCGGCGAGGTGCGCCGCGACATCGCGTCCGGCAGCCTCGACGAAGCTGAGATCCGGCGCGCCGTCGCGCAGCGGCGTCGGCACGCAGATGAAGATGAAGGAAGCATCGGCGACCGACTCGGCCGATGTGGAGAACGAGAGGTTCCCACTCTCGATGGCGGCACGGAACGTCCCCTCGTCCACGCCGGGGACCGCGAGCTCACCGCGGGCGAGCGCGTGGGTGCGGGCGGCGTTCACGTCGATGCCCGTCACCCGGAACCGTTGCGCGGCGGCGGCCGATGCGAGCGTGAGTCCGACGTATCCCTGGCCGACGACCGCGACGTTGCCGGTTCGCTGCGCGACCTTCGAGGACAGATCACCCGTCGCAGCGGCGCCGCTCAACGGAACAACCCCTCGAACGGGCGTTCGCAGCACAGGAGAACAGATATCCTCTGCGGGCGTTGCATCTCGATGCTCAGACGCACCTCGTCACCTCCAGGAGCGCCTTCACAGCGACCCCTCCTCGCGATACCGTTGTCCTTCACTACTACGGACGGGAAGGTGAGCCCTCACCTGCCCTCCCGGCCGGTGTCTACGTAGCCGCCGATACGTCAAAGGACGTAGGAAGCACACTAGAACGCGGAGCGCGTTCCTGCAAGACCCGATCCGCTTCAAGTTGGCGCAACTTTCTCCCGTCGGCCCCGTTCGGGCCCCTCGAGACCGATGTCCACCGCGCGGTGAGCCACGAGCGCGCTCATCGCGGCCGCCGGGCGATGCTCGGCGGCCCCCTCCGAGCCGACCCGGACCCTCGTTTTCTCCCTCACGAAGGATGGTGCGCGGCGGCCCGGCGCTCTTATACTCATGCAGGCTTCCCCTTTCCCGCAGGGCAGGTCGGATCGTGAGGGAACGGTTGGAGCCACTGGCAGTCGAGATCGGACGGGCCCTCCGCCGGGCCCGACAGCGGCGAGGGATGACGCTGCGCGGCGTCGGAGCCGCTTCGAACGGGCGCTTCATGGCGACCTCCGTCGCGGGCTACGAGCGCGGCGAGCGGAACATCAGCCTCGAGCGCTTCATCCTGCTGTGCCAGCTGTACGACGTTCCTCCGGACCGGCTCCTCGCGGAGATCCTCCGGGCCACCGAGGGACGACCGGAAGCCCAGATCGACCTGACGACCCTCGAATCCCTCGGCTCGGCCGAGGGGGCTCTCGTCTCGGGATTCGTCCGGCAGGTCAGCTCGCTGCGCCGCGAACCGCCGACCGAGGCGGTGTCCCTGCGCGCGGGCGACGTCGCCGCGCTCGCGACGGCCTCGGGGCGGACGGCCGAGGAGCTCGAAGAGGCCCTCGCGAAGGCCGCCCGCAGATAGACCGGCGGATCTCCGCCGGTACAGCCTGCGCGTCGTAGCCTCGTACCCGATGACACGGACGAGCCGCGGTGCGCGGACGCGTCGACGGCGCTCCTTCGTCGTGGTGATCGGCGTGACGACGGTCGCCCTCGTCGTGCTGTTCCGCCCGGGTGGACACGCTCCGTCGGTCAACGCCGGCGGGCCGGATCCATCGGTGGAGCCGACCACCGCAGCCACGCCGCCGGCGGACTCGGGCGGGGTCGACGCTTGGCTCGCCTGGGTGCCCGGCGGGTTCCCGGCGAGCTTCCGCACGCGGATCGCGCGGGCCGACGGCCTCTCGACGACCGTCATGGTGGCCGGCGACACGCTCTGGATGACCGCGAGCCACGACGCCGGGGGTTCCATCGTAGACCGGCCGACGTCGCCGTACGCGATCCCGATCGACGCGTTCGCCGTCGACCCGACCTCCTACGCACCGTTCCTGCCGGCATCGGATCGGGCTCGGGTCGTCGCGGCGCTCGGTGCCGGGAAGGCGGTGCTGGGGCAGCGCTCCGCCGATCTCCGACGTCTCGGTCCGGGCGGAACGATGTCCTTCGGCCCCTCGACGGTCGAGGTCGGAGCGGTGGTCCCCGACGACGAGGTGGGGTGGTCGGAGTTCCTCGTCAACAGGGATGTCGGCGAGCGACTCGGCATCGCCGACGATCGGTACCTGCTCGCGTTCGGTGATCCCGGCCTCACCCTGTCGCGCTTCAGCGGCGACGTGCGGGCGCTGCTCCCCGCGGACACACCGCTGCGGACCGTGCGCCCCGGCGGCACGCGATTCGTGCGGGTCGCGAGCGGCGTCGATCCGCCGATCGTCATGAAGGAGGTCTTCGGGGAGTTCGACGCCTATCCGCAGAGCGCGGATCCCGCATACCTGACGATGGACAGATCCTGGTACGACGCGCACATCTCGACGCGGCCGGTGCCACTGCTCGGCGACGTCACGTGCAACGACGCGCTGTTCCCGATGCTCGTCGGCGCGCTGCAGCAGGTGCAGGCCGCGGGCCTGGGGAGCGAGCTCCACGTCTACTCCGGCTGCTACGCGCCAAGGACGGTGGCACGGTCGACGACGGCACCGCCCTCGCAGCACGCCTACGGGGCTGCGATCGACATCAACGCGCCGGAGAACCCCTACGGCGGCACGCCGACGATGGACCCGAGGATCGTGAAGATCTTCGAGCACTGGGGTTTCGACTGGGGCGGGGACTTCCTGATCCCGGACGGCATGCACTTCGAGTACGGCGTCGCACCGGGAGGCTAGGCTCGCGCCATGCCGATCGTGTATCTCCGAGCGCCGCTGCGGGATCTGGCGGGCGGCAACCGCCAGATCGCGGTCGACGGCGCCACGGTGGGCGAGGTCCTGCGTTGCCTCGAACGAGATTGGCCGAAGACGACCGGCTGGATCCTCGACGAACGAGGGCGGATCCGTCGGCACGTCAACGTGTTCCTGAACAGTGAGACCGTGCGGGAAGACACGACCGTTGGACCGCACGATCGCCTGCACGTCCTGCCATCGATCAGCGGAGGGGGTTGATATGCACGAGCTCCTGGTGGGAACGAAGAAGGGCCTGTTCGTCCTCCGCGGGGACGCGCCCCAGAACTTCAGCGTCGCCACGCGAGCGTTCGACGGCCAGGTCGTCGAGTTCGCGGTGCGCGATCCTGGAACCGGGCGCACGTTCGCGTCCGTGACGAACGGGTTCTTCGGCCCTCGGTTGATGTGGACCGATGACGTCGCGAGCGAGTGGCACGCGGCCGAGGGGCCGACCTTCCCCGAGGGAACGGACCTCGCCGTCGAACGGATCTGGGTGGTCGTCCCGGGCGAGACCGACGGTCTGCTGTACGCGGGGGTCGATCCCGCTGCGCTCTTCGTGAGCAGGGACGGGGGTGAGAGCTGGTCGCTCAACGAGGCCCTCTGGGCCGAACGGATCGAGGGCGATTGGCAGCCGGGGTTCGGGGGGCTGGCGCTGCACTCCATCTGTCCTTGGCCCGGCGACCCGCAGCGGCTGGCGATCGGCGTGAGCGCGGCCGGCGTCTGGCTCACGGAGGACGGCGGCGGATCATGGCACCCGGGCTTCGCCGGCCTCGTGCCGGAGTACCTGCCGGAAGAGGCCCGGGAGGGCACGAACCAGTTGTGCGTGCACAACATGCGTCGCGCGCCGGATCGAGCCGAGCGCCTGTTCATGCAGTTCCACGGCAGCGTGTACCGGAGCGACGACGCCGGTGAGACCTGGAACGATGTGGCCGCGTCGCTCCCCAGCGGGTTCGGCTTCCCCCTCGCGATCGATCCGGACGATCCGGACAGCGCGTTCGTGATCCCCCTGACCGGTTCCGAGGATCGCGTCACCCCGGGGGGAACCGTTCGCGTCTACGGCACGCGTGATGGCGGAGCGTCGTGGAACGCCCACGGTGATGGCCTCCCGGTCCACGATGCGTGGCTCACCATCCTTCGGCAGGCCTTCGGCACATCCGGCGCCGGCGAGGACCTCGGACTGTGGTTCGGAGCGACCAGCGGCGAGGTGTTCGGCAGCGTGGACGCCGGCGCAACGTGGTCGACGGTCGCGCCGCGGCTCGCGCCTGTCACCAGTGTCCGGGCCTCCGCCTGAGCGCCTCCCCAGCGTGTCAGACCGAGGCGGTACGGTCTGCGTATGGGTGAGGTCATCTCGCTGCGGGACTACCGGCGGACCCGGTCCGGGACCGGCGGCGCGCTCGGTCGCCTCGATCGCGCGGTGAGGCGCCTCGACCCGCTCGTGCACGCGCGCGCCGCGGCCCTGACCCCCACCATCGAACGCGAACTGCGGATCATCGCGCGCGCGGTCGCCGAAGGCGCACCCGCGCGCGCAGCGGAGCGTGCCGAGCGCCTCGTCGGGATCCTCGAGCACCCGGCCGCCTCCGGCTGACCTCCCCAGGGCGCCGCGACGCCCGGCATACACTCGGGCGACGTCATGGACGACCTTTCCCGGAGCGCATTGATCCGCGGCGCGACCACGTTCGTGGTCATCGCGGTCGCCGGCGTCACGCTCGTGTACGCCGCCGGCCGCATCGGCTCACAACCGTCAGCGTCCGCGACCCCGTCCTCCCCCGCACCCAGCGCGCCCGCGAGCCCCGCCGGAACCGGCACGCCAGAGGCATGGCTCGCGTGGGTCCCCGGCGGCGCGCCCGACGGCTTCAGCGAAGGCCTGACGGCGATCCCGGGGATCACCGATACCACGACCGCGACGGCGGACATCGCCTGGCTGATCGGCTCCCGCAACGCCGCCGGCGTCATCATCGACAGCCCCACGCCGCCCTACATGATCCCGATCGACACGACGGGCGTCGATCTCCGATCGTTCCCGTCGTTCCTGCCGCAACCCGAGCGCAGACAGGTCGCCGCGTTGCAACCGGGGCAGGGGATCCTGTCAGAGTCGGCCGCCCAGCTCCGCGGCTTGGGCCGGGGGGCGACGCTGACGTTCGACGGCAACGTCGCGATCAAGGTCGTGGGCACCTTGCCTGACCCGATGATGGGCGGCTACGAGCTCCTCGTCGACCGCGCGACCGGACAGCAGCTGGGCGTGACCCACGACCGCTACGTGCTGTTCCACGTCGGCCCGTCCGCGCACGCGACCCCGGAGGCGCTCGCGCAGAAGATGGAGCAGTACCTCCCGCTCGGCGTGCCGCATCCGATCGTGGAGGTCCGCGAACCGGGCACGACGACGTACCTCCGTGCGAACGACGGGGAGCTCCCGCCGGTCCTGCTGAAGCGACGGTTCGGCGAGTTCACCGCGTACCCCGATCCGAACGCGCCCGGACAGCTCCAGATCGACCCGACGTGGGTCCAGAACCACATCGCCTCGCTTGCCGTCCCCGTGTTCGGCACCGTTACCTGCAACGAGAAGGTCCTGGGGGCCCTCAAGGCGGCCGGCACACAGCTCGAGACGACCGGTCACGCGGCCGACGTGACGAGCATGGGCCAATGCTTCATCGCGACGGCGTCGCCGACCGATCCCGAAGGGCCGCTCACCGCGCGACCCTTCGGCGCGGCGATCGCGATCAACCCGGCGACGAACAAGCCCGGTGACCCACCCGAGCAATCGAGCCAGCTCGTGAAGGCGCTCTCACGAGCGGGGTTCGGATGGGGCGGCTCGGACGGGTACCCGCAAGGAGCGCTGTTCCGATTCCGCGGCAAGCCGACGATCAGCGATTGACGCAGCACCCGCGCGTCCGGGATGCGCCAAGAGCGAGGGGAGCAGGTATCAGGCGCTTGTCCGCACGTGCCCCGGGAGCCGGAGCCATCGCTCCGGGTCCTGGGGCATGCCTCCCGCGGCATGACTCGCGCGTGGGTTCTGCTCCCCTCGCGGGTGCCTCTCGGCATCCGATACGACCGTACACCCGTCGCGCGCGAAGGAGCAACGGGACACGGCAGCCCCGGCTACCGAGAGCGCCTCAGGCGGACGCGCGGCGGTCGCGCGAACGGAGCATGACCCAGACCAACACCGCCGCGACCGCCGCGACGCCCACGCCGGCGGCAGCCAGGCTGGTCTTCGGGGCCGGGACGGCCGAGGCGATGCGGCTGCGGAGCCGCACAGGGCTCCGGAAGTCGCGGATCTCCCAGCCTCGCTCGTCGGCTTCGCGGCGGAGGTCCTTGTCGGCGTTGACGACGACCGGGTGACCGACCTCGAGCAACATCGGCAGGTCGGTGATGGAGTCCGAATAGGCGTACGACCCCTCCAGATCGAGGTCGACCCGGGCAGCGAGCTGGCGGATCGCGAGCGCTTTCTGATCGCCGTAGGCGTAGAACTCGAGCTCGCCCGTGTACTTCCCGTCGACACCAACCTGGGCGCGCGTCGCGATCACGCCCGCGACGCCGAAGTGCCGAGCGAGCGGACGCACGACCTCCTCCGGCGAGGACGACACGATGTAGATGCGACGACCCTCGCTCCGGTGAAGCGCGATGAGGTCCAGCGCCTCCTGATACACGTACGGATCGATCACGTCCAGGATCACGTCCTGGACCAGACGTTCGACCTGGGCGCGGTCCCACCCTTTCGTGAGCTGCAGCATGCCTTCCTTCAGGCGATCCATCTTCTGCTCGTCCGCGCCGACCAGGAGGTACACGAGTTGCGCGTACGCGCCGCGCAGCAACTGGCCGCGCGAGACCATGCCCGCCCGATACAGCGGCCGGGAAAGCGCGAGCGAGGACGACCGGCTGATGATCGTCTTGTCGAGGTCGAAGAACGCCGCTTCCATCCTAAGAAGCATCGTAGGCTCCGGCGGCGACATTGAGCGGGAACCTGGATCCCCGCACGAACCTTCGTCCGGTAGTCTCCGTGCGGAGGCGTCTGGGTTCCTGGTGGGCTCCGCGGTCTTCAAAACCGTTGAGAGGGCGACGAGCTCTCTGGCGGGTTCGATTCCCGTCCGCCTCCGCGACGAGAAGACGAGAGAGGGGCCGCTGTTTGGCTGGGGATCCGGCGTTCGATGTCGTGGTCGTCGGCGCGGGCGCGGCCGGATGCGTCGTCGCCGCGCGCCTGGCCGAGCGCGCGTCCCGGTCGGTTGCGCTGATCGAAGCCGGCCCCGATCTGCGCACGGACATCCCGGAGGGACTTCGCGACGGCTGGCACATGGTGCCGGACTTCGATTGGGGGTACACGTCCGAGCCGGACGAACGCGCCGCGGTCGAGACCCTCCGGCGAGGCAAGCTCGTCGGGGGCACGTCCTGGGTGACACGGTTCGCGGTGCGAGGATCCGCGGCGGACTTCGATGCCTGGGCGACGCTCGGGAACCCGGGCTGGTCGTTCGAGGAGGTGCTCCCCGCCTTCGTCGCGCTCGAGACGGACCTCGACTTCGGCGACCGGCCGTGGCACGGGAACGCGGGGCCGATCCCGATCGGCCGCTACCCCGACCTCGAGCCGACCGAGATCACCGCGGCGACGCTGGCGGCGATGGAGGCCTGCGGGTTCCCGCACGTCGAGGACCACAACGCACCCGGTGCCGTCGGCGCGGGGCGGATGCCGATGAGCTCGCGCGACGGCGTCCGGATGACCACCGCCGACGCTTACCTCCCTCCGGTCGGCGCGCCCTCGAACCTCACGATCCTGCCCGACGTCCACGTGGCGGAGGTCGTCCTGCAGGGCGTGCGGGCGACCGCCGTCCGCCTGTCCGACGGGTCGATCGTCGAGGCGGGCTGGGTGGTGCTGGCCTCGGGGACCTACGGGAGCCCGCCGATCCTGCTGCGCTCCGGGATCGGACCCCCGGATCACCTGCGTTCGATGGGCCTCCCCGTGCGCATCCCGCTGCCAGGGGTCGGCGAGAACCTCGCGGATCATCCCGCCGTCGACCTTGCACTCGGCGACGTCGGAGGCACGACGGACGCTCCACCCCTGCATGCGATCGCGACGTTCCACAGCGTCGGCGCGTCCTCCGACGATCCACCCGACCTGATGCTGTGGACCAGCGACCCTCAGGGCGAACCTCCGTCGTTCGAGATCGATGTGGTCCTGCTCAAACCGCGCTCACGAGGCTCGGTGCGCCTGCGCTCGCCCGACCCGATGGAGCCGCCGCGGATCGACCTCCCCGGCGTGCGCGAACCGTCGGACGTGGATCGACTCCTCGAGGGATACCGTCGGGCGGAGGAACTCGCGAACGATCCCCGCGTTCGGAGGTTGACCGGCGACCATCCGTCCCCGATCGGGGACGACGTCCGAGGCGGCGCGTGGATCCGCGCGAACAGCTATTCCATCCCGCACGTCGTCGGGACCTGCACGATGGGTCCCTCTCCCGACGATGGTGCCGTCGTCGATGCGGCCGGAAACGTCCATGGAGCCGAACGCCTGAGTGTGGTCGATGCGTCGATCATGCCGGAGGCGCCGTCCGGCTTCCCGCACCTCGTCACGATCATGATGGCGGAGCGTCTGTCCGAACGGATCGCCGCGTCGTTGTGAACGGGCGGACGTCCGTCAATCGTCCCTGCTCGTTTCGAACGTGACGGTCGCCGTCAAAGGCGGATCGAACGGATGCCCGTCGGGGCCGACGAGCTCGACCCGCAGCACATGCTCCCCGTACCGGACGCCCTTGAGCTCGTGCCAGGGCAGCGAGCTCCGCGCGACGACCGTGCCACCGAGGGAATAGGCGAAGATCCCGGGCCCGGGCGACGCCCCGGTCACCCGTACGAGGACGGAGACCTCGGTCCCGTAGATCTGGTCTCCCTCGGCGGGATGCAGGATGGCGAGCGTCGCGGGCCCCGCCGCGGACACCGGCGGCGCGACCGATCCCGGACCGCTCGTGCAGGCCGAGGCGAGCGCGATCAGCAGCGCGATCGCACCCCGCCGGATCAGCACGCGCCGAAGCATACGGTCGGCGCGGACCCTCGTGCGTGTGTGGGACGATGCCGACGTGAACGACGCTCCCGCGGACGTCGCGCCCTCCGATCGGCCGTTCGCGGTCGTCGACCTCGGATCGAACTCCGCGCGGATGATCGTGTTCCGCCTCCGTGAGGGCGAGCACCTCGACGTGTTGGAGGATGCGCGCGCGCCGCTTCGCCTCGCCCGAGCCCTCCGCGAGGGCAACCGCCTCGGGCCGGAGGCGATCGCGCGCACCCTGGAGGCCTTCCACGACTTCCGTGCGGTCGCCGACGGCGCCGGCGCGACGCGGATCATCGCGGTCGCGACGTCGGCGGTCCGCGACGCCGAGGACGGGGACGATCTGGTCCGAGCGGCCGAGAGGCTCGGCGTCTCGCTGCAGGTGATCGACGGCGACCTCGAGGCGAGGCTGGGATTCATGGGCGCCGTCCACGACCTGTCGGTCTCGAGCGGCGTCACCATGGACGTCGGCGGTGGCAGCATCGAGTTGTCCCGCTTCGTCGAACGGAAGCTCGACGGATCGTGGACGCTTCCGCTCGGCTCGCTGCGGGTCTCCGACCGGTTCCTGGAGAACGACCCGCCTACCGAGAAGGAACTGCGGAAGCTCCGCGAGCACATCGGCGGGACGCTGAGCGGCGCCGGGGTGACGGAGCTCGCGACCGGTGAGGACCTGGTCGGGATCGGCGGAACGGTCCGGAACCTGGCGAAGGTGGACCTGCATCGCAGCGACGACCCGCTGCAGATCCTCCACGGGCACGAGCTCTCTGAACGCCACCTCGCGGCGATCGCGGAGGATCTGGCCGAGCGGTCGATGAAGCGGCGAACCCAGGCATCCGGCCTCAACCCCGACCGGGCCGACTCCATCGTCGGGGGCGCCGCCGTCGTGCTCGGCGTCATGCGCCACCTCGGCGCACGGAAGCTGATCGTGTCGAGCCGCGGCCTCCGTGAGGGCCTCGCCCTCGACGCCTTCGAACGCGATGTGCCGCCCGCGTCGTGGGTCCGGGCGATCTCCGTGGCCACGCTGGCCGCACGGTTCGCCACCTGGGACGAGGGCCCCGCACGCCGACGTTCGTCGATCGCGACCCGGCTCCACGAGGCGCTCGACCCGGCCGCGCCGAACGCCGTCGGCGAGATGCTGGCGCACGCCGCGACGCTGCTCGACATCGGCCGGGCGATCGACTACTACGACCGCTTCGAGCACGCGGCCACGATCGCGAGCGCCGCCGACCTCGCTGGGTTCTCGCATGCCGATCTGGGCGCGCTGGTGACGATCCTTCGGCTCGGAGCGAACCACGCGCGGCCCGGCCCGTACGCCCGGCTGGTGGACGACGCCGACCGGCCGGCGGTGGAACGCGCGGCGACGACGCTGCTCCTGGCGGACGAGCTCAACCGGAGGATCCCGCAGGGCGCGCCGGCGCCCGTGTCCAGCAACTGGCTCCGCGACGGCTTCGAGGTCGTCGCGCCCGTGCCGGCCGGCTGGCGCCCCCGAGCCGTCGCCGATCGCTTCTCCCAGGTCTTCGGCAGAGCCTTGATCGTCATCGCTTCCGAGATCGCCGTCCGGGCGGTCCCCGGCACCTGAGCTACGCTCCCGCGCGTGACGGCTCCGATCTTCATCTCGGTCGACATGGAGGGCATCGCCGGCATCACCACGGTTCGGCAAACCGTCCGAGGCACCGACGACTACGCCTGGGGCCGGCGACTGATGACCGAGGAGGCGAACGCCGCGACCCGCGGCGCCTTCGACGCCGGCGCCGATGCGGTGGTCGTCTCCGATTCGCACGGCGACATGGGGAACCTGCTGCCCGACCTGATCGATCCCCGGGCCGAACTGGTCCAGGGTACGCCGAAGCTGCCCTGGAGCATGATGGCCGGCATCGACGAGACGTTCGGCGGCGCGGTGTTCATCGGCTACCACGCCGGTGCCGGCACACCGAACGCGATCCTAGACCACACGTACACCGGCTGGTTCACCGACGTGCGCGTCAACGGCGCCTCCTGGAACGAGACCCACCTGAACGCGGCGCTCGCCGGCTCGTTCGGCGTGCCGGTGCTGCTCGTCGCCGGCGACGCCGCCTGCTGCGCGCAGGCGGCGGCGGTGCTGCCGAACGTGCGCACCGTGTCCACGAAGCGCGGGTTCGGCAACCGGTCCGGCCGCAGCCGCTCGCCCTCGGCGGCTCGTGAGGAGATCGGGCGGGCGGTCGCCGACGCGGTGACCCACGCCGCCGCGGCCGAGGCCTGGCGGCCGGCGGGGCCCTTCGTACTGGAGGTCGACCTTGCGAGCACGGCGTTGGCCGACCTGCTCGAGATCGCGCCGGGCACCGAGCGGACGGCCGCGCGCACGGTGGGGTTCACGACCGACGACGTGCGGATGCTCTACCGCGCGGTGCTCACGTGGATGAACCTCGGTCGGCGGGTCGCGCCCGAAGCGCCGATCGAGTAGCTCCTCCGCGTCCCTCAGGCATCCTCGCCGCCTCCCCAGAAGTGGTTCGCGGCGGCGCTCGCGAGCCGAGGCGAGGCACCGGCGCCGATCGTCGGCCCCGCCAGCTCGAGAGCCATCAGCCCGGCACCGACGACCGGCGGCGTGTTCAGGACCTCGGGCCGCGCTCGCGGCGCGGTCCGCCGCACGCCGAGCTCGAGCTGATCCATCAGGTACCGGTTCGGCGTGCGGAAGAGGTTGCCGGCGCACACGACCTCGAACTCCACGTCCTGCATCTCGAGGCGCGACGCCACCAGGCCGGCGGCGTCGCCGAGCGACGAGCCGATCTGCTCGAGGATCGTGCGGGCCACGAGGTCCCCCCGCTCCGTCGCCACGAGCACGAGCGGCGCCATGTTCGCGACCTCCGGCGACCGCAGCCGTGTGTCCTGCCGGCTGAGGCGCTCGAGCAGCGTCGATGCCGTGTCGACCCCTGCCCGGTCGCAGATCAGCTCGGTCAGCATCGTCGAGGGACCGCGCCCCGTGTACGCGTCGGCGACCGCGCGTACGGCGAGTTCGGAGACGTCGAACTCGCTGCCGAAGTCACCGAAGACCCTGCCCTCGCCGATCGTCCGGAACTCGTCACCGGCCGGGTTCCTCCCTGCCGCGACGGTCCCCGTGCCGGAGATCACCACGGCGCCCCAGGGCTGCGTGGTGCCGGCGCGCAGCGCGACGAACGCGTCGTTCACGATCCGGTGCGGCCCGCCGAAACCCAGCGGAGCGATCACGCCCTCGAGGAGACCGAGGTCCGAGGGCCAATCGACGCCGGCCAGGCCGAACACCGAGGCGTCGAGCGCGCCGCGGCGGAGGCCGGCGGCCTCGAGCGCTGCGTCGGCCGACGTGGCGACGGCCTCGCACGCGCCCTCGAGGCCGGCGGTCTCCCAGTTCGACGAGCCACCCACGCCGGCCCCCAACAGCGCTCCGGATCCGTCGGCGACGATGGCGTAGGTCTTGCGGCCGCCCCCGTCGACGCCGAGGACCGCGCTCACGTCGTTTCCGCCCGGGCGCTGGAGTCGTAGGCACGTTCCACGACCTCCATCACGACGCGGCCGTCCGCGCCCGAGGGCCGCGGCTGACGCCCCTCCTCGGTCGCGGTCAGGAACTCTCGCATCTGCGCCGTGTACATCGGCTGCGTGCAGTGTTCGTAGTCCTCGCTCGGCTCCTCGCGCGGGAAGATGCGAGCGTAGCCGCCGGTGCCGTACACCTCGGTGTCGGCTTCGAGTCCTTCCTTGTGCGGTTGCCACCAGCCGGACTCGACGATCGAATGCGTCCCCTGGGACCAGCCGATCAGCAGGATCGCGTCGTCGTCCACGTCGTAAGAACCGTACCTCGTCCCGACCGCCGCACAGACGCGCGTCGGCAGCGGATCTCCCAGGAGGAACCGGACGGTATCGATCGCGTGGACGCCCATGTCGGCCAGCGCGCCGCCCCCGGCGAGCTTCCGTTGCACGAACCACCCGGCCGGCCCCCAGTTCGCGTGGACGCCGTACCCGCGGGTCTTCACCACCTCGCCCAGCTCGCCGGCGGCGATCCGGTCCCGGAGCGCGATGACCTCGTCACGGAAGCGCCAGCAATGCGCGACCATGAGGAACGCGCCGGAGGCGGCCGAGGCCCCGATCATCGCGTCGCAGTCGGCAAGATCGGTGGCCATCGGCTTCTCGACGAGCACGTGCACGCCGGCGCCAAGGAGCGCGACCGCCTGCGGCGCGTGCAGGGCGTTCGGGGTCGACACGACCGCGGCGTCCACGTCCGGGTCGGTGGCCAACGCCTCCCAGTCCGTGGTCACCCTCGCGATGCCGTGGCGTTCGGCGAACGCCCGAGCCGTCTCCTCCCTGTGGTTCGCTACCGCGATGACCTCGTGGCCGTTCTCCCGCACGGCCCGCGCGTGGAAGTCCTGGATCCAGCCGCACCCGAACAGTGCCACCCTCATCGATCGCTCCTCCGGCCGTCGGTCCCGGCCGGGGAGCCTAGCCCTTCACACCGGTGAGCGTGATCCCTTCGATGAACGCCTTCTGGGCCAGGAGGAACAGGATGATCACCGGCAACATGAACAGGACGGAGGCGGCCATCTGCAGGTTCCACAGCACCCCCCGGTGCGCCCCGGTGAACTGCTGCAGCCCGACGCTCAGCGTCCAGATCCTCGGGTTGTTCACCGTGTAGAGCAGGGGCAGGAAGAAGTCGTTCCAGCAGTAGAGGAACTGGAACAGGGCCACGGCGACGATGGCGGGCTTCGCGGTCTTCACCACCACGTGCCACATGATCTGCAGCTCGTTGGCCCCATCCACGCGCGCGGCATCCACGAGCTCCCCGGGGATGGTGCGGAAGAACTGTCGCAACAGGAAGATCGAGAACGCATCCCCGAAGAACGCCGGGATGATCAGCGGTTTGAGCGAATCGATCCAGTGGAGCTTGACGAAGATCAGGTACAGGGGCACCACCGTCACCTGCGTGGGCAGCATCATCGTCGCGATCACCAACAGGAAGGCGGCGCGCTGGCCGCGCCACTCGATCACGCCGAGCGCATAGGCGACGGGCACGGAGGACAGCACGACACCGACGGTCGCAAGGACCGAGTAGATGACCGTGTTCTTGCCGTAGAGCAGCATCGGCTGCTCGTTGAAGATGTCGCGGTAATTGCTCCACTGGATCGGATGCGGGATCAGGTCACTGGTCAGGGACTGGTGTTGGGTCATCAGCGACGTCAGGACGACGAACACCAGTGGCAGCAAGAACATCGCCGACAGGCCGATCGCGACGCTATGGGTCGCCACGCTGGAGAGGAGGTCCTTCCGGCGCGCCTCCGCCGAGCGCCGGCGTGTCCGGACGATCGGGGCCGAGACGGTGGCCCCGCTCACCGGAACCCCCCCTGGTAGTAGACCCATCGGTTGGAGCTCTTGATCAGCACCAGCGTGCACGCCATCACGATCACGAACAGGACCCACGCCATCGCCGAGGCGTACCCGAGATGGAACGACTCGAACCCCTGCTGGTAGAGCCAGATCGTGTAGAAGAGCGTCGATCCCAGCGGATAGCCGAGGGAACTGCCGCTCCCCGGACCGGTCCCTCCGCCGGCGCCCTGTGCGATCACGTACGCCTCGGTGAAGTACTGGAACCCGTAGATCACCCCGATCACGGCCGAGAAGAAGATCACGGGGCTGATCATCGGCAGGGTGATGTGGCGGAACTTCTGCCAGGCGTTCGCTCCCTCGATGTCGGCGGCCTCGTACAGGTGCGAGGGAACGTTCAGGAGAGCCGCCAGGAAGATGATCATGGTGCTCCCCACGCCCCACAGACCGAGCAGGACGAGCCCCGGTTTCGACCATTGCGGATCCTGGAACCACAGCGGCCGCGGGATATGGAAGAAGCGCAGCGCCGTGTCGATCGGCCCGCTCGGGTTGAGGAGGAACAGGAAGGCGATCGACGCGGCCACCGCCGGCACCATCGTGGGAACGAAGAACGCGAGCCGGTAGAAGGAGCGGCCCCGGCGCGGTTTCGTCAGGACGTACGCCGTGCCGACGCCGAGGAGGATCGTGAGTGGCACGCCCACGATGACGATCCAGATCGTGTTCCGCAACGACTGCCAGAACAGCGGATCGTGGGTGAACATGAACCGGTAGTTCGTCAGGCCGGTCCAACGCGGAGATCCCAACAAGCCGTCGTACTTCGTGAACGAGAAGTACAGGCTCGCGAACATCGGATAGACGTAGAGCCACAGGAACCCGATGATCCACGGGGACATGAACAGGAGCACCGTGAGGTAGCGTCGCCGCGCGCGCCGCCGGCGCGCCTTGCGGCGCGCCGGCGACAGCTCGAGGTTCACGGTGCCCATCTCTGCAACCCTCGGTCTACCCGAGCTGGGACTGCTGGTCGATCTGCGTCGCGAGTCCCTGCAGGCCGGCGTTCAGATCGGGCACCTGGCCGGCCTCCCACTTCCCGACGAAACTGCCCCAGAGGTTCGAGTCCGTGTCGCCGATCGGCGTGATCTGTTTGAAGCTGGAATGCGGGTTCCCGAAGATCTGCATGAACACCTTGAAGTGCGGATCCGAGTTCAGCGTCGGATCCTTGAGCGACTCGAAGGTGGTCGGCACGTTCTTCAGGATCGTCGCGAGCTTGACCTCAGCCTGCGTGTCGAGCGCAAGATACTTCAGCAACAGCCACGCCGCGTCCGCGTTCTTCGCGTTCGACGGGATCCCGATGACGTCCCCGCCGATCTGGCCCGACCCGTAGAGGTCGGGTTGCCCGTCGGCCACGGGGAAGGGCGCCGTCGCGTACTTGATATCCGCCTTGTCGTCGGAGATGAAGGCGTTGCGCCACTCACCGTCGAGCGCCATCGCGAGCTGCCCCGTCTCGAATCCCTGCGCGGTGGACCACTCCGAGTTCGGACCGCCGAGCTTCGCGAAGAACTGCTCCAGCTTCGTATACCCGTCGGTGCCGTAGACGTTCGTGATGAAGTCCTTCTGCCACTGGAGGAGGGCGGCCCAGCTCGGGTCGGAGGCGAACGCCGACTTGCCGGCGTCGTCGTACCACTTCCCGCCGGTCCAGTTCCCGTTGTAGAGGGCCGTGCTCTCATAGAAGCCCTGGAGCGGCATCCAGCCGGCGACCTTGATCGACCCGTCGGGGTTGAAGACCGTGAGCTTCTTGGCGTCGGTCTCCAGCTGCGAGAGGGTCTTCGGCGGCTCGGTGATGCCCGCCTTCTTGAACATCGCGGTGTTGTAGTAGAGACCGTACGCGTCGGAGAGGACGGGCAGCGTGCACTGCACGCCGTTGTAGCTCGTGTACCTCGATGCCGGCTCCGGAACGATGGTGGATAGGTCGATGCCGTCCGCCTTGAGGTACTGGTTCAGGTCCTTGTAGGCCCCGCTGGAGCAGAACTTCGCAACGTTGTCGGGTCCGGCGCTGATCATCATGTCGGGTGCCGTGCCGGAGTTGACGGCGCGCACGATGTCTTGGTCGGTCTTCGCCCCCGTGTGCTGGATCGAGATCCACGGGTACTTCGCATGGAAGTCCTGCAGCACGGAGCAGTACTGCTTGAACTCACGACCGGTGTAGAAGCTCCAGATGTTGAGCGTGACCGGGGCCTCGCCCGACGGTCCCGGGCTGACCGAGCCCGACGCGACCGTCAGGCCGCCCGCCGTGCATTGCGCGGGCGTCACGCCCGAGCCGGCGCTCCCGCCGCCGCCCGAGGAGCACGCCGCCGCCAACAATCCGAGGGACACGAGCATCGCCGACCATCGCTTCATCCTGCCGCCTCCTCCTCCGGGCGATGCCCGGGTCGTTGCTGCTTCCCGTGTATACGTCTCGCTCGGGGTCGTGAGCTCATGCGGAGGCCATCCCCCGGTCGAAGAGTTGGTCGTGCGCGGATCGGAGCGCCATCGAGACCGAGCCGTAGAGCGTGGCCTCGTGTTGCAGGGCCGAGACCTCGACCCGCGGCCGGAACGGGGAGATCTCGCCGAGCTTCGAGCGCACGGGCTCCAGGAGGAGCTCGGCGTTGCCACCGATGCCGCCGCCGAGGATGACGAGCTCGGGGTCGAGGATCGCCGAGACCGCCGCGATCGTGAGGGCGATCCGTTCGGCTTCCTGCGCAACCACCTTCACGGCCCGGCGGTCGCCTCGCGACGCCGCCGTGAACACGCGCTCGGCGGTGAGCGGACCGTTCATGCCGGCTCGCCGGGCGGCGTCGACGACCCCCGCGGCGCTCGCCGCGATATCCAGAGGACCGCGTCGGCGTCCCTCGGGGTCGCGTGCGTCGGTCTTCCACAGCGGGAGGTACCCGACCTCGCCGGCCGCCCCGCTCGAGCCGCGGTAGAGCTCGCCGTTCACGATGATCCCGAGGCCGACGCCGGTCCCCAGATGCAGGTACACGAAGTCCCGCGCGTCCTTGCCCAGGCCATGCCACCGTTCGCCGAGCGCGGCGAGGTTCACATCGTTCTCGAACCCGGTCTTCGTACCCAGCTCACGCTGGACCAGCTCGACGAGCCCCTGCCGGCCCCAGCCCGGCAGGCTGTAAGCCAACGCGACCTCGCCGCGGCCCGGCTCGTAGACGCCGGGGCTCCCAACCGCCGCGAACGTGACCTGCCCCCACCGGATGCCCGCGTCGGAGGCGAGTCCGTGGGCGATCTCGCCGATCTGGGCGATCAACGTCGACGCGCTGCGCACCTGCGCACGTTCGTCCCGCCGGGCCACGAACTGGCCGGTGACATCCGCGATCGCCGCGCGGAGCCACTTGCGGCCGACATCGATGCCGACGACCCAACCCGCCCGGGGGTTGAGCTGATACAGGATCGCGGTCGGACCCTTGCCGCCGCGGGACCGGCCGGCCTCGCGGACGAGCCCGGCTCGCTGTAGCCCGGCGAGCGCCTGCGACACGGTGGGCTTCGAGAGCGCGGTCTCGCGCGCGAGCTGCGCCCGTGAGATCGGCCCCTGCCGGCGGACGCAGTCGAGGACGGTGCGTTCGTTGATGGCCCGAAGGAGGCTGGGCGTCCCTGCGAGCGCCGTGCGATCGAGAGCCGTCGTCGTTCCCTTCAGCTCAAAGGAAACTTTCCTAACTAATTGGGCGGATGCTACGCTCCCGCCGGTGCGGGAGTCAAGGCGGCCGTTCGGACCCGGAGCAGCCTCGGGCGAGCGCGACCGGCCGAGACGGCGATCACCGGCGGGCGCGCCGATCGCGATCGATCTCCACCGACCGCCGATGAGGTCCGCGGCGGCGTTCGGCGATGTCGCGACGATCACGGAGGAGCGCAGATGACACGAGACGCGAGGCAACCCGATGGTCTCCCCCGGCCATCGTTCCCGTACAGCCCGGTGGTGTTCGGCGGCGGGCTCGTCTGGACGTCCGGCCAGGTCGCGGTGGACGCGACCGGCGGGGTCGTCTCCGGCGGGATCGCGGAGCAGACCCGCCGGGTGCTGCACAACGTCGAGGCGTGTCTCGCCGCGGCCGGCTGCACGATGGACGACGTCGTGAAGGTCACGGCGTTCCTGGCCGATCTGGGCGACTTCGCGGCGTTCAACGCGGAGTACGCGGCGGCGTTCGCCGAACCGCGGCCGGCGCGATCCACGGTCCAGGCGGGTCTCGCCGCCGGACTGCTCGTGGAGATCGAAGCGGTCGCGGTGGTGCCGGGATGAGCTCAGAACCACGTCGCGACGGCGTCGACGACGCGGTCGTCGTCATCCAGCACGGGGATCACCCGGCGCCGGTCGAACGCCGCGCACGGGTGCGAGATCCCGAACGACACCAGGTCGCCGGGAGCGACCGACAGCTCCGGGTCGACGGCGCAGATCGCGTGCTGATCCATCAGCCGCCGGACCGTCACGGTGCCATCGAGCGGCACATCGCCGCCGGACGCCGAACGGGCGACGAGCGGCACCGGGAGCTCGAGATCGGCCGCCAGATCACGCTTGCCGATTCCGATGACGAGCGTCGCCGGTTCGGGACGGGAAAGCACCACGCCCCAGCCCTCGAACGCCGCACGGAGGGCGGCCCCATCGCGGAGCGGCGACAGGCGCGCGTAGACGCCGTGGTCGTGCGTGATCGTGCACCCGGCGCGGAGCGCGATGCGGATCCTCGCTCCGTCCGGCCAGCCGCCGGCCAGGCGCGCGACGACGCGGTCGAAGAACGCGCTGCCGCCGGCGCTCACGAGAACGTCATCGTGGACGAGGCCCCGACCGATGAGCTCGGTGGTGAGCGCTCGCATGGCATCGAGGAACGCGTCCACCGCCTCGAGGCACGACGCCGAGCGATCGCTGCAGATCGTCCCCTCGTAGCCGGCAACGCCGGCGAGCCGCAGCGCCGCCGTCGAGGCGACGGCGCGGGCCACCTCGATCGCCTCCAGGATCGATCGGCACCCGGTGCGCCCGCCGGTGTGTCCGAGCTCCACGAGGACGGGGAGCGGACGAGGCGAGCCGGCCGACGCGAGGGCGTCGGCGAGGATCCGGACGCCTGTCACCGAGTCCACCCAGCAGGCCGGCTCGAACGACGGGTCGACGAGCTCGGCCGCGACCCACGAGATCGTGGGCGCGTCGAGCAGTTCGTTCGCGAGGAGGATCCGGCCCCCCCCGACGGAGCGCACCACTCGCAGCTGCTGGCCCGTCGCCACCGTGAGCCCGGCGGCGCCCGCCGCCAGCTGGAGCGCCCACAGCTGCGGCGCCATGGACGTCTTCGCGTGGGGATACAGATCGACGTCGTTCGCCGCGCAGTACGCGGCCATCGTCCGCACGTTGTGCTCGATCGCGCCGCGTCGCAGGAGCAGGACCGGCGGCGAGAGATCGCGCAGCGTCCAGCCCTTCCGGCCGACCTGGCCGACGGTGGTGTCCGCATCCGCCGGGAACCCCGCGGCGCGGCCGTCCACACGGATCGCGCGGACCTCCGCCAGGTCGAGTCCTCCGTCGCTCACGCGGCGCCCCACGTCGCCGGAAGGTGCGCCGCGTGCGCCGCGAGGTAGGCGTCCACCAGGGACGCCGCCACCTCCCGTGTCGGCACCAGCGGGTGGGCCGCGAGCGCGTCGACGGCGAGCGCCCGGTCACCGGTCACCGCCGCCTCGGCCGTCAGTCGCGCGTGCCCGGCGACCCGTCGGACCAGATCGCGGACGCCCTCCGGCAGACCACCTTGGTCGATGGGCTCGGCCGTCCGGCCTCGCACGAACGCGGGGGTCTCGACGACCGCCCCGTCGGGGAGATCGGCGACCTGCCCCGTGTTCGGGAGGTTGAGGATGGCTCGGTGCTCCGAGCCGTCGCGCATGGCCGCCATGATCGAGATCGCGAAGTCGCCGTGCTCCTCGCTCGCCCGGGCCATCGACGGACGCGGATACGCCGCGTCGGCCTCGCGCCGATAGCTCGCGACGACGTCGGGCAGCATCGCGATGACCTCCTCCGCTCGGGTGCGTCCCTTCGCGCGTTGCTCGGCGAGCACCTCGTCGTGGAACCGGAAGTACTGCAGGTAGAGGCTCGGCACGAACCGCAGCTCGCGGAACAGCTCGACCACGCGCCACCATCCCGGGTCGCCGACCTCGGCCGGCGTCACCTCCTCCAACCGTGCCCACGTGTCACCGGTCCGATCGACGCCTCCGATCCGGACCGCTCGGGTGAACGTCATGTGGTTCACCCCCGCCGTGTCGAGCTCGACCGCGTGGGGATCCTCGCCCATCAGGTCCGCGAGGAACGACTCCTCGCCGGCCGTCTGGTCGCACAGGCCGAGGAAGGGCACCGACGGCCCGAACCGCGTCATCGCCTCGCTGACGATCTCGATCGGGTTCGTGTAGTTGAGCAGGACCGCCTCGGGTGCGCCGAGGGTCCGCACCTCCTCCGCGATCTCGAGCACGATCGGGATCGAGCGCAGCGCCATCGCGAATCCGCCCGGTCCCGCGGTCTCCTGCCCGATCACGCCGTGGTCGATCGCGATCCGTTCGTCGAGGTGCCGGGCCGGCAGGCCACCGGGGCGGAACGCGGTGAGCACCAGGTCGGCCCCGTCGATCGCGCGACGCCGGTCACCGGTCGCCTCGACCGCGACGTCCGGCGCGCCCCGCGACCGCAGGATCGACCGAGTGAGCCGCGTCTGCAGCTCGAGGGCATCGGCGTCGATGTCCTGCAGCACGACGGTGGCCCCCGCGAACGACGCGTGGAGGTGCGCGATCGCGAACGCGAGACCGGGCATGTACGCCGAACCGCCGCCGACGATGCAGATGCGCGGCGCGCTCACATGCGCGACCCTACCAATCCCGACACGAGCACCTGATCGGAAGGAGCGAAGGATGACGGAACTGGCGATCGCGGGAGGAACGCCCGTGCGGACCGAGCCGTACCCGGATTGGCCCCGGGGCGACGACGAGGATGTCGCCGCCGTCGAACGCGTCGTGCGGAGCGGCCGGTGGGGCGGCTTCCCCGAGCCGGGACCGCATGCGGCGGCGTTCGAGGAGCGGTTCGCCGCATACCAGGGCGCTCGCCACGGCGTCCTGATGGCGAACGGCACCGTGACGATGGAGGTGGCGCTGAAGGCCCTCGACATCGGCTGGGGCGACGAGGTGATCGTGCCCGCCCTCACCTTCAGCGCGACGGCGTACGCGCCGATCGCGGCGGGCGCGCTGCCGGTGTTCGTCGACGTCACCCCCGAGACCTGGACGATCGACCCGGCGCAGGTCGAGGCCGCGATCACGCCGCGGAGCCGCGCGATCGTGCCCGTGCACCTGGGCCACCAGATGGCCGACATGGACCGACTCATGGCGATCGCCCGCGCGCACGACCTCGCGGTCGTCGAGGACTGCGCCCACGCGCACGGGCAGATGTGGAACGGTGTCGGCGCCGGTTGCATCGGCGACTTCGGCTCGTTCAGCCACCAGTCGTCGAAGATCATGACCGCCGGTGAAGGCGGCTCGCTCCTGACGAACGACGACCGGCTCGCGCGGCTCGCCCACTCGGTCGTCGACTGCGGGCGGGCGAAGGACGAGGCCGAGCACGAGTACACCTTCGGGGCGAACTACCGGCTGGGAGAGCTCCAGGCCGCGTTGCTCGAGGTCGCGATGGGGCGGTTCCCGTCGCAGCAGGAGCGGCGCGCGGAGCTCGGCACGGCCTTCGAGGGGCTCGTCGCCTCGGTGCCCGGCGTGCGGGTGATGCCCCGCGATCCACGGATCACGCGCTGGAGCTTCTACCGCTACATCGTCGCCATCGATCCGGATGCGTTCGCCGGCCGGACGCACCTCGCGGTGTGCGACGCGCTCGAGGCCGAAGGCGTCGGGGCGTGGACCGGCTACGAGCCGATGTCCCACTACGACCTGTTCCAGCCCTCGCTCTCGCGACTGCCCGTCTGCGTGGAGCACGCCGAGCGCCTCGACCCAGCCGGGATGTCGTTCCCGGTCGCGGAGGCGGCCGGCCTCCGCGAATCGGTCTACATCGACGAGAACGTGTTCCGGTCGGATCAGCGAGGGGTCGAGCAGGCCGTCGAAGCGATCGCGAAGATCCAGCGGCACGCGCACGAGCTGCCGGAAGGCTAGGCGGCCGGGAAGAATCGCGGCAACAGCTCGCGGTTCGCGTCCAGCAACGCGTCGAGCAGCGGCGCCGCTCGGTCGTAGTCGCCCACGAGCGGGTTCGCCATCAGCGCCAGCAGCGCGGTCGATCGCGAACCGCTCCGTGCCGCGTCGATCGTCAGTCGCTCGTACGCCTTCACGTGCTGCACCAGGCCGAGCATCTCCGGGGCGAGCGGCGCGGTCGCGATCGCGTGCGCGCCGTCGCGGTCGACGGTGCACGGCACCTCGACCACGTCGTCGTCGGCGAGGTTGGCGATGGCGCCCTCGTTGCGGACGTTCACCACCTGCTCGTCGCCCGTCCCCGCATGCAGGGACGCGACGAGCGCGGCGGCCGCGTCCGAGTACCAGGCGCCGCCGCGCTCCTCGAGCAGCTTCGGCTTCGTGTCCAGCGCCGGGTCCTTGTAGAGCTCCAGCAAGCCGGCCTCGATCTCCAGGACCTCCTCGGCCCGGGTGCGGTGCGTGCGCTGATGTTCCAGCACGTCGGCGGTGCGGTAGTAGTAGTGCAGGTAATAGCTGGGGATCGCGCCGAGCGCCCGGATCAGCTCGATCGGGCTGCCCTCGAACCCGTCGACGGGCGGATCGGCGATCAGGCCTGGGAGCCGGTCCTCGCCGTCCACGCGGATCGCGCGCTCCCACGTCAGGTGGTTGAGCCCCACGTGATCGAGCGAGACGCGGCTCGGCTCCACCCCGAACATCCCCGCGAACTCCCGCTGGAAGCCGATCGCCACGTTGCAGAGACCGCACGCTCGGTGCCCCTGGTCCAGCAACGCCTGGGTGACGAGCCCCGTCGGGTTCGTGAAGTCGACGAACCAGGCTCCGGGCGCGCCGATCTGGGCGGTCAGCTCGGCGAGCTCCAGCACGACCGGCACCGTCCGCAGCGCCTTCGCGAACCCACCCGGGCCGGTTGTCTCCTGCCCGATGCAGTCGAAGCGGAGCGGGATCGTCTCGTCGCGGAAGCGCGCCTGGTTCCCGCCGACACGCAGCTGCACGATCACGAAGTCCGCACCCTCGAGCGCCTCGCGCGGCTCCTCGGTCAGACCGACCGTTCCCGGCCAACCCGCCCGGCGGACCATCCGCTGCGCCAGACCGCCGACGATGCCGAGACGGTCCATGTCGATGTCCAACAGGACCAGCTCGTCGACCGGCAAGCGGTCGTGGCGGGTCACGAACCCCTCGACCAACTCCGGCGTATACGTGCTGCCGCCGCCGACGACCGCGACCTTCACACCCATCCGCGGCGCATCGTACACTCCGGTCGGTGAAATCGTTAGGAAACTTTCCTGACCCATTCATCGCCGAGATCGCCGGCCAGCCGGACGCGCTCCGACGGGCCGCGGCGGCGGCGATCCGCCAGGATGCGGCGCTCTCGGAAGCCGCGACCGTCGCGACGAGGCGGACGCTCCTGTTCGCGGGGATGGGGAGCTCGTACGACAGCTGCTACCCCGCCGTCTCCGACCTCGCCGAGGCCGGCGTGCCGGCGCTGATGCTGGACGCTGCCGAACTGCTCCACTTCCGGCTCGCGATCCTCGGTCCCGAGGATCTGCTGGTCCTCGTGAGCCAATCCGGCGAGAGCGCGGAGACGGTCGCGGTCGCGCAGGCCCTGCGGTCCCGTCGCCAGCCGCCCACGATCGTCTCGATCACGAACGGCCTCGGGAACGCCCTCTCGGAACTTGCCGACGTCGCGCTCGATACGGACGCGGGAGAGGAGACCGGCCCCTCGACGATGACGTTCGCCGCGTCGCTGGTCCTCCTCGCGGCGCTCGTCCGGTCGATCACCGGCGTCGCGGGAGCGTCGATCGCCGGCTCCGCTGAGCTCGCCGCGACGAGCGTCGAGCGACTGGTCGAGCAGGAGGATCTCCCGCCACGGCTCGCCGCGTGGCACGGCGGCCGCGCGACGACGGTGATCCTCGGCCGAGGCGCCGCGCGCGCGGCCGCCGAGATGGGCGCGCTCACCCTGAAGGAAGCGGTGGGCATCGGCGTCGAATCGCTCCAAGCGGCGCAGTTCCGCCACGGTCCGCTCGAGCTGGCGGGCCCCGACCTCGCGGCCATCGTGATCGCGACCGAGCCCGAGACGGCCGAGCTCGACCTCGGGCTCGCCGCGGACCTGTGCAGACTCGGCGCCGCCGTCCTCGTGATCGGCGCGACGGACGCGGGGCTGTCCGGCGTCGAGACGGTCGCGATCGGCGCCCTCGACCGGCTCCTGGCGCCCGCGGCATCGATCGTTCCCGTGCAGCTGCTCGCGTGGACCCTCGCCGCGGCGCACGGGCGGACGCCGGGCACGTACGTCCACGCCAAGAAGGTGACGACCCGTGAGTGACGATCTCCGCATCGCCTTGACGTTCGACGCGGAGCATCCGGACCGGCCGCGATGCCCGCCGGGCAACGCGGCGCGCATCCTGGAGACGCTCGCAACGAGGGACGTCACCGCGACGTTCTTCGTGCAGGGGAGGTGGGCGCAGGCGTATCCCGAAACGGCACGTCGCATCGGCGACGACGGGCACCTCGTGGGCCACCACTCCCACTATCACGCGCGGATGCCGCTGCTGTCCCCGGACGGATTGGCGGCTGATCTCGAAGACGGTCGAGCCGCGATCCTGCGGGCGACCGGCCGCGATCCGCTGCCGTGGTTCCGATGCCCGTTCGGCGCCGGCCACGATGATCCGCGGATCGCCGACGGGCTCGAGCACCTCGGCTACCGCGACGTGTGGTGGCACGTCGAGCTCGAGGATTGGGAGCCGCACCGCGCGGGCGCCGCGATCGCCGCCGACGCGATCCGCGGCGTTCGCGAGCACGGCGACGGCGCGATCGTGCTGCTCCATACGTGGCCCGAGGGGACGGCCGAAGGTCTCGGGACGATCATCGACGGCCTCCGCGAACTGGGCGGGACGTTCGTCACCGTCGACGCGTTGGAGACGCTGCCATGAAGCTGCCGGCGGTGCTCGCCGTCGACGCCGGGGGGTCGAAGACCGACGCGGTCTTCCTGTCGCGGTCGGGGACGATCCTGGGCTGCGCGCGAGCGGGATCGATCGAGTTCTCGGACACCCACCTCGTGTATCGCATAGGCGAGGACCACCTGGACGCGGTGTGGGTCGCGATCGAGCGCGCCGCCCGCGCGGCGGGGGTCGACCCGTCGCGCCCGCCCTTCGCCGAGCTCGGAGCGTTCTGCCTCGCCGGCGCCGACCTCCCGGCGGACGATCGCCGGCTCGGCCGGTGGCTCCGCTCGAACGGCTGGGCACGGCAGGATGTGCTCCGCAACGACACGTTCGCGGTCTTGCGCGCGGGCACCGATCGCCCGTGGGGCGTCGCCATCGTGTGCGGGCAAGGCACGAACTGCACCGCGATCGCGCCGAACGGCAGGACGTACCGGCTGCCCGCCGTCGGGCCCATCTCGGGCGACTGGGGCGGTGGCCTCGAGGTCGGCGGCGCCGCGCTCTGGCACGCGATCCGTGCCGAGGACGGCCGCGGCGAGAAGACGACGCTCGCCACCACGGTGCCGGCGCACTTCGGGCTCCGACGACCCCGGCAAGTGATGGAGGCGATGTACTTCCATTCGATCGGCGAGGAGCGGGTGACCGAGCTCGCGCCGCTCGTGTTCGCGGCCGCTGCGGACGGTGACCGGGTGGCGACATCGGTCGTCGAGCAGCAGGCCGACGAGATCGTGACGATGGCGACGACCGCGATCCGGCGGCTCCGGATGACGAAACTCGACGTCGATGTGGTGCTGGGAGGCGGCATCTTCCGCAACCGGCTCGCGCCGTTCTACGAGCGGATCGAGCGGGGCGTCGCCGCGATCGCGCCGGCGGCACAGGTCCACGTCCTGACGGCCCCGCCGGTGCTCGGCGCCGCGCTGATCGGACTTGACGCGATCGGCGCATCGCCGGCGGCGCATCGGCGCCTCCGGCGGGACTTGACCCACGAGCGGCTCTCCACCGAGACTGCCGCCCGGCGGAAGGAGCGGTGATGGCGAAGATCGTGCTCGACGGCGTCACGAAGGTCTTCGGCAACGACGTCATCGCCGTCGATCACGTCTCGCTCGACATCGCCGACGGCGAGTTCATGGTGCTCGTCGGCCCATCGGGCTGCGGGAAGTCGACGATCCTGCGCATGATCGCCGGGCTCGAGGAGGTCTCCGCAGGGGAGATCGAGATCGGCGACCAGCAGGTCACCGATCTCGAGCCGAAGCGACGGGACATCGCGATGGTGTTCCAGAACTACGCGCTGTACCCGCACATGACCGTCGAACAGAACCTGGCGTTCGGGCTCCGCCTGCGGAAGACGCCGAAGGACGAGCGGGCGCAGCGGGTCCGCGCCGCGGCCGACGTCCTCGGATTGGAACCGCTGATGCAGCGCAAGCCGGCGGAGCTCTCCGGAGGACAGCGCCAGCGCGTCGCGATGGGGCGCGCGATGGTGCGGGAACCGCAGGCCTTCCTGATGGACGAACCGCTGTCGAACCTCGACGCCAAGCTCCGCGTCCAGCTCCGCACGCAGCTCATGCAGCTCCACGAACGGCTGAAGACGACCACCGTGTACGTCACGCACGACCAGGTCGAGGCGATGACGCTCGGCCACCGCGTCGCCGTCCTGCGGGACGGTCTCCTCCAGCAGGTCGATACGCCGCAGACGCTCTACAACCACCCCGCGAACCTCTTCGTCGCCGCCTTCATGGGCTCGCCGCCGATGAACCTCGTCGAGGCGATGGTGCACGACGGCCACGTGGCGTTCGGCGGCTGGAACATCCCGCTGCACGACCCGGCGCGGGTCGCCGACCGCGAGGGCTCGTCGGTGATCCTGGGGATCCGCCCCGCCGACATCGAGGATCAAGAGGTCTGGCAGACGGCGGGGCCGACGATCGACGTGGTGGCCGATGTCACCGAGGATCTCGGCTCGGAGGTCAACGTCCTGTTCCGTGTGGACGCGCCGCCCGTCAGCACCGAGGAGCTGCGGGCCGCGACGACCGAGAGCGGGGACGACGAGGGCATGCTGCTGGCGAGCGAGGCCGAGCGGGCCGTCTTCTGCGCGCGGGTCGACGCCCGCACGAAGGTCAGGCCGGGCGCGGCGATCCGGCTGGCGCTCGATCCCGCCCGGTTCTACTTCTTCGATCCGGCGACCGGGCTCGCGATCGACCCGGCGCTCGTTCCGGCAACGTCCGCCTGAGGCGGTCTCAGTCCATCGTTGCGTCGACGGACGGAGGGAGCCAGCATTCGATCGTCGTGCCGGCGCCCGGCGCGCTCGTGATCCGCGCCCAACCCCCGGCGAGCTCCGCCCGCTCCACCATCGTGAGGAGCCCCAGGTGCCCGGGCTCCGGCACCGCCTTCTGCTCGGGCGAGAAGCCGGCGCCGTCGTCGTGGACGCGGACCATCACGCCTTGGGCCGCCGAGACGACGTCCACGCGCAGGCGCGAGGCGCCGGCGTGCTTGCGGGCGTTCGTCACCGCCTCCTGAACGATGCGGTAGAGCAGCGCCCGCACGTCCGGATCGGGCTCCGCATCGAGCGCGTCGTGCACCTCGGCTGTCCAGCCCGTGGTGGCGGCCACGTGTTCGAGGTACACGCGGATCGCCGGGACCAACCCGTCGCGGTCGAGCGCCGTCGGTCGAAGCTCGAACAACAGCGAGCGCAACCGCTCGATCGCGCCCCGGACCTCCGCTTGGATCTCGCCGAGTGCTTCGGCCGAGACCGCAGAGGGATCCGCGGCCAGCATCTGCAGCCGGACGTCGACGGCGCTCATCACCTGGATCGGATCGTCGTGGATGTCGGCCGCGATCCCGCGGCGCTCCTCTTCCTGCGCGTGCTGGAGGCGCCGCGCCAGCTCCCGGCGTTGCTGCAGGGTCCGGTGCAGGATCTCGAGGCTCCGTCGGAGTTTGTCCTCCGCCTCCTTGCGTTCGGTGATGTCGAGCATCACCCCGCGCCAGTACAGCAACGTGCCATCGTCGCCGCGAACCGGAGCGGCCTCGTCGCGGATCCACACCGTCGAGCCGTCCCTCGCGACCAGCCGGTACTCGTCCACGTAGCGGGCGCCGGCGCGGTTCGACTCGAGGTTCGCCGCGGCTACACGAGCTCGGTCGTCAGGATGGATCCGCGCGTGCCAGAGCTCCGGGTCGGCCATCCACTCCTCGACCGTGAAGCCCAGCATCGCGAGGATCTGCGGACTGGTGTAGAGGTTCGACGAGCGCTCATCGGGCCGGTCGATGTAGAGGATCGCCGGCACACCCTCGACGAGCATCCGGTAGGCCTCCGGGTGCAACTCACCGAACCGCCACTCCTCGACGCCGCTCACAGCCGCGTGATGAGCCCGGCCAGCAACGCCACGCGCGGGACGACGCTCGCCAGATCCAGCCACTCGTCGGAGGCGTGTGCGCCGCCGCCGATCGGGCCGAGCCCGTCGAGGGTCGGACAGCCCGCGGCGCTCGTCGTGTTCCCGTCGGACGCGCCGCCCGTGGCCACGTCCTCGATCGCGAACCCGAGCTCGGCCGCCACCTCGACCGCCAGATCGACGAGACGCTGCGACCCCTCGGTCTTCTCCATCGGACGATGCCAACCGTCATGCCGCAGTTCGACCGACACGTCGGGGATCGTGTGCTCGTGGCAGATCCGCTCCACCTCGCGCTCGGCCTCCTCGAGCGTTGCCAGCTCCGGTGACCGAAGATCGATCTCAAGCACCGCCTCCTCGGGCACGACGTTCGGCCGGGTCCCGCCCCGGAGCACCCCAACGTTGCACGTGACCCCCGGCCAGCGGCCCGCGAGCGCAGAGATGGCGATCGCCTTGTGCGCCGCCTCGAGCACCGCGCTGCGGCCGCGGCTCGGCTCCACGCCGGCATGCGCCGCGCGACCTCGGATCCGGATCACGTAGTCGGTCACGCCCTTCCGCGCGGAGACGATCGCGCCGTTGGCCCGCGCGCACTCCAGCACGAACGTCGCATCGTGCTGTGCGGCGATCGCGCCGATCACGGGCCCGGAGAAGGGCGAGCCGATCTCCTCGTCCGGATTGCAGACGTACGTGATGCGGTCGAACGCGTCGTAACCCGCGTCCTGCAGGACCGCGGTCGCGAACGTTCCGGCGAGCAGCCCGCCCTTCATGTCGCTCACGCCGGGACCGAACGCGCGCTCGCCCTCGACGCGGTACGGGCGCGCCGCCGCGGTTCCGTCGTCGAACACGGTGTCCATGTGCCCGAGCAGCAAGACCCGCGGCCCGCCGGAGCCACGGAGCGTGCCGATCACCAGATCGCCCAATCGCGGCTGCCCATCGGTCGGGACGTGTACCCGTCGCTCGACCTCCCATCCGTGCGCAACGAAGAACGCGACGCACAGGTCCGCGATACGGCCGACGCCCGCCGCCGAGTACGACCCGCAGTCGACGTTCACCATGTCCTGGAGCGCGGTCTGGTATCCCTCGAAGCGTGCGGCCGCTCGCTCCTGCAGCACCCGGGCGTCCATCCGCGCGACGCTAGCACGCCGCACGAGCGGCGAACCCGGCGCCGGCGCGGGGCCGGGTCCACGGCGGTAGCATCCGCCCGATGGCCGCGGGTGAGCTGAACCGCTGGTGGCGCTTCGGCCTCCCGATCGTCGCGCCGCTCGTGCGCGTCCTGTTCCGACGCAGGGTCGAGGGCCTCGAGCACATCCCGCTCGGTGGCCCCGCCATCCTCGTCTTCAACCACGTGAGCACGCTCGACGGTCCCGTGCTGGCGATCGAGACCAGTCGTCGGATCCGGCGCGAGACGCGGTTCGTGGTCGCCGCCGAATTCTTCGAGCGGCCGTTCTTCGGCTGGATCCTCCGCCGCTTCCACCAGATCCCGATCCGGCGCGGCGAAGGAGACACCGATGCGCTCGAGCACGCGCTCACCGCGCTGAAGGACGGCCTGCTCGTCGCGATCGCACCGGAGGGAACGGTCAATCCCGATCCCCCGGATCTCCTCCGGATCCGCTCGGGCATCGCGCGCATCGCGCTGCCGACCGGCGCCCCCGTGGTGCCCGTGGGCATCTGGGGAACGAACCGGCGGTGGCCGAAGGCCGGCATCCACTGGGGCCGCCCGCTCCGCCCGCGCCTCGCGATCGTCTACGGCGCGCCGATCCTGCCGGTCGGGGCCGCCGAGGGAGACGACCTCGACGCGTTCGTCGACCGGATCCACGACCGCCTCGAGGTGCAGGTGCGCGAGGCGATGCGGCTCTCGGGTGAGCCTGGGTGAGCCAGGACGTCGAGCGCGGCGACCGCTACCGCCGCCGGCTCCTCGTGCTCCTGTCCTCCGCCACGTTCTTCGAGGGCTACGACAACTTCGTGCTCGCGTTCGTCTTGGCGCTCGTGCTCGGCGATCTCGGGGGGAGCGAGGCCGACGCCGGCTGGATCCGCGCGATCACGTCGCTGGGGGCCGTCGTCGCGTTCGGTCTCGCGGCGCAGGCAGACCGGGTCGGACGCAAGCGGCTCTTGCTGATCACGATCGTGGGCTACACGGTCTCGGCGGCCCTCACCGCGGTCTCGCCCGGCCTCCTGTGGCTGACGGCCGCACAGTTCTCGGCCCAGGTCTTCCTCGGCGCCGAGTGGGCGGTCGCGATCACGATCGTCGTCGAGGAGTTCCCGCGCACGCATCGCGGGCGGGCGCTCGGCATCGTGACGTCCATGAACACGCTTGGCGGGATCTTCGTCGGCGTCCTCGCGTTCATCGGGCTGCAGGACACGGCGCTCGGCTGGCGAGCGTTCTTCGTGGTCGGTCTCGTGCCGCTGCTCCTCATCGCGTGGGGTCGTCGTTCGATGCTCGAGACCGAGCGCTACGAGGCGGTTCGGAGCGACGAGCGGAGCGCGGGGCTGGATCACGACTCACTCCTCGAGCCCTGGCGACCGGCCTACCGGAGCGTGGTCCTGGCCGTCGGCCTCGTAACCTTCTTCCGCTACTTCGTCGTCTCGGCCGGCGCCTTCTGGTGGGCGTACTACGCCCAGCAGGAGGTTGGGTTGAGCGTGTCCCGGTCGGGGCTCTTCCTCGCGGCGGCCGGCGTCGTCGGCGCGCTCGGCTTCCTCGTGGCCGGGCGGCTGATGGACCGCTTCGGCCGCAAGCGGATGTTCGAGGTGTACATGGCGGGCGCCCTCGTGTTCGGCACGCTGACGTTCCAGGTGCACACCCCGCTCGTGATGCTGCCGGTGTTGTGCATCGGCATCTTCTTCGGGCTCGGCTCCGTCGCGATGACCTCGGCGTTCGCCACCGAGCCGTTCCCGACGTACGTGCGCTCGCGCGCGGCGGCCTGGTGCCGCAACGCCTTCGAGATCCCGGGCGGGGTTCTCGGCGCCCTCACCGTGGGGCTGCTCGGCGACCACGTGACCGGGCCGATCGGATCGATCGGCGACGCGATGGCGCTCGTGAGCGTCGTGATGCTGCCCGCCTCGATGCTCGTGTGCTGGCTCTTCGTCCCGGAAACCAACGCCGAGGACATGGTCGCGATGGACGAGGCGGTGGCGGTGGCGTGAAACGCGTCGCGATCGTCGGCGCCGTCCTGCTGATGCTGTTGCCGGGGTGCGCCACCAGGGAGCGCCCTGAAGGGGTCGTCGAACGGTGGCTGCTCTCGCTCAACCAGGGAGCCGCCGGCAGGCCGGATCGGTTCGCCTCGTCGGCGCTGTCCGAACAGGTCGTTCCCGGCTGGCAGCACATCGACCCCGGCCATCTCGACACGATCGAGGTCGGCGCCCCCGCGCCGGATCCCGGCGTGGCGGGCGGAAGCCTCGTGCCCTTCCGGATCGTCGACGTCGATGGCGCTCAGGTCGAGGGCGTGGCCAGCGTCGGGGGCGTTGCCTCGGGCCGCCGGGTCACGGCGATCACGCTCGGCCGAACACCTCCCGGGCTGCCCCTCCCCTCCGAGGGTGGCCCGACGCCCGGCAGGATCTCAGCGACGGCCTGGCTCGCTGCCCTCGGCGTCGCGGCGGTCCTGTCGTTGCTCGCCGTCGGCGTCGTCGTGCTGGTGCGTCGGACCGCCGCACGCGCGCCCGACGTCACCTGATCCCGGCGGCCTGCCTCGCGAAGGCCAGCGGCGACGTGGCGGTCAGGTCGATCGCGGGCTCCGTGTTGTCGTAAGACTGCACGTTGTCGCGGAACTGGGCGCCGCTGCCGTTGAACGCCGCGAACCGATCGACGCCGTGCACCGGGCAGCGCCGCATCCCATCGACGAGGCCCGACACCGGCTCCGAGTTGGGTCCCTCGACGGCGGCTCCGGCGAGTACCGGCCCGGATCCGACGAGTGAGCCCCGCATGTTGGCCACCTGATGCTGGAGGCAATGCGGGAACACGGTGCCGTCGCCGACGATCAGCGAGAGGCCCCAGGCGTTCGCGCCCAGGATGTTCCCGAGCCAGCGGTCCGCGTACACGGCATAGCGCGACGTCCCGGTCAGCTGGTCGTACTCGCTGGCCATCACCGAGAGGCCGGCGCCGTGGGAGGTCGTGTCCCAGACGTCCCAGGGGAACCCGAAGCCGAACGGATCGCCCCTGCCCAGCCGGACCGCCGCGTCGAGCGCCTTCCGCATGTCGGCCAAGAGCCGCGCTTTCGAGACGGCGAGTCCGGCCGGATGGCCGCCCCGCGCGATCGCTCGGATCAGGTCGGGGTGCGCGATGCCGGCAACGTCGTAGAGGTTCAGCGTGTCGGCGGCGTCGTTCGGCCCGGCGATGTACGCGGCGGCCCAGTGCGCCGCCCGGCGCAGGTAGTACCGCTGGTCGGTGTGCGGCAGACCGTGCGGCAGACCCCCGCCGTCGAGCGCCAACGCGAGCTCGGTCGCACCCCATTCCAGATCGTCGCGCCACTCCTGCTCCGGGTAGAACGAGAACGGGATCACCGTGAGCAGGTGACCGCGCGGGTGCGTGTCGGCCAGGTCGAAGATGTGCTCGGCCGCGCGAAGGCACCGCGCCGCGAACGTGGGATCGGTCGCCCGGAACACGTCGAAACACTCGGCGAACGCCGCGGCGTCGCGGCCGGCGAGGTTCGGGCTGACCGGCGAACCGGCTGGGCCCGCCCGGAAGACCGGCCGGTGACGGATGAAGCGGAACGTCGGGTCCTTCCGGTGGTAATGGTCGTCGGCCTGCGGGAGCCGCCAGATGTCGTGGTCGCCGGCGGTCGTGTCGTTCCCCTCGCCGATCCCCACCTGGTAGTACAGGGTGCGGGTCCGGTCATCCCACATCCGGAGCAGCCAGCGAGTGCCGAACCGGGCCTCCCGCGTGAAGTTCGACGGCGAGCCGGCGCCCATCTGCGCGGGGAAGTCCCGGATCCCGGATAGGAGGATGGCGTCCGTATACCCGGCCGTCTCTACGAACTTCAGGTAGTCGCCGGCGTCCCACCAGCCGCCGGCGGCGTCGATCCGCCTGCCGAGCGCGTGCAAGGACCCTCGGAACTCGCCGCTGTCGTCGTCATAGCGAGGCGTCGCGTAGGTCATCGCGTTGCGATCGTGCAGGTGACCCGCTCTGGTCGGCAGCGGCGAAGCAGGAGACGGGACCCCGTCACGTTCGTTCCGGTAGAAGGACAGCGCGTTCGCGATCGCACCGGCATCGACCGCCGAGCCGGCGCCGATCCGGAACGGCGGGGAGGTGGCGGCGCGCGGGCCGGTCACCTCGATCGTGTAGGTGCCTGGCATCGTGACCCCGTCGAAGTCGAGGACGTACACGTGCGGGAAGGCGGCGCTCCACCTCCCACGATCGGCACCGATCGGAGCGCCGAACACGTTCGTCGAGCCGTTCGAGAGCACGAACGAGGCACCCGTTTCCGGCACGCTCGCGAGCAGGTAGGCGCGCTTCGCGTCCGCCGAGGGGTAGCCGACCTGGTTCACACGGACGAACGCGCCGACATCCGTCGTTGGCGCGCCCGACGCAGGCGGTCCGCCCATCGTCACCATGCCGACGCACGTGGCCACCAGGACGCCGAGCACGAGGGTCACGATGGGGGCGCGGGCGCGCGACGGGTTCGAACGATCGACCACACCCGGCTCCTTCCGCATCGGTCGGCCCCGCTCAGTATCGCGGACGGCGCGCCCGGGCACCCACCCGACCTCGGACATGCGGAAGGGCCGCCGCACGGCGGCCCATCCGGGGG
>DATIWE010000004.1:0-51032 GCA_035519495.1 Actinomycetota bacterium
AGGCGGAACCGGCGCCAGAACCGGCGCCAGAACCGGCGCCAGAACCGGCGCCAGAACCGGCGCCAGAACCGGTGCCAGAGCCGGCGCCACGAGCGGCCGAGGTGCCCTCGGAACAGGTGAGCGAGCCGCAGCCGCCCGCGCGGGCCTCCGCCGGCACGACCGAGCGAGCCGCTCCGGCTGACGGCGCCGTCGCGTCGCAGCCCCTGCGGGAACCGCCCGAAGCCCGTGCCGATGAGATCTGGGACGACCTCAATCTCCCCGTTGAGCCGAAGGTCCGCAGCCCTCGAGCTGGGACGGTTCCCGGCCGGTTGCCCGAGCGGCGTGTGGTCGTGATCGACGACAGCTCCGATCCCGATCCCTCTGTGTTGACGCCGCCGAGCTCGAACGGCGCCGGTCCCGAGACCGATGGGTCGATCGGTGCGACGCTGCACGACGACGGCACGGAGCCGAAGCGGCGCTGGCGACTGTTCCGCAAGGGGGGTGAGTGATGTCCAAGCGAGGTGGGCTCGGGCGTGGGCTCTCGGCGTTGATCCCGGGAGCGCCCGAGGCGGGGGAGTCGACCGGGTTGATCGACGCGCCGGTGAACGCGATCGCGCCGAACCCGAAGCAACCGAGGACCAAGTTCGACGATGAGACGATCGCGGCCCTCGCAGCCTCGATCCGTGAGGTCGGCATCCTGCAGCCGATCGTCGTCCGTAGGGCGGGAGACGGACGCTACGAACTGATCGCCGGGGAGCGCCGGCTTCGAGCCGCCAAGGCCGCGGGTCTCGCCACGGTGCCGATCGTGCTCCGTGAGTCGGACGATGCGGACCTCCTTCGTGAAGCCCTGATCGAGAACATCCACCGCGAGGACCTCAATCCGATCGAGCAGGCGGAGGCGTTCAAGGCGCTCCTCGGTGAGCTCGGCTTGAAACAGGAGGAGCTCGCCGAACGGGTTGGTGTGTCGCGGTCGCACATCGCGAACACGATCCGCCTGTTGGGTCTCCCGCTCGGGGTGCAGCAGCTGCTGACGGACGACAAGATCACGGCGGGGCATGCTCGGGCCCTCCTGACGCTCGGCGATGCCGATGCGATGTCGGCCCTGGGCCTGCGCGTCGCGGCCGAGGACCTGTCGGTGCGTCAGACGGAGGAGGCCGTCCGACGGTTCGTCGAGGCTCCGACGTCCCGAGAGCCGAAGGCGCAAGCCGCCGGCGGCGATGCGAAGGCGGACTCCGGCCTGGCCGAGGTCGAGGAGATCCTCTCCGAGCAGCTGGCGACCCGCGTGTCGATCCAGATGGGCGCGAAGCGAGGCAAGGTTGTCATCGAATTCGGGTCCCCGGACGACCTCGAGCGCATCGTCTCGGAGATCGTCGGATCGGGTCCGGGTCTCGCGCCGGATTGATGCGTCAGGTCCGATCGCGCGCCGCGTGTAGGATGCGGTCACACACATCGGCCATGGTCATGCCCGATGCCGCCGCGGCCATGGGGAGCAGCGACGTCTCCGTCATCCCGGGCGAGACGTTCACCTCCAGCACCCAGGGCAGTCCGGCCCGATCCACGATCAGGTCGACGCGGGTCAGATCCCGCAGATGCAGACCGTTCGCCGCGCGCGCCGCTTCTCCCACGGCGGCGCCCTCGACCCCGCCCTCGAGCCGCGCCGGAGCGAAATACTCGGTCGCACCCGCCGTGTATCGGGCTGCGTAGTCGTAGCGCCCGGCTTTCGGAGCGATCTCGACGAGGGGGAGCGGATCCAGCGGCGAGCCGACGAAGCTCGCGGCGATCTCGGTTCCGTGGATCATCGATTCGATCACGGCCGCACCGCTGAATGACAGCGCCGCCATCACGGCCGGGGCGATGTCCGCCTCGCGGTCCACGAACCCGACGCCGAGCGCGGATCCACTCCGCGAGGGCTTCACCACGCAGGGCAGCCCCACCCGCTCGACCGCCCGGCCGAGCGCGGCGCCCCCTCCCAGGTCGCGAAGGGCCCAACCCTCGATCGCCACCCAATCCGGCGTGGAGACCCCGGCGCGCCGGAGCGCGTCCTTCGCGAGCAGCTTGTCGAAAGCGACCTCGCATTCGAAGGCCGCGGTTCCCGTGTAGGGAAGACCGAGCAGGTCCAGCAACCGCTGCACGGTCCCGTCCTCGCCCTCCTTCCCGTGCAGCGCGAGGTAGCAGACATCGGGCGGCCGTTCCCCAAGCGCTTCGACGAGCGGACGCTCGCCCGGATCGAGGATCCACGCGTCGTGCCCGCGGTCATTGAGTGATGTCATCACACGGTGGCCGCTTCGCAGCGAAACATCGCGCTCGGGGGTGCGCCCTCCTGCCAGGACCGCGACCCTCATCCGTGGATGCTCCTGTAGAGGTGCTCCTCATCGGCGAGCAGGGCGCCGAGCCGAGCGATGCCTTCGCGGATCCGGTCCTCGGTGGGCAGACAGAACGCGAGCCGCATCTGGTTCGCGCCTCGGCCGTCCGCGTAGAAGGCGGTGCCCGGCACGTAGGCGACCCGGCGTTCGACGGCGGCGGCCAGCATCGCCTTCGTATCGAACCACGGCGGCAACGTGACCCACAGGTAGAAGCCGCCGTGCGGGTCGGTGCACGCGGCGTCGGCAGGGAAATGCTCGGCGATCGCCTCGGCCATCGCGATCCGACGGGCGCGGTAGGTGTCGACCAGCCCCGCCAGCACGCCGCGCCACCGCGCGTCGTCCGCGAACCACCGCTCCGTCATGAGCATCGTGAGGTTCGACCCGCACAGATCGGCCGCTTCCTTCGCCAGCACGAGGCGCTGCGCGACCGATGGCTCGCCGAGCGCCCAGCCGACGCGCACGCCCGGGGAGAAGGTCTTCGAGACCGTCCCCAGGTAGATCACGTTGTCCGGATCCAGCGTCTTGAGGCACGGGAGCGGATCGCCGTCGAACCGCAGCAACCCGTAGGGGTTGTCCTCCACGATCGGGATCCCGATCTCGCGGCACAGCGCGACGAGGCGCTGGCGTCGATCGAGCGTCATCGTCACGCCCGAGGGATTGCCGAAGTTCGGAACCGTGTAGACGAACTTCGGTCGCTCGCCGCGGAACAACGCTTCCTCGAGGTGCTCGACGAGCATGCCGTCCTGATCCACCTCGACATGGAGGTAGCGCGGCTGATACGCACCGAACGCCCCGAGGGCCCCGACGTACGTCGGCGCCTCGACCGCGATCGTGTCGCCGGGATCGATGAAGATCTTGCCGAGCAGATCGAGCGCCTGCTGCGCGCCGGTCGTGACAACGACGTCGTCGGGATCGGCTCCGAGGCCTTCGGTGGCCATCAGCATCGTGAGCCGTTCCCGCAGGGCCAGCTGACCCTGGCCGGCGCCGTACTGCAGCGCCGTCGCGCCGTGCTCGCGCAAGACCTCGGCCGCGACGGTCGCGACCTCCTCGCGCGGGACCCCGTCGACGAAGGGCATCCCGCCGGCGAACGAGATCACTTCCGGGCGCGAGGCCACGGCGAACAACGCCCGGACCTCGGAGGCGGACATCCCGGAGGTGCGCGCGGCGTAGCGGTCGACGAAGCGATCGATGGAGAACTCGGCCATGTCAGACCGGCGGCGGTGGCGGAGGCATCCAGCCCGAACGCTCCGCCGGCACGTGGGTCGCGTCGGGCCGGCCGATCGCGAGGTACACGACCGCGCCGATGAACGTTGCGAACACGATCACGAGGACCCAGATCAGCTTGGTGCCGCTGCGGTACATCGTGTCGTCCGGCACCTGGATGCAGTCGACCAGCGCCCAGATCCACACGGCCGTCGCGGCGATCCCCAGGAGGAACACCAGCAGGAACGGCAGCACCAGCAGGTTCATCTACGCCTCCAACGCCGGCAGCACGTCGGTCGCCACCAGCTCGAGCATCTCCAGATCGTCGTACAGCTCGTGGTTCAGATAGATCCGCTGGACCCCCGCCGCAGCGTACCCGCGCAACCGTTCGACCGCGCGTTCGGGCGTGCCCACGATGCAGTCGCGTTCGATGTCGGCCCGGTACGCATCGAACGGGCCGGCCGACGGATCGATCGCGTGCGCGCGCCGGAGCTTCTCGAGGTACGTCGCCTCGGTCGGGGCGACGAAGAACCAGGTCATCCACGAGGTGACGAGGGAGTCTGGATCACGACCCTCCGTCTCGCATCCCGCGCGCGCCCGCGCGAAGCGCTGCGCGACCTCCTCGGGCGTGCCGCCCACGGTGTCGAACTCATCGGCATAGCGGCCGATCAGCCGTTGCATGCGCGGTCCGACGGCCGAGCCGCCGAGGATCAACGGAGGGTGCGGCCGCTGGACGGGTCTGGGCAGCATCTCCGCGTCCTCCAGCACGTAGTGGTTGCCGCGGAACGAGAAGCGGTCCTCGGTGAGGAGGCCGTGGACGATCGCGACCTGTTCCTCGAGCCGCTGCCAGCGCCCGTCCACGTCGAGGAAAGGGAACCCGAACTGCGTGTGCTCCTCCTCCCACCATCCGGCCCCCATGCCGATCTCGACGCGGCCCTCGCTGATCTGGTCGACCGTGACCGCGGCCTTCGCCAGGAGCGCCGGCGCACGGAAGGTGACCGGCGAGACGAGCGTCCCGAGACGGATCCGGGCGGTCCGTGCAGCGAGCGCGCCGAGGACGGTCCAGGCATCGGTGGACCCCCGACCGGAGACGCCGGGTGCGCTGAAGTAGTGGTCGGAGCGGAACAACCCTTCGAATCCAAGTCGCTCGGCGGCGGCGGCGAGCTCGCACCAATCGGGCCAGGTCACGCCCTGTTGGCCCTCGATCATCAGGCACGCACGCACCCCGGTAGCCTATCCGGCATGTCCGAGCCCGCGGTCCCGACCGAACGGGAGCGTGCGATCCGGGCGCTCCTGCTCGGCGCGATGCTCGGGGCCGTCCTGGCCGTCCTGGGCCGGCGCTCGAGGACCTGAAGGAGCGCCTCAGGCGAAGAACCGGCGAACGCCGGCCGCGAGGGCTGCCGCCACGACCTCGACGGACGCGGGATCCTCCATCCGAGCCGCTTCGAACCGGTTCGAAACCACGAACGGCTCGATCTGCACGGCCGGCATCCTCGTGTCGCGGAGCATGCTGACGGTGAGCCGCTCCAGGCGACCCCGCCGTCCGAGGGCCCGTTCGAGTTCGTCCAGGATCAGGCCCGCGAGATGGCGTCCGGCGGGCGAATGCGTGCTGCCGCTGCCGAAGTACGAACAGGTGGGGCCGCCCGCCTCGGGGGCATCGGCGCCGAGGTGCAGGCTCAGGCAGACGGCGGCGTCGAGTTCGTTCGCCACGCGTGCGCGATCGGACGGCGATGCGCCGGGCTCGGCGATCACCTGCGGTTTCGCACCGAGCACCGAAAGCCGGTCGGCAAGGGCGTTCGCGATCGCTACGCGCACCGATCCCGGATCACCGTCGGCACCGTCCCCCAGGTCGATCGCGATCACCTGCCCCGCGAACGCGCCGCGCGTGCCTCGCAGTTCTTCGGCCTCGCGGACAAGGGCGCGACCTGGGACGTCCTCCAGCGGCCGCATCCGCTCGAGCATGCCGATCGTGTGCAGCCCGACGACGCCGTCCGGCTGTTCGCCCACGTTGTGCTGGAACTCGTGGACGGCTCGGTCCGTCCTCGGCCCGTGGACGCCGTCTTCCTTGCCCGCGTCGAACCCGAGCGCGTTCAGCTTCCGCTGGAGCGAGCGCACGTCGTCGCCTCGGAAGTGCGGTGCATGGAGGTAGAGCGTCCGATCGCCCAGTCGGAACCCGGCCTCGACGAGCTGCATCCAGGTGTCCGGACCCACGAGGCCGTCCTCGCGGAGGCTCCGATCGGCCTGGAACGCGCGGACGGCCGCCAGCGTGTCGGGCCCGAACCGGCCGGTGAGCTCCGCCGTCGGCAACGGATAGCCGATCGAAACCAGCCGTTGCTGGATGTCCAGGACCTCGTGTCCCTCATCGCCGAGCCGGAAGATGTGCACGGACCGAGTCTGGCCGGACTCGTCCGGCCCGACAACGGGGCGTTCCGGGGTCGGCCGCGCTCCCTACGACGCTTCGTGCGCGGCTTCGGGGGACAGGTGGGGTGCCAGATCGCGCAGGATCGCGTCCTTCGGCTTCGCGCCGATCACCCGGGCCACCTCTTGGCCCCCCTTGAACAGGATCAACGAAGGGATCGACATGACGCCGTACGTGCGCGTGGCCTCAGGGTTCTCGTCGATGTTGAGCTTCGCGATCTTCAGCGCGTCGCCCTTCTCGGAACCGATCTCCTCGACGACCGGGGAGACCATGTGACATGGGACGCACCACTCCGCCCAGAAGTCCACCAGGACCGGGGTGTCGGAATCCAAGACCGCCGTCTGGAAGTCCCCGTCGTTCACATCGCCGATGTCGGCCATCTCGTCACCCTTCTCCTTCGATCGGGATGAGGGCCCACGTGCTTCAGCCCTCCGTCTGAGGGTGCAACGCCCCGCCGGCTCTCGGGATTCCTCCCGGACTCACGAGCCGTGCGCCTGGTGCTCCAGGAACCGCTCCGCGTCGATCGCCGCCTTGCAGCCCTGGCCGGCGGCCGTGACCGCCTGACGATACACGTGGTCGGTGACGTCGCCCGCCGCGAAGACCCCCGGCACGTTCGTGGCGGTCCGAGGCTCGGCGACCAGGAGGTAGCCCTCCTCGTCCATGTCCAGCTGACCCCTGAACAGGGAGGTGTTCGGATCGTGGCCGATCGCGACGAAGAGGCCATCGGTCGCCAGCCGGGTCGTCTCACCGGTCCGCACGTTCCGGAGCCCGACGCCGGTCACCGCGTCATCCCCGTGGACCTCCTCAACGACGGTGTCCCACACGACCGAGATCTTCGGGTTCGCGAGAGCACGCTCCGCCATCACCTTCGAGGCCCGGAACGACTCCCGCCGGTGGACGATCGTGACCGTGTCCGCGAACTTCGTCAGGAACGTCGCTTCCTCCATCGCGGTATCGCCCCCGCCGACGACGACGAGCGCTCGATCCCGGAAGAAGAACCCGTCGCAGGTCGCGCAGGCTGAGACGCCTCGCCCCCGGAGCTTCTCTTCGCCCGGTACGCCGAGCCAGCGGGCGGTGGCGCCCGTGGCGACGATCAGGGTCTCTGCGCGCCATCGCTGGTCGCCCGCCTCCACCAGGAACGGCCGCTCCGACAGGTCGACGCCGGTCACGTGGACCGGCAGGATCTCGGCGCCGAAGCGTTGGGCCTGCTTCTCGATCTGGTCCATCAACTCGGGGCCCATGATCCCGTCGGCGAACCCCGGGTAGTTCTCCACGTCGGTGGTCAGCATCAGTTGCCCGCCCGCCTCAAGGCCCTTCAGCACGAGTGGCTCCAGGTTCGCTCGGGCCGCGTACAGGGCTGCCGTGAACCCGGCCGGTCCCGACCCGATGACGATGACCTTCCGCAACTCGCTCACGCTGGGAATCCTCCCACAGGCGATAACGGCCGCCTATCCCGACCGCCGTGGAGCTCAGCGTCTCGGGCTAGAGCCTGATGGTGGTCGAATGGAGGATCGCGCACCCGTGCTTCGACGCGATCCGCACAAGCGCCGAGTCCGGTGGTTGGCCAGCGCCCGGTCCGGCGACATAGACGCCGATGTAGGCGGGGGTCCCGCGGAAGCGGGCGTCGATCAGCCGCACGAGCTCGCCCTGCGGGTCGGCGAAGGCCTTCGACAGGCATGCGGCGGCCGCCGATACGGACTCGCCCTGGGTCATCGATCCCTCCTGCGGCGCCTGGGTGCCGTTCCCGCTGGCGGCCTGCGGCACGCCGGAATGACCGGGAGCGAAGGCAACGCCGGAACCGCCAGGCGCGGCCGCGCGGGCGAAGGACCCGGCCAGCGCTTGCACGGTGTCGACGTCGTAGTCGACGTTCTGAACCTCGACGCGCGAGACGGGAGCGATCGAGGCCACAGCGCCACCTCCCGCCGCCGCCGGGAGGGCGGCCTCGGAGGAGCCCTGACCGATGTGCGGCAGTACCGTCGCCGCCAGGGCTATGGCCGCCGCGACGCCGACGGCGGCAGCCACCCAGCGGAGCCCGTTCGGGCGGGAGGCCGGCTCGGGCAGGGGGGTCACCTCGGGGGCACGCTCGGATGCGTTCCGTTCGGCCGCTTCGATCGCCGGGACCCCGAGTTCCGCCGGCGCCGCCGCCTCCGGAACCGTTCGGAGCGCCCGGCTGGCCCGGCCCGCAAGCTCGACCTCCGTTGCGCATCGCTCGCACGTGGCGAGATGCCGGATGACGGCGTTGCGCTCGGCGGTGCTCAGCGCGCCGTCGACGTAGGGAGCGAGCAGATCGTCGGGATGGTTCATGCCTTCTCCTGGGACGCTCGTGACGCCGGTCCCGGTTCCCCTGCCTCCAGACCCATGGCGCGCGCCAGCGCGATCCGGCCGCGGTGGACCCGGGACTTCACCGTGCCCACCGGCACATCCAGGATCCGGGCGATCTGGTCGTAGGCGAGATCCTGAACGTCGGCGAGCACCAGCGCGACGCGGAACTCCTCCGGCACGTGTCGCAACGCTTCGGCGGCGTCCCGGGTGCCCACGATCTCGTCCGCGTGGTCGGGCACGGGGGGACCCAGCTCCGTCTCCGGAAGCTCGGCGTCCGTGGCCACGCGGAGCAGCGGCTGACGGCGCCGCTTGCGGAGCAGGTCGTAGCACGCGTTCACGGTGACGCGATGCATCCACGTGGTGAAGGCGGCGTCGCCGCGGAACCCCTCGAGCTTCCGCAGCGCGGTCATGAAGGCGTCCTGCGCGGCGTCGGCCGCGTCGTCGGCGTCGCCCAGCACCCGCAGACAGAGGTTGTAGACGCGCGTCTGGTGGCGGCGCACGAGCGTCGCGAACGCGTTCGCGTCTCCGGCGAGGTACCGGCGGACGAGGACCTCGTCGCCTTCGGGTTCGCTCACGACCGGGACGCTACAACTGCGAGGGCGAGCCGCTCTCCACCGCCACGACCTTGGTGTAGCCGGCCGTGAGGCCCAGGCGCCACGCGAGCATCGTCTTCGCGCGCTTGCGGAGGGTGATCGTGACCTCCCCGGTCTTCGGATCGACCTTGCACCAGCCCTTCGTCCGGCTGGCCTGCGCATCGTCCTGCTCGATGGACTTCAATGCCGCCGCGCACGCGGCATCCGCGTCATGGCCGTCGCTCCACGCCTGCGCGCCGGCCGACGCTGCCGTGGCGGCCGCGTCCGACAGGCGGAACCGGGTGAACAGGATCGAGCCTCCGTCGAGGGCCACGATGCCGATCACGGCCACGACGAGGAGCCAGATCACGATGATCTTGCCGACGATCCCCGCCTCGTGCCGCATCGATCCCCCTGAGAGGCCCTCCGCGGGCCCTGCTGCGAGCCTTGATCCTCAGCGCCGGAACCGGGCCAGGAGGGCTCTCCTGACCTCATCGACCTCCGAGATGCCGAACATAAACGCGCACGTCAGGAAGGCAAGCACCCCCACCGTGACGCCGGCGGTGACCTGGACGAGCCGGACGGCGGGACGGTCGACGTCGAGGACCGACCCAACGAGGAGTGCGGTGCCCGCGGCCGTCGCTGCCACCACGATCGCGGCGGCCGTCGTGCGGACGAGGGTCCGCCCGATCCGCCGTCCGTCGATGCCGCCCAGTCGGCCGCGGAGGATCGCCACCAGCACGATGGAGCCGACACCGTACGAGGCGGCATGACCCAGAGCTAGTCCCCAAACGCCCCAACCGAACCCGAACGCGAACAGCACGTCGGCTCCGATGTTCACGACGGCCGCTCCGATGTTCACGAACGCGGGTGTGCGAGCGTCGTGCATCGCGTAGAAGGTGCGGGTCATGAGCTGGAACGCGGAGAAGAACGGCAGACCCACGGCGAAGGCGGCGAGCGTTCGCGCCAGCAGCTCGCGGTCGCCCACCGTGACGTGCCCGTATGCCGCGAGGAGCCCGACGATCGGCACGGCGAGGACCATGTAGCCGGCCGCCGCCGGGATCATGGCGATCATCGTGTCCCGGAACCCGCGCGAGAAGAGCTCGCGAACGCCGTCCCGATCGCCGCCGCCCCAGCGCTCGGCGATCCCTGGGAGCAGCGCCGTGAAGATCGAGACCGCGAGGATCGCGTGCGGGAGCGAGAAGAAGATGAACGCCTGCGAATACACCGTGTACGCGCCGGTCCCCACGCGACCGTTCAGGTTGATGATCAGGAAGTACGCGATCTGGTTCGCCGCGACGTAGACGATCACCCACTTCGCCAAGCCTCCGAGGTGGCGGACGGACTCGTGCCGCCAGTCCCATCGGAGCTTCCATCGGAAGCCGATCCGGCGCAGGGCCGGCCACAGCGCTACCGTCATGGCCAGCACGCCGAACGTGGTTCCCGCTGCGAGCAAGGTCTTCTGGCCCCACGTGACGGTGGCGATCGCGGTCGGCGCGTGGCGCCCGCGGATCGCGACGAAGGCCAGCATCGTCGCGATCACGGCGAGGTTGTTGAGCACCGGGGCGTACATCTGGGCGGCGAAGCGTCGGTTCGCGGTCAGCAGTCCCGCGGCCACGGCGCCGATGCCGTAGAAGACGATCTGCGGCATGAACCACCGGAGGAAGAACGTACCGAGCGCGACCTCCTGCGCCTTGCGCACGGGATCGCTCACGCTGCCGAGGTAGAACCGCATGATCCAGGGCGCGGCCAGCGCGCCGAGCGCTGCGACGGCGGAGAGCAGCACGAGCGCGATCGTCAGGAACCGGCTGGCCGCCTCGAACTGTTCCGTGCGATCGCCCGACCGTGCGCGTGAGACGAGGACCGGCAGGAAGACACTCGTGAGGATCCCCCCGAGGACCAGCTCGTAGATGATGTTCGGGGTGGTGTTGGCTTGGTTGTACGCGTCGGACAGCGCGGTGACGCCCAACGCGGCCAGCGTGACGGAGACGCGTACGAGGCCGGTCGCGCGAGACAGCAGCGTGCCGCCGGACATCACGGCCGCGTTGTGGACCGTGGCCTCGCGTGAGTCCTGGTTCGCCGAGATCAGCTCGGGGTCTTCGTCCGTCGCAGCCACCTCCGCAGGTACAGGAGCGCCAGGACCGCCGCCGCGCCCAGCGTGACGAGCAGCGCGATCCGGTTCACCGCGGTGGAGCGGACGACGATCGTCTGCGGCGAACCGATCACCGCGCCCGAAGGAGCCGTCACCACCACGGCGATCGGATTCTGCCCCGCCGCCTTGGCCACGACCCGGAAGGTCACCACCTGGTTCGGTCGCTCCAGGACCACCTGCTTGCGGGCGCCGTCGGGGAACTCGAACTGGGCCGATTGCAACGAGACGGTGATCCGCAGCGGGATCGGCCCCGGATCGCCCATCAACAGGGGGATCGTTCCCTCGCCGGAGGTGAACGTGAAGGCCTTGTTGACCTGCGGCTCCACGCTGCTGAACGCGCTCTGCGTCGTGGCGAAGACGGCGTCGAGCCACTGTTGGCCCGCGGCGGGATCGGCGACGTACGGCGCTGATTCGGCGTACCGCAGGTCGCGGTCGAGGGCCGCCGGCACCGGGCTGTCCTGGGTGAGCATCGACGCGTACGCGTCGACCTTCCGCCCCAGGTCGCGGATCGACTGGGCGTAGGCGAAGGGGAAGCTGCCCGTGGACGGGGAACGGAGCGTGGCCGGGGGGCCCTGCGGGTTCACGTTCGCGGCGAGATCGGCCGCGTGCACCGGCACCAAGAAGGGTGCGTGCAGCCGTTCAAAGAGGGTGGGCCAGATCGTCGGGGGCAGCGTCGCCGTCAGCGCGACCGCGATCCCGCGAACGTCCGGCGACGGTGGCACGGGCTCCTCCTTCCAGATCACGGCGAGCTCGCCGAGGAGCGCCTGCGACGCGCGGACGGGATCGGTGAGCAGGTCGGGTCGCGCGAGGATCCCCTGCACCCCGGGATCGGGCAGGACGAGCGAGAGATCCGTGCCGCTCGGGGACGGGACCGTCGCCGTCGCGGGCGGCGAGAAGTCGAGCGGCTGGACCGGGCGCTCGATCGTGTCGGCATCGGCGAGCACCACCCGGCTGCCTCGGTCGGCGAGCCACTCGAGGGCTTCATCGGAGAGCGCGCCGACGGGTGGGCGTGCGACGTCCGTGGCGAGCGGGACGTCGGCGACGGATCGGAGCGTCGCGTCGCCGGTTTCGAACTGCTGCGACAGGTTCGCCGTCAGACCGCTCGAGATCATGGCGGGGATCGACGGTCCGGAGAACGCTCCGGAAACCGTCTGGACCGCGCGCTGCCTCATCAACGTCCGGAGCGACGCGAGGAAGCTGGCGGCGGCGGCGGCACCGCCGACCCCTTCGCCGACCTGGGTTCCGTCGGTGCGCTCGTAGCCCTTCGCCATCCGCTGGGCCTGCTCGACGAGCGCCGGCTCGGGAACGAGATCGATCGGCAACCCGGCCGGCGTGCGCTGCTCGACGGCAGCGAGGGCGTCGACGGGCGCCTGGTACTGCCCTCCGGGGCCGAGCGCCGCTTCGAAGGACGGGTCGGTCAGCTTCCCGTCGGCGCCGAAGGCGATCGGGCCGTCGAGCTCGAGCCACGTCGACAGCAGCATCGTTCCCTCGGGCGGACGGACGAAGTAGAGGATCGGGGTGACGAGCGAGGCAAGCACGGTGCCGTGGGAGCGGAGCTCCACCCGGGCGGGGTACACCCGGGAGTCGGTCTGGCTGATCGCACCGATCGTGGAGAGGTCGGCGCGCACGGCGAACGTGCGCACTTCGCCGGGCCCGATCGCCACCTTCTTGAGCGGCGTGATGATCGAGGCGATCGTCTCGGAGGGCCCCTCGGTGAGGGAGGTCTCGTACTCGACGCGCGAGGTGTAGCTCGGGCCGATGTCGAGCTCGAGCGAGAGGTGATCGAGGGTCTCGGCGGAGGTGTTGGTCGCCACGACCGAGATCTGAACGGCCGGATGCCGGTACAGGGTGCTCCAGGGCGTCTGGGCGAGCAGATCGAGCCGCACGACGCCGAGCTGCCCGTGTGCCGTGCCGCCCGTCAGGCACGACGCGACCACGATCGCGAGGGCGAGCAGAGCACGCGAGGGGCGGCGCACGGGCCGAATCGTAGCGGCCGCCGCTCAGGAGCCCCTGATGAGCGCGACCGCCTGTGTGAGCCCGTAGGCGCAGGCCACGAGCAGCATGAAGGTTCCGACCCAGGCCCGGAGCCTCGTCTCGGCGGTGCCGAGGGCGAGGCGGGCGCCGAGGCGGGCGCCGGGGACGGCGCCGATCGTGAGGAAGACGAAGAGGTCCCAGTCGATGTTCCCGAGGATCGCGTGCACGATCGTGCCCGGGATCACGAGGGCCGGGATCGTGAGGAGCGACGTCCCGAGCGCGCGCTTGAGTGGCATCCCGAGCCAGCCGGCGAGGAGCGGCACGATCACGAGGCCGCCGCCGATCCCGAGCAGCCCCGACACCAGGCCGGCGACGAGTCCGACCCCGAGGTAGACACCGGCGCCGACGGTCCTGGTCCTGCCCACGGAACCGCGCGCGCCGCCTCGAAGGATGCTGACCGATTGGTAGGCGAGCAGCGCCGCCGTCGCCAGCAACAGCAACCGAACGTCGATCACGCGGGTGAGGAGGGCTCCGACCACGGCGCCCACCAGACCGAGCGGCGCCATCAGCTTCGCCGCGCGCACGTCGACCTCGCCCGCTTTCCAGTAGGTGTAGGCGCCGGCGATCGCCGTCGGGAAGATCACGGGCAGGGGCGTCTCGAGCGCGACGATCTCGGGGACGGGGAGGAAGGCGTCGACGGCGGGGGTCATCACGATCCCACCCCCGACACCGAACAGGCCAGAAAGGACGCCGGAGCCCAGGCCGATCGCGATCGCCAGGAGGGCGTCGCCGATGCTCACGCGAGGAGCTCCGCGGCCCGGGCGAGCACGTCGCGCTCGCCCCGATACGCGGCGCGCTTGCGTGCTCGCTCCAGGGGGAACCAGCGGATCTCTTCCATCTCGTCGTCGCGGTCCTCGACGTCGCCGCCGGTGTGCCGCATGAGGAAGAAGTGGACGGTCTTGCGGATGCGAACGTCCTCCCACACGTAGATGTACTTCGTGTCGCCGAGGTCGGCCTCGATCTCCGCCTCCAGACCGGTCTCCTCTCGAACCTCGCGGATCGCGGCCTCCTCTCGGGTTTCGCCGGGCTCGATGCCGCCCTTCGCGAGGCCCCACGCGAGGTCGCCCTTGCGCGTGCGACGGGACGCCAGCACGACCTCGATCGCGCCCTCGCCGTCGAGGCGGTAGAGCACGCCGCCCGCCGACACCTCGCGCTGCGTCGGGATCCGGCGGGGCCGCTTCGCCGCGGATCCCTTCTTCTTCGCGGGCTTGCGCTCCGACGAAGACGTCTCGCCGGTCGAGGACGTCCCGGCCGTCTTGGCCCCTCCGGCAGCCATCCCGGCGGAGGAACCTCCCCGCGGCGAGGGCTCCGGTGGTGGCGTACCCGTCGGCGTGCCCGCGGCGGGTGGCTTCCGGCGGCGGGAGCGGCGCCGCCGGCGGTTCCGGGCAGGTTGCTGCTCGTCGGGAGCCTTCTCACCTGCCATGACGTGCGGATAGTAGCCGGGCGAGGGCCGGCGCTCAGGGTTCCCCCGGCACGTGCCGAAACAGGTTCCGGGATGAACATCGACGAACTCCTGCGGCTCACGGTGGAGCGCGGCGCGAGCGACCTGCATCTGAAGGTGGCGAACGTGCCGTTCCTGCGGGTCGACGGCGACCTTCAGCCGACCACGTTCCCGGTGCTGACCGCCGCCGACACGGAGGCGTTCGCCCGCGCCGTGATGAGCGACCGGAAGCGGACCGAGTTCGAGGTGACGAGCGAGGCGGACATCGGCTACACGCTGGCCGGCATCGGTCGGTTCCGGATCAACGTGTTCCGGCAGCGGACCCTCGTGGGGCTGGCGGTGCGGCGCGTCCGCTCGGAGATCCCGACGTTCGAGGAGCTTCGGCTCCCGGCCGTGATGCGGACGCTCTCGGAGAGCCCGCGCGGTCTGGTGCTCGTCACCGGTCCGACCGGCACCGGGAAGACGACGACGATCGCCGCGATGATCGGGTTCATCAACCGGTCGCGCCGCGCGCACATCGTCACGATCGAAGACCCGATCGAGGTCGTGCACGACGACGAGCTCTCGATCATCCAGCAGCGCGAGGTCGGCGTGGACACGGACAGCTACCAGGCGGCGCTGAAGTACGTCGTCCGGCAGGACCCTGACGTGATCTTCGTCGGCGAGATCCGCGACGCGGAGTCGGCGCTCTCGGCGATCCAGGCTGCCGAGACCGGGCACCTCGTGATCTCGACGCTGCACACGATCGACTGCATGGAGACGATCAACCGCGTCCTCGACCTGTTCCCGCCGCAGCAGGCGAAGGAGGTGCGGACGTCGTTCGCCGGCGCGCTGCGGGGCATCGTGTCGCAGCGGCTGGTGCCGAAGGCGGACGGGAAGGGCCGCGTGCCGGTGGTCGAGGTCCTCGTGAACACCGGCCGCGTCTTCGACCGGATCGTGGATGCGGACCAGACCGACTCGGTCGTCGATGTCATGGCCGAGGGCGGCTACTACGGGATGCAGACGTTCGATCAGGCGCTCGTGCAGCTGGTGAAGGAGGGGTTCGTCACCGTCGAGGACGCCCGCCGGACCGCGACGAGTCCGCACGACTTCGACCTGCAGCTGGCCGGTGTCATGGACCGCCGGACGGCGTTCTCGGACGAGCAGGCGACCAGCCGGCCGTTCTGAACGCTCACCGGATCTCACCCGCCGCGCGCTCGGCGGCAAGCTCCATCGGATGGCGCCGGTAGCCGTAGCCGATCGCGAGCACCAGATACACCGGGATGAACAACGGTCCCCACGCGCAGTACTGGCGGACGTGCTCGCGCTCGTGCGCCAGCAATCTGCCCTCGACGGGCTCGGCCGACACCACGACGAACCCCACGGTCATCGCTGCGCGATGCATCGCGAGGAGCAGCCGGGTCAGACCGCGCGGCCGCCGGTCGAACACGAGGATGCCGTCGGCGAGCCGCGGCCGCTGGAACGTGAGCGCGCCCGCGACCAGCCCGAGCACGGTGTTCGGCAGCGTCCAGACGAACCCGAGCCAGGTGGGCACGGCAGCACGGTAGCGCGGACGTGCCCGGCTATCCTCGGCCCATGACCGGGACCCGCGCGCTCGATGTTCCCCCGGTGGCAACGGCCCTGGGCGAGCGCTTCGCGGCGGCGGGTCACGAGCTGTACCTGGTCGGCGGGAGCGTCCGCGACCTGTTGCTGGGCCGGGAAGCCCGCGACCTGGATTTCGCGACGAGCGCGCATCCGCCCGAGACCACCCGCGTGCTCCAGGGCTGGGCCGACCGGCGGTACTTCGTCGGCGTTCGCTTCGGCACCGTGGGCGCGCGCAAGGACGGGCAGCTGCTGGAGATCACGACGTTCCGGCAGGAGAGCTACGTCGAGGAGCATCGCAAGCCGGCGGTCACGTTCGGCGACGACATCGAGGTGGACCTGAGCCGGCGCGACTTCACGTTCAACGCGATGGCCGTCCACCTGCCGGACGGGACCTTCGTCGATCCCTTCGACGGGGTTCGCGCACTCGGGGCGCGGTCGCTCGATACTCCGCTCGATCCGTCGGTCGCGTTCTCCGACGATCCGCTCCGCATGGTGCGCGCGGCGCGATTCGCGGCGCAGCTGGACGTGATCCCGGCGGGGCGCGTCCTCGCTGCGATGCGCGAGATGCGTGACCGGTTGGAGATCGTATCGGCCGAGCGGATCCGCGACGAGCTCGACCGGCTGTTGGTGGCGCCGGACGCTCCGGCGGGGCTCGCGCTCCTGGTGGACACCGGGATCGCCGAGCTGATCCTGCCGGAGGTCGCCGCGCTGCACCTCGAGCAGGATCCGGTGCACAAGCACAAGGACGTCTTGCGCCACACCTACGCCGTGGTCGAGCGATGCGAGCCGGATCTGGTCCTGCGCCTGGCCGGCCTGCTGCACGACATCGGGAAGCCGAGGACCCGGCAGATCACGGACGACGGGGTCTCCTTCCACCATCACGAGGTGGTTGGCGCGAGGATGGCCCGCGACCGGCTGGCCGCGCTCCGGTATCCGAACGCGGTGATCGACGACGTGTGCACGCTGATCGAGCTCCACCTGCGGTTCCACGGCTACGGCGAGGGGTGGACCGACGCGGCGGTCCGCCGGTATGTGCGCGACGCCGGTCATCTGCTCGACCGGCTCAACCAACTCACGCGCGCCGACGTGACGACCCGCAACGAACAGCGGGCCGAACGGTTCGCGCGCCTGCAGGACGAGCTCGAGGAGCGGATCGCGACGCTCGCCGAGGCGGAGAACCTGGACGCGATGCGGCCGCCGCTGGACGGGCGCCAGGTGATGGATCGGTTGGGACTCGAACCCGGCCCCCACGTCGGGGAGGCGCTCGCGTACCTGATGGAGATCCGGCTGGAGCGCGGCCCGATCCCGCAGGACGAGGCGTTGATCATGCTCGACGCCTGGGCGGAAGCGCACGGGATCGGCTCCTGAGGAGGGCACGCACCTCCTGCGGAGCTGCGCGGGGCCCGGCGTAGGCTTCGTGGATGGAGGTCGATGAGCACGCGACGCTCGATCCCTCGCGCGGCCTCTCCACCGCCGAGGTGCAGGAGCGGCGTCGACGCGGCGAGGTCAACGACGTCCCGGCCGCGCCGACGCGCACGGTCGCCCAGATCGTCCGCGCGAACGTCTTCACGCGGTTCAACGCGCTGCTCGGCGCGATGCTCGTGCTCATCGTGTTGGTCGGCGGGCCGTATCAGGACGCGCTGTTCGGTGTGGTCCTCGTGGCGAACGCGCTGATCGGCATCGTGCAGGAGATCCGCGCCAAACGAACGTTGGACCGACTGACGCTCCTGACCGCGCCACGTGCGCACGTCGTTCGGGACGGATCCGTCTCGGAGGTCCCGGTCGGTGAGGTCGTGCTGGACGACGTGCTCGATGCGCCCGCCGGCGCGCAGATCGTGGTCGACGGCGAGGTCGTCCGTGCGGACGGGTTCGAGGTGGACGAGTCGCTCCTGACGGGCGAGTCGGATCCTCTCCGCAAGGAGCCCGGCGATCCGGTGCTCTCCGGCGCGTTCGTCGCGGCGGGGTCGGGTCGGTACCGGGCGACGGCGGTCGGGGCCGACGCGTACGCGACAAGGATCGCCCAAGACGCCCGGCGTTTCACGCTCACGCGCTCGGAGCTTCGCGACGGCATCGATCGGATCCTGCTCTACGTCACGTGGGCCATCGTGCCGACGGCGGTACTGCTGTTCGTGAGCCAGTACCGCGTTCACGATTCGTGGCGGGAGGCCGTGTCCGGCGCGGTCGCGGGCACGGTCGCGATGGTTCCCGAAGGGCTCGTGCTGCTGACCTCGCTGGCCTTCGCGGTCGCGGTCGTCCGGTTGGCGCGACGGCGGGTCTTGATCCAGGAGCTGCCGGCCGTCGAGGGGCTCGCCCGGGCAGACGTGCTGTGCATCGACAAGACCGGCACCCTTACCGAAGGCCGGCTGGGGATCGTGCGCGTCGACCGGGTCTCCCGGATCGATCCCGCTCCGGCGTTGGCCGCTCTGGCGGCCGCCGATCCGGCGCCGAACGCGACGATGCGGGCGCTCGCCGCGGCCTACCCGCCGGGGCCGGACGGCTGGCGGCCTGACGGCGGCGTGCCTTTCTCCTCCGCGCGGAAGTGGAGCGCCGCGTCGTTCGGCCGCAACGGGACGTGGGTGATCGGCGCGCCCGACGTGCTCGTGGGCCCCGGTGAACTTCGCGACCGTCTCGGCGCCGAGGCTGCGGCCGGGAACCGCGTGCTGCTCCTCTCGCGGGCCGGGTCGATGCGCGGCGACGCTCTCCCCGAGGACCGCGAGCCGGTGGCCGCGATCGTCCTGGCCGATCGCGTCCGCGGCGACGCCGCGGCGACGCTCGCGTACTTCGCCGAGCAGGGGGTCGCGGTGAAGGTCCTCTCGGGCGACCATCCGGCCACGGTCGGGGCGATCGCCGCCTCGCTCGGGCTCGAGGGCGCCGATCGGCCGGTCGACGCCACCCGGCTGCCGGACGACCCGGCGGGACTCACGGCGTCGCTCGCGTCGAACGCCGTGTACGGACGCGTCACCCCGCAGCAGAAGCGCGCGATGGTGACGGCGCTGCAGGCGAGCGGCCACGTCGTTGCGATGACCGGCGACGGCGTGAACGACGCCCTCGCGCTGAAGGACGCCGACATCGGGATCGCGATGGGGTCCGGATCGGATGCGACGCGTGCGGTCGCGCAGGTCGTGCTGCTGGACTCGACGTTCGACGCGCTGCCGTCCGTCGTGGCGGAGGGGCGTCGCGTCCTCGGCAACATCGAACGGACGTCCGGCCTGTACCTGACGAAGACCGTCTACGCCATGCTGCTGGCGCTCGCGACGGGCGTCGCCGGGTTCGTGTTCCCGTTCCTGCCCCGGCACCTCACGCTGGTCGGCGCCCTGACGATCGGGATCCCGTCGTTCTTCCTGGCGCTCGCGCCGAACACACAGCGGTTCCGGCCGGGCTTCGTCCGGCGCGTCCTCCGCTTCTCGATCCCGACCGGCGCGTTGGCCGCGATCGCGACCTTCCTCACGTACACGCTGGCCACGAACGCGGCGGGGGTCACGCTGGAGCAGGCGCGGAGCGCGGCGGTGATGACGCTCACGTGGATCGGGCTGCTGGTCCTGTCGATCGTGGCCGCCCCGCTCACACCCTCCCGACTGGCGTTGGTGTGGGCGATGGGGGGTCTGGCCGTGCTGGCGTTCTGGTGGCCGGCGGCCGAGTCGTTCTTCGCGCTCGAGCTGCCGCCGCCGACCGTGTGGCTCGCGGGCATCGGGATCGCCGCGCTCACGTGGTCGTTCGCGCGCCTGTTCGTTCCGGAGGAGCGGCCGGTCGGGGTGCGGGATCCGTCGGACTGACCGCGCTTACAGCCGGAACCAGCGCGACGGTGGCCACACGATCACGAAGGCACGTCCGACGATCGTGTCCCGCGGGATGAACCCGACCTGGCTGCCCTTCGGACGGACGCCGAGGCCGTACCGGGAGTCCTGCGAGTTCGATCGGTTGTCACCCAGCACGAAGTACATGTCGGGAGGGACCTTGACCTTCGCGAAATCGCCGGTCCGCTGCGTGAGGTACGGCTCCGAGATCGGGACGCCGTTCACGAAGACCTTGCCGCCCTTGGCCATCACCGTGTCGCCGGGAACACCGATCACGCGCTTGATGTAGTCGGGGTTGTCCGGCTTCGCCACGCCGATGCCCTGCGCCAGCCAATGGAAGACGCCGCCGATCAGTCCGCGCTCGTCGGCCTTCTTCGGATCCGGCTCCGAGAACACGACGATGTCGCCGCGCTTGGGATCCCCGAAGTAGTACGGGACCTTCGTCACGAGGACGCGGTCGCCGATGTCGAGCGTCTTCTCCATCGACGCGCTCGGGATGAAGAAGGCTTGGAACAGGAACGTCTTGATCAAGATCGCGAGGATGAGCGCCAGCAGGATGAGACCGGGCAGCTCACCGAGTTGGTGCCAGAAAGGATGCTTCGGACGCTTGCCGGGGGCCTCCGCGTCCGGTTCGGGGGTCTCGGGCGCGGCGCGCTCGGGCTCGGTCTTCACGGGCTACAGGGTATCGGGTGGGGCCGTTGGCACCACGAGGTGGACCTCGACGGCCTTGAACGACGCCCAGACGTCGATCCCCGTTTCGAGGTGGAGCCGCTCGACGGAGCCCGTCGTGACCTCGGCGACGAGGAGGGGCGATGTTCGGACCCGTACGCGCGCCCGATCGCCGAGGATGGCGATCTCCTCGATCGGTCCATGCAGCACGTTCCTGGGGGAGCCCTCCGGACGCTCGGCGTGCAGCGCGATGTCCGCGGCGGCCAGGGTTGCGATGACGTCGTCGATGGGGTTCCGGCGGATGCCATCCGGCCAAGGAACCGTCACGGTTCCGTCGGCAGTGTCCAGATCACCGGCGCCTGCTTCACCGGGGCGGAGCGAGCCGACGAACAGGTTCACGCCGACGAGGTCGGCCGCGTAGCGGGTGCGCGGGGCGGCTCGGATCTGGGAGGGCGTGCCCGTCTGGGTCACCCGCCCGTCTTCCAGCACCACGATCCTGTCTGCGAGTGTCGTCGCCTCGACCGGGTCGTGGGTCACGAGGACGCGAGGGCCTTCGAACGTCGCCAGCGTCTGGCGAAGGAGCGCGCGGAGCTCCGGGCCCCCGGAGACGTCCACCGCGGCCAGGGGCTCGTCGAGCAGGAGGAGCCGGGGCTTCGTCACTAGCGCCCGAGCGAGCGCGACGCGTTGACGCTCACCTCCCGACAGGTCCGCCGGCTTCGTGTCCGTTCGGACGCGAGGCGCCAGCTCGCCAAGGATCTCGAGCGCGTCTGCCCGTGCCGGGTCTGCCCGGGTGCCTCGGGCACGCAAGGGGAACGCGACGTTCTCCAGCACGCTGAGATGGGGGAAGAGCAACGCGTCCTGGAAGGCGATCCCGATCGGTCGCCGCTCGGGCGGGAGTGCGTCGATCGAGACGCCGTCGAGGCGTACATGTCCGGCTTCCAGCGGCACGAGTCCGGCCAGCGCCTCGACCACGGTGCTCTTGCCGGCCCCGTTCGGGCCGAGGAGCGCGACGGTCTCGCCGTCCTGGGCCGAGAACGCGACGTCGACGGCGAACGTGCCTCGGCGCACCGTGACCGCGACATCCAGCGGCATGCCGCGGACCTTACCGGGCTTCCGCGAGCCTGCCTCGGAGGGCGATGAGCACGACGAGGGAGAGCGCCACCAGGATAAGTGAGAGCAGGACGGCGCCGCCGGGGTCGGTCTCGCGCGCTTGGTAGACGGCGAGCGGGAGCGTCTGCGTCCGCCCCGCGAGGTTCCCCGCGAACGTGATCGTCGCGCCGAACTCGCCGAGCGCCCTCGCCCACGTCAGCACCGCCCCGGCCGCGAGCTGCGGTGCGATCATCGGCAGCGTGACCCGTCGCATCACGTACCAAGGGGACCCGCCGAGCGCCGCGCCCGCGCGCTCGTACCGCAGGTCGATGCTCCGCAGGCCGCTCTCCGTCGCCAGGACGATCAGCGGCATCGCCACGAACGTGGTGGCCACGATCGCCCCGGCGGTCGTGAACGTGAGCTGGATCCCGAGCGCCGAATAGAGCCAGCGGCCGACGACCCCGCCTCGTCCGAGCGCCTCCAGGAGCCCCAGCCCGCCGACCACCGGTGGAAGGACGACGGGCAGCACCACCATCGCGCGGAGCACGGATCGACCGGGGAAGGTGATGCGCGCAAGGGTCCATGCCAGCGGGATCCCGACGACGACCGAGATGGCGGTCGCGGCGAGCGAGACCTCGAGCGAGAGACGGAAGGCCGTCGACGCACCAACGCCCTCCAGCGCGTGCCGAGCTTCCCCCCACGGGACGCGGATCACCAGTGCAACGACGGGGAGGACGACGAAGCCAGCTCCCAGAATGGCCAGGACGGTGAACGGCAGGGGAAGCGCCCGGCGCATCGCGCGCTCGCTACCCGGCCGGCGGCGGGCCGAAGCCGAAGGTCTTCAGCGTGGCCTGGCCGCTGGATCCAGTGACGTACGCGACGAACGCCTGCGCGGCGGCGGACCGTGTCGCGCCAGTGACGACGGCGATCGGGTAGGTCGCCGTCACGTTGAGCGCCGCTGGTATATCCACGGAACGGACGTGCGTCCCGCTGCTTGCCGCCGTGGAGACATCGGAGGTGTAGACGATGCCGGCATCCGCTTCTCCCGAGGCGACCTTCGCGAGGACGCTTGCGTCGTCTTGCTCATCGGAGACCACGTTCGCCGTTGCCGCGTCGAGGATGCCTGCGTTCGTAAGGGCTTGTCGCGCGTAGTCGCCGACCGGCACGCCGACGGCGGCGAGCACCAGTTTGACGTCGGGCTTCGTCAGATCCTGCATCGACGACACGCCTCCCGGATCGTTCGCGGGCGTCACGATGACCAGCTGATTCGTCGCGAAATCGGTTCGACCGGTCACGCCGGGCTTCGCCTGCACGGCGTCCATCGCCTTCCCACTCGCCGACGCGAAGACGTCGGCTGTCCCCTCACTGGCGATCTGCGCTGCCAGATCGGTCGAGGAGCCGAAGTTGAAGTCGACGGTCGTGCCCGAGTTGGAAGCCTCGAAGTCGATCCCGATCTGCGTGAACGCACCGGTCAGCGACGACGCGGCGAACACGGTCAACTTCGTGGTGCCGCCGCCGGGCGATGTCGTGCTGGAGTTGCTGCTGGAGCACGCCGCCGCCATCAGCGCAAGCGTGATCGCGACGATGCGGGTCGCCTTCCTCATGGGGTCGCCTCCCGAGATGCGAGTGCTCGAGGATATAGGTTCGGGGTCAACCACCACAAGGGAAGGCTGGCGGACGAAGGGAGGAACCATGGAGACCAGTGCTCGGAACCAGCTCAAGGGGACCGTCACGTCCGTGACCGTCGGCGCCGTGATGGCCGAGGTCGTCGTGGACATCGGCGGCGCACAGGTCGTCGCCGCGATCACGAAGGGATCGGCGGAGAACCTTGGGCTCGCGGCCGGCATGGCCGTGACCGCCATCATCAAGGCGACCGACGTGATGGTCGGCGTCGGCTAGGGATCAGGCTTCCGGGAGGTCGACCATCACGCTCGTGGCCTTCACGGTCGCGACGGCCTCCATCCCCACTTCGAGCCCGAGCTGGTCGACGGCCTCGCGGGTGATGAAGGCCAGGACGCGGTGGGGTCCGGCCTGGATCTCGACGGTGGCGCTGAGCGCATCGCGCTTGACCTCGGTGATGATGCCGGGGAACCGGTTGCGCGCGCTCCGCGCCGTCACCGCCCGGGTCTCCTGCCGTTGCGCGAGCAGCCGTGCCACCTCGGAGGCGGCGACCACCCGCTGCCCGCCCGCCGTCCGTTCGACGGTGAGTTTGCCGTCGCGCTCCCACCGGCGCAGGGTCTCGACGCGGACGCCGAGAAGCCGTGCCGCCTCGCCGATCCGGTAGCTCTCCACGGTGCTCGGAGGATAGTTCGTCCCGGCCGGGCGCACGCGGCTCAGACCGCGAACCGCACGTGCAGGATGTCTCCTTCCTGCACCACGTAGTCCTTGCCCTCCACCCGCACCTTGCCGGCGGTCTTCGCCTGCTCCATCGATCCCGCCGCAACGAGCTCGTCGTAGGAGATCACGTCGGCCCGGATGAATCCGCGCTGCAGATCGGTGTGGATCACCCCGGCCGCTTCCGGGGCGGCCGCGCCCCGGCGCACCTGCCAGGCCCGCGTCTCGTCGTCGCCGGTCGTGAGGAACGTGACCAGGTCGAGCGCTCGGTAGCACGCGCGGATCACGGCCTCGAGGCCCGGCTCGTGCACGTCGAACTCGGCGAGCAGCGCACGCGCCTCCTCGGGATCCATCCCGGCGACCTCGGCCTCGATCGCCGCGTACACGCCGACGGCGTCGCCGAGCTCCGTCGGGACGGAGGTCCCTTCCTCGAGGTTCGCGATCACGATCTCGGGCTTCAGGGTCAGCGGAGCGATGCCTTTGAGCTCCGCGAGGTGCGCCTCCTCGAGGGTCGCGTCGCGGATGGGGATCTCCGACTCCAACGCACCCTTCGCGGCGCGCAGTGCGTCGACGTCCGAGCCCGGCTTGCCGTGGGCGCGTTTCTCCGCCCGCTGCAGGGCGCTCTCGATCACGGCGAGATCGGCCAGGAGGAGCTCGGCGCGGACCGCCGCGAGGTCGCGGAGCGGCGATGCCTCCGCGAAGCACCGCAGGACCACCGCGAGGGCCTCGGCCTCGCGCAGTCGGGCGATCCCGTTCGCGCTGGAGAGGCCGCCCGGCACGTCGACGAACCCCACCTGCGCGTGGACGCGCTTCTTCGATCGCTCCATCTCCGCGAGCACGTCGACCCGGGGATCGGGTACCGGCACAACGGCGACGTTCGCCTGGCCGCCGTGCGATCCCGCGTGGGTGAGCGCCGTGAAGAGCGTCGACGTCCCGCTGAAGGGCGTGCCGACCAGGCCTATCTGCTTCACGGGCGCACGGTAGCAGCCGGCCTCCGCGACCTTCCGCCCTCTCCCGCATCCGCCGAACGGGCCCGACGAACCGACTTCCGGTGGATGTTCCTCGGTACGGACCTGGACCGATGATGCTCGCTGAGACCGGTCCGGCCGGGGTGCCGCCAGACCCATCCCGGCCGCCGCTCTCGACGTGCTGCGGCGACGCCATAGCGTCGTCGTGGCACGCGACGCGTGGGCGGGCGGGGACCGACGGCCCCGCCCGCTCGCCGTTCCCCCCGCCCGGTTCCCGTCTCGCGAGCCGGAGGATAGGCTGAACGCTCATCGCTGCTGCGGCGAGGGGGAGGGATCGATGTCGAAGTACATCACGCTGTTCAGTTGGACCGAGCAGGGCGTCCAGAACTTCAAGGACACGGTGGCGCGCGCGGACGCGGCGAAGAAGCTCGCCAGCGAGATGGGTGGGTCCTTCGAGATCTACTGGACGCTCGGCGAGTACGACATCGTCTCGATCTCCGAGTTCCCGGACGACGAGACGGCGACCGCGTTCCTGCTGGGTGTCGCATCCCAGGGGAACATCCGCTCGAAGACGATGCGCGCCTTCGACAGCGGGGAGATGCAGGGCATCATCGCGAAGGGCTGAGCCGCAACGCGGTGGGCCGGGCATCGCGCCCGGCCCCCCGCGCCCTCACGTCCGAAGGATCGAGCCTAGGACTTCGTCTCCCAGAAGACCTTCGCGATCTCGTCGACCGCGTCGAGCAGCTTCTGTCCCTGCGCGGGGTCCACGGACTTCTTCGAGTTGCCGGCTTCCTTCGTGGCGTTCCAGAAGAGCTCGTGGAGCTGCGGGTACTTCTCCACGTGCTCGGGCTTGAAGTAGTCGGTCCACAGCACCCAGAGGTGATGCTTCACCAGATCGGCGCGCTCTTCCTTGATGCCGACGGCGCGCTCGCGGAACACCGGGTCGTCGCTCCCCTGATACTTCTCCTGGCAGGCCTTGACCGACTCCGCTTCGATCCGCGCCTGTGCCGGGTCGTAGACGCCGCACGGCAGGTCGCAGTGGGCGTGCGCGACCCTGCGTGGTGCGAGGATGCGTTCGAACATGGAACAACCCCCTCCTTCATCACGAGACTCCAGACCTGACGAGGAATCCTACCGCCGGGGTCGGATAGGCGTGTCCGGCGCCGCCGCGGCCGTCGCGATGGTCGCCGTCGCCGGCTGGGCGTTCCTCCGGTACCGGCCCTCCCGCGTGGCGATCGAGGGTCCGTCGATGGCGCCAACGCTGCTGCCCGGTGATCAGGTTCTCGTGGTGACCCGGCGGTCGTACCGAACCGGCGACGTCGTGGTCGTGGAACATCCCGGCCGTCCCGGCTACGAGATGGTGAAGCGGTTACGAGGTCTCCCGGGGGACCGGATCGGCGAGCGGGTCCTCGCGCCCGACGAGTACTGGATCGAGGGGGACTTCGACCAGGCGTCCACGGATTCCCGGCAGTTCGGGCCGGTCACGGGCGCGGAGCTGAAGGCCAAGGTCGTGGTGATCTACCTGCCGACCGACCGTCGGGCCGTGGTTCGTTGAAGGCGACCTTCGAGCCTTCCGCCCCTTGCCCCGGACGTCCTCGTTCCCGTAGGATTTGCACCTGCAAATGGTCTGCACCCGCGAAGCCGGCACCGTCGCAGCGATGATCCCTGATCGCTGCTGCTGTCCACGCTGACATCGGGACCGCGCTCACCGCGCCCATCGCTCCGTTCCCTGTCCCGCCCCAACCGTTCCCGGGAGGTTCGCCGTACCCATGGACGTCATCACCCGCACCGTCGATGCCCGAGGGCAGTCCTGCCCGGGCCCGCTCGTGTCGCTCGCCAAGGCGCTGAAGGAGGCGTCGAAGGGCGATCTGTTCGAGCTCCTCGCCACCGACCCCGGCTCGAAGTCCGACGTCCCCAGCTGGGCGACGATCAGCGGCAACGAGCTGCTGGACGCCGAGACGCTCGAGGACGGCTCGTTCCGCTACGTCGTCCGGAAGGTGGCCTGAGGTGGCGACCACCGAGGAACGCGTCCAGGCCGGGCAGGTCGACGCGTTCGCCTTCGCGGAGCTGTTGCAGCGCGTCGAGGCGCTCGAGGCCGCCGGCGAGAAGCGGATCGAGAAGAAGAACAAGCTGACGATCATCGCGTGGGGCGGCAACCTCGACCGGATCTGGCCGACCACGATCCTCGCCACGACGGCCGCCGCCTCGGGGATGGAGTCGAGCGTCTTCTTCACGTTCTGGGGCCTGTTCGCGATCGTGAAGCCGGGCGTGCGCATCACCGGCGACAACTGGATGCAGAAGATGATGTCGGTGATGAACCCCGGCTCCGCCCAGAAGGCGAAGCTGTCGCATTACCAGTTCCTCGGCGCCGGCCCGGCGATGTTCAAGAAGCTTGCCGACGATCACGCGGTCGCGAAGCCGGACGAATTGATCGGGCTCGCGCAGGACCTGGGGGTCCGGCTGATCCCGTGCCAGATGACGATGGACCTCCTCGGTCTGAAGGCAGAGGACCTGATCGACGGACTCGAGGAGCCGATCGGCGCGGCGACGGCGATCGCCGAGATGCGCGACGCGGCCGTGTCGCTGTTCATCTAGGGAGCGCCCCGCCGCGCGCTGATGTTCAGCCGGACGTAGTCGAGCCGGCCTTCCGGCATCCGCTCCGCCACCTCGCGCGCGAACCCCTCGCGCCGGTCCTCCGGCAAGCCTTCGAGCAGGCCGCCGAGGCACACCGTCCGTAGGAACGCCTCGAGGTCCTCGGGCGGGATCTCGGTCGGCTCCTCGTGGAGCCAGCAGGAGACGTCGACGAAGCCGGCCCGATCGAGGCGCTCGCGGGTCTGCTCCGCCGTCGCGTACTCCTTCCCGAGGTTCGCGTCGAGTCCCAGGGACGCCACGATCTCGGCGAGGTTCTCGACGTTGCCGGCGCCGCCGCACTGCGCCTCCAGCCGTCCGCCCGGCAGGAGGACGGCCCCGAGGTTCCGGAACAACCGGTCGTGATCGGGCACCCAATGGAACGTCGCGGTCGACACGACGGCGTCGACGGTGCCGGTCGGCAGGGGATCCATGAGGTCGGCGGTCACGAAGGTCATCCGATCGTCGCCGAGCCGCTCCCTCGCCCGTTCGATCATCGACGCCGAGGCGTCCAACGCGACGACCTGGCCCCGCGGCAGGCGTTCCCGCAGGAGCTCGGTCACCCGGCCCGTGCCGCATCCGGCGTCGAGGACCCGCTCGTCGCCGGCCAGGTCCAGACGCCCGACGACCGCCTCCCCCCATCGGCGCTGCGGCTCCGAGAGGCGGTCGTAGGTCGCGGCGTCCCAGTCGCGTGGCATATCCGCCGCGGACGATATCGCCGTCCGCCGGAACGTACGGGACATTAGTTAGCTTTGCGTACTATCATGGGACGCATGCGTGGGACCACCGATGTCGCGCCCGCCGAGCTGGCGGCTCGCCTCCGGGTCGCCGGTTGGCGATTCGCCCGGCGGATGCGGCGGGAGTCCGCGCCGGGTATCACGCCGACCGTCCACGCCGCGCTGTACTCGATCGAGGCGCACGGGCCGATGACGGCGGGCCAGCTGGCCGCCCACGAACATGTCCAGAAGCCCACGATGACCAGGACGATCGCGTCGATGGTCGAACAGGGCCTCGTGACGAGGACGCCGGATCCGCTGGACGGCCGCGTCACGTGGCTCCAGGTGACGCCCGAGGGGCGCAGGCTGCTCCTCCGCGCCCGGCGGCGCACGGACGAGTTCCTGGCCAAGCGGGTCCGCGATCTCTCCCCGGAGGATCGCGCGGCCCTGGACGCAGCGGCCGGCATCCTCGAGCGGCTCGCGGACGGCGACCGATGAGGTCGCGGCTCGTCGCCTCGCTCGCACGGACCTTCTCGTCGCTGCGGACCTCGCGGAACTTCCGGCTCTACCTGTCCGGGCAGTTCGTGTCGGCGGTCGGCACGTGGATGAACTTCACCGCGTCGTCGTGGCTGGTCCTCAGCTTGACGGGCAGCGGCACGGCGCTCGGCGTGAACGCGGCCCTCTCGTTCGGTCCGGTGCTCGTGCTCGGGCCGTGGGGCGGCGTGCTGGCCGACCGCTTCGACAAGCGCCGGATCCTCACGGCGACCCAGTCGTGCTTCGCCGTCGTCTCGCTGTCGCTCGCAGCTCTCGTCTTCACGGGCGGGATCTCGGCCGCGTCGATGCCGGGAGCGCTGTGGCTGGTCTACGGGCTGTCGCTGGCCGCCGGCGTCATCACGGCGATCGACAACCCGGCGCGCCAGAGCTTCTACGTGGAGATGGTCGGCGAGGAGACGCTCACGAACGCCGTGAGCCTCAACAGCGCTGCGTTCACCGGCGCGCGGATCGTCGGGCCGGCGGTGGCGGGTCTCCTCATCGCGTTCGTCGGCACGGCGGTGTGTTTCCTGATCGACGGCGTCTCCTACCTGGCGGTGCTCGCCGCGCTCCTCGCGATGCACACCTCGGAGCTCCACGCGCAGCGCCGGACCACGCGGCAGAAGGGGCACCTGAAGGCCGGCCTGAAGTACGTCTGGGCGACCGACGACCTCCGCCGGCCCCTGTTGATCATGGCCCTGATCTTCACGTTCGTCTTCGAATGGCAGGTGCTGGTCCCGCTGCTCGCCGAGCAGACGTTCGGCGCCGGCGCGCGCGAGTTCGGCCTGCTGTCCGCGGCCGCCGGGCTCGGCTCGTTCATCGGGGCGATCCTGATGGCGAACCGGGCCGCGATCCCGACGATGCGTCGGCTCGCCCTGTTCCTGTGCGGGGTCGGCGCGGCGATGGCGGCCGTCGCGTTCGCTCCCGCCCTCCCGGTCGCGCTGCTGCTCATGGTCCCGGTCGGGTTCGCGGCGATGTCGTTCATGATCACCGGGAACACGATGCTCCAACTGGCGTCGCGGCCCGAGGCGCGCGGCCGCGTGATGGCGCTCTACGGCGTGGTCTTCCTGGGCTCGACACCGATCGGCGCGCCGATCGTCGGCGTCGTGGCGGAGCGGATCGGCGCGCCGGCGACCTTCCTGCTCGCAGGCGGGTTCGCGATCGCGATCGGCGCCGTCGTCCTCGCCCGCGACCGGCGGAACGGCCGGCTCGCGGCCGGCGCGGCCGTGGCCGCCGACCTTGGGCTGCCGGTCGCCGCCGCCGACACCGAGCTGCCGATCGCCGCCTCGGGTTAGCCGGTCGCCTGGTCCTCGCGCTCCCGGTCGATCGTCCAGTTCCCCGCGGGCTCGAGCCGGCTGACGTCCAGGATCGTTCCGTCCTGGAGCGACAGCCGGAAGCATCGGCGGCGCTCCCCGCCGCGCTCCTCCAGCCAGCTGCGCACCACCTCGACCGGTTCTTCCGCGGCGCCCCAGCGCAGCGCACGGGGCCACTCCTCGGCCCGACCGCCTTCGGCGAACACCAAACGGATGTCGGGGACGCCGCCGACCCAGCGGGGGAGCACCGGCGCCCACACCAGGAACACCATCCCGATGAGGATCACCGAACCCCGTGTGCCGAGCAGCGGGACGAGTGCGATCGCGATCGCGGCCGCGACGATCCGGGCGGACGTGTAGAAGACGTCGTAGACCGAGAACACACGTCCGCGGTAGCCGTCCGGCAGCGCCTCCTGCACCATCGTGTCCACCGGGATCTTCTTCCAGGCGAACGTGAGCCCGACGACGAAGCTCGCCACCAGGATCGACCAGCCGCGGAGATAAGCGCCGGTCAGGACCAGCGCCATCCCACCGATCACGAACGCCGAGGCCACGATCTGCTCCTTCGAGAAGCGACCCTCGAGCGCGCCGATGCTGGCGATCCCGGCCAGGACGCCGATCCCGCCGGCCCCCACGACGTTCGAGAATGAGCCGACCCCGGCGCCGAAGACGTCGCGGAACACGACGAGCGCGAGGGTGAGGATGACGCCCTGCCCGACCTGGTCGAGCGTGATCGACGTGATCGGACCGATCGCCCGCGGCGTTCGCACCAACATGCGCGCGCCGTCGACCATCTCCGCGACCACGCGACGGACCTCGTTCTGCAGGGCGGCCGCGGGTCCGCGGATCGCCATCGGCGCCAGGTCCGAGCGGATGCGGGTTGCGATCGCGGCCGCCGCCAGCCAGCCGGCGCCGGCGATCACCACCACGGGCGTCGAACCGACGGCACCCGCGATCTTGCCGCCGACGAACACGCCGACGAGGAGGGCGAGCGTGCCGCCAACCGTCGCGAGCGAGTTCGCCATGAGCAGGTCCTCGACCGGCACCAACCTCGGCACGACCGCGGAGGCGGTCGCGAGGTAGAAGCGGTTGATCGACAGCACGACGAGCGCGCCCAGGTAGAACGGCACCGCCTGGCGGACCGGATCGAACAGCACGAGTCCGACGAACGCGACCTTCAACAGCGGGGCGAGGGCGAGGATGCGCCGCCGACTCCAGCGATCGATGAACACGCCGACGAACGGCCCGAGCAGCGAGAACGGCAGCGCGGTGATCAGCGCCGCCTTGAACAGCCCCACCGTGGTGCTGTGCTCGGTCGGGGCGAACACCACCGAGGCGACCAGCGCCGCCTGGAAGCATCCGTCGCCGGCCTGGCCGGCCAGGCGGATCGCGAAGAGCCGCCGGAAGTCACCGCTGCGCAGCGCGCCCCGGACCCGGGCGATGGTGCCGTCGGACGCGGACCTGGCCATGGGGCCGGGTGCCGCGACCTCAGGCGGTGACGTCGAAGAACGCGGTCCAGTCCGCCCGGGCGCCCTCACCGTCCCCGCTGATGAACTGCTCCACCATCTCCCGTCCGATCTCGTCCGTGAACTGCACGGGCGGCGACTTCATGAAGTACGCGGCGGGCCCGATCAACGGGCCGCCCATGCCGCGGTCCTTCGCGAGCTTCGCGCAGCGGAGCGCGTCGATGATGACGCCGGCCGAGTTCGGGGAGTCCCACACCTCGAGCTTCATCTCGATCGTGAGCGGCACGTCGCCGAAGTTGCGGCCCTCGAGCCGGATCATCGCCCACTTTCGATCCTCGAGCCACGGCACGTGATCGCTGGGGCCGATGTGGATGTTCTCCTTCGGCAGCGGGGTCTCCAGCTGGGACTGCACCGATCGGGTCTTCGAGATCTTCTTCGAGGTCAGCCTCTCGCGCTCGAGCATGTTCATGAAGTCCATGTTGCCGCCGAAGTTCAGCTGGTACGTGCGGTCGAGCTCCACGCCGCGATCCTCGAACAGCTTCGCGAGCATCCGATGGGTGATCGTGGCCCCGACCTGGCTCTTGATGTCGTCGCCCACGATCGGCACGCCGGCGTCGGCGAACCGCTTCGCCCATGTGGGATCGCTCGCGATGAACACCGGCAGGGCGTTCACGAACGCGACGCCCGCTTCGATCGCGCACTCAGCGTAGAAGCGATCGGCCTGCTCGGATCCGACCGGGAGGTAGGAGATCAACACGTCGACGTTCGCGTCGCGCAGGACCCGGACGACGTCCGCCTCCGGCTCGTCGGACTCGACGATCGTGTCCCGGTAGTACAGGCCGAGGCTGTCGAGCGTACGGCCGCGCAGCACCGTGACGCCGAGCGGCGGGACGTCGGCGAAGCGGATCGTGTTGTTCGGCTCGGTGAAGATCGCCTCCGCGACGTCCTTGCCGACCTTCTTCGCGTCCACGTCGAACGCGGCCGCGACCTCCACGTCCCGGATGTGATAGCCGCCGAGCTCGACGTGCATCAGCCCGGGCACGCGGTCGGCGGGATCGGCGTCCCGGTAGTACTCGAGCCCTTGCACGAGGGATGAGGCGCAGTTGCCCACGCCCACGATCGCGATACGGACCTTGCTCATACGGTGCGCTCCTTCCTGCGCAGCGTCGCTGACGCGCGACGCCGCTCCCCGACGGGAGCCGTGATGCCGTACTTCGTGCGTTCCTGTTGGATCAAACCGCCCAGCCAGGCGATGTCCGCCTCGGTGGCGGCTCGGCCGTGCTCCATCAGCGCGCGTTGGTACTCGTCCCCGTCATCGGCGGCCGCGAGGGTCGCGGCCGTGAGCTGGTCGAAACGCTCCCGGAGCCCCGCGCGCCGACGATCGAGCAGTCGGATCCGTGTCTCGGGCGGGAGGTACCGGAAGAAGGCGAGCCGGACGCGGAACCGCGCATCCTCGGCCTGTCCCTCCTGTGGGGGCTCCTCGAGCAGCCGCAGGAAGAGCCGTTCGCCCTCGGGGGTGATGCGGTAGACGAGCTTCCGCCGGCCTTTCCCGGCGGTGTCGCCGGGCACCTGCTCCACCGCGCCGTCACGCTCCAGCCGGCGGAGGGTCGGGTAGAGGGACCCGTAGCTCACCTTCCACATCCCGCCCAACTGCTCCGCGAGCTCGCGCGAGAGCTGGTAGCCGTGCATCGGTTGCTCTTTCAGCAGCCCCAAGATCCCGAGTTCCAGCACCGTTCGACCCGAACCTTCCTTCCGAGGGTATCGCTGTTGATATATCGGAGCGATATAACGAACCGACATATGGATACCACGGATCGACCCGGTGTGTCGAGCCTGGCTAGGGACGTTCGGGGCTGCGGACGTAGGCGGGAGCTTCGATCCCTCCCGTGAGATCGGGCGCGGGGTCGGGCTCCCCGGCGACCGTGATGAGTGGCAGGACCCCCGCCCAGATCGGCGCCGCCAGGTCGCCCTCGTCGTCGATCGGCGGCCCCGTCCGGAGCTTCGCGGAGGCCTCGTCGATCGGGATGGCGAACAGGATCGTCTGGCGGAACTCGTCGGCCGTCGGCATCCTGGCTTCGTCCTCGCGCCCGGGCAGGACGTGGCGGGTGATCGCCCGCGCCGCGACGAGGAGCTCGTCGGGATCGGTCACCTCGCGGGCCCGCCCGTACAGCACGACGCTGCGGTAATTCATGGAATGGCTGAACGCGCTCCGGGCCAGGACCAGACCGTCCACGATCGTCGCCACGACGCAGACCTCGGCGCCCGCCGCGACCGCCTTCCAGGCCCGGGCCGCACGGGAACCGTGGAGGTAGAGCGTGTCTCCGACGCGCGCCTGGATCGTGGGGAGCACGCGCGGCCTGCCTTCGTCGTCGGTCCAGGCGACGTGGCAGATCAAGGCCTCGTCGACGATGCGTTCGACCATGTCGCGGTCGTAGTCGGCACGTTCAGGGTGACGACGGACGCGCACGCGCTCGGTGGGTGCTCCAGCCATGCGCAGAGGCTACCGGGCGCTCAGGCGTCTGGCTTCTTGTGGCGGTGCCAGATCCCGTCCTTGAGGAAGTGACGATGCGTATCGGTCACGTAGTCGACGTGATCGCCATGCTGGACGGCTTCGTGGCCGCAGTCCTCACCGTGCTGGTGGCCCTCCAACTCCTCTTCGTCGAGGATCTCGGTCACGTCGGGGTCCTGGAAAGCGTCGCCGTCCTGGAAGAACGAGGGCGGGAGCTTGGTCATCGCATCCTCCGATCGTGGGGGCCGTGTGTCGACCGTCATATCACGTCGAGCCGCATCCGGCGCGCGGCGCGATCGAGCGCACCCAGGAGCGGTCGCCCGACGACCACGACGAGCACGGCGTTGCCCACCGCCCGGAACGAGTCCCACACGAACGCGTCCACCGCGTAGAACGCGAGGTAGTGCCGCAGGTTCATCGCTGCGCCGGCCGTGGGGCTCCAGGCGAGGGGCGAGCCGTCGGTCAGGAACGGCCAGAACCACAACCCCATGATCATGCCGAACGCGTAGCCGCTCGCGATGCCGTAGCCGGCGAGCCACGCGATCCGGGCCGTCCAACCGTTCCCGTGCGGCAGCAGCCCCGCGCCGGCGCCGACCCAGCCGACCGCGACCATCTGGAACGGCAGCCACGGCCCGAGGCCGCCAAGGAACAGCCCGCTCGCGAAGGTGCCGACGGCGCCGAGCAGGAACCCGAACGACGGCCCGAACGCGTTCCCGGCGATGAGGACCACGATGAACATCGCGCTGAAGCCGGCCACGAACCCCGGCAGGCGCAGCGCCACCATCGCCGCGCCGAGGACGCCGAGCAGGGCCACGGTCTTCGGGCCGAGCCCGCCGCGGCCGAGCTCGAGGAACAGCAGCGCCAGCAGGATCGCGGCGAGCGCCACGAGGATCCAGGGGCCGTCCCCGCCGTGGTTCTCGTCCGAAGCCCGTACGAGCGACGGCACGACGAAGGGCCAGAAGAACGCCGCGAGCCCGAGCAGGTTCGCGACCACGAGCAGGCCGGTGCGGACCCTGGGCGCTCGAGCCAGCCACGGCGGGCGCACCACCGGGTCGACGCGCGGGGTCTCGACCGCGACGTTCATGCGATCGCCGCCGCGACCTGTTCGGGCGTGAGCCAGCCCGGGCCGAAGACCCGCGTCATCTGCGGGGCGAAGACGTAGGAGTCGCCCAGGACCGACCCCGGGTCTCCGTCGGCGACGATCTCGCCGGCGCCGAGCATCACGACGCGCGTCCCGACCGCCGCCGCGAGCTCGACGTCGTGCGTGGCGACGATCGCGGCGAGGCCGTCCGCGGCGCGCGCGCGGAGGAACCGCACGAGCCGGGTCTTCGCGTCCGGATCGAGGCCGCGCGTGGGCTCGTCCAGCAGCAGGAGCGGCGCGTCGGTGGCCGCGGTCGCCGCCGTGGCGACCAGGAGGCGCTGGCCGGCGGAGAGATCCCGCGGGTGGTGCTCGGCGAGCTCGGCGATCCCCAGCCGCTCGAGCCACGGATCGGCCGGGCCCACGTCGCCCCGGGCGTGCAGCGTCGCGTCGACCTCGGCGCGCACGGAGTCCGTGAACAGGATCCGGTCGGGATCCTGCGGGCAGAGTGCGGCGTCGACGCCGGGTCGCGGCGTCCGACCCTTGACCGTGACGGTGCCTGCCGCAGGATCGCGGACCCCGGCGAGCGCACCGAGGAGCGTCGACTTGCCGGCTCCGTTGCGTCCCATGACCGTGACGATCTCGCCCGCATGCACGCGCAGGTCGATGTCTCGGAGCGCCGGGCGGCCGTCGTAGCGGACGGTGAGCCCCTTCGCCTCTGCCAGGAGCCGACCATCGCCGTTCGACGATGTTCCGTGGGCCGGGGGCGCCACGAGCTGCAGCGAGCGCGCCGCCCTTCGCGCCGCGCGGACGGTCAGCGGCGCCGGATCCCAGCCGATCAGCCGGCCGAGCCGAGCGACGGGTGGACCGACCCCCAGCTCGCGGAGGACGCTGCTCGGATCGCCGGCGCGCACGCGTCCTCGATCGAACCCGAGCGCGAGGTCCACCCAGCCGGCCACGCGCTCGAGCCGGTGCTCGGCGAGGACCACCGTCATGCCGTGGTCGTGCACGAGGCGTTGGAGCGCGGCCATGACGTCCTCGGCCCCCTGCGGATCGAGCTGCGACGTGGGCTCATCCAGGATCAGGATGCGCGGTCCGGCGGCCAGCGCGGCGGCGATCGCCACGCGTTGCTGCTCGCCGCCGGAGATCGTCCGGACGGAACGGTCACGGAGGGCCGCCAGATCCAGCAGGTCCAGCATCTCCTCGACGCGGCGGCGCATGTGCGTCGCGTCGACCCCGAGGTTCTCCATGCCGTACGCGAGTTCGTCCTCCACGCGGTCGACGACGAAGGAGGCCGCGGGATCCTGCGGCACGAACGCGATGACGTCGGCCAGGGCCCGCGGCGCGTGCTCGAGGGTGTCCCGACCACCCGTCGTCACCCGGCCGGAGAACCGGCCCCCGGTGAAGTGCGGGACGAGGCCGTTGGCCGCGCGCAGGAAGGTCGACTTCCCCGCGCCGGTGGGCCCGGCCGCGAGCGCGAACGTCCCCTCGGGGAGCGCGACGCCGACATCGGTGAGCGCCGGTCGCTCGGCGTCCGGATAGGTGAAGGACACTCCCTCGTAGCGGATCGCGCCGGCCGTCACGGCGCGCCATCCGTCCGGAGGAACCCCGGGGTCGCGAGCAGGGCGATCGCGACGAGCAGCCGGGGATCGCCCTGGGGCCAGGCGATGGGTGCCGTCGCCGGATGCAGCCCGCCCCAACCGGCGATCGAGGCCGACAGGAACGCGGCGGCCGCGACCACCGCCGTGGCGGCGACCGCGATCGCCGCGACCGACCACCGCTGGGGTCGGTACCGCGAACGGCGACCCCGTCCGTGGCCGCGCGCGTCCATCGACTCCGCGAGCGTCGAGGCTTCCTCCATCCCGCGCTCCAGCACCGGTACCGCGAGCGACGGCAGCGACCGCAGACCCGAGACGGGCAGCCCCCGCAGGCGTTGCGCCTCGCGGACGTCGCCGACGCTCGCGATCGTCCTCGGCGCGATCGACAGCGCGAGCGCGGCCGCGAGGGCGGGTTCGTGGAAGCGGCGCGGCGCCATGCGGACCAGCCCGAACGGATCGGTGACCGCGTTGAAGGTGCCGAAGACCACGAGGATCGTGGCGAGCCGGAGCCCCTCGAGGAACGCGAACGCGATCGTCGCCGACGTCACCGCGCCGATCGACGGCACCACGGCGCCGAGGAACGCGAGCGAGGTCCGGAGCACGAGCGCCACGAGACCGGCGATCAGGAAGACCCGGAACGACCGGTCAGAGGCCGTCGTTGCGCGGTTGCTGGCATGGACGAACCAGGAGACCGCGATCAGCAGGACGAGGTAGACGGGGTCGGTCGTCACGAACGCCACGAACCCGGCGCACGTCGCCCACACGATCCACGCGGCGGGATGGAAGGTCTGCGTCGGGCGCACGCTCACCGTTCCACGTCCTTCCGCCCGCGAGCCCTGACCAGGCCCGCGCCGACGAATACGATCGCCAGCGCCGCCGCGATCGGCACGCCGGGCGGGACGCCGCCGTGCGCGGGCGGTGTCGGCGGCGGTCCGGCCGCGACGATCTGCACCATCGGGCTGGACGAGGGGTCATCGGGTGTCGGTGTCGCCGACCGTGCGCGCGGTGTCGGCGACGCCGATGCCGCCGACGACGCGGGACGGCTCTGCGCGCCGGAGGCCGAGCCGACGCTCGGCGGCGTGCTCGGCGGCGTGCTCGGCGTCGGCGTCGGCGTCGGTTCGGCCTCCGGCGCGCAGACGGCGTCGATCCCGACGCGCGGGGGCATCGGGTGGGTCGCCGGCGAATCGCCCGCTCCCCAGGCCCAGCCCTCCACGTCACCGCTCCCGACGGTCGTCGAGGCGGCACCGGTCGATGCCCAGGTCCAGCGCTCCAGGCCACCATGGCCGTCCCCGTGCCAGTACCCCCAGAAGTTCGGATGGTCGGCGAAGCAGTCGTCGCCGGCTGGGCCGACGCCTTGGAGGCGGCACACAGCCTGCCCGCCGAACCCGAGCCCGTACGTCAGGCCGTGTTGCGCGCCCGCCAGTTGGATCAGATGGATGCCGGTCACGGTCGGGGCGTCCAGCGCCACGCAGTAGGCGGTGGAGCGCGAACCCGTGTCCACCACGAGCGCCGCGTGCGGGCCGGTCGCGGCGGCGCACGCGGCCGCCCCGCCGCTGGCCGCGGGCATCGCCACGACCAGCAGCGCGGCGGTCACGAGGAGCGTGGCCGCGAGCCGACGTCGCATGCGCTACGTCGCGCAGGCCGACGGCGCGAAGTTCGCGCTGACGGTGCCGGTGACCGGCAGCGGCACGCGGAGGAAGCCGAGGACCGCGCCGAGCGAGGCTCCGAGGTCGGGCCCCGTGCGCTCCCCCTTCCTCCATGAGTAGGCGACCGCGCCGCAGGGGTACTGCAGACGCCGGAGCGCCGCCACGCTGCCCACCGGCACGGTCATGCCGGCCGCCGCGTAGGCCTGGAGCACGAGGGCCGTCGAGTTCGCGTCGGTGGTCCGGAAGCCCCAGGTGAAGCCCCAACCCCCGTGCGCGGGTCCACGCGAGCGATCGCGCAGCCGGTCCAGGAACCCGAACGGATCGTGGCTCGGGCTCGTCAGTCCCTGCAACGCCATGATCGCGTACGCGGTCGTGTTCGAATCCGAGCCGTAGGAGTCGTTCGGGTTCGAGGCGTCGATGCAGTGGCGGTTCTCGCTCGGACGATGCGGCTGGTCGTACTGCCACCCGCCGTCGGGACATTGCGCGTCGGCGAGCCACGTGGCCGCCTTCAGGTTCAACGCGACGCCGGCGGAGCGCAGCGCCAGGATCGCCAGCGCCTGATCGAGGACGGCGGCGGTGCCGAACCGCCCGCTCGGTCGGAACGTGTCGGTGATCTCGCCCAGCAGGTCCTTCCCGCCGAACGCGGTCGGATCCTGGCCCGCGGCCTCGACCGCGAGCACGACCTTGGCCTGGAGGCCAACCGTGGCGACGTTGCCGCGCTCGACCTGCCGCCGGAGGTACCCGAGCGCTTTCCGGAGCGGTGCCGCGCCCCGGCCGAGCGCTACGAGGTCGAGCACCGCGTCCGCCGTGCTGCCCACGGGGGAGAACCCGGCGAACGAGCCGCTCGCCGACTGCGAGGCAACGATGAAGCGACCGGCGGCGAAGGCCCGCCGCCGGTCGGCCGTCGGCGTGGCGGCGTGGACGGGTATCGCCCACGCGATCGAACAGACGAGGACGACGCTCATCGTCCTTCGGAGGATCCGGCCCATGGTGCGCTCCTTCCCGGGCGTCCGCGCGCCCAACGGAACGGACGATCGAGGAGGCGGCGGCCGGGTCGGGCCGGTCGGCCGATCCTGCCTCGAGGGTTCGTTCAGCCGCTGCGCCGGAGAGGGCGGCCTGGCTCGCCCGTTGGGCTCACAGTTGCGGGACAGCGCCGGTTTCCAACCGGACTTCGCCTCCGCGGCGCGTGTGCGGAACGAACGATAGCAGTGTGCCCGTCGCGGCGCGCATGACGGGGGCGTAGGCTCCCCCGATGGACATCGCACACCCGTCGGCCGCCGCCGCGACCGTGACGGTCGTGATCGTCGGAACCGATGGATCGACCGCGAACGTGGCGACCGGGTCCGAGGACTTCGAGCCCGGCGAGCGCGGCGTGACGATCGGTCGTCGGTTCGTTCCGTGGCATCGCGTCGACCGCTTCTGGTGGGATCTCGCGCCGAAGGCGGTCGCCCCCGAGGAGCGCGCCGGGCCGCGGGTCCGAGTGGTGATCGACGACGGGTCGGCCTCCGGGGAGGAGCTCACGGTGCCGACGGAGATGTTCGAGGTCGGCCAGGGAGCGGTCACGGTGGTGCTGCAGACGCCGATGGTCGACGATCCGCGCCGGGTCGCCGTTCGCCGCCTCGGCATCCCGTGGCATCGCCTGCGCGAATACGAGCGCATCCCCGCGGGCCCGGAGGATCTGCGGATCGATCGCTGAGGCGCAGCCGAGGCTCGGCCGCGGTTCAGCCGCGACCGCCGTCCGGGCCTTCGTTGCGCAGGAACCGTTCGATCTCGGCGGCGAGCTCGTCGCCCGAAGGGATCTCCTCCTCGTTCGCGCGTTCCAGCTGGTGCAGGATCTCGGCCACGTCCTCGTCCCCCTCGACGGCGGCGTCGAGGCGTTCGCGTTGTTCCCGGGCGTCTTCCTCGAACGAGCCGGTCGGGACGTGGATGCCGAGGTGGCGTGCGAGGTGCTGCAAGAGCGCCAGGGTGGCGCCCGCGTACGGCCCGCCGACGTAGTGCGGAACCTGTGCATAGAAGCCCACCGCGGGGATGCCCGCGCCGCTGACGGCGAGCTCCATCGCGGACAGGCAGGCGCTGGGCACGCGGAGCAGTCCGGCCGGGCCCCGCATCTCCGACTCGTGGAGCAAGCCGTCGGCCGAGGCGGTCGCCATCACGGGCACGGCCCTCGTGTGCGGAACGGCGGCGGGGATCGCGCCGAGACTGACCCACTCGACCACGCCGAGGCGCAGCGCCAGCTCGAGGATGTCCTCGCCCAGCTCCTTCCAGCGGAAGTCGGGTTCCGCTCCGTGCAGGACCAGGAGATCGCGCCCGTCGACCGCTCGCCGATGCAGCTCGAGCGCGGGCCACACGAGCCGGGTGAGCATGCCGTCGATCACGTCGAGGGTCGGGCGCCGCGATCGGTAGTCGAAGAGCACGTCGCCGGTGAACGTCGCGATGAGCTCGCCGCCGCGCGCGAGGTGGTCCGCGGAGGCGCTCGCCGCGCCGGCGGCGTCGATCCAGCCGTCGAACGCCGCGATCAACACCGGAGCCGCGAGCCCTTCGGGCAGATCCTCGAGCTGATAGAGGGTCACTCCGGCAGCATAGTCGGGGGGTCCGCGACGAAGGCCGGCGACTAGGCTTGCCGCCCGATGGATGCGGACGGGCCTGCGATCGAAGCTCGCTCCCTCTCGAAGCGCTACGGCCCGGTGGCGGCGGTCGATGCGCTCTCGTTCGCGGTTCCCCGCGGGAGCGTGACGGGGTTCCTCGGCCCGAACGGCGCGGGGAAGACCACGACGATGCGCCTCATGCTCGGGCTGGCTTCGCCCACCTCGGGCACGGCCACGATCCTCGGCGTCCCCTACGCGAAGCTCGACGAGCCGCTCCGCCGGGTCGGCGCGGCGCTCGAGATCACCGGCTTCCATCCTGGCCGGACCGCGCACGATCACCTCCGGATCACCTGCCTCGAGGGGGGTCTCGCCGAGGAACGGGCCGACGCGGTGCTCGCGATGACCGGCATGGGCGGATCCGCGAACGCGAAGGTCCGGACGTTCTCCTTCGGGATGCGGCAGCGGCTCGCGCTGGCGACAGCGCTGCTCGGCGAGCCGGCCGTCCTGATCCTCGACGAGCCGGCGAACGGCCTCGACCCCGCAGGCGTCGCGTGGCTGCGCGGGTTCCTGCGCCGCTACGCGTCCGCAGGCGGCGCGGTCCTGATGTCGAGCCACATCCTGGCCGAGGTGGCCGAGGTCGCCGACCGCGTGGTCGTGATCGATCGCGGCCGGCTCGTCAGGCAGGGCTCGGTCGCCGAGCTCACCGCGGCCGCCGGCGAACGCGTGATCGCGCGCTCGCCTTCCGTCGCGGCGTTGCGAACGGCGCTCGAACGCGCGGGCGCCGTGGTCGCGGAGGAGCCGAACGGCTCGCTCGCGATCCGGAACCTGTCGGCGGAACGGGTGGGCGAGGTCGCGGCCGCCGAGGGGCTCGTCCTGCATGAGCTCCGGGGGGAGACGTCGTCCCTCGAGGACGCGTTCCTCGCGCTCACCGGCGACGTGCCGCCGGTACCGCCGGCGCGCCCCGACGCGGAGGGACCGTGATCCGGCTCGTCCACGCCGAGCTGGTGAAGGTCCGGACCACCCGGCTGTGGCTCGGGTTGCTGATCGGCGCGGTCGCCCTCGACGCGGTCGGCGTGATCGCGACCCTCGCGATCGCCGGCACGGCGGAGGGAGCTCGCGCGAACATCCGTCCGGTCACGACGGTCGAGGACCTGCAGATGCTCGTGTGGGGAGGCGCGGTGATCGGGCTGTTCACCGCCGTCCTCGCGGCCACGATGTCCACCGGGGAGTACCGGTACGGGACGGCCGCCGGCACCTACCTCGCGACGCCGTCGCGCGGTCGCGTGCTCGCCTCGAAGATGGGAGCCGCGATCCCGATCGGATTCGCGGCCGGCCTCATCGGCGGTGCGCTGCCCGTCATCATCGCGGCGGCGTGGTTCGCGGTGAAGGGCGACGCGCTGCCGTTCGGCCTCCCGGTGCTGACCGCGATCCTCGAGGTCGGCCTCCAGTGCACGTACGTCGCCGTGCTCTCGGTCTGCGTCGGCGGGGCGCTCCGGAGCCAGGTCGTCGCGATCCTCGGGCTGTTGGGATGGGGTCTGGTCGTCGAGCCGCTCGCAACCGCGTTGGTGCCGTCGCTGAAGCGGTGGGCGCCGTTCAGTGGGGCGCAGGACGCGTTCGGAGCGCCCGATCCACTGTTGTTCGGCCACCTCGCCGCGTTCGGGCTGATGCTCAGCTACGTCGCGGCCGTCTGGTACGTCGCGTACTGGATCGAAGGGCGTCGCGATGTGTGAGGCTCAACCGGCGGTCGCGGCGTCGCACTCCGCGCGGGTGGGTCGCTCGACCGTCACGACGGCCTTCGTGAACGAGAGCGTTTGCTCGTTCTCGATCCCGAACGTCGTGAAGCGCATCGGGAACGACGCGATCTCGGTGCCGCTGCCGGCGGACAGGTCCGTGAACAGGTCGCAGTTCAGGTAGGGGTTCACCACGTAGAGCACGAGCACGCCGACGCTGCCTCCGGGCGGCAGCGGCGTCGGGGTGAACGGAGCGGTCGCCCCGGTCTCGGTGGCCGTGCCGTCGCCGAGCCGGAGATCCACCGGGACGTACGGGACCTCGGGATCCGCATCGACGGTGCCCAGACCCTTGAGCGTCACGGTCGTTCCCCCGGTGTTGTGCACCGTCGTCGCGACGTAGACCTGACCGTTCGGCTCCAGCGTGATCTTCGGATCGGTCGTCGTGCCGTGGTTCTGGAGCACATCGCTGTACGCGAGATGAGCGTCGACGGCGTTCCCGAGCGCGAGCGGTTCCTGCGCTTTCGTGAAGAAGTAGAGGCCTCCGAAGATCAGCACCGCGAACACGAGCAGCGTGACCAGGATCCGCGTGAGGGTGCCGCCGTCCTGCGCAAACAGCCGCCGCATCGGTTGAGCATAGGGGCTCGGTCGAGCCCATCGTGCGAGGTCACGGGGCTTCGTCGATCTCCAGGAGCGCCCGCCGATCCGGCGCCTCGTCGATCCAGATCCGCAGCGTCGACCCCGCGTCGTCGGCCGTCGTGGCGATCGCGACGCCGTGGGTGCGCAACGGGCCGTTCGGCTCCTCCGTCGCCGCGGTCCATTCCTCGCACCGCGCGCCCTGGGTGTCGAACTCCTCGACGAGGTCCGACAGATCCAACGCATCGGCGCACGCGACCCGTGCGAGCAGCGTCGGGATCCCGGAGCGCTCGACCACCTCGGGCGCGGGAAGCACCGGGTAGTCGACGTCGTCGACCGCGAGCTCGGCGAGCGTCGCGGGGATGACCCGCACCTCGTCGAGCCAGCGGAAGCCGGATGCCGGCTCGGGGATGCTCCGCAGGATCACGCGGTTCGTGGCGGTCCGCTCACCCCAGACGACCTCCGCCTTCGGCAGCGCGACGAGCACGAGATCAGACGACGGCGTCATCGCCCGGCTCCTCGGTCGCGCTCGCGCTCGGCCAGGACGCTCTTCAAGGTGGCCATCGCGTTCATCGCCGGCGGGAACCCGGCGATCGATGCGGTGAGCATGATCGCGTCGCGCAGCTCGTCTTCGCTGAGCCCCGCCTTCAGCGCGGCGCGGAGGTGTTGGGGGAGCTGCGAGGACCGCGCGAGGGCCGTGAGGGCGACGACGGCGCCGAGCTCGCGGTCCCGATCGGTGAGCGCCGGCCGTGTGTAGAGGTCGCCGTAGACGACCTCGACGATCTGCCGGCCGATGTCGCCGAGGCCCTCGACGGTGCGGAGCGCCTTCTCGTCGTGGACCTCCAGGAACCGCTCGCGCCCGCGCGCGTACCGCTCGTCGTCCATCGTCCGCACCTTATCGGAGCCGTACGCGCAGCCCCTCGAGACCGCGGATGATGTAGTTCGGCTTCCAGCGCGGCGCCTCGGCGAGCTCGATCTTCGGGAAACGCTCGAGCAACGAACGGAACGAGGTCTGGAGCTCGAGCCGTCCGAGCGGCGCACCCAGGCAGAAGTGGATCCCGGCGCCGAACGTCAGGTGCGGGTTCGGCTCGCGTGCCAGGTCGAGCGCGTCCGGCTGGGCGAAGACCGCGGGATCGCGGTTCGCCGAGCCGAAGACGAGGCCGAGCTCGGCCCCGCGCGGGATCGGCACGCCGCCCACCTCGACGTCCTCGAGGACCCACCGCTCGAAGAGCTGGAGCGGGGTGTCGAAGCGCAGCAGCTCCTCGATCGCCGTCGGGACCATCGCGTGATCGGCGCGGAGCCGCTCGAGCTGTTCGGGATGTCGGAACAGCGTCCACCATCCGAGGAGCGTCGCGTTGACGGTCGCCTCGTGCCCTGCGTTGAGGAGCAGGACGACCGTACCGACCAGCTCATCCTCGGTGAGGCGCTCCCCGTCGTCGACCACGGCCGCCAGCTCGGAGATCAGGTCCTCGCCCGGCCGCCGCGCCCGCTCCCGCGCGAGGGCCCGGAGGTAGCCGGAGAATTCGGTGCTCGCGCTGACGGCCGCCCGTTGCGACTCGACCGAGGGATGGAGCTCGTACATCCGGCAGATATCCGCCGACCACGGCCGAAGGAGATGCCGCTCGCCCGGCGGTACCCCGAGCATCTCGGCGATCACGGTGACGGGCAGCGGCTCCGCGACGGTGGGGAGCAGATCGACGACGCCGGTGTCGTCGATCTGCGACAGCAAGCCGTCGACGATCGCCTGGACACGCGGTCGCAGGGCCTCCACGTAGGCGGGCGTGAACGCCTTCGACACGAGCCGGCGCACGCGCGTGTGATCGGTCGCCTCCATGTCGAGGATGCCGGCGTTGATCAGCCGCCAGAACGGCTCGTGCCACGCGGGCGGCGCCGGCCGCCCCATCGCCTCATGCGACGCGACGTGGAGGTAGGTGCGTCCGAACCGGCGGTCGCGCAGCAGCGCGTTGACGTCGGCGTGCCGCGTGATGAGCCAGTGGTCCGTCGCCTCGTCGTAGCAGACGGGGCGGTCGCGGCGGAGCTCCGCGTAGACCGGATACGGGTCGGCGACGAACGCCGGGTCGTCCGGCGCGAAGCCGTCCCCCGCCTCGGGCGCGGCGGCGATCATCCGGGCGGCGTGCCGAACGAGCGGAACGGTTCGGGCTCGTAGGCGGACAGGAACCCGGCCCAATCCGGCAGCGCGGCGTGGACCTCCTCGTCGTCCTTGACGAGCCACGCGAGGTGCCGGAACGCGTGCTCGAGCACCTGCGCCACGTCGATCTGGGGCGGTGGTGCGAAGGCGTCGCCCCGCGCCAGGTCGGCGCGCTCGACCGGTTCGTCGGCGAGGTTCTCGTTCGGGTCGCCCTCCGGGGCTCGCACGACGGCCACGTACGTCAGCACGACACGGCCCGACTCGAAGCGCCACGACGTGCTGTGCACCAGCAACGGCGTGAGCCCGTAGCGGTGTGTTGCTTGCACCACAACCGTTCCGGGCTGCTGGTCCGTCCGAATGCCGAGGCGGAGCGAGCTCGCGTGGATCGGACGGAGGTGCCGGGGGCCGTCCGGACCCAGGTAGACGAACAACGGCTCGATCGACTGGACGACGATATCCGGCGCCCAGGAGACGTTCGAGAGCGCCGGTTCGATCTCGACGAGGGGCGCGTGCTCGGCCGGTTGCACCGAGCGCTAGACCTCGATCGGAGTGGCGTTCGCCAGGATCTCCTCGCGCGTCTTCCGGATCCCGTGGTCCTCCCACGCGTGGCGCGTGAGCTGCTCCACGACCTCGTCATCGGTCCCGCGGGCGCTCCAGCCGCACAAACAGGTGACTTCCTTCATCCCACAGACCCCCGTTCGCCGGGTTCGGAATGGAAGGGTACGCTTGGTGGTCTTCCCGTGGAAACCCCTGGAGAGGTGGGTCCCGGTGCAGACAGAGGTCACGTTCCTCGGTGGTGACGTCGCGGAGTTCGACGACACCGCCGAGGTGAAGCTCACCGCCTACGGCGTCGAGGTCTTCCAACGGGAGAACGACGAGCAGGTCCGCGTGCTGTTCCCGTGGGCGCGCATCGAGAAGGTGACGCAGCGGGGGTCGAACGTCACGGCGATCTACACGTACTCGTGACGCCCTGATCACTGCGGGCCGCGCGCCCGCTCCTCGTCGGCGCGGCGGAACCGCTCCTCGGCCGCCGCGTGATCGCCCCGGCGCTGCGAGACCATCGCGAGCTCGCGCCAGGTCCAGCTGGCCAGCTGCCGTTCGCCCAGCTCCTCGGAGATCCGTGTGGTCCGGCGCAGGTCGTCCTCGGCCTCGTCGAGCTGGCCCAGCTCGCGCTTGGCCACGCCACGCTCCGCGAGGGCGTCGGCCAGCTCCCAGCGCGCGCCGAGCTCGGTGAAGATGCCGATCGCCCGGTCGAGGTCCGGCAGCGCCTCGGCGAACTCCTTGCGCTCTTCATGCAGGCGCGCATGCTGGGTGATCGCGACCGCGACGCTGAAACGATCGCCGGTCTCCTCGGCCAGCTGCTGCGCCTCCTGGATCAGGGACGTGGCCTCGTCCAGGTCGTTGAGGTTGTTCGCATTGATCGACAACGACGTGAGCGCGCGCACCTCCGCCCACCGGTCGCCGTGCTCGTGCGCGATCGTGAGCGCCCGCCGCCACACCGCGTCGGCCTCGGCGGGTTGTTCCCGCGTCCACGGGACCCAGCCGACGAACAGGAGCGTGCGCGCCAGCGCCCACGGCTCGCCGAGCCGCTCGGCCGCGGCGAGGGCGTCGTTCAACAGCTCCTCGGCACGCGGCATGTCCGCCTCGACGTTGATCGCGATGTCGCCGCGGAACCGGAGCGCATGCGCGAGGGTCCAGTCGTCGCCGAGTTCGCGGCCGAGGACGATGGCTCGGTCGAGCGCGCCGATCGCCGCCGGATACTCGCCGAGCCAGTAATGCGCCTCGCCGACGCCGGCCAGCACGCGCGCCTCGCGCAGCTGCTCGCCCTCGTGCCCGATCGCGAGCGCGCGGTCGTAGTAGTCGATCGCGGACCGGCTCTCCATCCGGCGTCTGGCCCGGTCGCCGGCCTGGGCGAGCGCGTCCGCCGCGCGCTCCGGCACCCGCCGATCGGTGGGATCGATGTCCTGCGCCGCCTTCGCCGCAGCCTCCAGATGTTCTGCGGCCCAAGCTTGATGGCCGCTCTCAAGCAGGCTTTCCGCGATCCGTTCGTGCAGGGTTGCCCGCAGTCGCTTCGGCAGGCTGGCGTACGCGACGTCGCGGAGCGTGTCGTTGCGGAAGCGCCACGTGGGAGGGCCCGAGCTGCGCTCGTCGCGAACGACGATCTCGGCGTCCACCAGCTCCCCCATCCCCTCGACGCCGCATTCGGCCACGAGCGCCGCCTCGTCGAGGTCGAACGAGTACATGTAGACGGAGAGGCGGCGCGCGACGTCGCGGAGCGTCGCCGGTAGCGCGTCAAGCCGGGCCGCGATCATCGCCTGCACCGTCGGCGGGAGGATCGGTGTGGCGCTCGCGGGTTCGCCTCGTTCGTGGACCCGGATGAGTGCGCCGGTCGATTCCACGATGAAGAACGGGTTGCCGCCGGCACGCGCCGCGACGGCCGCGGCCTCCTCTTCGGAGATCCGCGAACCGCCGGCCTGGCGTGCGAGACCCACGGCCTCGTGGTTCCCGAGGGACTCAAGGCGCAGGAGCAGGTGGTTCGCCGCGCGGGAACCCCAGGCGCTCCGCTCGTCCAGGAGCTGCGGCCGGGCTGCGGCCAGGACGAACGCCGGACACGCGCCGTCGCGGCGGCGCGCCGCGACGCGTTCGATGAGATCGAGCATCGGCGGACGGAGCGTGTGGGCGTCCTCGAACATCAGGGCGACGGGTTGCTCGGCCGCGAGCGCATCGACGAGCGCCGTGAAGCCCTGGAGGACGTCGTCGATGAAGGCCGATTCCTCGCGGCGGTCCTCACCGAGCCCGAGCAGGAGCGCGAGCCGCTCGACGGTCCGTTCCCGTTCGGCCTCGTCGCCGGCGCCGTCGAGGAGCTCGGTGAGCCGGCGACGGGTCTTCTCCGGTGGATCGCTGTCGTCGATGCCGGCCGCGTCGCGCACCATCGAGGCGATCGGGGCGAACGTGGCCGAGTCGCTGATCAACGAGCTCCTGCCGACGAGCGTGAGCACCCCGGGTTCCACCCCGGCGCCGAATTCGTCGAGCAGTCGGGACTTGCCGATGCCGGGCTCGCCGACGACGGTGAAGAGCATCGGCGTGCCGGTGGCCTGTACCCGCGCGAAGGATTGCCGAAGCAGGGCGAGCTCATCGGCCCGCCCGACGAACGGGATCGTACGCCGCGCCGATCGGACCGTGAGGCCCTGCACGGGGAACGCCGCCAGCTCGGTGTCGAACCCCTTCGCCGGAACGGTCCGCGCCTCCGCGAAGGACACCGACGTCTCGGTCAGCGCGCGGGCGAGCTCGCCGACGAGCACCTCACCCGGTGCGGCCGCGGCCTGCAGCCGAGCGGCCGCGTTCACGACCGGTCCGGTGATCAGGAGCTGGGAGGAGGGCCCGACGCCCGTCGCCGCCTCGCCCGACTCCACCCCGACGTGCACCTCGAGCGGCCGGTCGAGCCCGAGCTCCTGGCTGAGCCGCCGGAGCCTTCCGCGGATCGCGAGCCCGGCCCGAACGGCGCGGACCGCGTCGTCCTCGTGCGTCTGGGGCAGGCCGAAGACGGCCATCACCGCGTCGCCGATGAACTTCTCCGGCTGGCCGCGCAGCGCGTAGAGCTCCTCGGACGTCGCGTCGTAGAACCGCCCGAGGACCTCGCGCGCTCGCTCGGGGTCGAGCCGGCGCGCGAGCCCGGTGGAATCGACCAGATCGGCGAACAGCACCGTCACCATCTTGCGTTCTTCGGTCGGCAGGGTCGTGCCGAGCGGCGAGCCGCAGTTCGGACAGAACTGCGCCCCCTCCGGAGCGTCGGCGCCGCAGACCGAGCACGTCATCGCAGCAAAGGATAGGCCGCCGAGGTGACGCTCCCGAGCCCTTCCGAGGGCTCAGCGACGTCGCGCTTCGACGTCGCGCTTCAGCCGCGCGAGCCGGTCGTCCCAGCCCGCACCGACGTCGACCATCCACCCCATCGCGTCGGCGAGCGGCCCCGGCGTCAGCTCGTACCGCCGGCCGCGCACCTCGCCGTGGCCGGTCACGAGGCCCGCCTCCTGGAGCGTGGCGAGATGCTTCGTGACCGCCTGCCGGGAGACCGGGAGCTGCGCCGAGAGTTGCGCGAGCGTCGCCGGCCCGGAACGGGAGAGCGTCGCCATCAGCGTGCGCCGCGTCGGATCCGCGAGCGCCTCGAACACGGCATCGGGTTCCGTCATCCGGTTGCCCCTTACACGCTCCGGGAAACGGCGCGGACCGCCGGCGTCTCGACGATCCGGACCCGCGTGCCGCCCGGCACGGCGGCGAGCTCGATCGCGACCGTCGACATCTCGCCGATCTGGCTGCCGAAGCCCGTGCCGCGGTGTCGCCGCCAGCGCCAGCGCAGCAACCGGAACGGCTCGACCACCTCGACCGCGCCGCGCCGTTCGGTGCCGTCCGCGAACCGGAAGCGCACGGCCTCGCCGACCGCGGGCACGAGCCATGCGTCGGCCCCGAACCACGCGGACAGCGCGGCGGGATCGACCATGAACCCCCAGACGTCGGCCGGTGGCGCCTCGATCGTCTCCTCGTGGATCTCGGATCGCATCGGTCGGCTCCGATCTGATCTCCGCAACCTCACGGTTGCCGTGGCCGCGCCGGTGCGCTAGCTTCGGCAACTGCAGGGTTGCCATCGTACCCGAGGAGGCGTTCATGCGCAGCGTTCCCACCGTGCTCGAGCCGTCGGCCACCGGCGAGCGAGCATCGGACATCTACTCCCGGCTCCTCCGCGAACGCGTCGTGTTCCTGGGCGGCGAGATGGACGACGAGCTCGCGAACGTCGTGATCGCGCAGCTGCTGTTCCTGGAGGCCGACGACGCCGAGCGCGACGTGTCGCTCTACGTCAACTCACCGGGCGGCGACATGACCGCGCTGTTCGCGATCTACGACACGATGCAGGCGATCCGCCCCGACGTCGCGACGTGGTGCATCGGCCAGGCCGCGAGCGCGGCCGCTGTCGTGCTGGCGGCCGGCGCCGCGGGTAAGCGCCATGCGCTGCCGAACGCTCGCGTGTTGCTGCACCAGCCGTGGGGCAGCACCGGTCAGGGACAGTCGATCGACATCAAGATCCGAGCCGAGGAGATGGTGCGGCAGCGTCGGCTGATGGAGGAGATCCTGTCGAAGCACACCGGCCAGACGATCGAACGGATCCACGAGGATCTCGACCGCGACTTCATCCTGGGCCCCGACGAAGCCAAGGCGTACGGCGCGATCGACCACGTCGGCTGACGCGGGAAGGCTCTACTGCGGGAAGACGATGTACACGATCGCCCCGAGGACCCCGATCACCAGGACGACCCAACAACCGTTTCGCACCGTCTGCATCCTCCGGTGCTGCCGCTCCGTCGATCGCTCGACGTCGCCGGTTCGTTGCTCGGGCCGGAACGAGACGATCCCGACCAGCGCGAGCACGGCGATCCCGCCGAAGAGCATGAACGGGAAGATCTCGACGGCCACGCGCCGAGCGTATCGCCCGGACCGGCTGCTACCGTCGGGTGATGGACGAGGATCGCGCTTACGT
>DATIWE010000005.1:0-2450 GCA_035519495.1 Actinomycetota bacterium
TCTTCCTCCTCGGCGCGTCGCTTCACAATGCCGTCGCGATCGGAGGCGCCGACGACGATCTGGCGATGCTCGACGTCTGCGAGATCGGCGCGGCCGTCGCGTGGGGCAGCAGCGGCCTCCAGCGGTCGGCCGACCACGTCATCGCGGGGAATGGTCCGGCGGCCGCCGCAGACTACATCCGGAGCCTCGTCGGCACGGATCCCATCCCGCCGCGCCGCAAGACCGGCTCGCCGCACCACCTCCGCCTCGGAACGGGCCAGGCGGGCGAGCCGCTCGACCTGGAGATCCGCCTGCGGAACTCGTTGTTCACCGGCGATCCCCGGTCCGGGAAGACCTGGCTCGCGACCCTGGTCTGCGAGCGCCTCGTCCTCAGGCGGTACGCCGTGTGCGTCATCGATCCCGAAGGTGACTACACGTGCCTCGAGGCGCTCCCCGGGGTCGTCGTCTACCGGGTTCACGAATACGAGGACCCGCTCCCCGGCCTCGAACCCATCCTGCGGCAGCCCACGCTCAGCGTCGTCGTCGATCTGACGCGGCTCGCGACCGACGCGAAGCGTGCAGCGGTCCGAACGCTGCTCCGGGTCGTCAACGGCCTCCGTCGCGCGCTCGGCGTGCCCCACGTGGTCGTGCTCGACGAGGCCCACTACTTCCTCGACTACCCGGAGAAAGCCGACATCTTCGATCCGCAGCTCGGCGGATACTGCCTCGTGACGTACCGGAGCGCCGACCTCGCGCCGGGCGTGCTGGACGCCTGCGAGATCATCGTCGCTACGAGGATCACCGATCGTCGTGGCGCGGCTCGCATCCTCGGCACGACGCGTCCCGCAGAGGCTGCGTCGGAGTGGGTCGACACGCTCGCCAAGCTCGCGATCGGCGAGGCGGTCCTGCTGCGGGCCCATCCCGAGCAGGAACACGGGATCATCCGATTCACGCAGGAGCGCCGGCTGACTGCCCATGTCCGCCATCGGAAGAAATACGCCGAGGTCGGCGTGCCGCCCGGACGGGAGTTCGTATTCACGCGGGACGGACGCCAGACCGAGCATAGAGCTCGGACGCTGCGGGAGCTTCTGGCGGTTCTCCCGACGGTGGGGGACGACGTGTTCGCCGGCCATCTCGCCCGTGGCGACTTCCACCGGTGGATCGAGGACGTCGTCGGCGACCGCCATCTCGCCCAGAGGATCCGGCACATCGAAAGGAGCGATGGCACCACAGCACGTGAGACGATCGTGGGCGCGATTCGCGATCGCTATCTCGACGTCGAGTCCGAGCCCGCCGACGGCGAGCGACCGGATGGCCCGTCGGCTGTGGCGGCTTCATGAGGGAGGGTACCGAGCAATGAAGACGAACCGAGACTGACGATGTACTGCCGCGCGATCGCCTGCGACTACGACGGCACAAGCGCGAGCGACGGTCACCTCGCGCCGGAGGTCGCCGCGGCGTTGCACGCCGCCCGCGCGGCCGGCATCGTCACGCTGCTCGTCACCGGGCGGGTCCTCGACGACCTGCGTGTCGCGCTCGTCGACTTCTCCGCATTCGATGCGGTTGTGGCCGAGAACGGCGCGGTGGTGTGGCTCCGCGAGAATGACCGCACGATCATCCTCGGGGCTCCGCCGAGCGAGCAGTTCCTTGGCCGTCTGCGCGCTGCCCGCATCCCCTTCCACGCCGGCGCGGTCGTGGTGGGAACCTGGGACACGCATGCGCCCGAGCTCATCGCCCTCGTCCGTGAGACGGGCGCGGATCTCCAGCTCGTGTTCAACCGCGCGGCAGTCATGCTGCTGCCGACGGGCATCAACAAGGCGGTCGGGACGCAGCGGGCGCTCGACGAGCTCGGACGGTCGCCGCGCAACCTGATTGCCTTCGGCGACGCGGAGAACGATCTGCCACTGTTCGCGTTGACGGAGTTCGCCGTTGCGGCCCGCGGTTCCGTTCCCGCCGTCATGGCCGCCGCGGACGACCGGTTGCGTCTACCGGGCGCCGGCGGCGTGGCTGATTGGATCCGCGCCCTGCTCCAACGAGGCGGCAAGATGCCGACGCCGCGTCGGCTCTTCATCGAGCTCGGCAGCGCCGACGACGGAACGCCGGCCGCGTTAGCGGTCGACGGCCAGCACGTGCTGGTGAGCGGCGATCCCTACTCCGGCAAGTCCTCGGTCGCCGGGCTCGCCGCGGAATATCTGATGCAGGCCGGGTATCGGGTGTGTGTCTTCGATCCGGAGAGCGATCACGTTGCGCTCGGGCATCGGCCCGGTGCGATCGTTCTCGGAAGGGAAATCGGTCTCCCGGCGGCCGGCGATGTCGGGGTGGTGCTATTTCAGACCGGCGCCAGCATCATCCTCGACCTCAGATCGCTGCCACACGCGGCGAAGGCGGAGTACGTCCGGCGCGCGCTTCTCAGCATCGCCGTCGAGCGGGCCCGCTCGGGCATTCCTCACTGGATGGTGGTCGACGAGGCG
>DATIWE010000006.1:0-18892 GCA_035519495.1 Actinomycetota bacterium
GGCGCCGGGTGCGTCGACTCGTCCTTCGGCGGCGCTGAGTCGTCGTCGAACGGTTCAGGGGTACGCGCGGATCACGCCGAGGACCGTCCGGGCGAGCCCGAGGTCACCGCCGAGCACCACGTTGCCGGACGCGAGCGCGTCGTCCACGGCGAGCCGCCGGCCGGCCACCAGGGCGAACTGCGGCGCGCGACCGGTGATCACGACGTCGGGCTCCTTCTCCGGCGCGGGGACCTCGCCGGAGCCGAGGCCCCAATGCCACGAGCCCTGGCCGGGACCGAGGAGCTCGAAGGACGCGCTCCGGCCGGACAGGTCGAGACCGTCCCGCTCGAGCGCCCACGGCAGCAGGCGCACGGCCATGTCGATCGTCAGGTGGACCGGCCACTGCTGCCAGCCGACCTGCCACCCGCTCGCGACGCCGTTCGTCGCTCGCATGTCCTCGCCGTGCAGGAACCATTCGATCACCTGGGACTGGATGAGGAACCGCGGCGAGAGGTCGCCGGCCACCCACGGGAAGCGGGTGTCCCGCCACTCCGCGTCGTCGAGCCGCGCCGCGTACACCAGGAAGGCCTCGGCGGCCTTGCCCCAGGTTCCTAGGATCTCGCGCGTCGTCAGACCCGTCCGCCGTCCCACGGCCCACGCGTTCCAGCCGTCGACGGTGAACGGCTCCTCGCCGAGGTGCCCGCGGTACTCCTCGAGCTCCGCGGCCGGCTGCCCGGCCATCAACTGCGCAGCGGCCGTGTCGTTCGCGGCGAGGTGGGCCATCACGTCGCGGTTCCACCATCCCGGAGCGGCGCTCGGCTCCTCCCAGGTCTCCGGATCGGCGAACTGGATCATCCGGCCGAGGCGTTCGCGCTCCGCGTGCGCGACGCCGAGCAGCGCCTCACGACCGATGCGGAGGCCGCGTCCGCTCCGTTCGCCGACGTCACTGACCACGTCCATGCCGCGCCCTTCGGCCGACCGTCGGGCGCGTTCCCCTATCGACCCGCCCGGTTCGGCGGGGATTGTACAGTCGGCCGGTGCGCGTCCTCGTCTGCCCGGACAAGTTCCGCGGCACCCTCACGGCCGCTCAGGCGGCGGCCGCGATCGGTCGGGGATGGGCCCGCGTCCGCCCGCAGGACGCGATCGACCTGATGCCGCTGGCCGACGGCGGCGAGGGCACGCTCGACGCGCTGCTCCCCCTCGCTGATGCCGACACGACCGGGTCGCGGCGGATCGCCGCCGTCGTGCCCGGGCCGCTCGGCGATCCGGTCGACGCCGCCGTGGGTGTGCGCGGCGGCACGGGCGTGGTCGAGCTGGCGAGCGCCTCGGGGATCGGGCTGATGCCGCCGGAGCGGCGCGATCCGCGGCGGACGACCACGGCCGGCACCGGCGCGTTGATGCGGGCGCTCCTCGACGAGGACATCGACCGCCTCTTCGTCTGCCTGGGCGGATCGGCGACGAACGATGGCGGCGTCGGCATCGCCCGTGCGCTCGGTGTCTCGTTCGCCGACGTCCACGGCGTCGAGGTTCCCGAGGGAGGCGAGGCCCTCCTGGACCTCGCGCGGATCGACACGTCCGGGCTCGACCGCCGGCTCGGCTCCGTCGACGTGCTCGGGCTGACCGACGTCGACAACCCGCTCTGCGGTCCACGCGGCGCGAGCGCGGCGTTCGGGCCGCAGAAAGGGGCCTCCGATGAGGACGTCTGGGTGCTCGACCGGGCCTTGGGGCATCTCGCCGCCGTCGTGCACCGAGATCTCGGGATCGACGTGCGGGACGAGCCCGGCGCCGGCGCCGCGGGTGGAACGGGGTTCGGCCTGTTGGCGTTCTGCGGCGCGCGGCTCCGGCCGGGGATCGAGGTCGTGATGGAGTCGGTGGGCTTCGAGCCCGCGCTCGGCGCCGCCGATCTGGTCGTCACGGGCGAGGGATCGCTCGACGTGGGGTCGCTCCACGGCAAGGTCCCCTCGGGCGTGCTGGAGGCGGCGGGGTTGGCGCGCACGCCGGTAGCGATCGTGTGCGGCCGCGCCTGCATCCGGCTCGAGGGAGCTCTCGTGCGTTCGCTCGAGGAACGCGTCGGCCCGACGCGTGCCATGCAGGACGCCGAGCGCTCGGTGGAGCTGGTTGCCGGAGAGCTGGCGGGGGAGCTCGGCCGGTGAGCGCCGGCGCGGATCGGTTCGCCGGGGCCGCCGCGGCGCTCGGCCTGCGGCCGGACGTCCATCGGTTCCCCGAAGGCACGAAGACAGCGCAGGATGCGGCCCGCGCGATCGGCTGCGACGTTGCGCAGATCGTGAAGTCGCTCGTGTTCGTGGTGGGGGACCGGCCGGTGCTCGCGCTCACCTCCGGGGCGAACCGCGTGGACACGGGGAAGCTCGCGACGCTCGCGGGAGCGGCCACCTCGCGCCGCGCCACCCCGGACGAGGTCCGGGAGGCGACGGGGTTCGCGATCGGGGGGACCCCGCCGTTCGGACACCCGTCGCCGCTGCCGACCTTCGTGGACCGGGACCTGCTTGGGTTCGACGTGGTGTGGGCCGCCGCCGGGACCCCCAACGCGGTCTTCCCGCTCCGGCCGCAGGACCTGCTCGAGCTCTCGGGCGGCGTCGGGGCCGATCTCGCCGACGAGGAAGGCGCGTAGGCCCTGACGCAGCGGCAGGGTAGAATGGGAAGGTCGAGATCGAACCGCCGAATCGAGCCCAGTCATGAGGAGCCCGGAGGAGAGCAGATGCTGACCCTGACGCCAGCCGCAGCCGGCAAGGTGAAGGAGCTCCTCGTCGAGGAGGGCCGCGACGACATCGCCTTGCGGGTCGCCGTCCAGCCCGGCGGGTGCGCCGGCCTCCGGTACGCCATGTACCTCGACGATCAGGTCTCCGAGAAGGACGACAGCGAGGAGCAGCACGGCGTCCGGATCGTGATCGACCGGATGTCCCTGCCGTACCTCTCGCAGGCCACGGTCGATTTCATCGACTCCCTCGAGCAGACCGGCTTCACGATCGACAACCCGGCCGCGCAGGGCGGCTGCGCCTGCGGCCACTCGTTCCACTAGCCTTTCCCGCTCCCAGTTCTCCGCCGCAACGGTCGTAGCGTCTGGCCGCCGTATCGACGCGAGGCAAGGAGGCCGGCTATGAGCTTGCGTCCCTCGACGGGACCGGTTGAGCACCCCGCGCTGCAGCAGCACCTGGCGCAACGCGCGAGCAGCGTGCAGAACCGGATCGCCGACTCGATCACCCGGTTCGCCGGCTCCATGGCGTTCGTGTACGTCTCGATCGTGTGGTTCGGGCTGTGGATCGGGCTGCGCGTGGAGAAGTACCCGTTCGGGCTGCTGACGATGATCGTGTCGTTGGAGGCCATCTTCCTGTCGACGTTCGTGATGATCAGCCAGAACCGTGCCGACGAGAAGCGGCAGGTCCTCGCGGACAACCAGTGGAAGATCGTCCAGATGGAGGAGGCGCAGAACGAGCAGCTGATCGAGCTGACGCGGCAGATCCTGGAGCTCACGAAGGCGATCCACGAGGTGACGACGGGCCCACAGGGCGGTGCCCCCGGGACCTCGGCGCCAGCCTCGGGGGCCTAGGCGCCCCGGCGCGTGCCGCTCAGGTCGGGTCGTACGCGAGGTTCGGGCCGAGCCATCGCTCTGCCTCCTTCATGCTCTCGCCGAGCCGCCTCGCGTAGTCCTCGACCTGGTCCTTCCCGATGCGCCCAACGTTGAAGTACCGGGCCGCCGGATGCGCGAGGTACAGCCCCGACACGCTCGCCGCCGGGAGCATCGCGCAGTGCTCGGTCAGATCCATCCCGGCGTCACGGGCGCCGAGGAGGTCGAAGAGCCGGCGCTTCAACACGTGGTCGGGGCATGCCGGGTACCCGAACGCCGGCCGGATCCCGCGGTAGCGCTCGGCGAGCAGCTCCTCCATCGACAGCTGCTCTTGCTCGGCGTACCACTCGCGGCGGGCACGCTGATGCAACCACTCGGCGCCCGCCTCCGCGAAGCGGTCGGCCAGCGCCTTGACCATGATCGCGCGGTAGTCGTCGTGTTCGGCCTCGTACCGCTTCACGAGCTCGTCGGCGCCGAGGCCGGCCGTGAACGCGAACGCGCCGATATGGTCCGTCATCCCCGGCTCCACGGGAGCGATGAAGTCCGCGAGCGAGCGGTTCGGCTCGTCGGCGCCGCGGTCCGCCTGCTGGCGGAGCATCGGCAGCGTCACGCCGTTCGCCAGGATGATGTCGTCCCCCTCGCTGTGCGCCGGCCAGAAGCCGTACGTGCCGCGGGCCTGGATCGAGCCGTGCCCCACGATCTCGTCGAGCAGCTCGTTCGCGTCGTCGAGCAGCTCGCGCGCCTGCGCCCCGTAGCGTGGGTGGTCGAGGATCTGCGGGAACGAGCCCTTCAGCTCCCATGCCGCGAAGAAGAAGGTCCAGTCGATGTACGGCCGGAGCTCCTCCAACGCCGGCTCGACCGAGCGTGCCCCGGTGAAAGCCGGCTCCGCCAGGTCGGCGGCGTCCCACGCGATCGGGGTGCGCCGCTCGGCGGCGATCCGTATCGGGAGCAGCGGGGTCTTCTCCCGCTCCTCGTGCTGGGCGCGAAGACGCGCCTGCAGCTCCCGGTTCTGACCGTCGAGCGTCTCCTTCCGCTCCGGATCGAGCAGCGCCGAGACCACGCCGACCACGCGGGACGCATCGACCACGTGGATCACGGGGCGCCCGTACGCGGGGGCGATCCGCACGGCGGTGTGTTGCCGTGAGGTCGTGGCCCCGCCGATCAGCAACGGCAGGTCGAGGCCCCGCCGCTCCATCTCCTTCGCCACGTGCACCATCTCATCGAGCGAGGGGGTGATCAGCCCCGAGCACCCGACCACGTTGCAGCCCTGTTCGATCGCCGTGTCGAGCAACACGTCGGCCGGCACCATCACGCCGAGGTCGATCACCTCGTAGTTGTTGCAGCCCAACACGACGCCGACGATGTTCTTCCCGATGTCGTGGACGTCGCCCTTCACGGTGCACAAGATCACCTTGCCTTGCGCGCGCGCGGTGCCGCCGCTCGCCAGCAACTGCTGCTTCTCGTCCTCCATGAACGGCTCGAGGTACGCGACGGCTTTCTTCATCGCCCGGGCGCTCTTGACCACCTGCGGGAGGAACATCTTGCCGGCGCCGAACAGATCGCCGACGATCTGCATCCCCTCCATCAAGGGGCCTTCGATCACGTCCAAGGGCCGGTCGTAGTGACCCCGGGCCTCCTCGGTGTCCTCCTCGATCCAGCGGTCGATCCCGTGCACGAGCGCGTGCGAGAGCCGCTCCTGAACCGGGGCGTCGCGCCACGACAGGTCCTCTTCCTTCGCGAGCGCGCTGCCCTGCACGGTCTCGGCGAATGACACGAGCCGTTCGGTGGCGTCGGGGCGCCGGTCGAAGATCACGTCCTCGACGTGCTCCAGCAGGTCGGCCGGGATGTCCTCGTAGACGTCGAGCTGGCCCGCGTTCACGATCGCCATGTCCAGGCCGGCGGCGATCGCGTGGTACAGGAAGGCGGAGTGCATCGCGCGGCGGACCGGCTCGTTGCCGCGGAACGAGAAGGACAGGTTCGAGACCCCGCCGCTCACCTTCACGCCGGGGAGGCGATGCTTGATCTCCCGAGTGGCCTCGATGAACGCCTTCGCGTACCCGTTGTGCTCCTCGAGGCCCGTCGCGACCGCGAGGATGTTGGGGTCCACGATGATGTCGCTCGCGTCGAAGCCGGCGCGGTCGATCAGCAGGCGCACGGAGCGCTCCGCGATCTCGACCTTGCGAGCGACCGTGTCAGCCTGCCCGCGCTCGTCGAAGCACATCACGACGACCGACGCGCCGTAGCGCCGAACCTTCGACGCTTTCACGAGGAAGTCGTCCTCCCCCTCCTTCAGGCTGATCGAGTTCACGACCGACTTGCCCTGCACGCATTTGAGCCCGGCCTCGATCACGTCCCATTTCGAGGAGTCGATCATCGCCGGGACCTTCGCGATCTCGGGCTCGGTCGCGACGAGGTTGAGGAACCGCGTCATCGCGGCGGCCCCGTCGATCATGTCGGTGTCCATGTTCACGTCGATCAGGTTCGCGCCGTTCTCGACCTGGTCGCGGGCGACGTCGACCGCCGCTTGGAAGTCGCCGGACTCGATCAGGCGGGCGAACCGCTTTGAGCCGGTGATGTTCGTGCGCTCGCCCACCGTCACGAACCCCGTCTCCGGCGTTATCCGGAAGGGCTCGAGACCTGAGAACGACGTGAACGCGCCGGAGGCCGAGAGCACGCGGGGCGGCAGGTCGCGGACGGCCTCGTGGATCGCGCGGATGTGTGCCGGCGTCGTGCCGCAGCAGCCGCCGACGATGTTCACCAGGCCCGCGGCCGCGAATTCGCCCAGGAGGGAGGACGTGATCTCCGGCGTCTCGTCGAAGCCGCCGAACGCGTTCGGCAGGCCGGCGTTCGGATAGCTGGCGACGGGCACGGGGGCCACCGTCGCGAGCGCCTCGACCGATGGACGCATCTCGCGCGCCCCGAGCGAGCAGTTCACGCCGACGATCGCGGGTTCCGCGTGGGCGACGGAGGTCCAGAACGCCTCGACGGTCTGCCCCGAGAGCGTGCGGCCGCTCCGGTCGACGATCGTCACGGAGATCCAGCGGGGCAGGTCCGGCGCGACGTCCATCGCGGCCGCGATGGCCGCCTTCGCGTTCAGCGTGTCGAAGATCGTCTCGATGAGCAGCAGGTCGGCGCCGCCCTCGCGGAGCGCCTCGATCTGGTTCGCGTAGGCCTCATAGACGTCGTCGAAGGAGACCGTCCGGAACGAGGGGTCCTCGACCTTGGGGGACAGGGACAGCGTGACGTTCAGCGGTCCGACGGATCCCGCCACGAGGCCGCCGTGCCGATCGGCGGCGGCCCTCGCCAGCCGCGCCCCCTCGAGGTTCATGTCGCGGACGGCGTCCTGCAGCCCGTAGTCGGCCTGGCCGATCGACGTGGCCGTGAAAGTGTTCGTGGTGGTGATGTCGGCGCCCGCCTCGAAGTAGGCCTCGTGGATCTCGGTCACGATGTCCGGCCGCGAAAGGTTCAGCAGATCGGGGTCGCCCTTGACGTCCCGGTCGTGGCCTGCGAACCGCTCGCCGCGGAAGTCCTCCTCGGACAGGCCCTTGCCCTGCAGGAGCACGCCCCAGGCCCCGTCGAGCAGCACGATGCGCTCGGCGAGCAGGTCTTCGAGGCGAGATCGGGCGTCCATCCTGGTCAAGACTACCGGCCCGTACCCCGCATCTTGGCCGTCTCCGCCCGTGCTGGCGGCCGACAGGCCCGGACGGGTAGGCTCCCCGCATGCCGCAGAGTGGTGCAGACATGGTCCTGCGTGAGGCGGGAAGGGACGCTCGCGGCCGGCGCCCCGAGCAGTCTGCGCGCCGCACCCAACGTGAGAGCGTCACGGCCCTGAGCGTGGTCCCTCTGTTCACGGTGTTCTCGAAGAAGCAGCTGGAGCGCCTCGCGAGGGAGACCGATCGTCAGTCGTTCGACCCCGGCGTGAAGATCGTCGAGGAAGGGCTGCTCGGAGAGACGCTGTTCGTGGTCCTGGAGGGCCGGGCGAAGGTCACGCGCGGCGGCAAGAAGGTCGGCGAGGTGCTGCCGGGCGACTTCTTCGGCGAGCTCTCGGCGCTCGACGGAGGCCCGCGATCGGCGACGGTCACCGCCGTGACCCCTGTCAAGGTCCTGCGCCTGTTCCGACGGACGCTGGTCGGCGCCCTGAAGGAGGAGCCGCGCCTCGCGATCAAGCTCCTCGACGGGATGGCGGCGCGGATCCGCCAGGTCGAGCGCGCGGCCCGCTGAGGGCCAGGCTCACCCCGCGAAGGCCAACGCGTCGAGCCGCGCGAGCGTCGCCGCGTCCAACCCGAGGTCGCCTGCCTCCGCGTTCGCCCTGACGTGCGAGGCGCTCCTGCTGCCCGCGATCGCGGCGGTCACGCCCGGCTGATGCCAGTTCCAGGCCAGCACGAGCTGGGCGAGGCTTACGCCCAGCTCCTCGGCGACCGGGCGCATCCGCGCGATGAGCTCGAACGCCCGCTCGACGTGTCCGGGATCGCTGAGGAGCTCGTCGCGGCGCCAGTCGTCGATGGCGGCGAGGTCCTCCCGTGCGTAGCGTCCGGTCAGCAGGCCCGCGCCGAGGGGCGAGTAGGTGAGGACCCCGGTCCCGATCTGCCCGCACCAGCCGATCAGCTCGCGGTCCTCCGGCACGAGCGGCGAGAACTCCTGCTGCAGCGAATCGACGTGCCGGATCGCCCGGCAGCGCTCGATCAGCTCCCGATCGAAGTTCGACACGCCGATCCAGCGCACCTTGCCAGCGTCGACCAGCCCTGCCATCGCGCCCCACGACTCCTCGACCGGCACGCCGCTCGCGTCCGGCCAGTGCAGCTGGTACAGGTCGAGCACGTCGACGCCGAGGCGGCCGAGGGAGCCGTCGGCGGCGCGGCGGATCTCCTCGGGGCGGAAGCCGGTTCCTTCCGGCGACGGGGCCACCTTGGTGAACAGGAGCGCCGCATCGCGCCGGTCGGCGACGGCCTTGCCCACGAGCGTCTCCGAGACGCCGTTGCCGTAGACCTCCGCCGTGTCGATCCACGACATGCCCGCCTCGAGGCTCGCCCTGATCGCCTCGATCACGGAGGACTCGGACCCGTTGGGGCCCCAGGCATCGCCCCCGGCCTCCCAGGCGCCGAAGCCGATCACCGTGATCTGGGGCCCGTGCGTTCCCAACCGTCGTTCGCGCATGTCGCCATACAAGCACACGCGCTGACCTCCGAAGGGACAACGGCGCAGTACGCTAAAGGCTAGACGGCATCTCTCCGAGCGAAGGAGCGAGCCCGAACCGCTGCCATGTCCAAGACCATCGAGGAACGCGACCACGTCGTCATCCGCTTCGCCGGCGACTCCGGCGACGGCATGCAACTGACCGGCGACCGCTTCACGAACGCGACCGCGATCCTCGGCAACGACCTGGCGACGCTGCCGGACTTCCCCGCCGAGATCCGCGCCCCGGCAGGCACGGTCCATGGCGTCTCCGCGTTCCAGATCCAGTTCGCCTCGAGCGACATCACGACGCCGGGCGACCACGCGGACGTCCTGGTGGCGATGAACCCCGCGGCGCTCAAGGCGGATCTGGTAACGGTCGCCCGCGGTGGCACGATCATCCTCAACGAGGACGCCTTCACGCAGCGCAACCTGGAGAAGGCCGGCTACCAGACCGACCCCTCGACCGACGGCACCCTCGACGGCTACCAGGTCTATCGCGTCCCGATGACGTCGATCACCGTGCGCGCGGTCGAGAGCGTCGGCGTCGGCAAGAAGGAGGCCGAGCGCGCGAAGAACATGTTCGCGCTCGGGCTCGTGTCGTGGATGTATGGGCGGCCCGTGGACGTCACGCTCAACTGGCTCGAGCGCAAGTTCGGCAGCCGGCAGGAGATCCTGGAGTCGAACGTCGCGGCCTTCAACGCCGGTTACAACTTCGGCGAGACGACCGAGCTGTTCGCGCACCAGGTCCTCGTGAAGGCTGCGCCGGCCGAGCCGGGGGTCTATCGGAACGTCGCCGGCGCGCAGTCACTCGCCTGGGGCTTGATCGCGGCCTCCCAGCGCAGCGGGGTGCCGCTGTTCTACGCCAGCTACCCGATCACGCCGGCGTCGGAGTTGCTGCACGAGCTGTCGAAGCACAAGAACTTCGGGGTGCTCACGATCCAGGCGGAGGACGAGATCGCGGCCGCGAACATGGCGCTCGGCGCGTCGTTCGCCGGCCACCTCGGGGTGACGGGCACGAGCGGTCCCGGCATGGACCTGAAGGCCGAGACGGTCGGTCTGGCGGTGATCACCGAGCTGCCGATGATCGTGGTGGACGTGATGCGCGCCGGCCCGTCCACCGGCATGCCGACGAAGACGGAACAGGGCGACCTGTTGCCGGCGATGTTCGGCCGCCACGGCGAGTCGCCGATCCCGATCATCGCGTCTTCGTCGCCGGCCGATTGCTTCGAGGTGGCGATCGAGGCCGCACGGATCGCGATCCGGTACCGCACGCCGGTGATCCTGCTATCCGACAGCTTCCTGCAGAACTCCTCCGAGCCGTGGCGCCTGCCCGACGTGGACACGCTGCCGAGGATCGATCCGAAGTACGCCGCGGCGAACGGCGGCACGTTCCGCCCCTACGAACGGGACGAGCGGCTCGCGCGTCCGTGGGCGATCCCCGGCACCGCGGGGCTCGAGCACCGGATCGGTGGCCTCGAGCGCGAGGACGTCTCGGGCGACATCAGCTACGACGCGGACAACCATGAGCGCATGACCGAGATCCGAGCGGCGAAGGTGGCCGGCATCGCGGCCGACATCGGCCCGCTCGAGGTCGACGACCCCGACGGCGACGCCGACCTGCTGGTCCTGGGCTGGGGCTCGACGGCGGGCACGATCCGCGCGGCCGCCCGGCGCGTGCGGTCGTCCGGTCGGAAGGTCGCCACGGCCCATCTCCGGTGGTTGAACCCGTTCCCATCGAACACGGAGGCCGTCGTGAAGGCCTACCGGAAGGTGCTGATCCCGGAGATGAACGCCGGCCAGCTCGCGTTGCTGATCCGCGGGCGGTTCCTCGTGGACGCCACGTCGTTCTCGAAGGTCCAGGGGCTGCCGATCTGGGCCGATGAGCTGGAAGGAGCGATCGAGGGGATGCTGGATGGCTGAGGCGAACGGCGGCGGCGCGGACCTCGGCGGCGTGGCGACGCTGACGAAGAAGGACTTCACGTCGGACCAGGAGCCGCGCTGGTGCCCCGGGTGCGGCGACTACGCGATCTTGGCCGCGATGCAGGGCTTCATGCCCGAGCTCGGCGTGGAGCCGAAGGACACGGTCTTCGTTTCGGGCATCGGCTGCAGCGGCAGGTTCACGTACTACATGGACACGTACGGCTTCCATGGGATCCACGGGCGCGCGCCCGCGATCGCGACCGGCATCGCCGCAGCGAACCCCGACCTGAACGTCTGGGTCGTCACCGGCGACGGCGACGCCCTGTCGATCGGCGGTAACCATCTGATCCACGCGCTCCGTCGCAACGTGAACATCAAGATCCTGCTGTTCAACAACCAGATCTACGGCCTGACGAAGGGCCAGTATTCGCCGACGTCTGAGGAGGGGAAGGTGACGAAGTCGACGCCGTTCGGCTCCGTCGACCACCCGTTCAACCCGGTGGCGGTTGCCCTCGGCGCGGAAGCGACGTTCGTGGCGCGCACGCTCGACAACGATCGCCAACACCTGGTCGGCGTCCTGCGGCAGGCGGCGGCGCATCCGGGGGCGGCGTTCGTCGAGATCTACCAGAACTGCAACGTGTTCAACGACGGCGCCTTCGACCTGCTCCGCGACAAGACGCAGGGGCAGCACAACCAGATCCGGCTGGTGGACGGCGAGCCGATCGTCTTCGACGACGGGTCGCGTTGCGTACGCGTCGGGGAGAACGGACGGCTCGAGATCGCCGCGGTCGTCGACACCGATCCGGCGTCCATCGTCGTGCACGATGCGCACGGCAGACCGTCGCTGGCATTCGCGCTCGCCCATCTGTCCCGCGGACCGAACGAGCCGACGTGCATCGGCGTCCTCCACGAAGAGGAGCGAGCCACCTACGGCACGGCGCTGCGCGAGCAGCTCGGCCGTGCGACGGAACGCCTCGGCGCCGGCGACCTCGAGAAGCTGCTCCACGGCGGGGACACCTGGACCGTCTCCTAGGCGCGACCCGCTAGTCGCCTATCGGCGGCCGGAACCGCGCCATCGCCTCCGCGGCCGAACGCTCGACGCGGCGGAGGTCGCTGACCACCTCGGGCGCCACGGCGAGGAACGCCTCGACGTCGGCCTCGGTCGACGTCGGCCCCAGGCTCACCCGGAACGCGGCGGTGCCGGCCAGACCGATCTGCTCGAGCACGGGGGAGGGATCCTCCGGCCGGCCGCTGCAGAGCGAACCCGCTCCGAGATGGATCCCGCGGTCGTCGAGCGTCATCGCGAGCGTCGCCGGATCCACGCCGTCCACGGCGAAGCACACCAGGTGCGGGACGCGGTGGGTCGGGTGCCCGAGGACGCGTGCGCCCTCCACCTCCGCGCCGATGCGCTCGCGGAGCACGGAGGTCAGCGACCAGAGGCGGGCCGCCTCGTCGGCCATCGAGGCGACCGACGCGTCGAGGGCCGCCGCCATGCCGGCGATACCGGGGGTGTTCTCCATCCCCGAGCGGCGCTTGCGCTCACGGTCGTCCCCGCACGGGTAGGCGCTGAGCCCGACCCCGCGTCGGACGTAGAGGCCCCCGACGCCTGGCGGCCCACCGAACTTGTGCCCGGACAGGGACAGCAGGTCGACACCGAGCGCTGCGACGTCGACGGGGAAGTGACCGACGGTCTGGCACGCGTCGGTGTGGAAGCGTACCCCGGCCTCGCGAGCCAGGCGCGCGGCCTCGCCGACGGGTTGGATCGTGCCCAGCTCGTGGTTCGCGTGCTGGATGCTCGCGAGGAGGGTGCCGGGGCGTCGGATCTCCGTCGCGTACCGGTCGAGGTCGACGCGGCCGTCGCCGTCGGCGGGGATCAGGACCACCTCGAACCCGTCGGACTCCAAGACGTGGCACACGCCACCGACGGCGGGATGCTCGACCGCGCTCACGACGATCCGCGTCCCCAGTTCGCGCTGCGCACGGACGCCGCCCCAGATCGCCAGCGCGACCGACTCGGTGCCCCCGGAGGTGAACACGAGCTCGTCCGGCTGCGCGCCGATCGCCCGGCCGATGCCCGCGCGGGCGTCGTCGAGCAGCCCCCGCGCCGCGCGACCCGGCGCGTGGATCATCAGCGGGTCGCCGGGGACGTCGAGGGCCGCGACGACGGCGTCGCGCGCCTCGGGCCGCAGCGGCGTCGCGGATGCGGCGTCGAGGTACACGTCGGCCGTCATGCCCGACAGCCTACCGGCGCCGAGGCGCGTGATAGCCTCGCCCCGTGGACGTCTTGCTCGTCTCGCCGGATCCCGCATCGCGGGAGTTGATGGCGTTGACCGTGCGGAGCATCGAACGCCAGCTCCAGGGCGAACTCCGGTTCCGAGCGGCCGCGAACGGCGACCTCGGTACCCGCGCCGCGCTGCGCGAGCGCCCCGAGATCGTGGTGGCGGACGAGCTCGCCTCGCGTGCCGGCGCGTTCGGCCTGGCCCGGACGCTGCGTGATGACGCCGATCCGTTCACCGGCGTCATCGTCATCCTGCTGGAGCGCCGGCACGACGCGTGGCTGGCGCGATGGTCGGGCGCCGACGCGTGGTTCGTGAAGCCGCCGGATCCGTTCGCGGTGGCCGACGAGCTCATCGAGCTGCTCGACGCCAAGGGGCTGCTGCCCCAGGAGGTCCCGGTGTGAAGATCAAGGGCACGTGCAAGCGCTGTCACCGCGAGTTCCTGATCGAACAGGCGATCGCGAGCGGCGGCCTCTGCCCGTGGGACGGGGAGCCGTTCAGCGCCGACTATGCGGTCACGCTGGTCGACGCGCTCCGCGAGGCCGCGGAGCACGGGTCGAAGTTCGAGCATGCGCTCGAGTCGCTGGCCGACCTGCACCCGGCATTCGTCCTCGACGAGGACTCGGTCATCGCGAACACGCGGGCGCAGCTCGCGCGGTTCTCGGAGAACCTCGTCGTGCAGGGCTGAGGACGAGGACGACCGCCATGGGGTTCAACGCGATGCAGCCGGGGAGGATCAAGCGGAGCGACCTGCTGTTCCTGGTGGCCGCGATCGTCGTCGTCGGCGTCCTGCTCGCCTGGGCGTTCTTCGGGACGTGACGGACGGGGACCTCGCCCGTCTCCCGTTCTGTTACCTGAGCACGATCGGCCGCAGTAGCGGCGACCCGCATCGGATCGAGATCTGGTTCGCATTGCACCACGGCACGATCTACCTGCTCTCCGGCGCGCGGGACCGGAGCGATTGGGTCCGCAACGCGATCGCGTTCCCGCACGTGTCGGTCGAGCTCGGCGACGAGGTCAGGACGGGAACGGCCCGACTGGTGACGCCGGACACCGACGAGGACCGTCTCGCGCGCCGGCTGCTCGTCGAGAAGTACCGATCGAGCGAGGACGATCTGGCGTCGTGGGGCCGCACCTCGCTGGCCGTCGCGATCGATCCCGCGACCTGAGCCCGGCGCGGTGTCGTTCAGCCGGCCTCGAAGCCGATCGAGAACAGCCGCTCGAGGTCGTGCTTCGAGTAGACCTGGAACGCGATCAACGTCTCGGTCCGCTCCACGCCCTCGACCTTGCCGATGCCGCCCGGTATCACGGCCGCGAGTTGGTCGTGCTCCGCGACCCGGACGATCGCGACGAGGTCGAACTCGCCGGCGACCGAATACACCTCGGACACGCCGTCGATGTCGGCGATCGACCGGGCGGCCTCGACCACCGCATCGATCTCGCACTGGATCAGGACCACCGCGTGGACGCTCATCGTTCGCCTCCCCTCACCGCTCCAGCACGACGGCGAGGCCCTGGCCGCCGCTGATGCACAAGGTCGCCAGGCCGAGCGTCGCGTCGGCGTCACGCATCCCGTAGGCGAGCGACAGGATGATGCGCGCGCCCGAGGCGCCGATCGGGTGGCCGATGCTGATGCCACCGCCGGCCGTGTTCACGGTGTCGCGGTCGAACTTCAACTCGCGTTCGCAGGCGATCACCTGCGCCGCGAACGCCTCGTTGATCTCGATCAGATCGATGTCGTCGATCGTGAGACCCGTGCGCTCGAGCACCTTCTTCGTGGCCGGCACCGGGCCGATGCCCATGATCTCGGGCGGGACGCCCGCCCAGCTCCAACCCGCGATCCGGGCGAGCGGCTCGCGACCCTCGGCCGCGGCGCGCGACCGGCTCATCAGCACCAGCGCGGCGGCGCCGTCGGTGATGCCGCTGGAGTTGCCGGCCGTGACCGACCCGCCCTCACGGAAGACCGGCTTCAACGCCGCGAGCGCCTCGAGCGTCGTGTCGGGCCGTGGATGCTCGTCGTCGGCGACCGTGATCGCCTCGTCCCGCAGGGTGGTCTCGACCGGGACGATCTCCCTCGCGCGCCGGTCCCGGCCCTCGACGGCGCGGCGCTGCGACGTGAGCGCGAAGGCGTCCTGTTCGGCCCGAGAGATGTCGTAGCGATCCACCAGGTTCTCCGCGGTCTCGCCCATGATCAGGCCGCAGAGGGGGTCGAGCAGACCGTCCCGGTACATCGCGTCGACCGCCTCCGCATCGCCGATCCGTCGGCCCATGCGCATGTCGGGCAGCAGGTACGGGACCCGGGTCATGTTCTCCATGCCGCCGGCCAGCACGACCTCGGCGTCGCCGAGCGCGACCTGCTGGGCGGCGAGCTGGACCGCCTTCATGCCGGACCCGCACGCGATGTTCACGTTGAAGGCCGAGACCTCCACCGGGACGCCGGCGCGGACGCTGACCTGCCGGCCGGTGTTCGGTCCGTTGCCTGCCTGGCGCGCGTGGCCGTAGATCGTCTGATCCACCTGGTCCGGCTCGACGTCGGCCCGCCGCATCGCCTCGACGGCGGCGCGGGTGCCTAACTCGACCGCGCTCGTGTCCGCGAACGACCCGAGGAACCGTCCGATCGGCGTGCGGGCGCCGTCGAGGATGACCGCCGTTTCCACGGGGCAAGTCTAGCCGGGCTCCCTCGCGCTCCCGGTCCAGGGTCGCCGCCGCGTCCGCTCACGCCGGTCGGCTGGCTCCTCGGCGCGACGGACCGCATCGAGGATCCGGGCGAGCGCGGCCCCGCCGTTCACGGGCTCGGCCGGAGGCACGCTGCAGCGCTCGACGCGGACCGGATGGCGCCTGATCCAGCTGCGGACCGCGGAGAGCTCGTCGGCTCGCTCGCGCGGCACAGGCCATCCGATCGGCTCGGGCGAGGCCTCGCCGGCACGCACGAGCGCGCCGCCGCGCAGCTCCATCCGGACCCCGTCCGCGCCGCGCAGGACGATCGAGCCCGCGACGAGCCACGCGTCGGTGCGCGCGCGCGCGAGGGCGTCGGCCAGCGCGCGGAGCCGGTCGCGCGCCAGCGCCGCCTCTTCGTAGCGTGCCTGTTCGGCCAACACCGACATCCGGGCCTCGAGGTCCTCCAGCATCGAGCCGGGCGCGGCGATCGACGCGAGCAGATCCCCGACGAGCCGCGCGTAGGCCGCCGGCGTCGTCCGACCGTCGCACGGTGCGGCGCACCGGCCCATGTCCGCGAGCGCACATGGCGCGAAACGGGTGCGCGCACCCATGGAGGTGGTGCAGCGGCGGATCGGTGCTGCGTGCTCGAGTGCCTCTTTCGCGAGGCGAGCGCGGGACGACGACCCGAAGGGCCCCAGGTAGACGGCGTCGTCGCCCGAGGACGCCGATCGGACGACCTTGACGCGCGGCCAGGCGTCGCGGAGGTCGACCTTCAGGTAGGCGTACCGGCGCCAGCGTTTCCCGTGCGCGTTGTACCTCGGCTCGTGGCGCGCGATCAGGCGCGCCTCGAGCGCGAGCGCCTCGAGCTCGCCGTCCGTGGGCACGCCTCGGACCGAGGCGACCGACTCGAGCAGGTCCTGCACCTTCTTGCGCTCGTCGCCGTAGAAGTAGGACTTCACCCGTGCGCGCAGGTCCTTCGCTTTGCCGACGTAGAGCACGCGACCGGTCCGGTCCTGGAAGAGGTAGACGCCGGGGGAGCGGGGCAGCGAGGCCGCCAGCGCGATCTTGCCGAAGTTGGGGCGGCCCCGGGCGGAGCACGCCTCGCGAAGGTCGCCGAGCGTGAGGATGCCGAGGTGCGCGCCGGCGTCGAGGAGCCCGGCGAACACCTCGCCCGTCGCCTCGGCGTCCGCGAGGGCGCGGTGCGACGGTTGCACGCGCGTGCGGAAGTAGCGGGCCAGCGTCTGCAGCCGGACGTTCGGCACGTCGGGCCACACCACCCGGCGGGCCAGCTTCGCCGTGCAGACCGGCGGACCATCGAGCGGCGGGTACTCGAGTCGGTGGAGGTTCGCGTTCACGAACCCGAAGTCGAAGGACGCGTTGTGCGCGACGAAGACCGCGCCGCGGAGGAACTCCAGCAGGCTCGGCAGCACGTGCTCGATAGGCGGCGCCCCCGAGACCATCGCGTCGCTGATGCCGGTCAGCCGCGCGACGTACGGCGGGATCGGTTGCCGGGGGTCGACGAGCGAGCCGAACGTCCCGAGCCGCTCGCCCCCCCGGTAGCGCACGGCTCCCACCTCCGTGATCGCGTCGGTGGCGGGCGAGCCTCCCGTGGTCTCCAGGTCGACCACGGCGAAGGTCACCTCCGCGAGGGGGATCCCGTCGTCGATCGTGGTCTGGAAGGGTTCGAGCAGCATGATGGGTCCTCGCTCCCGGGCCCGGACCGTATCGAACAGGTGTTCGAGACGCAAGGACCCAGGGCGCATGCTGCGGGGAGGGACCGACACGGCCCGGCGGGTTAGGAGGGATCGGGGAACAGCGCTCGCTCGACCAGCAGCGCGAGGAGCTGCTCGATCGCGAGGTGGCACTCCTGGACGTGCGCGGTGACGGTCGAGGGGACCCGCACGACCACGTCGGCGAGCGGCGCCAGCTTCCCGCCGCCGTCGCCGGTGAGCGCGAGGACCGTCATGCCGAGCGCCCGCGCCCGCTCGGCCGCGCGCAGCACGTTGGCGGAGTTGCCGCTGGTGGAGATGCCGAGCAACACGTCGCCCGCGCGCCCGATCGCATCCACCTGCCGGGCGAACATCCCTTCGACGCCGTAGTCGTTCGCGACGGCGGTCAGCAGCGACGTGTCGGTGGTGAGTGCGAGCGCGCGGATCGCCGGGCGTGGGTGGTCGAGGGTGAGCGTGCTCACGAACTCGGTCGCGAGGTGCTGTGCGTCGGCGGCGCTGCCGCCGTTGCCGCAGATCAGCAGGGCGCCGCCGGCGCGGAACGCGTCGATCAGGCGGTCGGCCGCCGCCGCGATGTCGTCGGCGCACGTCTCCGCGACGCGCCCCATCAGGGCACCCGCTTCGAGGAGGTACGTGCGCGCCTGTGCGCCGGTCGCGTCACGATCCACGTCGTACCCCCTCGGCTCCGTCGGCGACGAGCGCCGCGATGATAGCCACGGCCGCCGGCAGGTCGTCGGCGACGTGGTCCGCCATACCCTGCGCCGCCGGCAGCTCATCGAAGCCGTGGCCCGTCAGCACGAAGATCGTCGTGGCGCCGACCGCTCTGCCGAGGCCCATGTCGCCGGGGTGATCGCCGACGACGAAGGCCAGGGACGGATCGAAGCCGAACCGAGCCGCGGCCTCGAGCGCCATGCCGGGGGCGGGCTTCCGGCACGCGCAGCCCTCTTCCGGGGCATGTGGACACACGAACACCCCGTCGAGGGACGCCCCCTCCGTCGCCAGGAGCGTCTTGAGACGAGCGTGTACCGCGTCGAGCTGCTCGAGGCTCAGCCGGCCGCGCCCGACCTGGGCCTGGTTCGTCACCACGGCCACCCCGAAGCCGAGCTCCTCGCGCAGGCGCACGATCGCGGCTGCCGCCCCGGGGATCAGCTCGACCTGGTCGGGGTCGTCGAGGTAGTGGCGCTCAACGATGATCGTGCCGTCGCGGTCGAGCAGCGCGAAGCGCCGGCTCATGTCCCGGGGGCCCAGACGGTGGACCCGCGCGTGGCCCGCACGCCCTCGGCCCGGAAGGAGAACGGTGCGAACTGGCCGCCCACCGCCTCGAGCGCGACGCGGACGGCCGGCTGGACCCCCGGCCCCGCCGCGATCAGTAGGTAGCCGCCACCGCCGGCGCCGCAGATCTTGCCGCCGGACGCTCCGGCGTCCCGCGCGGCCTCGAGCATCCGCTCGATCGGCGTGTGCTCGGTGATGTGCGGGTTCATCTGCTTCTTCGCCAGGAACGCCTCGTGCAACATGCCGCCGAGGGCCTCGACGTCGCCGCGCTCGATCGCGTCGCGCATCGTGAAGGCCATCGT
>DATIWE010000007.1:0-11279 GCA_035519495.1 Actinomycetota bacterium
CCTCCTGCTCGCGGTGCCGGGCGAGGAGTTGTTCTGGCGCGGGTTCACGCAGCAGTCCCTTGCGCTGACGGGGATCGGAGCGGCGGGAGCCGCCCTCGTGGCCTGGGTGCTGTACGTGGTCGCGAACCTCCCGAGCCGGTCCCTGCCCATCATCACGGCCGCCGTGGTCTCCGGCTTCCTGTGGGGCGTGCTCGGTTGGTGGTCGGCTGGCGTGGTAGCGCCGCTCGCGAGTCACATCCTGTGGACGGGGCTGATGCTGGCGCTGCCTCCCAAGGCCACCGGACCGGTCGAGGGCGCCTGAGCTTCCTGTCGACGGCCGTGCAGGAGATCGTCGAGCAGAGTGAAGGGGACGAGGCGTCGATGCCTCAGACGCCCGCCTCATCGTCGACGGGACGGACGGGAATCTCTATCGGGTGGTCCCCGGAGACGGGGCTCGATCGGTTCTGAGGCTTCCCGCCCTCTCGCCATCAGAACCGCAACGGCCATCGGCCAGCGTCGCTCGCCACGTCTCTCTCGTTCGGCCACAGGCCAAGGAACGATAGGCGCCCGCGCGCGGTTCGTCGTCGAGCCTTGACCTGCCGGGTCGGTCGCGCGAGCGACGAACGGTCCCTGACATAGGGGGCCGTCCGGCACTCGGCACCCTTGGGTGGCGTCGGTTGGATGAGTAGTGAGAGGCCTACAGAGGAGGTGGCTCGATGACAACCGAGTCGAACGGGCCGGTCAGAACAGGTGTCACGCTGGACGAAGGGAAATCCGTCGTGACCCTCCCGCCCGCCGGGAGGAAGGAAGCGGTGGGGGATGACTCCGCGTATCTGGCCGAGGAGCCGAGCGGCGGAGCCATCGGCTGGATCACGTTCGCGGGCATCATGATGATCATCGGCGGGGGGTTCGGGATCCTCCAAGGGTTGGCCTGGGTGATCAACTCGGACCGGTTCCCTGGGACGGATTCCCTGACCAGCCAAGACGTCACGACGTGGGGATGGATCACGTTGGTCGTTGGGGCGATCGTTCTCCTCGCCGGGTTCGGCGTGTTCACGGGCAACATCCTTGCCCGGATCGTCGGCGTGATCGCCGCCTGCCTGAGCGCCCTGTCGGCGTTCGTGGCGATGTCCTTCTACCCGATCTGGGGGATCTGCATCGTTGCGATCGACGTCGCGGTCATCTGGGCGCTGACGGCGCACGGACGTGATCTCCGCAAAGCGATGGAGATGTGAGGCAGGGCGCATAATCTCGGCGCTCGATGTGGAGACGGAGGCGCCGCGGTCGATCCCGACCGCGACGCCTCGTTCCTTCGATAGAAGGCCTCTATCCCTGCCCGGAGGAACGAACCGACCGCTCAGACCGAGCGGACGTTGCGCGTCGTTCAGCCGGGCTTGAAGCTGGGGAGCCCATCCTCGGGCTCAGACACCGGCACCGGCTCGACGCCGAGCATGCTCGCGAGGTTCGCCGAGAGTCGGTTCCACGCGTCGCGGTCCCACGACTCTGCCACCGCGGCGACCGAGCCGTCTGCGTCGACGGCGACGGCCGTCGGCGCCGAGACGATGCCGTACGCGTCGGAAGCCGGGTACGGCTCGAGGTCGGGCACGAGTGGGAGCGAGAGGCCGAACGCTGTGGCGAACGCATCCAGGTCGACCTGTGGGTCCTGACCGACGCCGATGACCCGACCCGGATAGGCCCGTGCCAGACGTTCGATGGCTGGGGTCGCGATCTTCGTGGTGCTGCACGTGACCTTGAAGAACACGAGAGCTCCCGGACGGGCGAGGTTCGCGTCTTCCACATCCGGCGCCGACGCCCCGATCGCGATCATTGCCTTCATGCTACGGCTTGGGCCTCGAAGATCCGGCCGAGCCGATGCGCATAACTTGCCTGCCCCCCCGATGTACGCGATGGTCTCCCGATGCGATCGGGCACCTTGCGCGATGTCTCTTCGCCGGGAGCGGCCCTCGCCTCGGGAGTCTCTGCGGGATTCGTCTCCGGGGTGCTGATAGCTGGCGTCGGCGGGCGCCTCGCGATGCTGTTGTTGCGGGTCACCTCTGACCCGGCGTTGCGTGGGTTCTTGACGGACGACGGGTTCACGATCGGCCGTGTGAGCGTGGAGACGCTGTTCCTGCTGGGCGTGACGGCTGGCTTGGGCATGGCGGGCGGCATCTTCTACCTGGTGGTGCGGCGCTGGATCCCGGCCCGGTGGCGCATCCCGCTGATGACGCTGTTCTTCGCGCTGGTCGGCGGCGCGGGAGTCATCCGCCCGAGCGAGGTTGACTTCACGCTCCTTGCTCCGCTTCCGCTCGCGGTTGCGCTGTTCATCGCGATCCCCGCGGCCTACGGCGCGATGATGACCTGGATGGCCGAACGGCTGCTGCGTGAGGATTCGATCTTGCGACGCCGCAGCTGGGCCTGGATCGTGGGCCTGGCTCCGCTCGCTTTCGCGAACATCGTGGGCATCGCCGTCCTGCTCGTCGCGTTCGGCGTGTGGGCGCTCGGGCGTTCGGCGCCGGGTCTCGTTGCCGCGTGGCGATCCCAGGTCGCCACGCGGTTCGGCCGCGCCGCGCTGATCGTCATGGCGGTCACGTCCGGTGCAGGTCTCGTGCGTGACAGCCTCGACATCCTCGGCTGAGAGGAGCTGTTCCTCAGGAGCACGCCGACGATCACTTCTCTCCGCGCGAGCGGTCGTCCTCACCGAGCTCTTCGAATCGAGCGTAGGCGAGGCTGAGCGCCGCGGTGAACACCGCGATGAAGACGACGCTGCCGATGGTGAAGATCATCCCTTGAGCGAGTCCCAGTAGCGGGGTCACCGTGCTCCTCCCCGGGGGGTGAGCAGCGCACCGAGCGCCAGGATCGAGGGCACCCACAGCCCGACGAACAGCCCGGCCTCGCGGTCGGCGTCGCCGATCAGGCCGAACCACAGGTTGACCGACAGCAAGAATGAGAGGCACGCCGCCGCGAGGATGATGAGGACCGACGTCTTGGGATCGAGCTTCATGTCGCCTTCCTTCCGTTCGGAGGCATCCAGCCATCAGGAGCGCTCCCTACCCTCCCGGATGGGAGCGCTCTCTTCCGGTCGACAACCTATGCATGCGAGACCTCTCTGCATCGGAACCTATGCATAGATGCCCGTCGCAGCGGGTGTGAGATGCGGAGGACTCACTCGTGCAGGGCTCGCGCCATCGCCTCGTCGAAACCGATCGGAACGACGTCGGGGAGGAACTCGGTGGCCGAACGATCGCGCACGATAACCTCGGTGCTCATACCCTCGATCAGTGGCCGGGCGAGTTCCCTCGGGACCGACGTGGTGAGGCCACACCACAACGAGGAGAGCCAAGGCGTAAGGAGAGGGACACCGATGATGGGTCGCCTGGTGCCCTGCGAGGCGGCGTAGGCCTGCAACATCTCGCGGTACGTGATCGTCTCGGAACCCCCGATCTCCACCACCGTGTGGTGACGTTCGAGCGATACCGATGCCCCCGCCACGAGGTACTCGATCACGTCGTCGATGGCGATCGGCTGAGACCGCGTATCGACCCATCGGGGAACCACCATCGCGGGGAGGCGGTCCACGAGGTCCCGCAGCATCCTGAACGAGGCGCTCTCGGCGGAGACCACCATCGCGGCGCGGAACTCGACGACCGGGGGTCCTTCCGACGCGAGCACGCGGCCGACCTCCTGCCGACTCGCGAGGTGCGGCGACATCGCCCCCGTGGCGTCGGTGCCGAGCCCTCCGAGGTAGACGACCCGTTCGACGCCCGCGCGCTTGGCGGCGCGCGCGAAGGAGGCTGCCGCGGCGTGATCGGTCTCCTCGAACCGCTCGACCCCCGGCTCCATCGAGTGCACGAGGTAGTAGGCGGTGGTGACCTGATGGAGCGCCGGCGCGAGCGTCGCGGGCTGAAGGACATCGATGTGGACGATCCGCAAGCCCGGCCAGAGCCGCTCCAGCTCTTCGGGTCGCCGCCCGGCCGCGACCGGGTGCGCGCCGTCCGCTTCCAGCCTCGACGTCAATCGCGCGCCGATCGCCCCGCTCGCGCCGGTGACGAGGATCATCGGCACGACCTCAACGAGCCAGGACGATCTGCTTGACGTCGACACGGCCGGCGCGGAAGCCGCCTTCGCAGTAGGCGAGGTAGTAGCGCCACATCCGCCTGAACCGTTCGTCGAAGCCGAGCGCGGAGATCTCGGGGATCTTCGCGTCGAAGTTCTCCCGCCAGGTCCGAAGCGTCCGCGCGTAGGAGTCTCCGTATCCGCGGTCCTGCAGCCACGCGAGGTCGTGCGCGTTGGCGAGGTCTCGAAGCACCATCGGCGCCGGCACCTGGCCGCCGGGGAAGACGTACCTGCGGATGAAGTCGGGGTTCGCATCGGATGTTCGCCAGTGGCGGTCGGCCACCGTGATGACCTGCAGGCCGATCGTCCCGCCCCTGCGCGTGAGGTCGTGCAAGCTGCGGAAGTAGGTTGCCCACATCGTTCGGGGGATCGACTCGATCATCTCGACCGATACGATCCGGTCGAAGGACCCCTCGGTGTCGCGGAAGTCCTGCAGCCGCGTGTCCACCATGTCGGCGAGCCCGCGTTCGGCCGCGAGCTTGCCGACGTGGTCGAACTGCTCCTTCGAGACCGTGATGGCCGTGACGTGGCAACCGAGTTGACCGGCCGCATAGAACGCGAACCCACCCCAGCCGCACCCGATGTCCAGGACGCGGTCCCCACGTTGCAGGCCGGTCGCCTCGGCGAGACGCCGGTACTTGTCCACCTGCGCCTGCTCGAGGGTCATGCCTTGATCAGCGAATATCCCCGACGAGTACGTCATCGTGGGGTCGAGCCAGAGCGCGTAGAAGTCGTTGCCGAGGTCGTAGTGCTGGACGACGTCCCGCAGCGGCCCCCGTGGGGCCGATGCGCGTCCCAGCCGCCGCCAGATCGCGCGGCCCGCGCGATCGACGATGCCCGGGACGCGGACGCCGCCGGTGGGCTCCAGCTGCATCGCGCCGAGCTCGATCACCGCGGCGAGGTCCGGCGAGTCGAACTCCCCTTCGATGTAGCCGTCGGCCAGCCCGATAGCCCCGAGCGTCGCGATCCGGCGCAGCAGCTTCGTGTCGTGCAGCACGATCCGAGCGTCGGGTCCCTGGATCGCCGTCCCGTACTCGCGGTGGGAGCCATCCGGGAGCTCGACGGTGAGTCGGCCCGCGCGGATCCGGCGACCCAGCAGCTCGATGAGCGCGATGTCGAGTGCCTCGACGGGCCCACTCATGCGACCTCCCGGTTCGTCGACACGCGAGGTCGCAGGTGCGGGAGCACGGTCACATCGTGCGCGGGAGGGGCTCCGCGTCGTCTGTAGGGCGCGCCCTTCGCCCAGAGCTTCAGCGCTTCCCAGTGGATACCGCCGATCACCTTCAGCGTGACCAGGGGATAGCCGAAGAACGCGCGAGCGAGGGATCGGCTCGTGAGCGGCGCCCGCTTCGCGGTGAGCGCGGCGACGAGCACCGGGCCCTCGGCGACCGCCTCGCGGACCACCACGGACAGGCGGTCATCGGGGACCCGCGTCGCGAAGTCGTATCTGGCCGCGAGGTCGATGAACGGCGACACGAACAGCTCCTTGTCGAAGACGCGCCGCACGATCGCGCCCGCCGCTGCGGGCTCGTCGGCCGGGACCAGGTAGGAGTGCGTCTCCCCGAAGGTGTTCGAGACCTCGTAGAGGATCGCGCGCAGGCTCCCGTCGCGGTGATGACAGAACCAGACCGAGAGCGGGTTGAAGACGTAGCCCATCACCCGGGGGAACGCCAGGAGGCGGATGGCTCCGCCTTCGAGATCGATCCCGGCCGTCGCGAGGTGACGCTCGATCCAGGGACGCAGCGGCGATCCGTCGCGCGGACCGTGGTCGCGCGTGTGGAGGCTCACCGCGCCCGCCCGGTCGTAGGCGAAGCCGGGAACCGTCCGATCCAGCTGCGGGAGCTCATCGAGGTCGGCGAGCAGATACCACACGCCGTACGAGAGCCGATGCCGCCGGGGGAAGAACCGTGTGTGGGTTACCCGGCCGAAGTACAAGGCGGAGGAAGTCGCCATCGTCACACTCCGATGGTCGCACGGGCACGAGGCGCCGACCACGGCGTCGAGACGGTCCACCACGGCGCGGGGGAGCCGAGCGCCGCCGCGACCTCGAGACCCGACCGCAGGCCGTCCTCGTGGAACCCCGACCCGCAGTAGCTCCCGCAGAACCAGGTCCGCCTCGCGCCCTGCAGCGACGGGATCCGCGCCTGGGCGGCGGTGGCCGCGGCGTCGAACCGCGGGTGGTGATAAGTCTCAGCTCGTTCGACCCACCGGGGTTCGCGCGCCGGATTGAGCGTCACGATCACCGGCCGCTCGGTGCGGAGGTTCTGCAGACGGTTCATCCAGTAGGAGAGCGAGACGCGCTCGCTTCCGTCCGAGACCCGACGTTCCGAGAGGTAGTTCCAGCTCGACCAGGCGCGCCGACGGGTCGGCATGAAGGACGGATCCCGATGCAGCACCGCGAAGTTCTCCTGGTAGCGGAACGTCGACAAGACCTCGCGCTCGTTCGGATCGGCGTCGTGACCGAGGATCCGCAGCGATGTGTCGGCGTGCGTCGCGAGGACGACGTGATCGAACACACCGGCGTATCCCCCAGCGGTGTGGATCGCGACGCCATCGGAGCTCCGCACGACCCGTTCCACGGGGGTTCCGCACCGCACCCGTGGAGCCAACGGGGCGGATACGCGTTCGACGTACGCGCGGCTCCCGCCCGTGACGGTCCTCCACCTCGGTCGCTCGAGCACGCCGAGGAGGCCGTGGTTGTCGAGGAACGCGATCATCGACCGAGCGGGGTACTCGAGCATCGCCTCCAGGCTCGAGGACCAGATGCAGGCGATCACCGGCAAGAGGAAGTCCCGCCGGAACTCCTCGGACAGTGCCATCCGGTCGAGGAGCTCCCGGGTGGTCTCCCCGTCGCGCTGCGCGGCAGCGGCAGGAGCCTCCCGTGTGAACCGCAGGATGTCCGCGACCATGCGCCGGTAGCCGCGGCGGGCCAGGTTGGTCGGCTGCGCGAGCAGCCCGAGGGCGCGCGCCTGGTACTCGAACGTCCCGCCACCCTTCGAGACCGAGAACGACATGTCGCTCGGCTCGGTCGGCACCCCGAGGTGCTCGAACAGCCGCACCAGGTTCGGGTAGTTCCGTTCGTTGTAGACGATGAAGCCCGTATCGACGGCGACCTTCGTGCCGCGGTCGTCGATGTCCACGGTATGGGCGTGTCCACCCAGCCGGTGATCGGCCTCGAAGATGGTGACGCGATGCTCCCGTGCGAGGGACCATGCGGCTCCCAGTCCCGCGATCCCGCTCCCGACGACGGCGATATCCAACGTGCGCTCGACCTCCTCCGTGCGATCGCTCATTGCCGAAGAGTGTGGAGCCTCTGTGCATAGGTTCAGGCCTCAGAAACTATGCATCACTGCTACGGCTCGTTATCGGGGAGCTGCCGGCTGGCCTCAGGGAACGTCCGGTCCTCGGACGCCGGCGGGATCGGTGAGTTCGAGGCAGGCATCCCAGAGACGACGAGCTTCGTCTGCGCTCACGCGCGTGCGACGGAGCCGGTCGAACGCCCTCGGACGGCGGTCGAGCCAGAGCTTGCCAGTCGATCCGCCGGCCTCCGGTGCGGCGGCCAGCCACACGATCGTGTCGGCCCCCTGCTCCGGGGTTCGCAACAGCGGCCCCACGAGGCGGTGGAACCGGGGGAGCGAGGCTTGGATGCCCGGGGTATCCGCCCAGCCGGGATGCATCGCGTTGACGACCACCGTCGTACCGCGCTGCTGTGCGGCCCACAGGCGGGTGAGCACCACCTGGGCGCGCTTGGCGCGCGCGTAGGCAACCGTGCCGCGGTAGGGCTCCTGCTCCATCTGGAGGTCGTCGAGATGCAGAGCCTGCGTGTACATGCCCCCCGACGTGACCGTGATGACCCGTGCATCATCGCTCTGCTCGAGGAGGGGCAGCAGGCCTCGGGTGAGCGCGAACGGCCCGAGCACCATCGTGGCGAAGGTCATCTCGTACCCGTCCAGCGACATCCGGCGTTCCCTCAGCAACGCTCCGGCGTTGTTGATCAACACGTCGAGCCTGGCTTCTCGCGCGCGGATGTCCTCGACGATCCGCCGAACGGCGGAGAGGTTGCTCAGGTCCCCGACATACAGCGCAAGGTCTTCGTTGCCGGTGGTGCTCGCGATCCGTTGCCGTGTGGTCTCGGCCTTCTCGCGATCGCGCGCGATCAACAGGACCCGGGCTCCCATGCTCGCGAGCGCCGTCGCCGTCACCTCGCCGAGTCCCGAGGTCGATCCCGTGACGGCGGCCACGCGACCGTGCATCGAGAGGTCCTCGAGCCGCTGCCAGTGGAAGAGCCGGCGCCGGACGCCGTAGCCGATGCGGGTGAAGCTGGGGACGACGAGTGTCTCGGCGAGGTCGTCGAGGATCGTCCGCACGTCAGGCACGTTGAGACTCCGATCGGTGCTCTGCATAGGTTCGTGGGATCCACGCTAGCAGCGGAGTGCGTAGGATCTACCCCTGGAACCCATGCAGTGAGAGGAAGGAACAGCGAGTCCATGTCGGTCCTGCGCGAGATCGTCGAAGTGAGTCAGGAGCCAGAGGTGGCCTTCGACGCCGTGGCGGACTTCTCCAGCTCGGCGCAGTGGGACCCCGGCGTCGTAGCCGCCGAGCGGGTCGGCGACGGTGAGACCGCTCCGAGCGGAGTGGGTGCCGTCTACCGCCTCACCGTCACGTTCCGCGGCAGGGCGTCGGAGATGACCTATCGCACCACGGAGTACCGCCGCCCCGATCGGGTCGTGCTCGAAGGCGTGGGCACCAGGATCGCGGCAACCGACACGATCGAGTTCGCGAGCATCGACGGGGGCGGAACACGCATCACGTACGTCGCCGATCTTCGGTTGACGGGCCTCGCGAAGGTGGCGGAGCCCTTCCTCGGTCGCTCGTTCGACGAGATGGGCAAGCGCGCGCTCGCCGGCATGAAAGCGTGGTTCGCCCAGCGTCCCGCGCACCCGGGATGATCATGTCGGGCACCGGGCGCCGCGATGGCAAGCCGCTCACGATCGCGGCGGTCGCCGATCTGCTCCAGATCCCGGTGCCCACGATCCGCTCCTGGGAGCGCCGCTACGGCTTCCCTGTTCCGGCTCGGACCCGTGGCAAGCATCGCCGATACACCGGCGAGGAGGTGGAACAGCTGCGGGCGCTCCGCGACGTGATCACGCATGGGTACGCGGCGAAGGAGGCGGTCGAGATCGTGCGGAAGGGCCGGGTCAGCCCCCCCGCTCGAGAGCCCCGGATCGACGATCTCCTGCGCACCGCTATCGACCTCGATCCGAACGCGGCCCGAGCCGTGTTGGACGAAGCCACGGACTCCCTGGGTGTGGAAGCTGCCGTCGTTGATGTCGTGTTGCCCGCGATGCAGGAGGTCGGCTCCCGTTGGAAGGCGGGGACGTGCGATGCGGCGAACGAGCACCTGCTGACCGATGCGGTCCGGAGGTGGCTCGCTCGGATGGCGGCCCTGGCCACCCCGACCCCGCGCCTCGGATCTGTCGTACTCGCGTGTGGGCCGAGGGATCTCCATACGGTCGGACTCGAGGCCTTCGGTCTGTTGCTCGCGCGGAGGGGCCGATCCGTCGTGATGCTCGGCGCGCTCACGCCGCTCGGGTCGTTGCGCAAGGCCGTCGAAGACACGCGTGCTTCGGCGGCCGTGGTGGTTGCACAGCGAAGCGTCGATCGCAAGAGCACGGTTGGATCCCTCGAGGGCATCCATCAGCTGCTCGGGGAGCGCGCCTTCTACGCGGGAGGGGCGTTCTCCTCGCCCGCATCCCGTCGCGACGTTCCCGGTTCATACCTGGGCACGGACATGATCGAGGCAGCCCGGACGGTCGATCTGGCTCTCGAGGGCGCTCGTCCGTCGGGCAGGTCGAGGATGGGCGCGGGGTAGCCGGTCGCCCGCAACAGATCCGGGTAACGCCATGGCCTGAGCACGGCGCCGGTCTCGGCCGTGGCGAGCTCGGGCACGTGGCGGCGGACGTACCGGCCGTCGGGATCGAACCGTCCCGCCTGGCGGGCCGGGTTCAGAGGGCGGCTCCGGCGCGGCGCGGCGCCCGTTCCGGCGACCCACTGCCAATTCCCGGCGTTGTTCGCGAGGTCCCCGTCGACCAGGTGATGGAAGAAGTGCCTCGCGCCTTCCTGCCACGCGATCCCGGCACGGCGCGTGAGGAAGGAGGCGGTAATGAGGCGGGCGCGGTTGTGCATCCAGCCCTCCCGCAGGAGCTGCCGCATCCCGGCGTCCACGAGGGGCAGTCCGGTACGCCCGGCCCTCCAGGCTTCGAGGATGCGGTCGTCCGGTTCCCGCTCGGGGGAGCCAGGGCGCAGGTCCTGCCGTGACATCGACGGATGCTCCGCGAGGAGCTGGAAAAAGAAGTCGCGCCACGCGAGCTGACGGATGAACTCCGCTGCGCCCGCGATGCCCCGGGCCCTCGACACCAGCTCGTTCGCCGAGATGCACCCGAAACGCAGGTACGGGGAGAGGCGCGACGTGACGTCGCCGGCGAGATCGTTCCTGCCTTCGGCATACGTGGATGCGGCGGCCGACAGGAACCGTTGCATCCGTCTTCGACCCGCCGTTTCTCCGCCGGGAGCCAACTCGAGTGCGGTCGGCCGCCAGCGATCGGGGCCCGGCAGGCTTCCTGCCTCAAGATCACGAGGGACCCGGACGGCCCGCGGCGCGCCGAGCACAGGCCTCGGCTCCGCGTCGGCCCATGCACGGAGGTACGGGGAGAAGACGCGGTACGCAGAGGCGCCGTGCGGCGTGACCATCCCGGGATCCACCACCGCGTGACCCGGGAACGTTCGGAGGCGGTACCCTCCGGAGGCACCGAGGGCGGCGAGGCGCGCCGTCCTCCCCGCGGCGTAGTCGCCTGCATCCCGCGTTACGAAGATCGCATCGCACGACGCCCGCGCCGCGACGCGCGCCGCCTGCGCCGCGACGTCACCCTCGCGGACGAACAACCGGCCACCCCGATGCGTCAGCGCCCGATCGAGGTCGACGAGGCATTCGGAAAGGAACCGGGCCCGGTTGGGGGAGTGCTTCGTGAGCCCAGGATCGACGACGAACAGGGGAACGACCTCTGTGGCGACGTTGCACGCCTCCGAAAGGGCGGGGTGATCGTGGACGCGGAGGTCTCGGGTGAACAGCACGAGCACTCTCATGGTCCGAACGGTACGGAAGGGGATCGCCCCGCGGGTGTCGGAAC
>DATIWE010000008.1:0-11288 GCA_035519495.1 Actinomycetota bacterium
GATGGCGACCTCGAGCGCCTCGTCCTGGGGCACGTGGGCGAGCGACGTCCCGGGGCGGCAGCGCTCGAGCAGAAGCGCCCACAGAGCGGGATCGTGCTCGAGCGAACGGATCGCGCCCTCGCCGTCCCACGAACGGAGGGCGGCGGCCTCGTGTTCGCTCTCGCGATGCGGGCACTGGACCTTCAAGACGGCGTCGGAACCGTCGGCGCGCCGGGCCGGGAGGGCCAGCGACGCGAACGCGTACGGGAACGGCGGCTCGCTCAGCTCGAGGGACCATCGCGCCGCGCACGCGCGTACGGTCTCGGGCAGCGCGCCGAGCCAGGCTCGGCCGTCGACATCGTGGCGGAGCCAGGCGAGACCGGGGTGGTTCGGGAGGTCCTCGAGGTCGATCGGCTCAGCCGTCGCTCGAGCTCGCCGTCGACCGCATCGCCCATCCCAACCAGAGCGCGAGCGGCACGATGGACATGACCCCGAGGATCGCGAAGTAGAGCAGGACCTCGGCCGGGTGTTGGAGCTTCTGGGGGAGCCAGGACGTCAGATGGCCCATGAACGTCTGCATCGTTGCCAGCAGCATCCGGTCCCTCCTGCGCGGTTCCGGGGTGGTCGGCGGCCATGCTACCGCGCCGCCCATGCCCCGTCGCCGAGGCCGGGATGCCGGATGAAGGAACCCCTGCACCTGAACGGTTCCTCCCACCCTTGCGTCGCGTCGGGAGGCCGTGGCACACTGCGCGGGTCCGGCGCCAGTCCGGACCACGACGGCGGCACGACGCGGGCACGTGCCGCCGTCGCCTTTTCCTCTCCGGTTGCTATCGTGACGGCTCTTCCGGGCGCGTAGCTCAGCGGGAGAGCGCTCGCCTCACACGCGAGAGGTCGCTGGTTCGATCCCAGCCGCGCCCACGACGGTCGGCCTCGTGCCGGCCGCTTCATCTGGTGGAGGGAGATCGATGAGCGACACGATCGCGAGGGTCGCGGCGCGAGCAGACACCCTGCGGAAGGTCTACGGCGAAGGCGATGCGGCGGTCGAGGCGCTCCGCGGTATCACGGTCGAGTTCGGATCGGGCCGCTTCACGGCGATCATGGGCGCCTCGGGCTCGGGGAAGTCGACGCTCCTGCACTGCTTGGCCGGCCTCGACGTGCCGACGAGCGGCCACGTGTTCATCGGCGACATCGACATCACGACGCTGTCGGAGAAGCGCCTGACGCAACTGCGGCGCGACAAGGTCGGGTTCGTCTTCCAGGCGTTCAACCTGATCCCGACGCTGACCGCGAAGGAGAACGTCACCCTGCCGCTGGACATCGCCGGCCGCGACGTCGACGAGGCATGGTTCGACTCGGTCGTGGACACCGTCCGGTTGCGCGACCGGCTGGACCACCGTCCCGCGGAGCTCTCCGGCGGCCAGCAGCAGCGCGTCGCCGCGGCCCGGGCGCTCGTCTCGCGGCCGGAGATCGTGTTCGCCGATGAACCCACCGGCAACCTGGATTCGAAGGCCGGCGCCGAGCTGCTCACGTTCCTGCGCGGCGCCGTCGACGACCACGGGCAGTCGATCGTGATGGTCACGCACGACGCCAACGCGGCGAGCTACTCGGACCGCATCGTGTTCCTGGCCGACGGCCTGGTGGTCGACGAGATGCTCGAGCCGAACACCGAGAAGATCCTCGACCGGCTGAAGGCGATGGAGGCCTAGCCGTCCGATGTTCCGCGCCACCATCAAGAGCCTCCTCGCACGGAAGCTCCGCCTGGTCCTGACGGCCCTCGCCGTCGTGCTGGGCGTCGGCTTCACGGCGGGTACCTACGTGTTGACGGACACGGCGCTGAAGAGCTTCGACGACCTGTTCGGCAACGTCTACGCGGGCATCGACGTCGTGGTGCAGGGGACGTCGGCGTTCACGCCGAGCGCCGGCGGGAGCAGCGGTGGCGGCGGTGGCCAGGAGACGAAGCCGATGCCGGAAAGCGTCCTGCCGACGGTGAAGGGGGTCGAGGGCGTGGCCTCCGCCGACGGGAGCGTGTCGGGTCTGGCACAGATCTTCGACCCGTCGACGGGCAAGGTGATCGCGAACGGTGGCGCGCCGACGATCGGGAACTCGTGGGATCCGGATACGACCTCGCTCGAGGTCGTGCAGGGCGCGGCGCCGACGTCGTCGAGCCAGGTCGCGATCGATGCCGGCACGGCTACGGATCACCATCTGACGGTCGGTCAGCAGATCCGGATCGGCACAACGGCGGGGCCTGGCCGCTACACGATCTCCGGCATCGTCCGCTTCAAGTCCTCCGACAGCCTGCTCGGCGCCACGCTCGCCGTGTTCGACCTGCGGACCGCGCAGACGCTGTTCGACCGGGTCGGGCAGTTCGACCTCATCTACGTGCGGGGCCAGGACGGCGTCGCGCCGGACCAGCTGGCGACGCGGGTCGGCGGGGTCCTACCGAAGGGTTTCGAGGCGGTCACGGCCGCGAGCGCCGCCCAGCAGCAGCAGGATCAGGTGAACCAGGGCCTCGGGTTCCTGCGGACCGGGCTGCTCGTGTTCGGCTTCGTCGCGTTGTTCGTCGGCGCGTTCATCATCTTCAACACCTTCAACATCGTCGTCTCGCAGCGGAGCCGCGAGCTGGCCCTGTTCCGGGCGCTGGGGGCGAGCCGGCGCCAGGTGATGACCTCGGTCCTGGTGGAGTCGTTCGTCGTGGGGGTGGTCGCGTCGATCGGTGGGGTGTTGCTCGGGATCGTGCTCGCGATCGGGCTGAAGGCGTTGCTGGGAGGCCTCGGGTTGAAGCTGCCGCCGACGGCGCTCGTCGTCTCGGCGCGCACCGTGATCGTCTCGTTGATCCTGGGGACCGGGATCACCGTGGTCGCCGCCGTGTCGCCGGCGCGCCGGGCCTCCCGGGTGGCGCCGATCGAGGCGCTTCGCGACAGCGTGGCGCCCAGCGCCTCGATCCGCCGCCGGACCATCGTCGGCACACTCGTGACGCTCGCGGGCGTCGGCCTCGTCGCGCTCGGGCTCTTCGGACACGTCTCGAACGCGGGATCGGTCGTGGGGCTCGGCGCGGCGCTGACCTTCTTGGGGGTTACGTTGCTCTCCCCGCTGTTCGCGCGCCCGCTGGCCGCCGCGATCGGCGCGCCGTTCCGGCGCCGGATCGCCGGCAAGCTCGGCAGCGAGAACGCGAACCGCAACCCCCGGCGGACCGCTTCCACCTCGGCCGCCCTGATGATCGGCCTGGGCCTCGTGGCGTTCGTCGCGGTGTTCGCCGCGTCCCTGAAGGCCTCCGCGAGCGCGACCCTCGACCAGGTCCTGCGCGCCGACCTGACGCTGAACTCGTCGCAGTTCTCGCCCTTCTCGACGACGCTCGCGGACGACCTGCGGAAGGACCCGGACTTCTCGGTCGTCTCGCAGTTCCGGCAGGCCGAGGCGAAGGCCGGGACCTCGGATACATTCGTGGTGGGCGTGGATCCATCCACGATCCAGCAGGTCGCCGACGTGCAGATGGTGGCCGGCTCCGTGGCCGACCTCTCGAAGCCGAACACCGTGATGGTGTCCCGCACCGAGGCCAACGGCAAGGGACTGAAGGTCGGCGACACGATCCCGATGACGTTCCCGGCGACCGGTAAGCAGGAGATGACCGTGGTCGGCATCTTCGAGCCGAACCAGCTGTTCAACGACTACGCGATCTCGCTGGACACCTACGACGCCAACTTCGAGCAGCTCTTCGACCTGACGGTGTTCGTCAACGTGGCGCCCGGCGTCTCGGTCCAGGACGCCGAGTCGCATCTGGAGACGTTCCTGGCGCAGAACTACCCGTCGGTCCAGGTGAGCGATCAGGAGCAGTTCAAGCAGCAGCAACTGCAGATGATCGACCAGCTGTTCGCGATCGTACGCGTCCTGCTGTCCTTGTCGATCATCATCTCCCTGTTCGGCATCGTGAACACGCTCGGGCTGTCGATCTACGAGCGCGTGCGCGAGCTGGGGCTGCTGCGCGCGGTCGGGCTCAGCCGAACCCAGACGAAACGGATGGTGCGCGTCGAGGCCGTGATCATCGCGGTGCTCGGGGCCGTGCTGGGTCTGGTGATCGGGATCGCGTTCGGCTGGGCGATGGTCCAGGCGCTGAAGGACCTCGGCATCAACACGCTCGACATCCCGGTCGGCCAACTGATCATGATGCTGATCCTGGCCGCGCTGCTCGGAGTGGTGGCCGCGATCTGGCCGGCGCGCCGCGCCGCGAAGCTGAACATGCTCGATGCCATCTCCTACGAGTAGGGCGGCGAGCCTCGGGGGTCGGGAAAACGTGTCGGCTATCCTTCCGCCATGCCGAAGCTGACCCTGCCCGACGGCACCGTCCGCGAGCTTCCCGAGGGGGAGCCGGTCGGCGCCGCGTTGCCGCCCTCCGCGATCGCCGCGCGCGTTGACGGCGAGCTCCGCGACCTGTCCTTCGTGCCGTCGGGGGACGTCGCCGTCGAGCCGGTCGACGTACGGACCGACGACGGCCTGCACGTCCTTCGGCACTCGACCGCCCACGTCCTGGCCCAGGCCGTCGGCCGCCTCTGGCCCGGCACGCGCTACGCGATCGGCCCCGCCGTCGCCGACGGCTTCTACTACGACCTCGACATCCCCGCGCACGTGAGCGCCGAGGACCTGCCGCGGATCGAGGACGAGATGCGGGCGATCGTCGTCGCCGACCAACCGTTCGTCCGGGAGGACGTGCCGCGGGCCGAAGCCTTGAAGCGCCTGGACGGCCAGGAGTTCAAGCGCCAGATCGTCGAGGCGATGCAGAGCGAGGCGGGGGAGGTGGCCGCCGGCGAGACCGTCAGCCTCTACCGCAACGATGGTTGGGAGGACCTGTGTCTCGGGCCGCACGTGCCGTCCACCGGCCGGCTCGGCGCGTTCAAGCTGACCGCGATCTCCGGCGCGTACTGGCGCGGCGACGAGAAGAACCCGCAGCTCACCCGGATCTACGGCACCGCGTGGGCGACCCAGGAGGACCTCGACGCGTACCTGCTGCGGCTGGAGGAGGCCGAACGTCGCGACCATCGCAAGCTCGGCGTCGAGCTCGACCTGTTCTCGTTCCCGGAGGAGATCGGTTCGGGGCTCGCCGTGTTCCATCCACGCGGCGGCTTGATCCGGCGGATCATGGAGGACTACTCGCGCCGGCGGCACGAGGAGGGCGGCTACCAGTTCGTGAACTCGCCCCACATCACGAAAGCCGACCTGTTCGTGACGAGCGGACACCTCGACTGGTTCGCCGACGGGATGTTCCCGCCGATGCAACTCGACGGCGCCGACTACTACCTGAAGCCGATGAACTGCCCGTTCCACATCCTGATCTACCGGAGCCGGATCCGCAGCTACCGCGAGCTGCCGCTTCGGCTGTTCGAGTTCGGCACCGTGTACCGCAACGAGCTCTCCGGCGTGATCCACGGCCTGACCCGGGTCCGCGGCATGACGATGGACGACGCGCACATCTTCACGACGAAGGAGCAGATGGGGGAGGAGCTTGGCTCGCTGCTGACCTTCACGCTCACGCTGCTGCGCGACTACGGTCTGGACGACTTCTACCTCGAGCTCTCGACGAAGCCCGAGGGGAAGGCGATCGGCACCGACGAAGACTGGGACGAGGGCATCGCGGCGCTCCGCGAGGCGGCGGGCACGATGGACCTCGAGCTCGTCCTCGACGAGGGGGGCGGCGCCTTCTACGGCCCGAAGATCAGCGTCCAGGCGCGGGACGCGATCGGCCGGACGTGGCAGATGTCGACGATCCAGGTCGATTTCCAGATGCCGGATCGCTTCGATCTGCACTACACGGGCGCCGACAACGCCCGGCACCGGCCGATCATGATCCACCGCGCGCTGTTCGGCTCGATTGAGCGGTTCTTCGGCGTGCTCACCGAGCACTACGCGGGCGCGTTCCCGCTGTGGCTCGCACCCGAGCAGCTTCGGCTGGTTCCCGTCGCGGACCGGCACGTCGAGGCGTGCGACGAGCTCGCCGCGCTCGCCCGCGCGGCGGGGCTGCGCGTGCACGTGGATGACGCGAAGGAGTCGGTGGGGAAGAAGATCCGCGCCGCGCAGCTGATGAAGGTGCCGTACATGGTGGTCGTGGGGGACCGCGACCTCGAGGCCGGCACGTTCAACGTCCGTGACCGCAGCGGGACCGAGACCCCCGGGGTGCCGTTCGACCGGATCATCCAGAGGCTCGTCGACGAAGCCGCCACGCGGGCGCTCGAGCCCACCGGCTTCGCGGTCTGAGGGAGCGCGTGGAGCACCTCTGGAGCCCGTGGCGGATGGAGTACCTCGAGGCGGAGAGGGACGCGCCCGACGACGAGGCCTGTGTCTTCTGCGAGCTCCTTTCCGCTGATGGGGCCGAGGGGGCGGATCGCATCCTCGCTCGCGACGATCTCGCGTTCGCCACGCTTGCGAAGTACCCCTACAACCCAGGCCACGTGCTGGTGCTCCCGACGCGGCACACCGGCGACCTCGAGGAGGTATCGGCCGCGGAGAACGCGGCGATCACCGCGCTGATCCAGCGGAGCGTCCGGGCGCTGCGCGAGGTGTCGGCGCCGCACGCGTTCAACGTCGGGCTGAACCTCGGGCGTGAGGCCGGAGCCGGCATCCCCGGACACCTGCACTGGCACGTCGTTCCCCGCTGGAGCGGCGACACGAACTTCATGCCGGTGATCGGCGAGACCCGCGTGCTGCCGGAGCTGCTGGCCGACTCGTACACGAAGTTGAAGCCGCGCTTCGACGGAGCGTGACACGATGAGCCACATGGGCTCGCTCGACCTTCCCGACGGCGGACGGCTGCGGTTCGACGAGGCCGGCGAGGGCCCGGCCGTCCTGCTCCTGCACCCGGGCCTGTGGGACCGCCGGACGTGGGACGACCAGATGACGTCCTTCCCGGCCTCCGGCTACCGCACGATCCGCTACGACCAGCGCGGCTACGGCGGGTCGAGCCGCCTGACCGGTGAGCCGTACTCGCGGGTCGCGGATCTGCTCGCGATCCTCGACCACCTCGAGGTCGAGCAGGCGGCGCTGGTCGGCGTGTCGATGGGCGGGACGCTCGCGATCGACGCGACCCTGGAGCATCCCTCGCGCGTATGGGCCCTGGTGGCCGCCGCGGCGGACTTCAGTGGCTTCGAGCCGCTCAAGGAAGAGGAAGACTGGTGGGACGAATCGGGGCAGGGCATCGACGAGGCGATCGAGGCCGGCGACCTGGAACGCGCCGAGGACATGCGGCTGAAGATCTGGGCGCCGCTCGGCACCGACGATCCGGCCGGGGCGACGATCCGCCGGATCGCGTTCGACAACATCCACGAGATGACGATGGACGAGAGCTCGGCGATCGAGATCGACCCGCCGGCCTCGGCTCGGCTCGGCGAGATCGACGTGCCGTCTTTGATCCTGATCGCGGAACATGACCCCCCCTTCATGCGTCGGGCAGGCGAGCTGCTCGCCCGCGAGATCCTCGATGCGCGGAAGGTCGTGATCGAGGGCGCCGACCATGTGATCAACGTCCGGCAGCCGGAGGCGTTCGAGGACGCCGTGCTGCCGTTCCTCGACGCCGCCAGACCATGACGAGATGGCTCATCGCGTTCGCCGGCGCGGCGGGCGCGGTCGCGGTGGGGTTCGGGGCGTTCGGCGCGCACGCGCTCCGCAAGACGCTGCCCGAGGACCGCCTGGCCAACCTGGAGCTGGGTGTCCGGTACCTCTACTTCCACATCCCCGCGCTGCTCGCCGTCGCGTGGCTGTCGAGCGGCTTCCCCTGCGGGGGCAACCTGTTCACCACGATCGCGGCGTGGTCGTTCGTCGGGGGGATGGTGCTGTTCTCGGGGAGTCTCATCACCCTTGCGCTCACCGGCGAACGACGATGGGGGCGCGTGACTCCGGTCGGCGGTGTGCTCCTGCTGGTCGGGTGGGTCGCGTTGATCGGTGCGGGGTTGACGGTCACGTCCGCGGCGCCCGCTGGTCCCTTCATCCGCAGCTTCCTGCAGACCTGCTGAAAGACGTCACAGCTACTTCTTCTGCGCCTCTTCCCGCGCTTTGCGGTATTCCTCGATCACCTTCGAGGCGAGTTGCGACGGCATCTCCTCGTAGTGGGAGAACGTCATCGTGAAGGCGCCGCGGCCGCCGGTCATCGAGCGAAGGTCGATCACGTAGCGCGCGACCTCGGCCTGCGGTACGAGCGCGTTGATCCGCTGCTTGCCGCCGCCGATCTGCTCCATACCCTGGATCTTGCCGCGCTTGGAGTTGAGGTCGCCCATGATGTCGCCGGTGAAGCTGTCGGGCACCACGACCGCGAGCTGCACGACCGGTTCCAGCAGCGCCACGCCCGCCTTCTCGACACCGTCCTTCAGCGCGAGCGAGCCCGCGATCTGGAACGCCATGTCCGAGGAGTCGACCGCATGGAACTTGCCGTCGACGAGCGTGACCTTCACGTCGACCATCGGGTTGCCGCTCAGCACGCCCTCGGACATCGTCTTGACGATGCCCTTCTCGATCGAGGGGATGAACTGCTGCGGGACGGCTCCGCCGAAGATCTTCACCTCGTATTCGAAGCCCTCGCCGCGAGGGAGCGGCTCGATCTCGATGTTGCAGACCGCGTACTGGCCGTGACCGCCCGTCTGCTTCACGTGGCGGCCGACCGCGGACGCCTTGCCCTTGATCGTCTCGCGGTAGGCGATCTTCGCCGGGGCGTGCTCGACCTCGACGCCGAACTTCGTCTTCAGGCGGCTCATCTGCACGTCGAGGTGCGCTTCGCCCATGCCGTAGATCACGGTCTCGTGGGTCTCCTCGTTGCGGGCGACCCGGAACGACGGATCCTCCTCGCGCAGGCGTGACAATCCGGTCGCCAGCTTGTCCTCGTCGCCCTTCGTCTTCGGCGCGATCGCGTAGGCCAGCAGGGGCTCCGGCAGCTCAACCGGCTGCAGCTGCACCTGATCGTCCTTCGTCGACCAGGTGTCGCCGGTATGCGAGGCTTGGAGCTTCGCGACCGCGCCGATGTCGCCGGCGGAGACCTCGGGGATCGACTCGTGCTCCTTGCCCCGCTGCGTGAAGAGCTGGCCGAGGCGCTCCTCCGTGGCCTGGGTCGCGTTGTAGATCGACGAGTCCGGCCGCACGCGCCCGCTGAAGACGCGGAACATCGTGATGTGCCCGACGAACGGGTCGGAGACGGTCTTGAACACGAACGCCGTGAGCGGCCCGGCCGGATCGCACGCGCGCTCCTTCTCGTCGCCGCCTTTGCCGAGCACGGTGATCGGTCCTCGATCGAGCGGGGAGGGGAACTCCTCGACGAGGAAGTCCAGCAGGCGGTCGATGCCGATCGCGTTCGTCGCCGAGCCGACGAGGACCGGCGCTAGCCGCGCGGCCGCGAACCCCGCCTTCGCGCCGCTGACGATGTGCTCCTCGGGCAGCGTGCCCTGCTCGAGGTACTCCTCGATCAACGCGTCGTCGGACTCCGCCACCGCCTCGACGAGCTTCTCGCGCACGGGGTCGGCCATCGCGTGGATCTCGTCGGGCCAGGCCGACTCCTCGGCCATCGGCCCGCTCGGGTAGAGGTCGGCCTTCTCGTGCAGCAGGTCGGCGATCCCCCGGAACTCGTGCTCCTGGCCGATCGGCAGCTCGAACGGCGCGACCTGGTTGCCGAAGGACGACACCAGCTGCGCGAGCGTGGCCTGGAAGTCGGCGCGCTCGCGGTCGAGCTTGTTCACGAAGATCGCCCGGGGGAGACCCTCCTCGACGGCGAGCTCCCAGGCGTACTCGGTCTGGACCTCCACCCCGTCTACGGCCGAGACGACCACGAGCACGGCGTCGGCCGCCCGGATCGCGCTGCGGACGTCGCCGATGAAATCGGCCGTGCCCGGTGCGTCGAGGACGTTGATCTTCACGCCCTTCCACTCGATCGGCGCCATCGCGAGCGACACGGAGATCCCGCGTCGCTGCTCGTCGGGGTCGTGGTCGGAAACCGTGTTGCCGTCCTCGACGGTGCCCATCCGGGTGATGGCGCCGGCGGTGAAGAGCATCGCCTCCGCGAGCGAGGTCTTCCCCGCCCCACCGTGCCCGACCAGCAGCACGTTGCGGATGTCCTTCGCGTCGTACGTCTTCAACGCGGATCCTCCTCAGGTGGCTCGGGGTCCCGGCATCCTACCGAGTTGCTAGGCTCGCGCGTCTCGATGGTTCGATTCCAACGACAACCCCCCGGAACCGCTATCACCCGCGCGTCCTTGCTGGTCGGAGCCGTGTTCGCGGTCGGCGCCGGCTGGTTCATCGTGGCCGGCGAGCTCCGGACGGCGGGCTGGCTCGCCGGGGCGGCCGCGGCGCTCCTGCTGTTCGGCGGGCACCGCGCGAACCACGGTGAGGGTGGCCCGGTCGACCGGATGCTGACCGAGCTGCTCGATCGCGGGTGGGACGCGGCGGTGCTCGGGCCGATCGCCTGGGTCGAACGCGACGTCGCACCGCACATCGCCGTCGGCGCGCTCGTCGCCCTCTGCGCGAGCTTCCTGTCGTCCTACGTCCGGGCGAGGGGGGCGGCGCTCGGATACTCGATCGAGGAGAGCCACGTCACGCGCGGTCTGCGCTACGCCTTGTTGTCGATCGGGCTGCTGGTGGACGGTCTCGGATGGGCCGTGTGGGCGGCAGCGATCATCTCGGTCCTCGCGGCGGCCCTCCGCACCGGGCAGGTCGCACGCGAGGAGCGGGCGTGAGCCACGCGGAGGCGGCCGAGACGAGACGGGAGCGGATCGCGTACCGCGTGTTCGCGACCGTCGCCTGGCTCGGCGCGAAGCTCCCGACGCACACCGGCCGGATGCTCTTCCATTGGGCCGGCGTCGCCGCGTTCCACCTGGCCTCCGGGCCGCGCGCGGTCGTCGCCGAGAACCAGGCGCGCGTCCTCGGCCGTTCGGTCGACGACCCGCTCGTCGTCGCGAACACGCGCGAGGCGTTCCGGCGCTACGCCCGGTACTGGTTCGACGCGTTCGACGTCGTCGGCTGGTCCGACGAACGGATCGAGGCCGGATTCGTCTGGGAGGGGATCGAGCACCTGGCGGGTCCGGTGGAACGGGGGACCGGCGTTATCGCGGTCCTGCCGCACATGGGCAACTGGGACGCGGCCGGCCGCGCGATGGAGCAACAAGGGCTGCCGGTCGTGGCCGTCGCCGAGCGCCTCCGCCCCGACGCGCTGTATCGGTTGTTCCTCGAGCACCGGCAGGCGCTCGGGATGGAGATCTTCGGGCTCGGCGCGAACGGTCACGTCGGGCGGTCGCTGGCGAGTCGGATCAACGCCGGCAAAGTGGTCGCGCTGGTCGCCGACCGCGACC
>DATIWE010000009.1:0-7990 GCA_035519495.1 Actinomycetota bacterium
CGTGAGCAGGATCGCCACCCGCATCGCGGCCGCCTTCGTCGACCGCAGCGAACGGCGACGAGACGCGGGGACGAAGGCCGACTCGAGTGTGATCTCGAGCCTCCGCCAGCGGGAGACGGCGATCTCGCTGATCGAGACCACGATCCGCTCCGTGGCGTACCTGCTCGCGTTCCTGCTCTCGATCGGCGCTCTGGAGGGCGCGCACAGGCTGCAGGCGATCGTGGGAGCGTCGTTCATCGCGATCATCATCGCGTTCGCAGCACAGCGATTCCTCATGGACGTGATCGCTGGCCTGCTGATGTTCTTCGAGGGCTGGTTCCGGATCGGCGACACCGTGGCGATCGATGCATTGCAGGTGCGCGGGGTGGTCGAGGCCGTCTCCCTGCGGTCGCTGACGATCCGCGCCATCACCGGCGAGATCGAGCACGTCCCGAACTCGCAGGTGATCTCGTTGCGCGTCACTCCCCGCGGCTACCACGAGGTGGAGGTCGAGTTCTTCACGAGCGAACTCGAGCCCGGACGGGAGCTCGTCGAGCAGGTCGCACGCATCGTCCCCGTCGGGCCGACCCGCTTCGTCAGCCGCCCCGAGCTGGTCGAGACCGAGAAGCTCGACGACGACCTCTACCGGATCACTGCCCACTGCGCGGTGGCCGTCGGGCGGGAATGGCTCGCCGAGGACCTCCTCCCCAACCTGATCAAGGAGCGGGCGGCCGTGGGCCTGCTGATCCACGGCCCGATCGTGACGTACATCGACGAGCAGGCCGCACAGAGCTTCCAGCGCGCGCTCATGCCCGGACCGGACAAGACGCCGGCCGCGGGGGCCGGCCAGCCCTCCGCGAACGGGGCGGCGGTCACGGTCGCGACGGGAGCGGGCTGATCGGTGCATCCCGGCCAGTAGGTACTCGCGGATTCCGGGAGGTAGGGGCACCCGATGGATGCTGGCGACGACGACGCGGCAACGCCGGTGGGTGACCATCCGCGTCATGAAGATGAGGCGGATCGAGAGCGTCGCGCGCTACGTCAACTGGGTCGCGGCGGCCGCTGTCGTGGTCGGCGTCTTCGTGCAGGTCTACCTGATCGCGTCGTATGTCTTCGGGGACTCGGGCGCCCTCGCCACGCACGAGACGAACGGCGACATCGTGATCGGACTCGAGCTCGTCGTGTTCCTGAGCGCGCCGCTGGGCTGGTGGCGTGACGATCGGGAGCAGGTATGGCTCAGCCTCGGGCTGTTCGTCATCGGTGCGTTACAGGTCGGGCTTGCCAAGGACCTCGGCAACACGGCCGCGGTGCATGGCCTCCACGGGATGTTCGCGCTCGTCGTGGTGCTGCTGGCGTCGGTGATCGCGGCCCGCAAGTGGCGAGCGCTGTTCTCGCGCGGCGACGCCAGGGTCTGGGTGGCGGCCCTCGCGCTGCTGATGATCGGCGGCTTCATCGGCTGGGTGGTCGGCTACGGCAGTACCGGGACCAGCACCGTGACAACCAGCGCCGCGCCGTCCGCAAGCGCGGGCCGCCCCTGGACGCTCGAGAACGGCGATCTCCTCAATACGCGCGTCGTGCAGCAGACGCCGATCTCGGCGGCCAACGTCTCGAAGCTGGGGGTCGCGTGGACGATGCCCCTGACCGCGAGCAGCACCTACGGGACCTTCGCCGCCAACCCCGTCACCGACCCGGCCGGCGTCGTGTACCTCCAGGACCTCGCCTCCAACGTCTTCGCGGTCGACCTGGTGTCGGGCCGCGTCCTGTGGACGCACCGCTACAACTCCCAGGACATCGGGCCGAACGGGGTCGCGGTGGTCGACGGCAAGGTCTACGGGGCGACGGCGAAGTTCGCTTTCGCGCTCGACGCAGGGACGGGCCGCGAGCTCTGGCGGAACACGGACCTCGTGCCTAGGCGCCTGCAGAAGGGCGGCGGCGAGCTCGCCAGCGGATTCGGGATCGACATCCAGCCGCAGGTCGCGAACGGCGTCGTCTACCTCTCCTCGGCCGCGCTCCTCGGGGGTGGGGTGATCTACGCGCTCGACGCTGCATCCGGCAAGACCCTGTGGACGTTCGACACCGTGATCGACCCGGTCGGGGAGAAGATCATCGGTGGCGGCGCCTGGAATGCCCCAGCGATCGGGCCCGACGGCACCGTCTACTTCGGGATCGGAAACATGTACCAGCCTGCGTCGGTCGCCCTCGGCCGCCCCGGCAAACGCCTCTACACGGACAGCACCGTCGCACTCGACGGCAAGACCGGGAAGCTGAAGTGGTACTTCCAGGGCGTGCCGAACGACTTCCACGACTGGGACATGCAGCTCTCACCGATCTACACCGAGTCGAAAGGCCGCAAGCTCGTCCTCGACGCCGGCAAGATGGGCTACGTCTACGCGCTGGACGCGGCGACGGGCGCGCTCGTGTGGAAGACCAAGGTCGGCGTGCACAACGGGCACGACGCAGACGGGTTGCTGGCCCTCCAGCACCGGCTCGAGCTGCACTTCCCGCTCAACGTCGAGCCCGGCATCGTCGGCGGCGTCGAGACGAACATGGCCGTCGCCGACGGCGTCGTCTACGCCCCGGTCGCCAACCTCGCCTCCGAGTGGAAGACCCCGACCACCGGTCTCGGCGCGGCGAACTTCGGGGCCGGGAAGGGCGAGATGGTCGCGCTCGACCTCGCATCCGGGCGGATCCTCTGGGACACGAAGCTCCCGCAGATGCCGGACGGCAACGCGACGGTCGCCAACGACCTCGTCCTCACGACGACCTTCGACGGCTACCTGCTGGCTCTCAGGCGCGCCAACGGCTCGATCGTCTGGAAGCAGAAGCTGCCCGCGTTCACGAACGCTCCGGTCGCGATCGTCGGCGACACGCTGATCACGGCCGCGAGCTTTCCGGGTGGGAAGGGACAGACGACCGAGGTCGTCGCGTTCAGGCTCGGAGCGCACGGCAGCTTCACGTCGAACGCGCCGGCATCCGCAGCCGGCGCCTCCGGCGCGGCCACCGGTGCGGCGCTGTTCACGCAGAACTGCGCGTCCTGCCACACGCTCGCGGCGGCGAACGCGACCGGCAAGGTCGGACCGGACCTCGACCAGGTCAAGCCGTCCCAGGCCAAGGTCGCGAGCCAGGTGACGAACGGCGGCGGCGGCATGCCCGCCTTCGGCGGCCGGCTGACGACACAGCAGATCGACGCGGTGGCGAAGTTCGTGGCGACCTCGGCCGGCAAGTAGCCACGAGGCCGATGAAGGCGGGCACACTCAGCCGACCGGCTCCGGCCGAGGCCGGCAGTGCGGCGCGCCTCGGGCCTGCCGACCTCAAAGAGGCCATCTTCGGATCGTTCGACGGGATGACCTCGACCCTGGGCGTGGTCGCGGGTCTCCTTGCGACACATGCGTCCGCGTCCAAGATCGTCGCGGCATCGATCGGCATCGCCGTCGCCGCCACCATCGGCATGGGTGCCGGGCAGTACCTCTCCGATGGTCAGCGCAACCTACGGAACGCGATCGTGATGGCTCTTGCGACGCTCGTCGGCTCGGTTATCCCGGCCGTGCCGTTCCTCTTCGGCGACTCGCGGGCGTGCATCGCGGCGTCGATCGCCATAACGGCGCTCGCCGCGGCGGTGATCGGCCACTACCGCGGGTATCTCATCACGTACTCGATCCTGATCATCGTCTCGGTCGTCACAGTCGCCTTGTCCGTCGCCGTCGCGTAACGCCGATTCGGGTCGGCACGCACAGCAAGAGCAGGCTGGGCGTCAATAGCGAGAGCGTCCGCGACGCGAGCCCACGACCTGCCGCGGTACACGCCACCTCCACGGTCACGAACGATTCATGACCGGAGCAGTCGCGCGAACGGGTCGGAATAGGTTTGGAACGGACGCGGGAACATGGCGGTCGCGCGGGCGACGTTGGCCCGAGTCACGACCGCGACCGGGGCGTCGACCCGGCTCGGGAGGACTGCGCCGCGGGCGGCGGCGAGGCACGCCTCCACCGCCATGCGCCCCATGACGTACGGGTACTGCGACACCGTCGCGCTCATCTCCCCGCTGCGAATCGCGTCGAGCGCCTCAGTGATGCCGTCCATCCCGACGATCGCTACCTCCCCCGTTTTCCCCGCCGCGCTCACTGCGTCCGCGGCCCCTAGCGCCATCAGGTCGTTTGCGGCGAAGAAGCCGGCGAGCTGGGGATGCTTGTGGAGCATCTCGGCGGCCTCGGCCTCGGCCTTGACGCGCACATAGCCGGCGTTCGCCCGCGCAACGACGTGCACGCCTGTCCCCGCGATGGCGCGCTGGAATCCGTCCAGGCGGAGTGCGCCATTGCCCGTCGGAAAGCCGCCGAGCAGCGCCACCTGGCCCGTGCCGTGGAGCAGCGACACCATCTCGGTGCCCGCGAGCCTTCCCGCGCCGAAGTCGCTCGACCCAATCGCGGTGGCGATCCGCAGGCCGGCCTTCCGTGCGGTAGCGCGATCGAGCGGGCTGTCCAGAAAGACCACGGGCTTGCGCACGCCGCGCAGCGTGCTCACTAGCTGCGCAGGGTCGATGGGGGACATCGCGTAGCAGTCCTTCTTGCTCGCCAGGATCGCACGGACCTCTGCGGTCTGACCGGCCACGTCGGAGTGGCTTTGCGGCGCCTTGAAGGACACCGGCACATCTCGCCGCGCCGCCTCGTCCTTGACTCCTTGATACATCGCGACGAAGTACGGGTTGTCGAGGCCGTTCAGGACGACACCGAGCTGCGGCGGTCGACGGGCTCCGCTGTGTCCCGAGAACAGCAGTGCCGCTGCGGCGGCGATGACGATCGTCAGAACCTTCACACGCCCTCCGGGACGATCTGGCTAGCTTACCCTGGCGCGCCCGTCGTGCGAAGGGGAGAATGTCAGCTCCCACGTGAGCACGCGATTTCGGCAGTTCGGACCGGTCGGCGCCTTGCTCGTTCTGAGCGTCGTCGGGTTCTTCCTCGCGCGAGCTCTCGGCGAATCGAACGCGCGGCGCGACTCGGACCACCGCGCCGAGCTCGCGGCCGTCCAGGTGCGGGCCCGCGTCATCCAGGCGATCACGCTCGTCGACGGCGTGCGCCGGGTTCTCGTCAGTGAGCCGACCCCGATCACGCCGGCCGAGTTCGTCCAGATCGGCGGTCTCTGGCTCGCACCGAGCGGTCTGCCGGCCGCCGGATGGATCGAGCAGATTCCGCTGGCCGCCCGCGCTGCCTACGAGCGGCGAATAGGCCACCCGATCGTCATTCCCTCTCCGAGCGGCGCCCTTGTTCCCGCCGGGGCGAGGAGGAGCTATTACCCCGCTACGTTCGTGACGCGCAGCCCGCCGATGAGCACGGAGGGCGTCGACCTCGGCGGGATCGCGGCCGTCGTCGAGGCGATCGCCCGCCCGGAGACGGCCTTCCAGGCGAGTGCGACGCCGCTCCTGCGGCTCAGTGATGGGACGACCGGCCTCTTCCTCGTGCAGTCGGCCCAGCGCGTCGACCGGCACCTTTTCGAACCCGGTTACGCGGTCGTCTCCGTTCCCGCGTCGTGGCTGCTCGCGGCGGCTACCGACACCGGAGACGTCAACGCCTCTGCGCCCCCGCTCCTGCAGATCAGGGCCGGCGGTTTGTCGGCGGGTGATCTGGACGGCGCCGCGCCGGCGCGCAGCCGGTTCACGGAGGCCGGGGTTCCGTTCGAGGTGCTGGTTCCTCGCAGCGGCGTCCGCGGCGCCGCCGCGGCGCTCCCCTGGATCGTGCTCGCCGGCGGTCTGCTCCTTGCCGCGTTCGTGTGGGTGCTGGGCAGGTTCGCGGCGCGACGGGAGAAGGCGAAGGCCGACCTCGACCGACTCTTCAACCTCACGCCGGACATCGTCGTCGTCGCCGGCTTCGACGGCTACTTCAAGCGCGTCAATCCGGCCTTCGAGGAGCACCTCGGCTACAGCGAGGAGGAGACACTGGGCCGACCGATCCTCGAGTTAGTCCACCGAGACGACCGCGCCCGAACTGAGGCCGAGGGCAGTCTCCTCCGGGAAGGAGCGACGACCATCTCGTTCGAGAATCGCTACGTCTGCAAGGACGGCTCGCCTCGGTGGATCGAGTGGGCCGCGATTCCCGCGCGGCGTGAGCGGCAGATCTACGCCGTCGGCCGCGACGTGACGGAGAGGCGGCAGGCCGAGGCGGACCTGCGCGAGGCGGAGGAGCGACACCGCGTGCTCGCCGAGGAACAGGCTGCGCTCCGCCGTGTGGCGACGCTCGTCGCGCGTGGTGCGCCGCCGACGGACGTCTTCGCGGTTGTCGCAGAGGAGGTGGGACGACTCGTGGAGACCGATCGGGCGGTCGTGTCGCGGTACGAGACGGACGGCAGCGTGACGATCCTCGCCGGCTGGGCGGCGAGCGGTGAGGCGTTGCCGGTGCAGATGCGCTTCCCGATCCGGGAATACAGCGTGAGCAATCTCGTCCGGACGACGGGACGGGCCGTCCGCATCGACTCATATCCCAACGGCGATCCCAGCCCGGTCGGCAACCGCGCCGCCGTCGGAGCCCCGATTACCGTCGAAGGGCGGCTGTGGGGACTCGTGACCGTCGGCTCCAGCAGCGGCGAGCCGTCGCCACCGGGCACGGAAGAGCGCCTGGCGAAGTTCACCGAGCTCGTCGCAACGGCGATCGCGAATGCACAGGCGCGGGCTGAGCTGACGGCCTCGCGTGCACGCATCGTCGCCACCGCCGACGAGACGAGGCACAGGATCGAGCGCGACCTGCACGATGGCGCGCAGCAACTGCTCGCCTCGCTCGCGCTGCGTCTGCGCGCCACCCGGGCCGACGTGCCGTCGGATCTCGTCGAGCTCAGCGCGGAACTGGACGTCGTCGCGCGCGGGCTCGACCGCGCGCTGAGCGACCTGCGCGAGTTCGCGCACGGGATCCACCCCGCGATCCTCACCGCGGGAGGTCTGAATCCCGCGTTGCGCGCGCTTGGGCGGCGCTCGGTCGTTCCCGTCCACCTCGACGTGCGCATCGACGGGCGACCGCCGGAGGCGATCGAGATCGGCGCGTACTACATCGTCTCGGAGGCGCTGGCGAACGCGGCGAAACACGCCAAGGCGTCCGTGGTCACAGTCGAGGTTGTCGCCGACGACGGCTTCCTGCGCCTCTGCGTCCGCGACGACGGCGTCGGAGGCGCTGACCCTGCCCGGGGCTCAGGCCTGGTCGGGCTCCGCGACCGCGTCGAAGCGATGGGCGGGAGCATCGAAGTCGAAAGCCCTGTCGGCGCCGGAACAGCCTTGCACGTCTGCCTGCCGCTCGACTGACCGCGCGCCGATGCGGCATCGAGACCGCCCCGTCCGATCGCCGCGGCGCGCTGGATTCGCCGGAAAGTCGCTGCACGGCGCGGCGAGGACGTGGTCTCGACGGGTCACCGGCGCAGGAGCGGGCGCTCGAGGTCGGCTAGCGGATAGAGATCGGTGGCGTGCTCGGGGTCGTCAGGTCGGCCGAGCGGCCGTCAACTCGTAGGCTGTCTCGGCTGATGTGACCCTCTCTCTAGCGGTGAAGTCTGCGGAGGTGGTCGATCGCACCTTGCACCTCGTGCGCGCCCATCCCAAGATCTTCTGAGGGTCATCTGGGCGCTCTGACCATAGAAAAAGGCCATTTGCTGGCCTTTTTGAAGCCCTCTGACGGACTCGAACCGTCGACCCCCTCCTTACCATGCGCTCCGAAGCGGTTGCCGTGGGTTGCCACGGGTTGCGGATCGGCTTGTTTGAGCGGTTTCGGCGGTGTCCCGTTTGCCACCCGTTGCCATCGGTTGCGCCCGCTGGGCTCCATAAATGCTCCATCCATTCGTGCTGATAGCCAAAGGGATTCGGGCGTCCGGCCATCTGCGGTCGAGTGTTGAGCCTTTCTCCGTAGGAGGGGGTCGTTTGTTCGAAGGGGATCGACTGAAGGCGGTACTCCTCGTTTCTGGCGCCCGTCGGCCGGCCGCTCGGCTCAAGCGGTGAGTGCGGTGTGGTGGTGTTGGGGATGCGGTGGCTGGAAGTAGTGGCCCTGCT
>DATIWE010000010.1:0-21179 GCA_035519495.1 Actinomycetota bacterium
GCCAGGATCGCCCCGATCACCCACTCCGCGATCGCGTCGTCGAAGATGCCGCGCGCGTTCGTCACGACGACGCCCCGCTCGGCGAGCCCGGGGAAGAGCAGCTGGTCGACGCCGTCACTCGCCGACTGGATCCACCGGAGCGGTCCCGCGAGGTCCCACGCGTCCTCGAGCCATCGGCGATCGGCGCCCCACCACAGGATCGCTTCGGCTCCCGGCAGGACACGGCGCACGGCGTCGCCGTCCGCGGCGAACCGCACGTCCGCGAGCGCCTCCGCCGCCTCGATCCCCGGTGGCGGGTCCTCGGGCGTCGCCCCGAGGACCGCGACGACCGGCCGTGCGCTCACAGGGGCTTCCGGCCGCCGAAGCCCGACTGCTCCTCGTGGAACCACGCGACGTCGTCCTCGCCGAGCCGCCAGCACAGGAAGACGCGCCGGCCCTCGCGTTCGGCCGGGAAGTCGATCAGCCCCGCGTCCGGGTCGCGGAGCAGGATGCCGCGCTCGACCAGGTACTCCACCTCCGTCTTCAAGGTCTGCTGCTGCGCGAACCAGCCCGGCTCCGCCACACCCCCGCCGTCGCGAGCGACCGCCGTCTCGATCCGCTCGGTCGCGGCGATCAGCTCCTGCCGCGCGTCGCGGAGCCGGGGAAGATGTTCCCTCAGCGCCGGCAGTTCGGCGTTCGCCTCCTCGAGGGTGAACACGCGCTCCGTCACGTCGTGGCTCCGAGCGCCGCCGGGAGCTCGCGGAGGTCGGCGACCGTGATGCAATCCTGGCCGGGGAACCGGCCTCGGCGATCGATCAGGACCGGCGTCATGCCGAGCGCGCGGGCGGGATCGACGTCGAACGCCGGGTTGTCGCCGATGTACGCGACGTCCGCCGGAGCCAGCCCCGCGCGGTCGAGGGCCACACGGAACAGCCGCGGATCGGGCTTCTCGTATCCCTCGATGCCACTGATCGCGCGCACGGGGAACCGGTCGCGCACGCCCAGCAGCACGAGCAGGTCCTCGAGCCATGCCTCGTAGTTCGACACGATGCCCAACGTGGCGCCCTCTCTGGCGAGCGCGTCGAGCGCCGGAGCGACATCGTCGAACAGGGCGTAGTTCCCGGGATCGGTGAACGTGCCGTAGAGCTCATCCCGCAGGCCGTCGCCGGAGGGCAGGTCGAGGGTCTCGAGCATCTGCGCGTACACGCCCTTCCAGAACCGCGCCGATCGCTCGGGCGACGTGGTCCACAGCTCGCCGTCGTCCGCGGCCTCGGCGAAGCGCCGGAACACGACCGCCGACGCGGCGCTCACGTCGGCCGGATCCCGCCGGTGGCCCGCGGCGGCCAGCACGTTCGAGAACAGCTCCGGGAACGACGGCGCCGGGTGCACCAGGGTCTCGCCGACATCGAAGAACACCCCCCGGAACCGCATCCGGGAAGGATAGCGGCGCCCTCAGGCGTGGGCGCCGGCCCGGACCATCAGCTCGCGCCAGAGCACGTCGACCTCGCGTTCCAGGTCCTCGAGGGAGCCCTCGTTGTCGAGCAGCACGTCCGCAGCGCGCGAACGCTCCTCCAGCGGCAGCTGCGCCGCGATCCGCGCGCGCACGTCGTCCTCGGCCATGCCGCGGGCCACCGACCGCGCGACCTGGGTCTCGGGCGCCACCGAGACGACGACCACGACGTCGCAGTCGCGATGGGTCCCCATCTCGATCAGCAACGGGTTGACCAGGACCACGACCCGATCGGTATCGAGGTTCTCCTGGATGCCGTCGGCCATCAGCCGGCGGACCTCCGGATGCACGATCGCCTCCAGATCGGCGAGCGACGGCCGGTCGGCGAACACGATCGACGCCAGCTTCGCGCGGTCGAGCTCGCCGTCCGCGCCCACGACGCCCGCCCCGAAGCGCTGGACGACGCGGCGGAACCCCTCGGAGCCGCCGACGACGGCCTCGCGCGCGAACGCGTCCGCATCGAGCACGACCGCGCCGCGAGCGTGCAGCATCTCCGCGACGGTCGACTTGCCGGAGCCGAGCCCGCCGGTCAGGCCCAGCAGGAGCATGCCGCGTTCACTCGCTGCGTCCCTCGCGGCGCTTGAGGTCCTCGAGGATCGCCTCGAGCGAGACCTCCTCGTCGGTCGCGGCGGGCTCCTCCGCGGCCGCGGGCTCCTCGACGACGGCCTCGACGGCCGCCTCGGGCTCCTCGACCACGGCCGGTTCGATCGCCGCGGCCTCCTCGACCACCGGTCCTGCCTCGGTCACGGTCTCGGCGGCTTCCACCGGTTCGGCCTCGGCCGCAGCCGGCGTGGCTGCCGCTTCGGGCGCCGATGCCTCAGCGGCCGCGACCGCCTCGAGGATCGCCTGGGGAACCTCGATCGCGGTCGACATCTCGGGGCCGGCGTCGCGCGCCGGCTCCTCCGCCTCGACCTCGATCTCCTTCGGCTTCGGGGCCGGCGAGCTGACCTGCCGCATCGAGAGGGACACGCGCCGGCGCGATACGTCGACGTCGATCACCTTGACCTGGACCTCCTGGCCGACCGTCAGCACCGACTCCGGCGAGTCGACGTGCTCGTTGCTGATCTCCGAGATGTGCACGAGGCCCTCGATGCCCTGGGCGACCCGGACGAACGCGCCGAACGGCACGAGCTTGGTCACGGTGCCGTCGATCACCGAGCCGGCCTTCGAGGTCCGCTCGAACTCCTTCCAGGGATCCTCCTGGGTCGCCTTCAGCGAGAGCGACACGCGTTCGCGCTCCAGATCGACGTCGAGCACTTCGACCTCGACCTCCTGGCCGACCGCGACGATCTCCTGCGGGTGGTCGACGTGCTTCCACGACAGCTCGGACACGTGGACGAGGCCGTCCACGCCGCCGAGATCCACGAACGCCCCGAAGTTCACGATCGAGCTGACCGTGCCCTTGCGCCGCTCGCCCTTCTTCAGGTTCTCGAGGAACTTCTTGCGTCCCTCGGACTGCGACTCCTCCAGGAACGCACGGCGAGAGAGCACGACGTTGTTGCGGTTCCGGTCGAGCTCGATGATCTTCGCCTCGAGCTCCTGGCCGACGAACGGCTGGAGATCCCGGACGCGCCGCAGGTCCACGAGCGAGGCAGGGAGGAACCCGCGCAGGCCGATATCCAGGATCAAGCCGCCCTTCACGACCTCGATCACGGGGCCTTTGATCGTCTGGCCGGAGCGCATGATCTCCTCGATGCGGCCCCACGCGCGCTCGTACTGCGCGCGCTTCTTCGACAGGATCAGCCGGCCTTCCTTGTCCTCCTTCTGGAGCACGAGGGCCTCGATCCGGTCGCCGACCTTCACGACCTGGTTCGGATCCACGTCGTGCCGGATCGACAGCTCCTTCGTCGGGATGACGCCCTCCGACTTGTAGCCGATGTCCACGAGGACCTCGTCGCGGTCGATCTTCACGACCTCACCGTCGACGATGTCGCCGTCCTTGAAGTCTTTGAACGAGGCCTCGAGGGCCGCGATCAGCTCTTCGGGTGTCAGGTCGGGCAGATCGCCCGCCTTGGTCTCGACGGCCGGCGCCTCCGCTGCTTCCGGCGCTTGGGGCGCTTGGGGCGCCTCCGCCTCCTCCGGTTCGGCCGTCGTGGTCGCCACCTCGTCGGGGGCGACCGTGGTCTCGTCACTCATCCGTTCGGACTCCTTCCGCGCGCGCGGGAAGCGGTCGCCAGGGCGGGTGGGATTTGCCCGGGCGCGGGTCTGCACCCCGCGGGCCGGCCCAGAGGTTACGTACGCTGCGAGAACGCCGTCAAGCGTCCGGCCGGGCGGGCGGCGGGAGGCCGGCGGCCGGTGAGCACCGTGTAGGCGGCGAGGATCTGGGTCGGGTCGTGGTGCGGGAGGGACCACAAAGGGAGGGTCCGGTCCCCAATCGTCCAGGAGATGGCCTCGGCCGCCTGTTCCCATCCTCGGTCCGGCCACGGCTCGTCCCAGGAGTTCCAGGTGTCGAGGTCCCGCAGCTTCAGGAACCGGGCTCGGACGGCCGCGCCGTCGTTCGTTTCGGTCCATGCGTGCGCCATCTCGTGCAAGACGGTGTGCTGCGTGGTCGGGTTGATCACGACAGGGCAGAGGTCGACGATGCCGCTGTGATAGAGGCCGGTCCGGCCCTCGCAGCCGCTCACGTCGACGTGGAACGCAAACTCGAGGGGGGGCAATGCGAGGCCCGCCCGGTCGTAGCGGCCGATCGCCCAGCGCACCAGGTCGAGTTCGTTCGGCGAGGCGTTGAGGACCCAGGCGCTCGGTCCGACCTGGACCGGCGTCGCTGCCTTCAGGTTGGTGCCCCCCAGCAGCGCGGGGACCGCCAGCAGGACCAGGATCCGGGCCGTCTTGAACATGCCCGCACCGTCGACCCGTGCTCATGGAGCCCCGGTGCGGGACGCTTGGAGAACGCTTGAAATGCAGGTAGATCAGGGTGCGCGGCGGTTCAGCCGCCCCACGCGAGTTGGCCGAGCCGTGTCCAAGGATGGCCCGTGAGCAACGCCCGAGGCGGCGTCTATCCGAGGGATGCCGGACAGATCGACGTGTGCAGGTACTGCAGGCATTCGGCGTTCGTCAAGCCACGCGTGAGGCGGGAACGGGCGATCCTCATCAGCTCGTCGGTCGAGAGCATGTAGACCCGCAGGGTCCCGTCCGAGCTCACCGTGGCGAGCTCGGTCCCGTCGGGGCTGAAGGCGACCCCGTTGACGGTGTCCGAGTGCCCGCTGAGGGCGACCATCTGCCGCCCGGTGGCAACGTCCCAGATGCGCGCAACACCGTCGTCGCCACCGGTACCCAGCGTCCGCCCGTCCGGGCTGAACGCGACGGATTCGGCTCTGCCGCCCCCCGACATGGTCTGGAGCTTCGTCCCCGAGGTGCTCCACACCGTCGCGCCGTCCAACCCCGCGGTGGCGATCGTCTTTCCGTCCGGGCTGAAAGCGACCGACGTCCCCTCCCCGGTCTGAGCCTTCTGCTTGTGGAACACCTCCGCGCCCGACGGCACGTTCCACAGGTACAACGTGGCGGTTGCGCTGATGGCGGCCAGGAGGTGCCCGTCGGGACTGAAGGCGACATCCTTCATCTCGTCGGCGATCGAGGTCGATCCGCCGAGGTGCACGAGGAGCCTTCCCGTCGAGGCATCGTATAGAGCCACTTTCCCGGAGTTTTGGACCGTAGCGATCAAGGACCCGTCTGGACTGAAGGCCAGCTTGTCCTCCCAGTTCCCCGGCGGCGTGGACATCCACCTGATCAGCTCGCCCGTTGTCGTGTTCAGGATGTGCGCGGAATCCAGGGGGTTCCCACCGATCGTCGCGATGGTCGAGCCGCCAGGACCGAAGGCCGCGGAGCAGCATCCATTGTAGTTTTGGACCCGCTCGCCGGTCCTCGGGTCCCACAGCCACACTCGGCGATCCCAATCGCTCGTCAGCAGGCGCGTGCCGTCGGGGTTGAACGAAACGCTCGCGAGCCCCTGTGATGGCTCAAACGCCCCGAACACCTCGGCGGTGGCGGCCGGCGTGATGTTCCACACCCGGGCGGTGCCGTCTCCCCCACCCGTCAGCAGCCGGGTCCCGTCCGGGTCGAACGCGACCGACGCGACGCCCCCCGCGTGTCCGGCCAGGACGAGGAGCTGCTCCCCGGTCGTCGCGTCCCAGAGCCTGGCCGTGCCGTCGTTCCCGGCGGTGGCGAGGAGCCGTCCATCGGAGCTCCAGGCGGCCCCGACGACCCCCCGCTGTCCGAGGAGTCGGAACGCCGGCTCCTTCACCTCCGTGCCTCCGGCGCGCAGGTTCCACACGTCGGCCTCGCCCCAGTCCGCGGTCAAGAGCTCGCTCGAGTCGGGGCTGAACGCGAGCTCGGGGTTGTCGAAGGACGGCGTGTCCAGCGTGAGCACGAGACGTCCGTTCGATGCGTCGAAAAGGAGCGTCTTGTAGGATCCATTGACTGCAACTCTCTTCCCGTCGGGGCTGAACGCCGGTTCCGTGCTCCAGCCGACGCGGGTGTCCCGACGCCACGCCTGTTTGCCCGTCTTCACGTCCACGACCCTGACGGTGACGTTCCCGTCGCCCCGCGCTTCGCCGATAACGACGCGCTCCCCGTTGGGGCTGAACCGTGCGCCAAGCAGGAAGCCCCCGAGTCCGAGTCCGGGGATGGTTTGGACCTTCTTCCCGGTTCGGGTATCCCAGATGATCGTCCGGTCGTCGCCTTGGCTGGCCACGGTGGCAAGGCGGGTCGAATCAGGGCTGAAGGCCAGGTAGTCGATGTCCGTCGTGTGGCCCACGAGCCGGCGGACCAGGGCTCCGGTGTGCGCGTCCCACAGCAACACGTCGGGCTGACCGTGCCCGACGGCCGTGCCCCCCGTGGCGAGGAGACGCCCATCCGGGCTCCATGCGACGTTGGCCGTGGATGGATCCCGGAGCGTCAGGATCTCCCGATCGGCTGCAACCGCGTCATGGAGCGCCTGTATCGCTTCGGGGAGCACAGGTTTCGTCGCATCGATCGCCGCGAGAGCGAGGAGGATGCTTCGCTGCGGATCGACGTCGAGGTTCGTCGTTGCAGCCGCGGCGAGCTCGCGGGCTGTCGCGACACGCTCTTGCCGTTGAGCGTTGCTCCGCTGGTTCGCCGCCACAACCGTCAGCAGGCTGGCCACGAGCACGGCGACCGTCAGGACCGCGACGAGTGCTCGGAGCCGGGTCCGGGAGCGCCGCTCCAGTGCCCGCTCTCGTGTCGCTCGCGTCTCTTCCTCCGCGCGCTCGATCTCTCGGACCTCGACGCTGTCGTGGACGTACGACCGCTCCTCCGCCGAGAGCGCCATCGCCGTCGTATCCACCCAAGCCTCGAACTGGGCGAGGCGGCTGCCCCGCAGGAGGAAGCTCGGGTCCCGCCCCGATCGCTCCCACTCGGCGGCCTCGGCGACCAGATGCCGGTGCGCGATCATGTCCTCACGCGACACGTCGATCCATCCCCGCAGACGCCCCCATTCCCGGAGGAGGGCCTCGTGCGCCACCTCGACGGTCGGTGCACGACTGTTCGGGTCGCGGTCGAACGAGAGCAGTCGATGACTGCCGAAAGCGTCGATCGCCGCGTCCATCGCCTCGGGGTCGACCTCGAGGGAGCCCAGCTCGGCGCGGCCCACCAGCCTGCGGGTGTCGTCCGCTCCGTCCCCCACGCTGACGAGGCGCAGGAAGAGCTGTCGGGTCGCCTCGCGACCGGCGGGGTTCATGGCGCCGAAGAGCTGCTCGGCCCTCCCGGCAACCGCACCGCGGACGCCGCCCGCCGCGCGATAGGCCTCGAGTGTCAGCACGCCCGCCTGCCGGCGTTCGTAGGTCTCCGTCAAGGCGTACTGGAGAAGGGGAAGCGCGCCCGGTTGATCCGTCACGTCTCCGACCGCCTCCGCGATCAACCCGAGCTCGGGCACCACGCCCACGCGCTCGGCTGGCCCGGCGATCGCGCGCTCGAGCTCTTCGGGTGACAGCGGCACGACCGTCTCGCTCCGTGAGCGGACGAGCTCCGCGAAGCCCGGATACGCGAGCGGACGGTCGTAGAAGTCGGCGCGGAGCGTCACCACCACGCGCAGGCGGGAGCCCATCTCCGAGGTCGCCGCCGTCAGACTCTCGAGGAACCGAGCGCGTGTCTGCCCGTCCTCGACGAGCGTGAACAGCTCCTCGAACTGGTCGACCAGCAGCAGGAGCTCGCTGTCGTCGCCCGGCAGGATCGCGTCGACCGCTCGAGCGAGTCCTCGCTCATCCCGTTCCAACCCTTCGATGAGGGAGGTCCGTGGGTCGACGGCCACCTTCGCCAGTGCGGCCTCGAGCTCCTCCAACGGCCGGCGGCCGGGAAGCATGTCGGTGTAGAACCAGCGCGTGGAGCCATCCACCGCGCCGGCACGGAGCGCCGGCAGGAGCCCGGCGCGCACGACCGACGACTTCCCGCTGCCCGACGGACCCACCACCGCGAGGAACCGGGCGGATGTCTCATCCTCCGCCATGCGGCCGACGAGCCGCCGGATAAGCGCATCGCGCCCGAAGAAATCGGCGGCGTCGGCTTCGGAGAACGGACGCAGCCCCTTGTACGGGTTCCGTGTCTCTTCCTCCGTGATCGTCACGGCGGCGATGGGCTCGGCGACCACGATCGACGCGTGAAGGCTCTCGGCGAGCTCGCGGGCGTCGGCGAACCGCGCGCTCGGATCGTCGGCCGTCGCTCGCGCGAGGACGGCATCGACCGCTGGCCACAGGTCCGGTGGCTCTGCCGGTGGTCGCCGCCCGCGGAGCATCTCCGCCAGCACCATGCCGAGCGCATAGATATCCGAGCGGGTCGTCGCATCTTCGCCTCGGACCTGCTCCGGCGAGCGATATCCCCACGAGGAGGAGCCCGCCCAAGGCTGTGCCGGCACCCCCTGGTCCTCCGCGATCCCGAAGTCCGAGAGGTACGCGTTGCCGTCCTCGTCGAGCAGGACGTTCTCGGGCTTCACGTCGCGGTGCACCAACCGCTGCCGATGCGCGGCCGACAAGGCCGAGGCGATCTGGTCGATGATGGCCACTGCTTCGTCCAGATCGAGCGGGCCGGCCCCCAGCATCTCGGCGAGGTTCCCGCCGCGCATCAGCCGCATGACCAGATAGGCGCCGGTGCCGTCGCGCCAGTAGTCGTATAGCGGCACGACGTGTGGATGCTCGAGGCGCGCCACGATCTGCGCCTCCTGCTGGAACCGTCGGACGAACGTGGGGTCGTCCGCGAGCCGGGCGTGGATCTGCTTCACGGCGACCTCGCGACCGACTCCGGGGTCGAGCGCGCGCCACACCACCCCGAAGGCACCTTCTCCGATCTGCTCGATCAGCCGGTAGCTCCTGAGCGGCGTCCCATGCAGTTCCAGCACGGGATCCTGCTTCAGGATCTTCTCGTGAAGCTCTCGGAGGTCCGGCGACGGATCGATCCCCATCTCGTCGGCGAGCAGCCGGCGCGCACGATCGAACGCTTCCAGCGCCTCCCCCTGCCGGCCGGATCGGTAGAGGGCCACCATGAGTTCCCCCCAGAGACGTTCGCGGAGCGGATGGCCGGCCGTGAGGTGTTCGAGTTCCGGGATCGTTCCCGCGTGGTCGCCGAGCGCCAGGCGCGCATCAATCTGGTCCTCCAGGGCGGAGAGCCGCATCTCCTCGAGGCGGGACACCTCCCCTTCGAGCGACGAAATGTCCGTCAGATCCGCGAGGGGAGCACCGCGCCACAGCGACAGCGCCTCGCCGAAGCCCGCGACCGCTTGAGCGGGATCCACCGAGACCTGCCGGCGCGCGCGGCGGAGCAGGCGCTCGAAACGAAGGACGTCCACCTCGTCCGGCTCCGCGTGCAGGACGTACCCGGGCGCCCGGCCTTCAATCCGTTCGGAACCCAATGCGCTCCTCAGATGGGAGACGTAGCCCTGGACCGTGTTGCGGGCCGCCTTCGGAGGCTCCGTATCCCAGAGCCGATCGATCAGTTGGTCCATCGAGACGACGCGGCCGGCGGCGAGGAGCAGATGCGCGAGGACCAACCGTTGCTTCGGGCCGCCGAGGGCGATCGCCCGCCCGCCATCGGACACCTCGAGCGGCCCCAGCGCGCGGAACTCCAACGGACCCGCTGCCGGGCTGATGCCGAGATCTGGCCGTCCCGCAGATGACACGACCTGCAGCAGATGGACGGGCCGCGTCAACCCCTTCAGACGAACGGGTCCGCTGTCTTCGAAGAGGAGCCCTTCGATCGAGCCCGCGAGGTGCGCCAGTTCCGGCGTCACGAGGGTCTCCCCCGGCCGAGCCCGCGCGCACAGCCTGGCCGCCATGTTGATCGCTCGTCCGCGGAACCCACCGTGGAGCGGGACCGCCTCACCAACGTCGATGCCGACGCCGGCCCGGAGGGGGAGCTCGGGGTCGTGCGCGGCCTCGAGCGCGGCGTGGAGGTCGATGGCTGCGCGGATCCCCTCTCGCGGCGACTCGAACACGGCCAGTACCTCGTCGCCCCGGATCTCCACGACCCTGCCCGCCCGGGCCGCGATCACCTCGCCGGCGAGCGCGGCGAACCGTTCGGTGACCCGAGCCGACGCCTCATCGCCATGCTCGTCGCTGTACCGGGTGTACCCGCGAAGATCTGCGATCAAGAACGTCTGCACGCCGGAGGACGGTCGCTCGGGAACCGTCAACGTGTGCGGCTCCTCACCCATGGGACTCCGATCGGGCTGGACGACCGCATTATGCCGCGGCGCAACCCGCAGCGCGCCCCAATGGTGTCAGTGGCCTTCCGGAACGGCGTCCGCCCAGCTGGAGCCCCAGCCGATGTCCGCACGCAACGGCACCTCGAGATCGATCGCGTGTTCCATGCGGTCCCGAACGACCTCGGCGGCCCCCTCGACGCGCTTCGCGGGGACCTCGAACACCAGCTCGTCGTGCACCGTGAGGAGCATGTGGCAGTCCAGGTCGGGGGATGCCCGCAGCGCCTCGTCGACGCCGATCATCGCGACCTTGAAGACGTCGCTCGCGCTGCCCTGGATCGGCGCGTTCAGCGCCTGCCGCTCGCCGAGCGCCTGGAGCCGCCGGTTGCCGCTCGTGAGCTCGGGGATGTAGCGGCGCCTCCCGAGGATCGTCTCGGTGTAGCCGTCCAGCCGCGCACGTTCGACCTGGGCCCGCAGGTACTCCCTGATCTTCGGGAAGCCGGCGAAGTAGCCGTCCATGATCTCCTGCGCCTCGCCGGTCGGGATGTCGAGCCGCTGCGCGAGGCCGTAGGCGTTCATGCCGTACGCGAGGCCGTAGTTGACCATCTTCGCCCGGCGTCGGAGCTCCGGCTCGACCTCATCCAGCGGCACGCCGAAGACCGCCGCGGCGGTCGCGGTGTGGATGTCGAGCCCTTTCGCGAACGCCTCGCGGAGGCCTTCATCGCCCGAAAGGTGCGCCAGCACCCGCAGCTCGATCTGCGAATAGTCGGCCACGAGCAGGACGTGGCCCTTCCGGCCCGGCACGAACGCCCGCCGGATCTGCCGGCCGATCTCCGAGCGGATCGGGATGTTCTGGAGGTTCGGGTTGGACGAGCTCAACCGGCCGGTCGCGGCGACCGCCTGGTTGAACGTCGTGTGGACCCGGCCGTCGCGCGGGTCGACCATCTTCGGCAACGCCTCCAGGTACGTGGAGTTGAGCTTGTCGAGCTCGCGCCAGGACAGCAGGGCATCGACGATCGGGTGTTCGTCGCGGAGCTTCTCCAGGACGCTGGCGTCGGTGGAGAGCTCGCCCTTCGGGGTCTTCCTCCCGGGTTGCAGGCCGAGCTCCTCGTAGAGGACCTGGCGGAGCTGCGGCGGGGAGTTCAGGTTGAACTCGTGGCCCGCGCCCTCGTAGATCTGGGTCATGAGTGAGGCCATGCGATCTCGGACCGAATCGCCCATCTCGTCGAGGTAGGCCGTATCGAGCCGCACGCCCCGCGCCTCCATGCGAGCGAGCACCGAGGAGAGCGGCAGCTCGACGTCCTCGAGCAGCGCCCCGAGGCTCTGGTGTTCGACCTCCTCCTCCAGCACGGGTGCGAGCAAGGCGACCGCGGCGGCCTCGGCGGCCGTCGTGCGCCACGGATCCTCCGCGAACAGCTGCCCGGCCTCCTCGTCCTGCTCGTCGCCGAGCACGTCGGCCCCCAGGTACCGCTCGCTGAGCGCGCGCAGCGGGTACCGCGCGGCCGCGGGATCGAGGAGGTACCCGGCGAGCATCGTGTCGAACGCGACGCCGGCGACCACTCCGCCCTCGGCCGTCACGGCGCGCTCGAGGGACTTCGCGTCGTGCGTCCAGAGCGCCACCTCCGGATCCGCCAGCGGCGCCGCGAGCGGCCCCAGCCCGTCCAGGTCCGCGTAGGCCGCCTGGGCGCCTCCGGCCGAGACCGCGGCGCCGCGGACCCGTCCCTCCTCCACCGACAGACGGACGGCGGCGGGCGCCCGGCGCAGCACCGCTGCGAGCTCCTCGGCCTCCGCCCGCCGGAGGTCCAGCTCGGCCACCTCGGCCTTCGGTTTCGAGGCGCCGATCGCCTCCTGGAGGCGGTCGATCAGGGACCGGAACTCGAGGGACACGAAGAGTCGCCGGACGGCCTCCGGGTCGAACGCGCCCATGACCGCGTCCTCGGGACCCACGTCGAGCTCGACGTCGGTCACGATCCGGGCCAGCTGCTTGTTCAGCGCCAGCCGGTCCGCGGCGGCCGTGACGTTCTCCTTCAGCTTCCCCCTGAGCTCGGAGGACCGAGCCAAGAGATCCTCGACCGAGCCGAACTCCTGGACCAGCTTCGCGGCCGTCTTCTCGCCCACCCCGGGGACGCCCGGGATGTTGTCCGAGGTGTCGCCTTTCAGCGCAACGTAGTCGAGGTAGCTCGCCGGCGAGACGCCGTACTTCGCCTCGATCTCGGGCGGCCCCATGTGATCGATCTCGGAGATGCCCCGGCGGTTGAACAGGACGGAGATCGCTCCCTTCCCGTCCTGTCGCTCGCGGGCCAATTGGAAGAAGTCGCGGTCGGCAGTGACGATGACCGCGTCGATCCCCTCGTCGCTCGCCCGGGTGGCCAGCGTGCCGAGCGCGTCGTCGGCCTCGTGCCCCTCGACCCTGATCATCGGGATCTTCAGGGTGGCGAGCACCTCCTCGATCAGCGTGAGTTGCGGGCCGAAGTCGGCCGGCGTCTCGCGCCGGCCGGCCTTGTACTCGGCGTCCATCTCCAACCGGACGGTCGGCGCACCGGTGTCGAACGCCACGGCGATCAGATCGGGGTGCTCGTCGCCGAGCAGCTTGATCAACATCGAGGTGAATCCGTACACGGCGTTCGTCACGGTGCCGCTGCTGGTGGCGAGCGTCGGCGGCAGCGCGAAGAACGCGCGGTACGCGAGGCTGTGTCCGTCGAGCAGGAACAACCGTCGAGGCGTGCTCGATGCATCGGTCGTACCGCTCACAACGCCAATGGTAGCCGCGAGCTGCGACGCGGTGTTCGGACAGACACGTCGGACAGACCCTCGTGCATCGGTCGAGGGTTCGACATCGTGACGGCGTTCACGTTCTTGTCGGTCTATCGGCACGGGACCGCTACCTGCGTCGATGCGTCACAGCCCTTGCACGGCAACAGGGTGATGCGAGTTGACAGCCCTCAACCTTCCGTCTATGTTGCGCTCCGGTCCCGGTGGTTCCCGCCAGATGCGATGGGCAACCGGAGCAACGGCGGCGGATCGCAGGGACCGCGACGTGACGGGCTGCGGCACTCGACAGGTGACGCTCGCGTATGGGGAAGGCGCGAGCGGCTCCGAGGGGGGCCGCGGCCCGTCATCTCGTTTCTGGGGGGGTCCCGATCTCACAGGACGGCGTCGAGGAAGGTCTTCGTCTCCGCGTGCCGCGTCCGCTCGAACAGGTCATCCGGCGTCCCCTCCTCGAGGATGACGCCGTCGTGGAAGAAGCACATCCGGTTCGCGACCTCGCGGGCGAAGCCCATCTCGTGCGTCACGACCACCATCGTCATGTGCAGATCCGTCGCGAGCGACTTCATGACGTTGAGCACCTCGCCGATCAACTCGGGGTCGAGCGCCGAGGTCGGCTCGTCGAAGAGCATCACATCTGGTTCCATCGCCAGGGCGCGGGCGATCGCGACCCGCTGCTGCTGGCCGCCCGAAAGGCGGATCGGATGCTCATCGGCCTTGTCGGCCAGCCCCACCTTCGCGAGGAGCTCCACGGCGATCGGCCGGATCTCATCGGGCTTCAGCCCCTTCACGGTGACGGGACCCTCCATCACGTTCTGCAGCGCCGTCATGTGCGGGAACAGGTTGAACTGCTGGAAGACCATCCCCGCATGCATCCGGAGCTGGCGGATCTGTTCCCGCTTGCTCCGGGTCCGGTGGCCCCCCTCGAGCCGGATCCCCGCGACCTCGATCTGGCCGTCCGTGGGGTCCTCGAGGAAGTTGATGCACCGCAGCAAGGTCGACTTGCCGGAACCGGACCGGCCGAAGATCACCACGACCTCTCCCTGGAACACGTCCATGTCGACACCCCGGAGGACCTCGAGCGCCCCGAAGTACTTGTGGAGGTTCTGGACCCGCACGACCGGCCCGCCGGTGGTGGAGCTCACTGGGCGGGTCCCAGGGGCACGCCAGGCTGCTCGTCGGGGACCGGGATCTCCACCACGGCTCCCCCGCCCCCAGGCCCACCCCCGGCGGATGCAGGCAGGAACTGGGTCCGGGTCCCCCCGAAGGTCGAGGTCACGCTCGTGCGGACGTATCCCTTCGAGAGCCGTCGCTCCAGCCGGGCCTGGAAGAACGTGAAGATCGAGGTCAAGAGCCAATAGAGGGCCGCGACCATCAGCAGGGTCTCCAACCGCTTCGTGAGGTTCTGGCTGAACGCGAGCTGCCCGCGCAGGAAGAGTTCGGCCCTCGCTACCTCTGCGCCGAGGAAGCTCACGAGCGCGGTGTCCTTCATCATCGCGATGAACTCGTTGCCCGTCGGCGGGATGATCACCCGCGCCGCCTGGGGCAGGACGACCCGACGCATGCGCTGGGGATACGTCATCCCCAAGGCGTCCGCGGCCTCGGCCTGGCCGTGGCTCACGGACTGGATCCCCGCGCGGAAGATCTCGGTCATGTACGCCCCATAGTTCAAGCCCAAGCCGATGATGCCGGCGATAAACGCGCTCAATGCGAGGAACCTGACGACCGAGACGCGATCGAGGTTCTCACCGATCTCGGGCAACGCTAGGTAGATCAGGAACAGCTGCACGATCAGGGGAGTGCCCCTGAAGAACGAGGTGTAGAACCCCGAGATGCCGTAGGCGACCGGGTTCCTCGACAGCCGCCCGAGCGCGCCGAACAGCGCCAGGATCGTCGCGAGCACGATGGCTCCGGCCGCCAGCAGGACGGTGTACTGGAGTCCCCGAGCGATGTACCAGAAGTTCTCTCGCATGAATCCGAAATCGAGATCCGACAACGCGAGGAACAAGCCAAGCATGAAGAAGATCGCCACCCAGACGAGCGTGACCTTCAGCCGGAACGGCACGCGCGCGCTCGCGAGCGCGAGCGCGTCGGCGTTCCCCGCCGACGACTTCCCGATGATCAGCAACACCACGACGATCGCGCTCAGAACCCCCGCCGCGTCGGCCTCCCGCGTCGACGTCAACCCGCCGACGGCGAGGAGGTACCCGGCGCTCCCGACCGCGGCGGCCAGCGCGACCCACCAGGTCCACGCGCGGCGGACGTAGACGAGCCCTGCCCCGACGAGACAGACGACCCCCACGAGCCCGAACATGGCGATGTGCGCGGGAGGGATCGCGGTCGACGTGGAGAAGACCAGGACCGGCAGGAAGACAAGGGCGAGCGCGCCCTCGGTCGCGAGCACCCACGACCCGAACAGCAGGTACTTCGCGCTCGGCGGCTCCTCGAGCAGCGACGGCGGGAGCCGGGTTGATCCGACTCCCGCCGTCTGCGCCTTCGCGCTCACCCGATGTTCCCGACGGTGATCAGGAAGAGGCGCTCGACGTCGTTAGGTCCGTCTTCCACCACTTCTGGGACAGCGCCGCGAGCGTTCCGTCGTCGTGCATGTCGGTGACGATCTTGCTCACCGCATCGAGCAACGTCGTCTGCGAGACGGGTGCGTTCTTGTCGAGCGCGATGCTGAGCGGCTCGTAGTAGATCGGGTCGCCGATCAGCTTGATCGGGCCCCCGTCGTCGATATAGGACTGGATGATCGGGACCGCCGAGACGGCCGCGTCGCACCGGACGCCGTCGCCGAGGCCCAGAGCGTCGAGCGCGTCCGTGTCGGTCGTGAACGTGATGATCTGCGGATTGGCGACCTGGAACGTGAAGGGCGGCGCCGACTTGCCCAGGATGAGCGTCTTCTTCAGGTAGTCCTGGTAGGTCGTCGAGACCCCGACGCAGTCCTTCTTGCCGCTGATGTCGGAGACGCTCGTGATCGATGTGTTCGCCTTGTTCACCGCCACGCCGGCCGGCGTGTAGTAGTACGCCGGTGTGAAGTCGAACAACTTCTCGCGGTCGACCGTATCCGTCATCGAACCCACGCTGAGGTCCCACCGGTCGTTCCACGAGCCAGCCGTGATGACGTCCCACTTCTGCGCCTGCAGGTCGACGTTCACGCCGAGCCGCTTCGCGATCTCCTGCGCCACCTGCACGTCGAACCCGTTCCACTGGCCGGTCTGGACGTTGTACCAAGAGGCCGGCTTGTACTTCGGATCGGTGGCGACCCGGATCGTGCCGGCCTTGCACACCGCTGCAAGAGCGTCGGTGCCGTTCGTGTCCACCGTGGCGCACACGCCTCCGCCCGTCGGCGCCTGGCCGCTCGCGGCCGGGCCGGTCGTCGTGCCCTTCGAACAAGCGACACCGAGCGTCACGACGACCGCAAGGGCGGCCGTGAGCGCGAACGATCGAGATGTCCGCATCCGGATCCTCCTCCCGGGAGGCGCGGATCGCGCCTCCGTCCATCTCGGCGGACTATAGGCCCGGCCGCCGCCGCGGGCAACGCAAGGACCGCCGGTCCCCATCCACCCTCGATGTACGCTGTCGCCGGCCGGCCGGGATGGCGGAACTGGCAGACGCGCGGGACTCAAAATCCCGTGGGCTTCGGCCCGTGCGGGTTCGACCCCCGCTCCCGGCACCTCACACCACGTGGTGCTCCAGGACCAGTTCCCCACGCGCGAAGCGATCCAGGCCGAGCGACGAGACGTCGACCGACGTCGCGGCGCCCTCGACGATCATCTCGGCCAGCAGCTTGCCGACGATCGGCCCTTGCTGGAACCCGTGCCCGCTGAAACCCGCTGCGATCCAGAGCCCATCGACCGGCGCGGGACCGATCACCGGATGCCGGTCCGGCGTCATCTCGTACAGCCCCGCCCACCTCGAGCGGACGCCCGCCTCGGCGAGCGGGGGGAAGATCTCGAGGGCCTTCGGCAGCAGCTCCCGCTCGATGAACCGATCGTCGACGCTCGTGTCGAACGTCGGCTCGTCGGCGCCTCCCATGCCCATCAGGACGCCGTCTGCCTCCCGGTGGACGTAGAAAGAGCTGTCCGCATCGATCAGGAGGGTGCGCCGCTCCGGAACGCCGGGGAAGGGGCCGGTCGTGACCACGACGCGCGGCACGGGCTCGATCGGGAGGTCGACGCCGGCGGTGGCCGCGAGCGCCCCCGACCACGCGCCGGCGGCGAGGACCACGGCGCTCGCGGCCACCGTGCCGCCTCGGGTCCGGACCGCCGGGCCTCCGCCGTTGCCGGCCACGATCGCCTCGACGGGCTCGCCGAGCGCCAGGGTGACGCCCGCGTCCCGGGCGAGGCTCGCATAGCCCTGCGTGAGTCCGGCCGGGTCCGCGATGCCGTCTCGGGGACCGAACGTCGCCCCGAGCACACCCTCGACGTTCACGCCGGGCACGAGCGCCGCGGCGTCATCGGGGCCAAGCGTCTCGACCTCGACCCCGAGGGAGCGCTGGAGCTCGACCCCGCGCAGGAACGACCGCCACGAAGCCGCTTCGCGGACGAGGAAGAGGTACCCGTCCTGCGTCACGTCGAGCGCGATCCCGTGCTCCTCGGTGAAGCCCACGATCATCGGCACGCTCGCGCGCGACAGACGGATGTTCACCTCGGTGCTGAACTGCTGGCGGAACCCACCGGCACACGCTCCCGTTGACCCCGTGCCGACGGCGTCCTCGCGGTCGAGCAGCAGCACCCGGCCGGCGCCGGCCGCCGCGAGGTGGTACGCGGCCGAGCAGCCGACGATACCGGCGCCGATCACCACGACGTCGGCGGTGCGCGGGAGATCGGTCATCCGAGGGCCTCGATCGCGGCCCGCGCGACCACCAGGTCCTCGAACGCCATCCCGACCGACACGAACACGGTGACGTCCTCTCGGGAGGTCCGGACCGCGCGGCCCCGGACCAGCGCCGCGAGGTCGGCAGCGATGTGCTCCGGTCCGATCGCGCCCTCGGCGATCGGCACGAGCACGTCGCCGGCCTCGGCCATCGCGACCTCGCGCGTCTCCACCACGAGCCTCCCGCGGGCGATCGTCCCGGTGTCCAGCTCCCGAGCCTCGGGCAGGTACGCGCCGACCGCGTTCACGTGCGCCCCGTCCGCGAGCGCCGCGCCGTCGAACACGGGCGTAGACGACGTCGTGCACGTGCAGACCAGGTCGGCGTCCTCAACGGCCTCGGGCCCGCCGGTCCACGCCCGCAGCCCCATCGAGCGGGCGCGCTCGACGAGCCGCGCGGCTCGCTCGGCCGTCCGGGACACCACTACCACCTCCTCGACCGGGCGGACGGCCGCCATCGCCTCGAGGTGCGAGGTGGCCTGCGTGCCCGCCCCGAACAGCACGAGCCGCCGCGCCTCCCGGTTCGCCAGGTGTCTCGTCGCCAGGCCGCTCACCGCCGCCGTGCGGATCGCCGTGAGCTCGGTGCCGTGGAGCACCGCCTCGGGCGTCTGCGTCGCCGGATCGAACAGGACGTAGGAGGCCTGGATCAGCGGCGCCCCGATCGCGGGGTTGCCCTCGGAGATCGTGACGAGCTTCACACCGACCCCCCGGTCGCCCGCCGCCGCCATGAGCAGGAGAGAACCGGCCCGCGTCTGCAGGCTCGTACGTGGCGGCCCGGCGGCGGCGGGATCCTCCTCGCCGAACGCGGTCTCGAGCGCATCGATCGCGGCCCGCATCGACAGACCACGCCGGAGCTCGTCGGCGCCGACCGTTCGGATCACAGTTCGCCCAGGTAGGCCTCGCGCATCCGGGGGTTCTCCAGGAGCGCCGTCGCCGCGCCCGCCAGCACGATCTCGCCGGTCTGCAGGACGTAGCCGCGGTCGGCGATCGACAGAGCCATGTTCGCGTTCTGCTCCACGACGAAGATCGTCCTGCCCAGATCGCGGATCGTCTTGATGATCTGGAACACCTGCTCCACGAGGACCGGCGCCAGGCCCATCGACGGCTCGTCCATCAGGAGCACCCGCGGATCCGCCATGAGCGCGCGGCACATCGCGACCATCTGCTGCTCGCCCCCGGAGAGCGTGCCGGCCTTCTGCTTCAGACGCTCCCGCACGCGGGGGAAGGTTTCGAGCACCTGCTCGCGATCATCCGCGAGCTTCGCCCGGTCGGTCCGGAGGTACGCGCCGATGTCGAGGTTCTCCGCGACCGTCATGTGCGGGAACAGCCGGCGGTTCTCGGGCACCATCGAGATCCCGCGCGCCACGACCTCCTTCGTCCGCAGGCCAGAGATCACCTCGCCGTCCAGGAGGACCTCTCCCTCGCTCGGCGTCACGTAGCCGAGGATCGTCTTCAGCGTGGTCGTCTTCCCGCTGGCGTTCCCGCCGAGGAGGCAGACCATCTCGCCGGGGAAGATCTGGACGTTCACGTTGCGGAGCACCGACACGAGGCCGTAGTGCGTGCTCACGTCGCGGAGCTCGAGCGCCGGCCGCCGGTCGGGTTCGGCGTCCGGCGGTGCGACGGCGGCCGGCGCCTCCCCGCTCATCCGACCGCCTTCGTGCCCAGGTAGGCCTCGATCACGTGCTCGTCGTTCGCGACCTCCTCGTAGGAGCCCTCCGCGATCTTCTGCCCATAGTCGCACGCGACGACGCGGTCGGAGACGCCCTTCACCACGCGCATGTCGTGCTCGATCACGACGATCGTGAGCCCGCGCTCGTCGCGCATGCGCACGATTTGGTCGCGGAGCACGAGGGTCTCGTGCGGGTTCATCCCCGCCGTCGGCTCGTCGAGCAGGAGGATCGTCGGCTCGGTGGCCATCGCGCGCGCCATCTCGAGGCGGCGGCGGTTCGCGTAGGACAGGACGAACGCCGGCTGGTCCTGCCGGTAGCCGGTGAGCTTCGTGCCGAAGAAGTTCAGCGCCTCCTGCGCGCCCTCCCGGATGCGTCGCTCCTCGGCCCGCTGGCGCGGCGAATGCAGGATCGCGCCGAACACGCCCGCCTTGGAGCGACAGTGCTGGCCGACCATCGCGTTCTCGAGCACGGTCATGTTCGGGAACAGGTGCACGGTCTGGAAGGTCCGGGCGATGCCGAGGCGGGTGATCTGGTTCGGCGTGAGCCCAACGACGCTTTGGCCGGAGAAGATGATGTCGCCGGCGTCGGCATGGTAGAGACCGGTGATCACGTTGAACAATGTGCTCTTCCCGGCGCCGTTCGGTCCGATCACGCTGACGATCTCGCCCTGCTCGACGGAGAACTCGAGGTTGTCCAGCGCGTAGAGACCGCCGAAGTGCTTCGAGATGCCGCGGATCTCGAGGAGGCTCATCCGCTGCCCTCCCCGAGGGGTGAGGGCTCGGCGGCCACGCCCTCATCGCCGGCGATGTCCCCGGCCCACTTGTCCTGGGCCCGTTCCTCCTCCTGGAGCTCCCGCGTCCGCCGGATGTTCGGGATGAGGCCCTGGGGCCGCAGGATCATCACCGACATCAGGACGGCGCCATAGACGAGCAGTTGGTACGCCTGGAACTCGGACAGGAGCCCCGGGATCCCGATCAGGACGAGCGCCCCGACGACGACGCCGGGGATGCTGCCCATCCCGCCGAGGATCACGATCGCGAGCGTCGTGATCGACACGAAGATCGTGAAGCTCGCGTCGTTCAGCGACCCGACCTGGACCGCGAAGAGCGCCCCGCCGACGGCGCCGATCGCGCCGCCCATCGCGAACGCGAGCAGCTTGTACCGCGTGGAGCTGACGCCGACCGCCTCGGCCACCTGCTCGTCCTCGCGCATCGCGTTCCACGCACGGCCGACCCGTGAGGCCTGGAGGCGCCACGCGATGTACGCCGCGATGATGCAGAACACGAGGACGAGGTAGTAGAAGGTCCGCGGGCTGCGGAAATCGAGCCCGCCGATCGGCGCCGCCGGGATCTTCGTCAGTCCCTGCGTCCCGCCGAAGATGTCCTTGAGCCAGTCCGACGTGAACAGGGCCCGCGCGATCTCTCCGAAGCCGAGCGTCACGATCGCCAGGTAATCGCCGCGCAGGCGCAGCACCGGCGCGCCGATCAGGACGCCGACGAGGGCCGCCACCGCGATCACGATGGGCAGGGCCAGGAAGAACGAGAGGTCGCCGTTGATCGCCGGTGCCCTCAGGCCGAGCGTCGTGATCAGCAGGCCGCCGGTCAGCACGCCGGTGATGTAGGCACCGACCGCGAAGAACGCCACGTACCCCAGGTCGAGCAGGCCGGCGAACCCCACCACCACGTTCAGCCCGAGCGCGAGCAGGGCCGCGATTCCGATCTTGACCAGGATCAGC
>DATIWE010000011.1:0-44199 GCA_035519495.1 Actinomycetota bacterium
GGAACCGACGGCGACGAACAATCCGATCCCGATGCCCAGCAGGACCTGGATGATCCGGCGCCAGGGCAGCCGGGCGAACCGGCTGAGGGTGGCGGGAACGGGCGGCGCCTCTTGGACCCCGCTCATGTTGGCCATCGACGCTCCCTACCCGCCGGACGATGCGGGTGGGCGCGTGCGCCCACCCGCATCGCTCCGACCGACGGGCATCCGCTAGCTCGAGCTGGTTCCCAGCGCGCTGGCCAGCGATACCGTCTCGGAGAACACCGGCTTGCCGTTGCCCGTGCCGCCTTCGATCGGCAGGTTCGGAGCCTTGTAGACACCGATCACCACGTTCGCCGCGCAGTCACCCGTGGAGCTGCAGGTGTAGTTCGTGACGATGCCGGGGAAATCGGTGGTGTTCTGGATCGCGTCGCGAAGCGCCTGTCGAGGGATCGAGAGCGACCCGTCGCTGTTCTTGATCGCCACAGACTCGATCGCCTTCGCCAGGATGTCGACGGCGTCGAACGCGTGGGCGTGGAAGGCCGACAACGGCGCGCCACCGGACAGCTTCTTGTATGCCGGCAGGAAGTCGTTCGTGTAGAAATCGGCCTTCGAGAACGCGGACAGGTTCGGCGAGGAGAAGTAGCTCCCGCTGATCGCGGTTCCGGCCAGCTTGATGAAGTCGGATGAGAAGCAACCGTCCGACCCGATCATCGTCGTGTTCGCGAGCCCGGGGATCTGCTTCGCCTGCTGGAGCAACAGGGCGCACTGCGCCGTGTAGTCCGGCATGTAGATCACGTCCGGCGCGTTCTGCGCGATCTTCGTGAGGACCGGCTTGAAGTCGCTGTCCGCGCTGTTGATCGCTTCGGCGTCGGTGATCGTCCCGCCGGCCTGGGTGAACTTGCTCCCGAAGACGGTGGTCAGACCCTCCGTGTACGGCGTCTCGTCGTGGATCGTCGCCGCCGTCTTCGCCCCGAGCTGCTTCGTCGCGAAGTCCACGACCACGGCGCCCTGGATCGCGTCGTTGTGCGCGGTGCGGAAGTAGAACGGGTTGTGCGTTCCCGACGCCGTTAGCGACGGGTTCGTGTTCGACGGCGAGAACAGGACGATGCCCTTGTCCCCGAGCGTCGTGTCCGCGACCCCGAGGGCCGCCCCCGAGCAGCTCGTGCCGATGACGGCAACGATCTGCGCGTTCGCGGCGAGCTTCGTCGAGCCGGCCGCTCCTCCCTCGGCCGAGCACTTGTCGTCCTCGTTCTGGAGGGTCACGTTGTGGCCGTCGATCTGGCCGTCCTTCTGATCGAACGTCCCGTCGAGGTAGTCCAGCGCGAGCTGGACCCCGTAGAGACTGTCCAGGCCGAGGTTCGCGTTGTCGCCGCTCACCGACAGGAGCGTCCCGATCTGGATCGGGTCGTTCGCCCCCACGGTGACGCAGCCGAAGTCGACGGTCGTGCAGTCCACCGTCCCCCCGCCGCTGCCGGCCGGCGTCGAACTGCTGCTCTTCGAGCATGCGGCGCCGAGCAGCGCCAGCACACCGAGCATCGCGATGGGGGTTACCCACCTTCCGTGCTTCATGCAGCCCCCTTTCTGGAACCGAGCGAGATAGTGGGCTTTGGTACCACATCCGCTCGGCGCAGGCCAATCACTCCGGAGGACCGTTCCCCCGCTCCCGGATACGGGCGCGGGCGCCCGGCGGGATGGCTCAGGCCCGCGGGATCGCCGTCCGGAACGCTTCGGCGAGGTTCTGGACGGCCCCGGCGCCTCCGTCTGCGAGGGCGGCCATCAGCGCCGATCCGACGATGACGCCGTCCGCGAACGAACACGCCTGGGCTGCCTGCGGGGGGGTCCCGATACCCACCCCCACCAGCAACGGGAGGTCCGTGAGGGGTCGGAGCGCCTCGACCACCTCGCGTGCCGCTCCGCCGAGTTCCTCGCGGACGCCGGTAACGCCGTAGGTCGCGACGCAGTAGACGAATCCTCGCGAGGCCGCCGCGATGGCCGCATAGCGGGTCTCGGCCGTCCCCGGCGCGGCGAGCAGGACGACGTCGATCCCCCGTTCGACGGCGGCCGCCTCGAACGCCGCCGCCTCATCGACGGGGAGATCGGGCACGATCGCGCCGGCGACGCCGGCGGCGGCCGCATCGTCGAGGAACGCCTCGACCCCGCGACGGAACACCGGGTTCACGTACGTCATCACGGCGACCGGGATGCGCAGATCGGCGGCGCGCACCGTGTCCAGGACGTCCGCCGGCCGCGTGCCGCGTTCGAGGGCGGTCGAGGACGCCTCCTGGATCACGCCGCCGTCCATGATCGGGTCGGAATGCGGGATGCCGATCTCGAGCGCGTCCGCGCCGGCGGCTTCGAGGGACCGCAGCAGGTCGGCGTCGACGCCGGGATACCCGCCGGTCACGTACGGCACGAAGGAGCGACCGCCGCGATCGCGGACGGCGCGGAGCGTGGCGCCGAGCGCGCTCATCCCGTCCCCAGGGCGGCCCGGACGGTGTCGAGATCCTTGTCCCCTCGGCCCGACAGGCACACGAGCACGCGGGCCCCTTCGGGGAGCGGGCGATGCATGAGCCAGCCGATCACGTGGGACGGCTCCAACGCCGCGATGATGCCCTCGGTCCGCGCCAGCAGCTGCAGCCCTGCCAGCGCCTCCTCGTCCGTCGCGCTGACGTAGCGCGCGAGCGCCGCATCCTTCAGGTACGCGTGTTCGGGGCCGACGCCCGGATAGTCCAGGCCGGCCGAGATCGAATGCGTCGGCGCGACCTGCCCGTCGGCGTCCTGGAGGAGGTACGAGAGCGCGCCGTGGAGCACGCCGGGATCCCCCTGCGTCAGCGAGGAACAGTGGCGGCCGAGCTCGCTGCCGGTGCCGCCCGCCTCGACGCCGATCAGCTGCACGCCGGGAGCGCCCACGTACGCGGTGAAGATCCCGATCGCGTTCGAGCCGCCGCCCACGCACGCCAGGACGAACCCCGGATCGGCCCCGATCCGCGCCGCGTACTGGGCGCGGGCTTCGTCACCGATCACGCGCTGCAGATCGCGCACCAGCATCGGGAACGGATGCGGGCCCACGACCGAACCGATCACGTAGTGGGTCGTGCGCACGCTGGCCGCCCAGTCGCGCAACGCGGCGTTCACGGCCTCCTTCAACGTCTTCATCCCCGCCGTCACCGGGACGACCTCGGCGCCGAGCAGCTTCATCCGGGCGACGTTCGGCGCCTGCCGATGCGTGTCCTCCTCCCCCATGTACACCACGCACGGGAGGCCCAGGAGCGCACACGCGGTCGCGGTGGCGACGCCGTGTTGGCCGGCGCCGGTCTCCGCGATGATCCGCTCCTTGCCGAGCCGCTTCGCGAGCAGGACCTGCCCGAGGGCGTTGTTGATCTTGTGCGCGCCCGTGTGGGCCAGATCCTCGCGCTTGAGCCAGATGAACGCGCCGAGCTCATCGGAGAGTCGCGACGCGTACGTGATCGGCGTCGGCCGTCCGGCGAAGTCCGCGAGCAGCGCCGCGAGCTCGCCGCGGAACCCCGGATCGTCACGGAGCACCGACCAGGCGGCGGCGAGCTCGTCGAGCGCCGGGATCAGCACCTCCGGCGCGTAGCGCCCGCCGTACGCGCCGAACCGGCCCCGCGCGTCGGGGACGGGCGCGAGCTCCACACCGCTCATCGTTCGGCCTCCTCCCCGCGCAGTTGCCGGACCTTCGCCGACGGATCCGGTGCACGCATCAGCGCCTCGCCGACCAGGATGGCAGATGCGCCGGCCTCGACGGCCGCGACCGCGTCGGCGCGCGAGGCGATCCCGCTCTCGAGCACGGCGGTCCGCCCGGCCGGCACCTGCCGGAGCCGCTCGAGGGCGGCGTGCACGTCCACCTCGAGCGATTCGAGGTCGCGCGCGTTGATGCCCACGACCTCCTGATCGGTGGCGAGCGCCCGCTCGAGATCCTCCTCGCCGTGGGTCTCGAGCAACACCCCCATCCCGAGCTCCGAGGCGCTGCCGAGCAGCGACGCCAGCGACGGGTCGTCCGCGGCGGAGGCGATGACCAAGATCGCGTCGGCCCCGGCGGCGCGCGCCTCGAGCACCTGCACCGGCTGGAGGAGGAAGTCCTTCCGGAGCACCGGCACGCCCACGGCGGCCCGCACCCGGGCCAGATCCTCGAGCGAGCCCCCGAAGTACCTCGGCTCGGTCAGCACCGAGATCGCGGCGGCACCCGCGGCCTCGTAGGCGCGCGCCTGCGAGACGGGGTCGACGCCGGGCGCGATGTCGCCGGCGCTCGGGGACGCGCGCTTGACCTCGGCGATCACCGCCGGCGAACCGGTGCGGAGCGCCGCGGCCCACGGACGGGCCGGTGGGCGGGCGGCGGCGGCGGCCTCGAGCGCCGGCAGGTCGAGCGGTCGGTCGGCCAGATCCCGGCGCGTCTGGGCGAGCACATCGGTGAGGAAGCCCATGGGGCGGGGAGTCTACCGACGCCGCTCCGGGCGAGCCTGCTTCAGGCCGCCGCCCAGGCGAACGCAGCGGGAAGGTCCAGGTCACCGAGCAGCGCCGCGCGACCAACGACCGCCGCGCCGGCTCCGGCGTCGCGGACCGCCCGGAGGTCCTGGAGCGAGCCGATCCCCCCGGCCGCGATCACCGGCAGGCCGACCCTCGCGACCCGCCGGATCAGCGCGACGTCGGGGCCGCCGCCCGATCCCACGCGGGCGAGCGACGTGACCAGGAACCCCGGCGCCCCGGCCGTCGACAGCCAGCCGAGCGTGCTCATCAGATCGAGGTCGACGCGGGCGATCCCGCGGCCTCGGATCCTGCCGTCCTGCTCCTCGATGCCCACCACGCCCCGGCCGCGCGCGGCGGCAAGCAGCGCCGTCGCCGCGGCCTCGTCGACGAGCGCTGCCGAGGCCAGGACGAACCGCGCGGCGCCGGCGTGCAGGTAGAGCTCCGCGAGCTCGGTCGTGGCGATCCCACCGGCGACCTCGAGCCGAACGTCGGGCACCGCCTCCGCGATCGACGCGACGACCTCGAGGTTCGACGGTGAGCCCGAGAAGGCCAGGTCCATGTCGACGACGTGCAGCCACGAGGCGCCGGCCTCGGCGAACGCGTGCGCGGCCTCGACGGGATCGCCGGCGAAGGCGTCGATCGGCACGGGGCCCGACGACGTCGAGGCGCCGAGCCGGCCGCCGACGATGTCGATCGCGGGGAGCACCGTGAAAGGCACGGTCGAACGATAGCTGCGGCGCCTAGCCGAGCCGCGCCGCGTTCGCCCCGAGCAGCTCGCGGAGCTCGCCCAGCAACCCTCCCCCGGCGTCCACCGAGAACGACCCGAGCGCGAGCGGCTGCACCCCGTCGGACGAGACGAAGCGGAGCTGCACGGCCGCGCCCCCGGGATGCGCCTCGAGCAACCGCTTCAGCTTCGCGAGGACCGCCGGCGTGCACGCCGTGGCGGCCAGGTCGACCACGAGGGCCTCGGGTGCCGACGGCGCTCCATCGGGCCCGAGCACCGGCTCCCGGATGTCGTTCGCCCGGATCTGGAGCTCGCGCCCCCGGAGGTCGATGCGGCCGGTGACCAGGACGATCGCGTCGGGCTCGATCAGGTGCGGCACGGATTCGTAGACGCTCGGGAACGCCATCACCTCGACGCCGCCGGCGAGGCCCTCCAGCCGGAACTGCGCGTACGGCTCGCCGCGGCGGGAGTACTTCCGGGCGAGCGTGCCGATGATGCCGCCGATGGTCACGAGGTCCCCGTCGCCGAGCGACGGCAGGTCCCCGATCTGATGCGTCGTCTGCGCCCGGAGCGTCGCGTCGACGCCGAGCAGCGGGTGGTCGGTCACGAACTGCCCGAGCATCTCCTTCTCCTTCGACAGGAGCAGTCGCTTCTCCAGCTCGGGCCCCTCGAGCGAGGCCTCGTCGATCTCCGACAGCTGCCCGTCGCCGCCACCGAACAGCGAGAACTGACCGGCGGCCTCCGCCTTGCGCTCCGCGAGGATCGGCGCCGCGACCTTCTCCCAGGCGGCCTGATCCCCGACCTGCTGCACGAGCCCGCCCCGGGTGTACCCGAGGGAGTCGAAGGCGCCCGCGAAGATCAGCGACTCCAGGACGCGCTTCGTGAGGGCGCCCGGCTCGACACGCCGGCAGAAATCCGCGAACGACACGAACGGCGCCCCGGCCCTCCGCGCGTCGAGGATCGCCTGGACGACGCCCTCCCCGACGTTGCGTACCGCCGAGAGCCCGTAGCGGATCGCGCGGCGGTCTCCCGGCGCCGGCGCGAAGTCCATGTCCGACTCGTTCACGTCCGGAGGCAGCACCTCGATCCCCATGCCGCGGCACGCGTAGAGGTAGTACGGCTTGCGGTCCTTGTCGTCCTTGACCGACGTGAGGATCGCCGCCATGTACTCCACGCGGTGGTTCGCCATCAGGTAGGCCGTCTGATACGCGATGTAGCCGTAGGCGCAGGCGTGCGCCGCCGGGAACCCGTAGTCCGCGAACGGCTCGATCATGTCGAACAGGTCGACGGCCAGTCGCTCCGGATGTCCCTGCGCGCGACAGCCCTCGACGAACCGCGTGCGCTCCGCGCCCACCAGCTCGCGCTTCTTCTTCGCCATGACCTTCCGGAGCGTGTCGGCCTCCGCCATCGAGTAGCCGGCCACGGTCACGGCGATCTGCATGATCTGCTCCTGGTAGACCATGACGCCGTACGTCGAGCCGAGCGCCGCTTCCAGGTCGGGGTGCGGGTAGGTGACCTTGCGCCGGCCGTGCTTGCGTTCGGCGTACTCGGTGTGCAGGCCGTTGTTCAGCGGCCCCGGGCGGTACAGGGCGACGCACGCCATCAGGTCCTCGAAGCGGTCGGGCTCGAGCAGCTTGACCAGGCTGCGCACGCCCGGTGACTCCATCTGGAACACGCCGGTGGTTTCGCCACGCCGGAGCATCGCGTACGTCTCGGCGTCGTCGAGCGGCACGTGGTCGATGTCGAGGTCGACGCCGCGGTTACGCAGGTGGCGCACGGTGTCCTCGATCACAGAGAGGGTCCGCAGCCCGAGGAAGTCCATCTTCAGCAAGCCCAGCTGTGCCACGCCGTTCATGTCGAACTGCGTGACCATCTTCTTCGACTCGTCCCGCGAGTCCTTCGTGAGCTTCAAGGGGAGGTACTCCACGAGGGGCGCGTCGCCGATCACCACGCCGGCCGCGTGCACGGAATCCTCCCGGCGGAGGCCCTCGAGGGCCCGCGCCGTATCGACGATCTCGCGGGCCTCCGGTTCGCGCTCGTACGCCTCCCGGAGCTCGGGGCTGATCTCGAGCGCGCGGTCGATCGGCTCGTCGCGACCCATCACGGCGGGCGGGTACATCTTGCAGAGCCGATCGCCGACGACCGGCGGGAACCCCAGGACGCGGGCCGCGTCGCGGATCCCCTGTTTCCCCTTGATCGTCTGGAACGTGACGATCTGCGCGACCCGGTCCGAGCCGTACCGCTCGGTGGCGTAGCGGATCACCTCGTCGCGGCGGCGCTCGTCGAAGTCCATGTCGATATCCGGCATCTCGACGCGATCGGCGTTCAGGAATCGCTCGAAGAGCAGGCCGTACCGCAAGGGATCCAGGTCGGTCACGCGCAGCGAGTACGACACGACCGAGCCGGCCGCCGAGCCACGGCCGGGACCGACCCGGATCCCCTGCTCCCGCGCGAACCGGATCAGGTCCCACACGATCAGGAAGTAGCCGGCGAACCCCATCTTCGTGATGACCGCGAGCTCGTGGTCGATCCGTTCCACGACCTCGGTCGGCAGCGGTGAGCCGTACCGCTCGGCCGCGCCGCGCTCGACGAGCTCGCGCAGGTACGCCTCGAGCGGCTCGCCCGCCGGCGTGTCGAACCGCGGCAGCCGGTACTCCGTCCGGTGCTCGACGAGGATCCGCTCGAGCTCCGGCAGCAGTTGCACGCGCTCCGCGATCCGCAGCGTCTGGTCGCACGCCTCCGGCAGCTCGCGGAAGACCTCCCGCATCTCCTCCGAGCTCTTGAGGTAGAACGCGTCGGAATCAAACCGCAGCCTCTTCGGATCGGACTGGAGCTTCTGCTGCTGGATGCACAGCAGCACGTCGTGCGGCTTCGCGTCTTCCTTGCGGATGTAGTGCAGGTCGTTCGTCGCCACGATCGGCACACCGATCGACCGTGCGATGCGGACCTGCTCGGCGATGATCTTCCGCTGGTCGGCGAGGCCGTGGTCCTGGAGCTCGATGAAGTAGTTCTCGGCGCCGAAGATGTCCCGGTAGCCGGCGGCCACCTCCTCCGCGCGGTCGGATCGCCCGGCCACGAGGAGCACGCCCAGCTCGGAGGAGAGGCATCCCGAGAGGCAGAGCAGCCCCTCCGCGTGCTCCGCCAGCAGCTGCCGGTCCATGCGCGGCCGGTGGTAGAAGCCCTCGAGGTGCGCCAGCGAGACGAGCTTGAGGAGGTTCCGGTACCCCGCCTCGTTCTCCGCCAGCAGGGTCAGGTGGTGGTACTTCTCCTCGCTCTCCCCCGGCGTGCGGTCGAACCGCGAGCCGGGAGCCACGTACGCCTCCACGCCGATGATCGGTTTCACGCCGAGTTGCCGGGCGGTCCCGTAGAAGCGGAGGGCCCCGAACATCGCGCCGTGATCGGTGATCGCCACCGCGGGCATCCCGTGCCGGACGGCCTCGGTGAAGATCGTCGGGGCCTGCGGGTTCGAGCGCGGCGCCTCGATCCGGGCGGCGCCGTCCAGGAGCGAATACTCGGAATGGGTGTGCAGATGGACGAAGCCTGAGCCCGACATGCTCGCGGTCTGTGACCTTCCTGGCGCGTTATCCACAGGTTCCCCGGCGGCTGTGGATACTTACACGGCTGTGATTCGCGGGGTCGCCAACGTACGCCGGGCCCCGGGCGGCGTCAAGGTTGCAGGTCGTCGCGGGCGCGATCGAGGGCCTCCGAGAGCTCCGCCGGCAACGGCTCCTCCACCGCGACCCGCTCGCCCGAGAACGGATGCACGAAGCCGATCCGCCACGAGTGCAGGAACGGGCGCGAGAGCCCGAGCACGCGAGCCGCGTCGCCGGCCCCGCCGTAGGCCCGGTCGCCAAGGATCGGGTGGCCGATCGCGGCAAGGTGCACACGGATCTGATGGGTCCGCCCGGTCTCGGGTGCGGCCTCGAGCAGCGTCGCCCGGCCCAGGCGATCACGGACCTCGAAGGCCGTGACGGCCGGCCGTCCCTGGGTGCGGTCGACCTCGATCCTCGCGGCCCTGCGTCCGAGCGGCGCGTCTACCGTGAAGCTGTCGTGCTCGGGATGGCCACGCACGAGCGCGAGGTATCGCCGCTCGACCGCGTGCCGAGCGAACATCGCCTTGAGCGCGGCGAACGCGCGGTCCGTCTTCGCCACCACGAGCAGACCGCTCGTCCCGGCGTCCAACCGGTGCACGATCCCCGGGCGGAGGGGCCCGCCCGACGGCGCGAGCGGGACCTCCATGCCGATCAGTCGGTTCACGAGCGTGCCCCCTGGGCGCGCCGGCGTCGGATGCGTCAGCAGGCCGGCGGGCTTCGCGACCACGAGGAGGTCGGCGTCCTCGTAGCGGACGGGCACCGGTGGACCTTCGGGGCCGATCGTCGGCGCGCCGGGAAGCTCGACGGTCAGCCGCTCGCCGCCGAGCAACCGGAAGGACTTCGGCCGCGGCGTGCCGTCGACGAGGACGTCGCCGGCGACGATCGCGCGTTGGACGTCGGCCCGCGGGGCCCCGGTGAGCTCGGCGACCACGGCGTCGAGCCGCCCGGGGCCGGCGCGGAGCTCCTCAGGCGCCATCGTCGGGGACCGGACGCGAGCCGCCGCCGTCCCGGAGCGAGGACACCGCCAGCAGGACCGCGCCGATCACGATCGCGCTGTCGGCCAGGTTGAACACCGGCCAGACGTGCACATCGATGAAGTCCACCACGTGCCCGGTCATGCCGGAGCCGCGCACGGCGCGATCCGTCAGGTTCCCGAGCGCTCCGCCGAGGATCAGCCCGAGCGCGACCGAGGTCAGGACGCTCCGGCGCCGGAAGGCGGTCGCCGCGATCAGCGCCGACACGACGATCGTCGCGGCCGCGAAGAACCACGGAGCGCTCTGGCCGAGGCTGAACGCGCCCCCCGAGTTCGAGACGTACCGGAACGTCAGGACGCCAGGGATCACGTCCACCGGACCGGACGCGAACGCGCGCTCCGCCCACAGCTTCGTCGAACGATCCAAGAGGTACGCGAGCGCCGCGGTGCCGAACAGGATGGTCCCCCCGCGCCGGGCAACGCGGTCCACGCGGCTACCGGCGCGAGCGCGCCTGCGCGTCCTTGATGCACAGATCGACGTACGGGAGCGCCTTGATCCGCGCCTTCTCGATCGGCTTGCCGCACCGCTCGCAGATCCCGTAGGTGCCGGCGTCGATCTTCCTGAGCGCACGCTCGATCTTCTGGAGCAGGTCGCGCACGTTCTGCTCGATCGAGAGGTCCTTCTCGCGCTCGAAGGTCGCCGTGCCGGCGTCGGCCGACTCGTCGTCGAGACCGACGTCGCCCGACAGGTCCGACTGGGTCGCCGCGAACGAGCTGTCTTCGATCGTCGTGAGCTGCTCCTCCAGCTCGGCGTGCTCCTGCTCGAGCCGGACACGCAGCTCGTCGATCTCCTTCTTCGTGAGCTTGGCGTCGGCCATGGCGGCGAAGGGTAACAGACCGGCCGCTCCCAACAGCGTCCCGTGCAGGTCAGAGGGTGTTTGGCAGCTTCCGGACCGGCCGGTCGCCGGCCGCTCCGGTCGGCCCGAACCGAACGCTCGTTCGAGGCTGGATCGGGGCGTTCCCGGCCATCGCTTCCGGTAGGATGCCCGCACAGCGACGACGGGAACGCGTCGACGGAGCAGCGGGGCACGAGCGAGCCGGGACGGTGGGAGCCGGTGCCGAGCCTCCGCCGGCATCCTCCCCGAGCCCCTGCCCGAACCGGCGCGGACGGTCCGTGAGCCGCGGTAGGCGCAGGCGGGACCCGCCCGTGAGCGGGAGGCCACAGGCCGATGAGCGGCCGGATCCGTCCGGCAAGCGAGGTGGTACCGCGGGGCCCACGCCTCGTCCTCGCACCGAGGACGAGGCGTTCGCGTGTCTGGAGGCTCCGTGACGGCGTTCGAGACGGTCGATCCGAAGGTCCGCTTCCCCGAGCTCGAGGAGCAGATCCTCGCGTGGTGGGACGAGACGGACGTCTTCCGGCGTTCGCTCGAGCTGCGCGAGGGGGCCCCGACGTGGATCTTCTACGAAGGCCCGCCCACCGCGAACGGCAAGCCTGGCATCCATCACGTCGAGCCTCGAACGTTCAAGGACGTCTATCCGCGGTTCAAGACGATGACGGGTCACCTCGTGCCCCGGAAGGGCGGCTGGGACTGCCACGGGCTCCCCGTCGAGATCGAGGTCGAGAAGCAGATCGGCACCACCGGGAAGAAAGACATCGAGGCCTTCGGCGTGGCCGCGTTCAACCAGCTGTGCCGCGAATCGGTGTTCCGCTACGTCGGGGAGTTCGAACGCCTCACGCGACGGATCGGCTTCTGGATCGACATGTCCGACGCGTACCGGACGATGGACACGCACTACATCGAGTCGGTGTGGTGGTCGCTGAAGGAGCTCCATCGCCGCGGCTTGTTGGTCGAGGACCACAAGGTCACGGCGTACTGCCCGCGCTGCGGCACGGCCTTGTCCGACGCCGAGGTGGCGCTCGGATACGCGCAGACGGTCGACCCGAGCGTGTTCGTCCGGCTGCCCATCGTGGAGGCCCGCGATCCCTCGCTCGTCGGCGCCTCGCTCGTGATCTGGACGACGACGCCGTGGACGCTCCCGTCGAACACCGGCGTCGCCGTGGACGCGGAGGCCGACTACGACGAGGTCGAGCTCGACGGCGAACGGCTGGTGCTCGCCGCCTCGCTCCGGCAGGCGGTCCTCGGCGAGGACGGCGTGGTCCGCGCGACCCTTCGCGGTGCGACGCTGGTCGGCGCGCGCTACGAGCCGCCGTACCCGAACGTCGAAGGCGCGCACACGGTGGTCGTCGGCGACTTCGTCACCCTCGAGGACGGCACGGGGATCGTCCACCTGGCGCCGGCGTTCGGCGAGGCGGACCTGGAGGTCGGCCGGGCCAACGGCTGGCCGGTCTGGCGGCCGGTCGGCGACGACGGCCGGTTCACGGACCTCGCGCCGACGTTCGTGCGCGGCGCCTTCGTCAAGGACGCGGATCCGCTGATCGTCGAGGACCTGCGCGTGCGCGGCATCCTCGTCAAGGACGAGGCCTACGAGCACGCGTACCCGTTCTGCTGGCGGTGCTCGACGCCGCTCCTCTATTACGCGCGGCCGGCCTGGTACGCCCGCACGACGGCCGTGAAGGACCGGTTGCTGGAGGTGAACGCATCCGTGCGATGGGTCCCCGAGCACATCCGAGACGGCCGCTACGGCAACTGGCTCGAGAACAACGTCGATTGGGCGTTGTCGCGCGAGCGCTACTGGGGCACACCGTTGCCGATCTGGCGCTGCGCGAACGGCCACGAGACCGCGGTCGGTTCGCTCACGGAGCTCGGCGAGCTCGCCGGCCGAGACGTCGCCGGCGTCGATCCGCATCGACCGGCGATCGACGAGGTGACGATCCCCTGTCCTCGGTGCGGGACGACGGCGACGCGCGTCCCCGAGGTGATCGACACCTGGTACGACTCCGGCGCGATGCCGTTCGCCCAATGGGGCTACCACCCCGACCTCGGCCGCGGCATCGAGGCGTTCGAGCGCTCGTTCCCCGCCGACTTCATCTCCGAGGCGATCGATCAGACGCGCGGCTGGTTCTACACGCTCATGGCCGAGGGCGTCCTGCACTTCGACGCGAGCGCCTACCGCAGCGTCGTGTGCGTCGGCCACATCGTGGCGGAGGACGGCCGGAAGATGTCGAAGTCGCTCGGGAACATCTTCGATCCATGGGAGGCGCTCGACCGGCAAGGGGCGGACGCGCTCCGCTGGTGGATGCTGACGACCGGATCGCCGTGGGAGCCGCGCCGGATCGGCCACGACATCCTCGACGACGTCGTGCGGCAGTTCCTCCTGACGCTCTGGAACGTCTACGCGTTCTTCGTCACGTACGCGAACGCCGACGGCTTCGATCCCGACGGCGCCGCTGCCGCCGCGTCGCCGGCGGGCGGCGATGGGTCGGTCATGGATCGGTGGATCCTCTCGCGCCTGGCCGGCACCGTGCGCGAGGCGCGCGATCGCCTCGAGGCGTACGACGCGACAGGCGCCGGTCGCCGGATCGAGTCGTTCGTCGACGACCTGTCGAACTGGTACGTGCGCCGGTGCCGGCGCCGCTTCTGGAACCCCGGCGGCGAGGCGTCGGAGGATGTGCGCGCCGCGTTCGCGACCCTCCATCGGTGCCTCGTGACCGTCGCGCAACTCCTCGCGCCGTTCATGCCGTTCCTGAGCGAGGCGATGTGGCGCAACCTCGCCGCCGATCGAGGCGGGAACCCCGACTCCGTCCACCTGAGCGACTACCCCACCGTCGTGGAGAGCGATGCCGATCCCGCGCTCGAAGAGGCGATGACGACGGCGCGGCAGATCGTCGAGCTGGGCAGGCGCGTGCGGGCGGAGACGCGGACGCGGAACCGACAGCCGTTGGCGGAGGCCGTCGTGCACCTTGCCGGTCCGCACGAAGGGGTCGAGGGACTGCTCGGGATCGTCGCCGAGGAACTCAACGTGCGCGTGGTGCGGTTCGCGGAACCGGGGAGCACCTTCGGGCGATGGCGGGCGAAGCCGGACTTCAAGCTGCTCGGTCCGCGCCTCGGCTCCGCGGTGAAAGGCGTTGCCGCCGCGCTCGCGGCAGATGACGGCACGCTCGCCGGGACGCTCGCGAGCGGCAGCCCGGTCGAGGTGCCTGTCGGAGGCGAGGTGGTGACGATCGGGCCGGACGAGGTCGACCTCACGCAGGAGGTCCTCGAAGGGTGGGGTGTGGCGAGCGAGGGGGGGGCGACCGTGGCGCTGGAACTCGAACGCACCCCCGAGCTCGTGCGGGAGGGGCTCGCGCGCGAACTGATCCGGCTGATCCAGGACGCTCGTCGCGCCGCCGACCTCGCGGTCACCGACCGGATCGTGCTGCGCGTCGCGACGTCCGGCGACGTCGCGGAGGCGCTCCGCGCCCACCGGGACCTGATCGCCGACGAGACGCTGGCGACCGAGCTGATCGAGGGGTCACCGGCCGACGGGGACTTCGTCCAGCGGGCCGATATCGAGGGCGAGCCCGTGATGGTCGGGATCAGCCGGGCCTGAGCGGTCGGGTCAGGTCTCCTCGCCCCAGAAGAGCTCTTTCAAGGAGGGGTCCCCGGCGGGCGCATCGCGTTCCCCGGCCTTCGTCGCGGCCGGGAGCGGCTCGTCGACGCGGATCGGCTCCTCGACCGGCAACGCCTGCGTTCGATCGACCTCCGGCTCCACGACCTCCGGCTCCACGATCGGCGGGGGGGCCTCCTCCTTCACGGGCGCGGGCTTCGCACCGCGAGCCTGCTTCGCCATCGACTTGACCGTCTCGGCGTGCTGCTGCACGAGACCGGCGATCCCCTGGAGGAACTCCTTCTCCTGTGCCAGGAACGCGCCGACCGCGGCGCGTTCCGCCGGCGTGGCCGCGACGCCCGCCGTGGCACCCGCGCGCGCATCCGCGGTGATCCTCGCCGCCTCGTCCCGCGCGCGCTGGATGATCTCGTCGGCCTGCCGGGCCACGTCGTCGAGGTCGGGCGCACCCACGACCGGTTGCGCGGCTGCCTGCGATCGAAGTCGCCGGTTCTCCTCGATCAGCGCCGAGACCGACTCGGTCAGTTGATCGAGGAACTCGTCGACGTCGCGCATCCGGTAGCCGTTCAGGCGCGAGACGCGGAACTCCTTCTGTTGGATCTCCATGGGCGAGATGGCCCGGGGGGATCCCGCGGGCGCGCGCTGCGCGTCCGATCGATCGTCCGGTTGGTGTGCCATCTCGGAACGGACCCCCTTCTCCCTCAACAGAACGCGGCCTGGAACACGAAGATGATCACGAACGCGACCAGCACCGACAGGTCGAACATACCCGCTTGCGGCACGACTTTGCGGAGCGGCCGGAGTCCAGGCTCGGTGACATCGTAGAGCAGGGTGTAGGCCCCCCGCAGCGGACCCGACACCGGCGGACGAACGCCGAAATACTCGAGCCATGACACCACGACGCGGATCAGGAGCAGGATCCACGCGACCGTGAGCGCCACGCAGATCAGCCTGCCGAACGGGTTCGCCGCGATCATCGGGCGGGAAGGCTAACAGCAGGCAGACGACCCCGCGCCCTGGCTCAGAGGATCAGAACTGGTTGTAGAACATGCCGTCCGCGATCTTCTCGCGCTCCTCCGCGGACACCTCGACATCGGCCGGAGTGAGCAGGTACACGCGGTTCGCGACCAGTTCGATCTTGCCGTCGAGCCCGTAGACGAGGCCCGACGCGAAGTCCACGAGACGCCGCGCGATCGCGTCCTCGGTGCTCTGGAGGTTCATGATGACCGCCGTCCCGCTCTTGAAGCGGTCGGCGACGTCGCGCGCCTCGTTGAACCGACGCGGCTCGGACTTGTGGATCGCCGAGGTGGCGGCGGTCGTCGATCGCGGCGCCGCGATCGTCCGGACCACGCCCTCGGCCTCCGACGGCACGTCGCGCACGGGCTGCGGCCGCATGTGGCGAACGGGAGCCGTGTCCGGCTCCGGGAGCTCGTCCACGTACTGATCGTCGTCCTCAACCAGACCCAGGTAGTTGAGCGTCTTCTTCCACACGCCGGCCATCCTCGCTTCCTCCTGTCACGGCGCCCGGGGACCGAACAGCGCCGTTCCGACGCGGACCATCGTAGCGCCTTCTTCCACCGCGACCTCGTAATCCAACGACATCCCCATCGACAGTTCCACCACGTCGGGATGGCTCCCGCGCAGTGCCTCCCGCAGTTCCCGCAGCCGGATGAACCACGGCCGCGCCTCCTCCGCGGTCGGCGTGGGTGGCGGCAGCGTCATCAGGCCCCGCAGACGGAGCCCCCCCAACGATCCGATCTGCCGGGCGACGGCGTCGAGAGCGTCGGGCGCAGCACCCGCTCGTCCACCCATCAGATCCACCTCGATCAGCACGTCCAGCGTCCGCCCCGCCCTGTCCGCACGTCCGGCGAGGCGTTGCGTGGCGTGCCCGCCCGCGACCGTCTCGACGACGTCGCTGAGGTCCGCGACGTGGTGGGCGGTGCCGGCCTGGAGCGTCCCGATGAAGTGCCAGGCGACGGGAAGGTCGGGGAGCTGTGCGCGGATATCGCGGAGCTCGGGGACGTAGTTCTCGCCGATCGCGTCGACCCCGGCGGCCGCGACCACGCGAACGGTGGAGGCGGCGACCGTCTTCGCCGCGGCCACGAGGAGGACCTCACCGGGATCTCGACCCGCACGTTCGGCCGCGCGGGCGATCCGGGCCCGGATCGCCGCGAGGTTCTCCAGCACGTGGTCCTCGGAGATCGCCACGGACCGAGGATAGAGACAAGGCGGAGAGGCTCTCCCGGAAGAGGCGGGGGAAGGTCGCCTCGTCCGATCGAGCCTCCCCGCCCCTCGTCGCGTGCGCGCGGGGCCGCGCGGGGCGGCGGACGGCTCAGTTCTTCAGGAAGTCCGGGATGTCGAGATCCTCCTCGGCGTCGAAGGACACCGGCGCGGGCGAGCCGACGTCCGTCCCGAACACCTCTCCCTCGTCGTCCTGCAGCAGCGACGGCAGCGGAGACTCCTCCGACGAGGTCCGCACGGGCTCCTCCAGCAGACGCGAGAGTCGGTTCTCGAACCGGTTGTCGCCGACCGGGCTGATCTTGTCGAAGCCGGCGGCGACGACCGTGACGCGGACCTCCTCGCCGAGCGCGTCGTCGACGACCGCTCCGAAGATGATGTTCGCGTCGGGATGCGCCACCCGCGTGATCGCGTCGGCCGCCATGTTCACCTCGTGCAGCGTCAGGTCGGTCGGTCCGGCGATCGACAGCAGCACACCCTTCGCCCCGTCGATCGACGACTCGAGGAGCGGGCTGGAGATCGCCGCCTTCGCAGCCTCGGCGGCGCGGTCGGCGCCGGAGCCGATCCCGATGCCCATGAGGGCGGACCCCGCGCCGGACATCACGGACTTCACGTCGGCGAAGTCGAGGTTGATCAGACCCGGCACCGTGATCAACGAGGTGATGCCGTCGACCCCCTGATACAGCACCTGGTCGGCCATCCGGAAGGCGTCGACCATCGGCATGCTCGGGTCGGCGACCTGGAGCAGCCGGTCGTTCGGCACCACGATCAAAGTGTCGACCGCCTTCTTGAGTTCGGTGATCCCGACGTCGGCCTGCGTCGCGCGCCGACGCCCTTCGAACCCGAACGGGCGGGTGACGACGCCGATCGTGAGGGCGCCGAGGGTGCGCGCGATCTCCGCGACGACCGGGGAGCCGCCGGTGCCGGTGCCCCCGCCCTCCCCGGCGGTGATGAACACCATGTCCGCGCCCTTGAGGATCTCCTCGATCTCATCGGCGTGTTCCCGCGCGGCGTTCTCGCCGACCTCCGCGTCGGACCCGGCGCCGAGGCCTCGCGTCGTCTCGCGCCCGATGTCGAGCTTGACCTCCGCGTCGGACATCAGGAGGGTCTGCGCGTCCGTGTTGACAGCGATGAACTCGACGCCCCGGAGGCCTGCCTCGATCATCCGGTTCACCGCGTTCACGCCGCCGCCGCCGATCCCGACCACCTTGATCACGGCCAGGTAGTTCTGTGGAGCGTCCATCATCGCCCTGTCCTCCGAGAGAGCCCCGGCTCGCCGTCGAGGGCACACACCTTGATCCCCCTGGCGTAGCTAACCCTCAGGTTGAACGTGATTGTTATATCTACCTCCAGTGGAGAGAGCGACGCTACTAAGAAAGACCGAAGCCGTCAAGCTCATGGTGGACCACGCGCTGATGCTCATTGCGGGTTCACGTGACAGTTCTCGCGACCGCAGTCGACCGCGTGGAGCTATCCCGGGAACGAGCTGCCGTCCGCCAAGATCGCGCTCGGCGCCCCGGGCACCGACACATCGACCGCCTGGAGCCCGACGCGTTCGCGCGCGGCCCACTGCAGGACGGAACGGAGGGCGGCCGCTTTCGCGTCGGCCTGTCCCCCTTGTCCGTACTCAACGCTCAGCCCGCCCGCGAGGTCGACCCGCAGGTCGTTGCCGACGCCGACGACGACCGCGGCGACGCGCGCGCGAAGCACCGGGGTCATCGCCGCGAGCGCCTGGGAGGCTGCCGTCCGGTCGGCGTCGCTCAGGTCCCCGAGCGCCGCACGGATCTCCGGCAGTCCGCCGGGAGAGGCGCCGGGCAACAGGACACCGTCGGTGGCGACCGCCACCCGCGTGTCCCCCTCGGACGTCTGCGCCACCGGGACCCGCTCGGTGATGCGGATCACGACGGTCCCCGGCAGGTCCCGCTCGACCTCGGCGTGCGCGACCCACGGATCGGTGGTGAGGGCGGCGTCGATCCGCCCCGTGTCGAGGTGGAAGACGTTCGTCGAGGAACCCAGGCCCGAACGCTGCAGGATCGCGTCGCGGCTCAGGACGCTGACGCCCTCGACGCGGACCGTCCGCAGCCCGAACAGCGGCGTGTACGTGGAGGCCACGAACAGCGCGAGCAGCACGAGCGGTGCCGCGACGAGCACGGCCGCTCGCACCCACGGGCGCAGGTGCGATCCGGGCCCGATCATCCGACCCCCCCGAGCAGCCGAACCTCCGGACGCAGGGTGATCCCCTCGGCGTCTTCGACGCGCTCGCGGATCTGCCCGATCAGCGCCAGGACGTCGGCCGCGGTCGCGCGCGGCCCCGCGATGATGAAGTTCGCGTGCTTCATCGAGACGGACGCGTCGCCGACCCGCAACCCTTTGAGCCCGGCCGCCTCGATCAGGGCCGCGGCGTGGCCGTTCGGCGGGTTCTCGAAGACGCTCCCACAGTTCGGTTCGGCGAGCGGCTGCGTCCGGCGCCGCCAATCGCGGGCCTCCTCCATGCGGGTCCGGATCTCGACCGGGTCGCCGGCGGCGAGCACGAGGGTCGCGCCGACCACCACCGCGTCGGCCGGGAGCGCGGACGTCCGGTACCCGAACGACATCTCGTTCCCGGTCCGATGCTCCGACGCACCCGACCGGAGCCGGAAGACCTCGACCCCGTCCACGAGGTCGGCCATCGCACGGTGGTGCGCTCCGGCGTTCATCCGCACGGCGCCGCCGAGGCTCGCCGGGATCGCGACCCCGAACTCGAGGCCGGCGAGCCCGTGCTGGAGCGCGACGCCGGCGAGCGCCGGCAGCGGCATCGCGCCGCCCGCGGCCAGTCGGTTCCCGTCGCGTCCGGCCCACCGATAGCCGCGGCCGAGCCGCAGCACGAGCCCGGCGAAACCGTCGTCCGGTACGAGCACGTTCGATCCCTTGCCGAGGATCGCCACCGGGAGGTCCGTCTCGACGACGGCGCGATGCACCGCGAGCAGATCGGCGTCATCCTCCGGCTCGAGGTACAAGGCCGCCCGCCCGCCGATGCGGAACGTCGTCAGCGGCGCCAGCGCGTACTCGGTGCGCAGACGCGGGCCGACGGCGTCGGCCAGGATCCTGTGCGCCGTCGCGAGGTCACGCATGCGGCAGGCGCTCCCCGTCCCGCTCGCGGATGCGCTCGATCGCTGCGTCCCCCAGCATCCAGACATCCCCGCACCCCATCGTGACCACGAGGTCGCCGGCTCGCACCTCGCCGTCGAGGAAGTCGACGACGTCGCGGCGGTGGGGCAGGTACAGGGTGCGCCGCCCCGGCGCGGCCAGCTGGACGCCGTTCACGACGAGCTTGCCGGTCACCCCGGGGATGGGCTCCTGCGTGGCGCCGTAGATGTCGGTGACGATCACGAGATCGGCCTCGGCGACGCTCGCGCCCAGCTCGCGCCACAGCGCCTGCACGCGCGGGTACCGGTGCGGCTGCACGAGCGCGATCAGCCGACCGGGGTTCCGACGGCGCGCGGTCGCGACCGTCGCCGCCATCTCCGCCGGATTGTGTCCGTAGTCGTCGAAGAACTCAGCTCCCCGGGCCACACCCCGCAGCTCGAAGCGTCGGTGCACGCCCTCGAACGATGCCAACGCCGCCGCCGCGTCGACCGGGGCGACGCCGACGAGCCGTGCCACGGCGATCGACGCCGCGGCGTTCAGCAGGTTGTGCGCGCCGTCGACCAACAGCGCGACGGGCACCACCGCATCGTCCACGCGAACGCTCCCACGCGCGCCAGCGGGGCCGAGAGCGTCGACCGACACCTCGAGATCGTTCCCCGCTGCGAGGCCGTACGTGATCGCGCGGACACCGGCGCGCTCGAGCGCACGGCGGAGCGACGGATCATCGCCCCAGGCGACGACGTGTTCGCATCGCCCGACGAACTCGCCGAAGGCGTCGACGATCTCCTCGAGGCCGCCGCGGTAGAACTCGACGTGATCGACGTCGACGTTCGTGACCACACCGGCCCACGGCCGGATCACGAGGAACGACCCGTCACTCTCGTCGGCCTCGAACACGAACAGGTCGCTCGAGCCGGACCGCGCGCCGCTCCCGCTCTCGTTGAGGTCGCCGCCGATGAGGTACGTGGGATCGACCCCGGCGTGCTCAAGGATGACGCCGATCATCGACGTCGTCGTGGACTTGCCGTGGGTGCCGGCGACCGCGATCGCGCGATGCCCTTCGGCGAGGGCGGCGAGCGCCTGCTGGCGCCGCCACACGGGGATGGAGGCCGCGCGGGCGGCCACGAGCTCCGGATCCGTGTCGTGGATGGCGCTCGATACGATCACCGCGTCGGGCGAACCGACAGCGCCCGGATCGTGCCCGCGGGTGACCCGCGCCCCGAGAGATGCCAGCTCCCGCAGCGACGCGGAATCCTTGATGTCCGAGCCGCTCACCGCCACGCCGCGCGCCAGCAGCAGCCGCGCGAGGTTCCGCATACCGGCGCCGCCGATCCCGATCATGTGCACGCTGCGGACGCCCTCGAGCGAAGGCACCGCGAGGGTCGGGATCGACCCGGCCGGCGGGGTCCACAGGCGCCATCCGTCCACGCCGCTCACCCCGCTCCCCCGGCGACGGTGGCGACGAGCGCCGCGAGCCGGACGTCCGCATCCGGACGCGCCCACCCCCTGGCGGCCGAGGCCATCGACGCGCACCGCTCGACGTCCTCGACGAGGGCTCCGACCCGCACGGCGAACCGCTCGGCCGTCAGATCGCGGTCGAGCACGACCTCGGCCGCTCCGGCGCGCTCGAGCTCACGTGCGTTCGCCTCCTGATGGTTCTCCGTGGCGTGCGGATACGGCACAAGGATCATGGGCACGCCGCACACCGTCAGCTCGGCGATGTGTCCCGCCCCGGCGCGCGACACCGCGACGTCCGCGATCGCGAGGGCGAGGTCCATGCGTTCGATGAAACCGCACGTGCGCACGAGCAAGGCTCCCGCGTTCCGCGCCGCTTCCTCGAGCCCGGCCTCCCGGCCAGGTCCGGTGGACACGAGGAGCTGGAGGTCCGCTCGGTCGCGCAGGAGCCCGACGGCGGAAGCGACCACCTCGTCAAGATGCTCCGCCCCCTGACTGCCGCCGAGCACGACAACGGTCCGGCGGTCCGGATCGAGCCCGAAGCCTCGGCGCGCCTCCTCCACGAGCGAAGAACGGTTGGCCGGCACGGCGACGATCGCGGGGCGGACCGGATTGCCGGTCCGTTCGGTGCGCGCTCGAGCCGGCAGCGCGGCCGCGGTGGCCTCGAACGTCACAGCCACGACGCGGGCCCAACGCGCGGCGATCCGGTTCACGGCGCCCGGGACGCTGTTCTGCTCGACCAGCACGAGCGGCCGGCGCGTCCAGCCGGCGGCCATCGCGCCGGGCGCACTCGCGAAGCCGCCGAGGCCGACCACGACGTCGGCACGCGCGACCTGCGGGCGGACCCGGCGTGCGGCGGCGCCCGCCAACCACAGCGCGTGGACGGAGCGGGCCGACACGCGTGTCTGCGCCGAGGTCACATGCGTCGATGTGAACGGGTACCCGGCGGCCGGCACCAGCCGCGCCTCCTGCCCGTCGGCGGCGCCGAGGAACTCGACCTCTGCGCCGTGCCGGGCGCGCAGCGCGTCGGCCATCGCGAGCGCCGGGAAGATGTGTCCGGCCGTACCGCCGCCCGCGACGACGACCCTCACCGCGGGGCCTTCCCCGCGGCGGCATCCGCGCGGCCGACCGCTCCCTTCCCCGCCGCCGACCCACGCGCGATCCCGGCCAGCACGCCGACGCCGGCGAGCGTGACGACGAGGGCGGAACCTCCGAAGGACACGAGGGGCAGCGGCACACCGGTGATCGGCAGCAGCCCGGTCACCGCGCCGAGGTTGATGACCGTCTGCAGGCCGATCCAGGACACGATCCCTGCCGCCAGCAGCCGTTCGAACGTGCCCGGCGCGTGGATCGCGATGCGGATCCCGGCCCAGAGCAGGACGCCGAACCCGATCAGCACGACGAGCGTGCCGATCAGCCCAAGCTCCTCGCCGATCACCGCGAAGATGAAGTCGGAGTGGGCGTTCGGCAGGAAGTCCCACTTCGCGCGGCTGGTGCCGAGGCCGGTGCCGAGCCAGCCGCCGGACCCGATCGCGATCAGCCCCTGGATCAACTGGTAGCCCGACTTCTTGGGGTCGGCCCACGGATCGAGCCACGAGTCGAAGAAGCGCGTCCGCCGGTACGCCTCGCCGAAGACGAGGTACCCCGCCACGAGCAAGCCGACGCCGCCGCCGATCATGAGATGCCGCAGGCGCGCGCCGGCCACGAACAGCATGAGGGCGACGGTCCCGCACAGGATCAGGGTCGTGCCGAGGTCGCGCTGGAGCAGCCCGAGCAGCGCGACCCCCGCCACGACGGGACCGAGCGGCAGCAACACGTGCGCGGGGTCGTGCAGCTTCCCGGCCTTCCGGCTCAGCACCGTGGCGGCGAACGCCACCAGCCCGAGCTTCGCGAACTCCGACGGTTGCAGGGTGATCGGTCCAAGGTCGATCCACCGTGACGCGCCGTACAGCGACGTGCCGGACGATGGCCGCGCCGCGATCACCATCAGGATCGCGGCGCCCGCCAGGAGCGGCACGGCGAAGGTCCTCCAGCGCCCGGTCGGCACCCGGGAGATCACGTAGGCCACCCCGATCCCGATCGCGGCGTAGGCCACCTGCCGCTGGAAGTACCAGAAGCTGTTGCCGCCGTACCCCTGCGCCGCGGACACGGAGCCGGCGGACAGGACCATCACGAGGCCCACCGCCGTGAGGAACCCTGCGGCGACCACGAGCAGGATGAGGTCGATCCGCGCCAGGCGTGCCCGTTCCTTCGCGGATCGGCGATCGTCCCGGCCGTCGATCACGCGCAGCATCGGAGCGCGGTCGCGGCGGGCGGCGGGCGCGGCACGCGCCGACCGCGCCGTGCCGGTCCGGCGATCAGCCACCGGCGTCCACCTCCTCGGCGATGGCACGCGCCGCCGCGGCGAACCGGTCGCCCCGTTCCCGGTAGTCGGCGAACTGATCCCAACTGGCACAGGCGGGAGCGAGCAACACGGCCCCCTCCGCCGGTGCGAGCTCGAAGGCGGCCCGGACCGCCTCCTCGATGGAGCCGGCCTTCCGCACGGCCAGCCGTCCCTCGAACGCCTGCGCGACGTCGTCGGCGGACTCGCCGATCGCGACCACGCCCGCGAGCCGATCCGAGCGCATGCCGAGCGGAGAGAGATCCTGGCCCTTCGCGCGGCCGCCGGCGATCAGCACGGCGCCGCGCACACCGTCGATCGCGGCGAGCGCGGCGTGCACGTTCGTCGCCTTCGAGTTGTCGACGAACCGCACGCCGCCCGCGCGCGCGACGACCTCTCCGCGGTGCGGCTCCGGTTCGTACGCGGCCAGGCCCGCGACGACCGCGCCCGGCTCCACGCCGAACGCGAGCGCCGCCGCGGCCGCGGCCGCTGCATCCGCGGGAGCGCCGGTCCGGTCTCCCACGATCGGCCCGAGGTCGGCGTCCGCGCCGAGGCGTGCCACCAGCCGGTCGCCGACGACGCCCACCTCGCCCGGCGTCGGCTCCCCGAGCCGGAACCACACGATGGCGCACGGCGCCGAGGCGGACAGCGCCGCCGCGTCGGGATCATCGCGGTTCCCGACGTGCACGTCGTCGCCCGACTGGTTCGCGAAGATCCGGGCCTTCGCCGAAGCGTACGCCGCGAAGGAGCCGTGATGGTCCAGGTGGTCGGGCGCGAGGTTGAGCAGCACGGAGACGCGCGGATGGAAGGACATCTGCTCCGCCAGCTGGAACGAGGAGACCTCCACGACGAGCGCGTCGTGCGTCTCGCGCGCGGCCGCCGGGAACGGCCGGCCGTTGTTTCCGCACGCGACCGCGTCGAGTCCGGCGGCGCGCAGGCACGACGCGAGCATCCCGGTGGTCGTGGTCTTCCCGTTCGTCCCCGTCACGGCGAGCAGGGGGGCCCGGGCGAGCCTCGCGCCGAGCTCCATCTCGCCCCAGACCGGCAGCCCTCGATCGTGGGCCCACCGAAGGACGTCGGTGGCGGGCGCCACGCCGGGGCTCGTGATCACGAGCGTCGCGTCGTCGAGGTCGGATGGATCGTGACCGCCGGTGCGCACGTCGACGCCGAGGCGCTCCAGGGCGTCGAGATCGCCACCCAGCCGCTCACGCGGCGCGGCGTCGGTGAGACGAACGCGCGCGCCCTCGGCGAGGAGGACCCGCGCGGCCGCGATCCCGGCGACCCCCGCGCCGACGACCAGGGCATGCTCCCGCTCGAACACGGTCATCCCAGCCCCCCGCGCGCGAGGAAGTCCGCGTAGAACAGACCGATGCCGGTCGCGGAGCACAGCCCGGCGATGATCCAGAACCGGACGATCACGGTGAACTCGGGCCAGCCCGCCAGCTCGAAGTGGTGGTGGATCGGGGACATCCGGAACACCCGGCGGCCGAAGCCGCGGAACGAGATCACCTGGACGATCACCGACAACGTCTCCAACACGAAGAGGCCGCCGATGATCACCAGCAGCAACGCGGTGTTCGTCACGAGGGCGAGCGCGCCGAAGAGTCCGCCGAGCGCGAGCGCTCCCGTGTCCCCCATGAAGATCCGCGCCGGGGCGGCGTTCCACCACAGGAAGCCCGTGGCCGCGCCCATCATCGCGGCCGCGACGATCGCCGCGTCCTGGAGGTCGACGCCGTTCACCGCGTAGCAGCCGGTCGTGCCGTTCAGCAAGGCGCAGGTGTGGCGGAACTGCCAGAACGAGATGAACACGTACGCGCTCGAGACGAGGATGGACGCGCCGGCCGCGAGCCCGTCGAGGCCGTCGGTCAGGTTGACGGCGTTCGAGGACCCGCTCAGCACGACGAACGCCCAGACGTAGAACAGGAACCCGAGGGCGATGCCGGAGGGACGCACGAACGACAGGTGCGTGGAGATGCCCGCCGCGGCGCCGGCCCGCGTCACGAGCATGGCGAACGCGATCGAGACCACGGCCGTTCCGACGAACTTCTGCGCCTTCGTGAGCCCGAGGGACCGACGACGGGACACCTTCATGTAGTCGTCGAGGAAGCCCACGATCCCGAACCCGACGGCGGCCAGCACGAGGGCGAGCCCGGTGACGGTGAAGCGTTGTGTGGTGAGCCGGGACGCGAGGTAGCCGGCGACGAGACCCGCGAGCATCACGATCCCGCCCATCGTCGGCGTGCCCATCTTCTCCAGGTGCGTGTGCGGCCCGTCTTCGCGGATGCGCTGCCCCCATCCCAGGATGCGGAAGCCGCGGATCGCGATCGGCGTTCCCAGGAGCGTCACGGCCAGGCCGACCGCAGCGGCGACGAGGATCGAGATCACCGCAGCGCCTCCGCGAGCTGCTCGAGCCCCGCGACGCGGGAGGCCTTCACGAGCACGACGTCCCCTGTGCGAGCGTGCGCCCGGACGTCCGCGAGCGCTGCGTCCGCGCCGTCGTAACCGGCGACGTTCTCCGGCTCCACGCCTTCCCGCACCGCGGCGACGGCGATCGTCTTCGCCTCCGGCCCCACGGTGATCAGACGCGCGACGCCGAGGCGGGCCACGAGCTCGCCGAGACGCTCGTGCTCCTCGGCGCCGATCGACCCGAGCTCGGCCATCTGCCCGAGCACGGCGATCACGCGGCCGTCGCCGGCCATGATCATCGCGGTCCGCAGCGCGGCCGCCATCGACTCGGGGTTCGCGTTGTACGCGTCGTTCAGCACCCGCACGCCGTCGGCATCGAACGTCTCCATGCGCCACGGCGCGATCGTCGCGGTGGACAGCGCCGCCGCGGCCTCGTCCGGCGACACGCCCAGCCGGATGCCGACGGCGGCCGCCGCGAGCGCGTTGGGAACCATGTGCTCGCCCGCCACCGCCAACCGGACCGGCTCCCGGCGGCCCTCGGCGACGAGGGTGAACGCCGCGCGCCCGTCGGCGCCCACCACGACGTCGACCGCGCGCACGTCCGCGTCGCCCGAGCGGCCGAACGTCACCACGTCCGCGTGGGTCCGGCCCGCCAACGCGGCCACGATGGGATCGTCGGCGTTCAGCACGGCGGCGCCGCGGTCCCCGAGCGCGTCGATGGGCTCGGCCGACGCGCGCACGATCGCCTCCCACGATCCGAAGACCTCCATGTGCGCGACGCCGACGTTCGTCACGACCACGACATCGGGGCGGGCGACCGCACATAGGAGCGCGACGTCGCCTTCGCGGCGCGCGCCGAGCTCCGCCACGACGACCTGCACGTCGGGCGGCGCTCCGAGGAGCGTCATCGGCGTGCCGATCTCGTTGTTGAACGACCGCGGGCTCGCGTGCGTGCGCAGCCGCCGTGCGGCGACCTGCGCCGCCATGTCCTTCGTCGAGGTCTTGCCGTTCGCACCGGTGATGCCGACAACGACGGCGTCCATCCCGGCGCGCTCGTCTCCCGCGAGCGCCAGGAGCGCGTCGCCGGGCGAGGCCACTTCGACCGCCGGCCCGTCCACCCTCGAGCCGCGACGCACGAGCGCCGCCACGGCACCCCGCTCGAACGCCGCCGCGACGAACGCATGCCCGTCCCGGCGAGGGCCGTCGAGCGCGACGAACAGCGCGCCCGGCTCGACGACACGGGAGTCGGTCGCGACGGACCGCACCGTCACGTCCTCGCCGACGAGGTCTCCCTCGACCGCGGCGGCGACGCCGGCGAGCGGCCTGGGCTTCATGCGCGCCCGGCCCCGAGCGCGACGAGCTCCTCGCGGGCCACGACGCGGTCGTCGAACGCCACCCGGCGATCGCCGATCTCTTGGTAGGGCTCGTGGCCTTTGCCCGCGATCACGACCACGTCTCCGGGCTTCGCCTCGCGCAGCGCGAGCCGGATGGCCGCGCGGCGATCCGGCTCCACAACGAAGGCCCCGCCGCCCGCCTCGGCCCCCGGGAGGACCTCCGCCACGATGGCGGCTGGGTCCTCGGAGCGGGGGTTGTCGTCCGTGATGACGGTGAGATCGGCCTCGGAGGTCGCCGCCGCGCCCATCGCCGGACGCTTCGACCGGTCCCGGTCGCCGCCGCAGCCGAACACGACGATGACGCGGGCAGCGGTCAGCGAGCGTGCACCCCGGAGCACGTTCCGGATGCTATCCGGCGTGTGCGCGTAGTCCACAACCACCAGGAACTCTTGCCCCGCTTCGATCGCCTCCATCCGACCGGGGATCTCCGTGCGGGCGCCGATGGCCGCGGCCGCCGTCCTGGGATCGATCCCGACCAGCCCGGCGACGCCGAGCGCCGCCAGTGCGTTCTCGACGTTGAACCGTCCGCGGAGCCGGGTCCGGACGTCGATGTCCCCGAGGCGGAAGGCGAGGCCCGACGCGTCGGCCCGGACGTCCGCCGCCCGCAGGTCCGCGTCGCGGTCGACGGCGTAGGTCGTGACCGGGATCGTCGCCGATCCTTGCAGCCGACGCCCCCAGGGGTCGTCGACGCCGATCAGCGCGCGGGTGGCGTGCTGCGGCGTGAACAGGGCCGCCTTGGCCGCGAAGTACGAGCCCATCGACCCGTGGTAGTCGAGGTGATCCTGGCTCAGGTTCGTGAACACCGCGACGTCGAACACGACGCCGTCGGCGCGATGTTGGACCATCGCGTGAGAGGACACCTCCATCGCCACCGCCCGGACGCCGGCGGCCCGCATCGTGGCGAGGAGGCGGTGCAGGTCCGGAGCCTCCGGCGTCGTCCGAGCCAGCGGCAGCGGCTCACCGTCCAAGCGGGCGCCGGTCGTACCGATCAGCCCCGAGCGGAGCCCCGCGGCGCGGAAGATCGCCTCGAGGAGGAACGTGATCGTGGTCTTCCCGTTCGTTCCGGTGATCCCGACCATCGTCAGCGCGTCGGCCGGCCGGCCGAACAGCGCCGCCGACAGTGGGCCCATCGCGGCGCGGACCGACGCGACGCGGAGTTGCGGCACCTCCAGGTCGAGCCATCGCTCCACGACGAGGGCGCGGGCGCCCGCCCCGACGGCGGCGGCGGCGAACACGTGTCCGTCCGACGTCCCTCCCGGGATGCAGAAGAAGAGCGAGCCCGGCGGGACGCTCCGGGAGTCGTACGCGGCGTCGCCGACGAGGACGCCGCCATCACCGCGGATCTCGGCGTCCACGACCTCGGCCAGGCCGGCCAACGCGATCCGGTGCTGGGGAAGGTCCACCGACGGCGAGGGTACACGCCGTGCGGCGGGGCTCATGGGATGGGCATGACGTGCGGCGGCAGCTCCACCGGCGGGGCCGGCTCGATGCCGAGGCGCTGGATCACGTAGCGCGCCACCTCCTGGAACACCGGAGCCGCCGCGATGCCGCCGTAGACCGTCTTCGGCTCGTCGATGATCGTCGCGACGACGACCCGCGGTCGAGATGCGGGGAGGAAGCCCACGAACGAGGCGACGTAGCGGTTCACGTACCGCCCCTTCGCGCTGATCTTCTTCGCCGTGCCGGTCTTCCCCGCGACCTGATAGCCGGCGATCTGGGCGTTCTCGCCGGTCCCGTCTTGCACGACGTAGGCGAGCATCCGGGTGACCTCGGCCGCGGTCGAGGTTCGCAGCACGCGTCGCGTCGGCGAGGGAGGCATCGGGACGGTCCGGCCGTCGGGTCCGATCGTGCCATCCACGAGGCGGGGCTGCACCCAGGTCCCACCGTTCGCGATCGTCGCGTAGACCGCGGCCATCTCGAGCGGCGTCACGGCCACGCCGGCGCCGAACGACACGGTCGCTCGCGTCAGATCGCTCCACGGGCCCGGCGGCATGATGCCGGCCGCCTCACCCGGGAACGCGATGCCGGTCGGCGAGCCGTACCCGAACCGCGTGAATGTGTCGAGCATCCCCGCGTCGCCGACCTTGTCGGCCACGAGGGAGGCCCCCACGTTGCTGGACTGCGCGATGATGTCGCCCAGCGTCATCGTCTCGACCGGATGTGGCTCGGCGTCGTGGATCGTGAAGCCCGACACGTCGCGCGTCGCCGGCACCCGGAACCGTTCGGTGGGCGAGACCCGTCCCGTCTCGAGGGCGGCCGCGGCCGTGATCGTCTTGTTCACCGACCCCGGCTCCCACGTGTCGGTCACGGCGCGGTTCGCGTAGCGCTGGCTGTCGTAGGACCAGAACCGGTTCGGATCGAACCAGGGATAGCTCGCCATCGCGTAGATGTCGCCGGTGGAGGGGTCCATCACGATGACCGTGCCGCCCTTCGCCTTGTTCTGGATCACGGCCTGGCGGAGGTAGGCCTGCGCCTGGAACTGGATGTCCCGGTCGATCGTGAGCTGCAGGTCGCTGCCCGGCGTCGGCGGCTGCACCACCTGCTGCGCGCCCGCGATCTCCTGCCCCTGCGCCGACAGCTCGACCGTGCGCTCGCCCGGCGTTCCGGCCAGCGAGCCGTCGTACTCGCGCTCGAGCCCCGTGATGCCGAGGCCGTCGACGTTCACGAAGCCGAGGACCTGCGGCGCCACGGGGCCGGCCGGGTAGTACCGCTTCGGGACGGTGAGGAACCCGATCCCCGGCAACCGCAGCGCCGCGAGGCGATCCGCGACGTCGGGATCGACCTGACGCTCGATGTAGACGAACGTGCCGGGCGACGCGAGCGCGGCCCGAACGGCCTTCGTCCGCAGGCCGAGGATGGGGGCGATCCGCGCGGCCTCGTCGCCGGGATCGGACACGAGCGTGGGGTTCGCGTAGACATCTCGCGCGTCCAGCGTCATGGCCATGGGCGTGCCGTTGCGGTCCAGGATCTCGCCGCGCTGCGCCGGCAGCGCCTCCGTCCGGATCCGTTGCGCGAGCCCGAGCTCCGCGTACGACGAGGATTCGCGGACCTGGAGCACGGAGAGGCGAACCACCACCCCCACCAGCGCCAGCAGGAGCACGACCAACAGGATCACCAGTCGGTGCGCGGGAGGTCGGATCGTGCTGCCGCTCACGCGCCGGGCTCCGCGGCGGTCGCGGGCGACACGCGGAGGATCACGACGTTGTCTGGCATGACCATCCCTTTGCCGTGCGCCCACGTCATGACGCGGGACGGCGCCGACAGCGTGGCCACCTCCCGCCGGAGCTCACCTTGCTGCTCGGCGAGCGTCGCGAGCTGCCCGCGCAACGCGTCGGATCGCAAGCTGGAGCCGACCTGCAGGGCCGACATCGACGCGACGCCCACGATCATCCCCGTCACGACGAGCGCGGTGAGGATCCAGAACGCGGGGGTGGACCCGCGGCGCGCCCCCCGACGCGGCCGGGAAGAAGGCCGGGAGGGAGGGGAGGTCCGGGGGCGCGCCGCGGGTGTGCGCGGGGGCCGCGCACGGGTGGGCGAGGGGGCGAGGGCCGGCTGGCTCACGCTGCGGCCCCGGTCCGCTCGGCGGCCCGGAGCTTCGCGCTGCGGGCACGCGGGTTCCGTTCGCGTTCCTCGGCGTCCGGAACGAGCGGCTTCTTCGTCAGGACGGTGAGCCGGTCGTCGTCGCGGAAGGCCCGCTTGACGGTCCCGTCCTCCAGCGAGTGATACGAAAGGACGACCACGCGGCCACCGGGGCCGAGGAGCCCCGCCGCGTGAGGCAGGGCCGCGGTGAGCTCCTCGAGCTCCCGGTTGACCGCGAGCCGGAGCGCCTGGAACGTCCTGCGCGCGGGGTGGGGGCCCCCCGGGCGCTTCCCAACGGCGCTCACGACGATCCCGGCCAGTTGGTCGGTCGTGGTGATGGGCCGGCGACGGACGATCGCCGCGGCGATCCGCCGCGACCGAGGCTCGTCGCCGAGCCGGAAGATCAGGTCCGCGAGCTGCTTCTCGGGCAGCCCGTTCACGAGGTCGGCGGCGCTCGGTCCTTCGGTCGGATCCATGCGCATATCGAGCGGCCCGTCCTGCCGGTAGCTGAAGCCGCGTTCCGGCCGATCGAGCTGCATCGAGGAGACCCCGAGATCGAAGAGCACGCCGCCGGCCTCACCGCCGACCGCGTCCTCATCCACCTCGGAGAACCGCGCCTTGAGCAACCGGACCCGGTCGCCGAACCGCGCGAGCCGCTCCCGCGCGAGCTCGAGCGCGTCGGGATCGCGATCGACGCCGAGCACGGCGGCCGCGCCCGCTTCGAGCAGGGCCGCCGCGTGGCCACCGGCTCCCACGGTCATGTCGACCACCGGGCTCCGGCCGCCGAGCAACTCGACCACCTCCGCCGCCATGACGGGCTCGTGTCCCTCGCCCGTCACCCGAAGTGCCCGACCAGCAGTCCGAACGCGATCGACGCCAGCAGCGTCAGCGCCATCATCCCGATGAGCGAGAGGCTCTGACGAACCTCGGTGGCCAGCTTTCCTGGGTGGTCCATCCGTTCCCTACCTTCCCGGTTCGAGGGTGCCCGCCTGGTACGCGCCCGCGTGCGAGGTGCGATACCGCTCGTAGCCATCGCGGTCCCAGATCTCCATCCGGTCGCGGACGCCGAGCACGACGACGTCCTTGCGGATCCCGACGATCTCCCGCAGCCGCTGCGGGATCGTGATCCGGCCCTGCCCGTCGAGCTTCGCCTCGTCCGAGGAGCCGAAGAACAACCGCGCGTAGGCTCGGCCCGCCGTGTCGGAAAGGGGGAACGCCGCAACCTCGTCGGACCGCCGCTCCCACTCGCCCCTGGGGAAGGCGAAGAGGCAGCCGTCCTGGCCGATCGTCAGCCAGGCGCCGTCGGCGAAGGCCTCACGGAACCTTGCCGGCAGCGACACACGCCCCTTCGGGTCGAGCTGGTAGCTGTGCGTGCCCAGCAGTTCGGCCACGCGTCCTCCCCTTTCCTCCACTGCGGTCCACGTTTATCCCACTCACACTCCACCCACGTCAAGAACAGTTGCGCCCGAACTGATGTTCGATAGTGATCGGCGGGCCGAGCATAGGAAGGAGGAACGAGGATCCCCGACGGATCTGCAGCCGGCGTGCGACTAGAGGAGGTAGTCCTCCCAGCCGGGTTCGACCTGGCCGAGCGTGAGGCGGAAGCCGTCGGAGGGGGCGAACGGCTGACGGTGCAGGTGGAAGCCGGCCTCTTGCGGCGTGCGGTCCATCTTCTTGGCGTTGCAGCGCCGGCACGCGGCCACGACGTTCTCCCACACGTGCAGGCCGCCGCGCGACCGAGGCAGCACGTGATCGAGGTTCTCCGCGGTGGCGCCGCAGTACTGGCACGCCCACCCATCCCGCGCGAACACGGCTCGGCGCGTCAGCGGCGCGTGCGTCCGGAACGGCACGTGCACGAAGGTGCGCAGTCGCACGACCGAGGGCGCCTCGAGCGCGATCCGCTCGCTCCGGAAGATCGCGCCGTTGGACACGACCACTTCGGCCTTCTCCTTCAGGACGAGCACGACCGCCCGCCGCGCGGGCACCACCGCCAGCGGGAGGTCGGTGACGTTCAGGACGAGCGCCCTACCCATGGGAGCGAGTGTACGCGCTCATCCGCGCGGGCTGGGCCTCTCGCGCGAAGGATCACACGCGTGTAATCTGCTGCCCGAGGGCCGGCCGGGCCCGAATGCCTGTGATCGCGAATCAGGGGCCGCGCGGGGCGTCCGGCGGCCGGGCCGGTCCTCTTCCTCTTCGGTACCACCCGCCTCGTTCCGTCCGGCGGGCGTGCGTTTCGGCCGTCACGGGCGTTCATGGATGCGGCATGCACAGGGGTCCATGGAAACTCAACGGCGAACCGCCGTACGATGGGACGTCATCGAGCGGAGGTGGGGGCTTGGAACTTCGCGAACAGACGCGCGGATGGGAGGCGTTCGCCGCTCGGTTCCATCTGATCGAGCAGAACGTCGAACGGGTCGTCCGCGGCAAACACGGGGAGATCCGCCTGGCATTGGTCGCCCTGATCGCGGAGGGCCACCTGCTGATCGAGGACGTCCCGGGCGTGGGCAAGACGATGCTGGCCAAGGCGATCGCCCGCTCCATCGACTGTTCGTTCCGGCGGATCCAGTTCACGCCGGACATGCTGCCGACCGACATCACCGGCGTGAACGTGTTCAACCAGGAGCGCGGGGACTTCGAGTTCAGACCGGGCGCGGTGTTCGCGAACGTCGTCCTCGGCGACGAGATCAACCGCGCCTCGCCGAAGACGCAGTCGGCGCTGTTGGAGTGCATGGAGGAGCGGCAGGTCACGACCGACGCCGAGACGCGCCCCCTCGGCACACCGTTCATGGTCATCGCGACGCAGAACCCCGTCGAACACGAGGGCACCTACCCGCTCCCGGAAGCCCAACTCGACCGGTTCATGCTCCGCCTGTCGATCGGCTACCCCGACGCGGAGATCGAGGCCGAGATCCTCGCGACGCACGTCTCGGCCGAGCCACTGACCGAGATCGAGAGCGTCTGCGACGCGCGCGGCATCGCGGACATGATCGAGCAGGCTCGACGGGTGCACGTCGCGCCCGCCATCAGGACCTATATCGTCAAGCTGGTCGAGGCAACGCGCTCGAACGCCGACCTGTACCTCGGCGCGAGCCCCCGGGCGTCGATCATGCTCCTTCGGGCTTCCCGGGCGTTCGCGGCCGCCGACGAGCGCGACTACGTGATCCCTGACGACATCAAGAGGCTCGCCGTTCCTGCGCTCGCCCACCGGATCATCGTGACGGCCGACGCCGCCATGTCGGGGCGCGGACCGTCCGCGGTGGTGCAGGAGATCCTCAACGAGGTCGAGGTCCCGGTCGCGGAGCGACCCTGATGCTCGCCCCGCGCGGCGTCACGGTAGCCGTCGTGGGGGCGACGATGTGGCTCGTCGCGCGGATCATCGGATCCTCCGGCGTCGAGGTCGTCGCGATCGGGCTCCTGGTGCTGCCGTTCCTCGCGGCTGCGTTCATCCGGTGGACGGAACGACGCGTTTCGGTCAAGCGGAGCCTCTCGGATGGCCGCGTCGCCCCCGGCACCCGCGTGAGGGTGCAGCTCGACGTGGAGAACCGCTCCTCCTCCCCCGCCTCGTTCCTCTTGCTCGAAGACCGGCTCCCGTCGGCGCTCGGCCGACCGGCGCGCCTCGTCGTCGCCGGGGTCCAGGGCCGTCGAGCCCAGCGGGTCAGCTACACGGTCCTGCCGCAGGTGCGCGGGCGGTACCAGCTCGGACCACTGACGGTCGACGTGACGGATCCGTTCGGCCTCAGCCGGCGCCGCTCGCGTGTCGGCGGGCGCGACGAGTTGTTCGTGACCCCGGAGATCGAAGACCTCGCGCACGCGCCCGACACGGCGAGCGGGCCGATGGTCGGCTCGAGCCGGTCCCGTCAGCTGCTGCGGACCGGCGAGGACTACTTCACGATGCGGGCCTACCAAGAGGGCGACGACCTGCGGCGCATCCACTGGCCGTCGGTGGCGCGCACCGGCGAGCTGATGATCCGCCAGAACGAAGCGACGAAGCGCGCGACCGGTCTGATCTTCCTCGACAACCGGGAAGGCGCGATCGGCCGCACGCACACCGCACCGTTCGAACGCGCGGTCTCGTGCGCGGCGAGCGTCGGCGCGCTGCTCCTTCGCAACGGTTTCGCCCTGCGGCTCAGCACGCCGGACGCCCCGCCGGCGGGCATGTCCGAAGACCGCTTCATGGATCTGCTGACGACGATGGCGCACAGCACCACCCGGTCGGTCTCGACCGCCGTCACCCATCTCCGGACGGGGGCGTCCTCGGACACGTCGTTGATCTTCGTGGGCGCGCCACCGGCGCCGCAGGAGCTTCCGGTCATGCTGCGCGCGGGTTCGGCTTTCGGACCGAAACTCGCGATCGTGATCCACCCGGTGGACCCCGCCACCGCGTCCCCCGCGCAGGGAGCGCAGTTGGAGGGCCGCGCCACGCAGGCCCGCCTGGCGTTCACGCGCGCGGGATGGGATTGCCTGGTCCTCACGCCCACGACGAGGTTGAACGAACGATGGCACATCCAGCGGGAACGGGAACGAGCGCTCGCGCCCAGCGTCTGACCTCCCTCGTCGCGATCACGTTGGTCGCGACGGCGGTCGGCTTCGCGTTCGGTCGCGTGTTCCAGGGTCAGGGTGCGACGTATCGGATCCTCCTGGTGGGGATCCTCTCGGGCGTGGTGGCATGGGCCTTCGAGCGCCGCAACCTCCTGCTGGCGACGCTCGCGAGCGCGGGCCTGTTGATCGTCGTGCTCGCCGTGGCCGTGTTCCCGTCCACCACGTGGTTCGGCGCGCCGACCCTCGAGACGCTCCGTCAGATCGCGCACGGCGCCGCCCTCGTCGGCGAGCGAGCCCGGACCCAGGTCTCCCCGGCGTCCCCGCAGGACACCTCGCTGATGCTCGCCGCGATGACGGCCGTGTGGGCCGCGATCTTCTCCTGCTACGCGCTGGCCTTCCGCGCCGGGAGCCCGCTGCTCTCGCTCGTACCGCCGATCGCGCTCATCGCGTTCGCCGACAGCGTCCTGGACGCCTTCCACAAGCCGATGTACGGCGTGCTGTTCCTGCTCGCCGCGCTCTCGGTCCTGTTCGCGGATTCGCTGCGCCGGATCCAGAGCTGGGGACCGGTGTGGAGCTCGCCGGGCGCCCGGAACCGCCTGCTCCCCTCCGCCGGCCGCAACGCGCGACGGATCGGCGCGGGCGCGCTCGCCCTCGCGGCGCTCTCCCCGTTGATCGTGCCGGGCTTCGGCTCGAGGGCGGTCATCGACCTGTCGTCGTTCAACAGCGCGACCAGACTCTCGATCGACCCGATGGTGCAGATCGGTTCCCTGCTGAACGCGCCGAAGGCGTTCCCGGTCTTCACGGTCCGGGCCGCACAGGGCTCGTACTGGCGCATGGCCGCGCTCGAGCACCTCGACCCGGCCACGGCAAGGTTCGAGGCGCTCCCCGAACAGGGAGAGTCGGTCAAGGCCAACGACACGCTCCCGGGCGCCGACACGGCCGGGACACCGGTACAACAGACGGTCTCCATGGTGGCCAGCCTGCAGGACTTCCCGTACGTGGTTGCGGCGGCACGGCCGACCTCGGTCTCGATCGATACGACCTGGCTGCCGAACGCGCAGACCCTCACCGTCCCCTCGGCGCTCGACGGCGGCACCAACTACACGGTGACCTCGACGTACGTGAACCCGACCGCGGCCGAGCTTCGCCAGGTGCGGATGCCGACGGTGACCGACTTCCAGGAGGCCGCCGACTATCCGACGATGGACTACCCGGCGGTGATCACGAAGACCGCCCTGGCCTGGACGCACGGGAAGAAGACGCTGTTCGACAAGGTCCTCGCGATCCAGGACGAGCTGCAGGGATGGAGCTACGACAAGACCGTCCACTACGCGACGAGCCCGGACGGTGTCACCGACTTCCTCGCGGAGCGGAGGGGGTTCTGCCAGCAATACGCCACCGCGATGGCGTTGCTCCTGCGCTCGATCAACATCCCGGCGCGCGTCGTGATCGGCTTCACCGCGGGATCGCCCGACCCGAACGATCCGACGCTGTTCCATGTGAGCACCAGCGACATCCACAGCTGGGTGGAGGTGCCGTTCGGCAAGTACGGATGGCTGACGTTCGAGCCCACCCCCGGGGCCGGCTTCGTCGATCCATCGACCAGCAACTACCTGGATACGGCCGATAGGATCACCTGTCCGAACGGCCAGTCGTGCAACTCGGACGTCGCCACGGTCACCCAGACGCCGCCCCCCCCGACCCCCAGTTCCGGCCGAGGGAAGCCGCCGGTCACGAGGCGACTGGTCGGCGGGATCCCGTCTGCGGCATTCACCGACGCGCACCGAACGCCGTACCGTTTCGTGTTCGGTTCGATCCTGCTGCTCATGATGCTCGCCTCGATCGTCCCCGTCTCGCACTGGGTGCGACGCCGCGGCCGTCTGCTGCGGGCTCGTGGAGAGCCGCGCGAGCTGATCCTCACCACGTACGACATCTTCGCCGAACGCGCCGCGGACCTGGGCCTGGGACCGGAGCAGGGTGAGACGCCGTTCGAGTACCGGCGGCGGATGGAGGCGACGGGGAAGCTCGAGGACGGCAACCTGGAGCGGATGACCGGCGCGGTGGTCCGCGCGGCCTACGCGCCGGGCGCGCCGAGCGAGGACGACGCCGTGGACGTCACCGCCGACGCAGCTCGCGTGATCCGCGAGCTGCGTCGCGGCACGTCGTTGCGACGCAAGATCTTGGGGACCTACCGCCGGGACTGACTCAGGTGCCGGTCGCGGTGTGCGCGGCCGCTTCTCGCAGCGCGCGCACGAAGCGGTCGCGATCCTCCTCGAAGGAGCGGACGTTCGTCTCCACGGAGGTTGCGATGTCGTCGATGGCCACGAAGAAGGCCATCTGCCCTTCCTTGAGCGCGTCCATGACCTCGCCGTCGCGCCGGCAGATCTTGAAGATGCTCTGGCCGTCGGTCACCAGCTTGACCTCGGAGAGGTGCTTGTCCAGGCCGGCCCTCGAGTTCAGGAACTGCCACGACCGGCGTACGCGCTGCAGCGACATCCCGCCGTCCAGCAGCGACTTCACGATGCGGAGCGCGACCAGGTCACGGAAGTCGTAGAGCCGGGGGATCCCCGGACGGCCGCCGGTGCCCTGCACCGAGGGCTGCACGAGACCCACTTGATCCCAGTAGCGGAGCTGACGCGATGAGCACCCGGTGAATTTGCATGCCTGGTGAGCGGTGAACCCCTCCATGCGGCCGCGAACCCTTTCCGCTCTCTCTCCGACATGCACGCGCAGCGGGTCTCCGTCGGATCGGATGGGGAAGCGGTTCGCTTCCGGCCTGACGGTCGACGCCCGGGGAAGAGCGCCCGTTGTACAACGCGCCGCGCGATGGTGGCAAGCGTCGAGCTAGCGACGTGTGAGAAATCACCCGCTGGGACTACGAGATCGTCGTCCGGTCGGCGCGCGCGTCGTCAGGTCCGACGGAACCGCGCGGCGATCCGGCCGATCAACCCGGTGATGGAGAACGCGCCTTCCTCCTGCATCGCGCGGATCTGGTCGCGGCCGAGCTGCCCGAGGTACCGGTAGATCATCAGCGCCGACAACACCATGATCCCGAACCCGACGAGCGCGATCCAGATCGATTGGACGAGGAACAGCAGGAGCACGCATCCCAGCAGGAACGCCACGGCGAACAGGCGGATACCGCGGGTGTGATGCGAGTACAGGTCGGTCCTGCCGACCTGCTCGACGAAGTTCGGGTCGTCCTCGGCGAGGCGTTTCTCGATCTCGTCGAGGATCCGCTGTTCGTGATCGCTGAGCGGCATCTGCTGATCCTTCGTTGGGGCGACCGTCACTGAGGATTATAAGGAGGCTCCGGCGAACGACGGAAGGCGGGATCGGTGCGCGGTTCTGGCCCCGGGCCGGCCGGCGCGCGGCGCGGCCGATCGAGCAGCGTGGCGTGGGTGGCCGCACCCTCGCCGAACCGGTGGTCGATCCGGTCCATGGCGCGCTCCACGTCCTCCCAGCGCTCGCCGCGGAGCAGGGCCAGCTGGCGGGCGCCGTCGGGCACCAATCCGCTGGCCTGGACCCCGAGCAACCGGATCCGCCGGCCGGTGCCGGGGAGGGACCGGTAGAGGTCGCCGACGACGCCGAACAGGTCGGCCCCGACGTCGGTGGCGTCGGGGAGCGTCCGGGCGCGGGTCAGGGTCGTGAAGTTCGCGAGCCTCGCCTTCAGCGTGACGGAGCGGGCCCGGTAGCCTCCCTCGCGGAGCCGGGCCGCGACCCGCCCACTGAGATGCAGCAACTCCCGGAGGATCTCGGCGTCGTCGTCCAGGTCGCGGTCGAAGGTCTCCTCGTGCCCCACGGACTTCGGGGGCTCGTAGGGGATGACGTCCCGGTCGTCGAGGCCGTGCGAGAGCCGGGACAGGTGCGTCGCCGAGGCCTCCCCCAGGAGGCGCTCCAGGACCGGCTCCGGCGTCGTCGCCAGATCGCCGATCGTCTTGATCCCCAGCCGTGCCAGCAGATCCGCGGTCTTCTCCCCCACACCCCAGAGACGGCCGACCGGCAGCGGCTCCAGGAACGCGAGCGTCCGCTCGGCCTCGACGTAGCGCAGGCCGTTCGGCTTGCAGTCGTCCGAGGCCAGCTTCGCGACGAACTTCGTGGCGGCGACGCCGGCCGAGCAGGTCACCCCGACGTCGCGCTCGACGTCGGAGCGGATCCGCTCGGCGATCGTGCGCGGATCGCCGAACAGGCGGGTCGCACCGGCGACGTCCAGGAACGCCTCGTCGAGCGAGATCGGCTCCACGAGCGGCGTGTAGGACAGCAGCACCTCGCGGAACCGGTTCGAATGCGTGCGGTACGCCTCGAAATCGGGTGGGAGGAAGACGCCGTCGGGGCAGAGCCGGCGCGCGCGGACCGACGGCATCGCCGAACGCACCCCGAACCGCCGTGCCTCGTACGAAGCGCTGGACACCACGCCGCGCGAGCCGGTCCCGCCGACGATCACCGGCTTGCCGCGCAACGAGGGGTCCTTCAGGACCTCGACGCCGGCGTAGAACGCGTCGAGGTCGACGTGCAGGATCGGCTCAGGTGGACGGGCCATCGACCGCCGCCTCCGTGGGAGCACGCCGAGCGGCACGCATGCCCGCCACGCCGAGGATCGCCGTCTGGCCGGGCCCCGCATCGCGCTCGCTCATGAGGGCCAAGGCTACCCCTCGCCCCTCACCCGGCGGATCCCGGGCTGGCGTGCCACAGACGGCGCGCCGGCGCGCGAGGGACGACCGGCGCCGCCAGCGCCTCGCGCAGGCGCCCCTCTCCTCGCGCCCGGTGCAGTTCGGTGAGATCCCAGACCTCCTCGGCGGTCACGCTCATCCCCTGCACGCCGGTGCGGCGCAGCTGTCCCCACACCGCGAGCGCGTACGCGTGGAACACGGTCCTCGCGACCTTCGGCTGAACGGACTCGAACACCGTCACCTCGATCGGGCCGGTGGCGTCGTCCAGCGACACGAAGATGATCCGCTGCCCGCTGCGGACCGCCGGCGTCTGCGACGCGATCTTCACGCCCGCGACCATGACCCAGGCGTTCTGGCGACAGCGATGCAGATCCCGCGCCCGGGTCACGCCCAGATCGGCGAGCAACGGCTCGAAGAAGCTCACCACGTGCCGCGTCACATCCAGGCCCAGCACCTCGAGCTCGGCCTTCACGATCTCGGCGTCGGTGTAGTCGGCGAAGCGGTGCTGCTCGGAGGGGCCGCCTCGCTGACCCTGCCTTGCCATACCTCGCGAGGCGGCCCCTCCGAGCGCGTCTGCGCTCGAGGCGAGACCGAGGGTGAGCTGGTCGCCTTCGTGGGGTGCCTCGACGGTGATCGCCTCGTAGAGGTGCTCACGGCGGTTGCCGCCGGGCAGCGCGTCGAACGCGCCGGCGTGCGCGAGCGCCTCCGCGACCGGACGCGACACGACGGTCCTGCGCAGGAGGTCGCCCACGTCGCGGAACGGCCGCTCGGCGCGCGCCGCGAGGATCGAGCGGATCTCGCCCTGCGAGATCCCGTGCACGTCCTGCAATCCGAGCCGGATGCCGTACCTCTCGGAGGCGGGGAGGGACCGCGGATCGCGCGTCGACGACGCGGCGCGTGCACCGGTGGAGCCGTCCGACGAACCTCTGTCCTTCGCGCCGACGGCGCAGCGCGACCGCGGCCCGACCTCAGCCTCCGTAGGTTCGTCGACCTCTTCGACGACGTACTCGGGTTCGCTGCGGTTCACGTCCAGGGGCAGGATCGGCACGCCGTGGCGTCGGGCGTCGTCCAGGAGCAGCCGCCGCGGATACATGCCGGGGTCGTGGGTGAGCACGCCGGCCAGGAAGTGCGCCGGATGGTGGGCCTTGAGCCACGACGAGCGGTACGTCGGCACCGCGAACGCCGCCGCGTGCGCCTTGCAGAACCCGAACGACGCGAACTGCGCCACCGCGTCCCACGTGGCTCCGGCGGCGGCCGGATCCACCCCGCGAGCGACCGCCTTCGTGAGGAAGTCCGCTCGCAACCCCGGCAGCATCGCCTCGTCGTCGAGGTGCCGCCGGACGTGGTCGGCGTACGTCAGGTCGTAGCCGGCGAGTGCGGCGAGCGTTCGCATCACCTGTTCGTGGAAGACGATCACCCCGAACGTCTCCTGCAATGCCGGCCGGAGCTCCGGATGGATGTAGGTGGGCCGTTGCAGCCCCATCCGCCGCGCGATGTACGGACGGATCATGTCCGACTTGACCGGACCTGGCCGGAACAGCGAGATGTCGACGATCAGATCCTCGAACGCGACCGGCTGGAGCTTCTGGAGCAGCTCGCGCTGGCCCGGCGATTCGATCTGGAAGCAGCCGAGCGTGTCGGAGGCGCGGATCAACGCGAACGTGGACGGGTCGTCGAGCGGGATCCGGTCGAGATCGACCTTCTCGCCGGTGGTGCGTGCGATCTCATCCAGCGCGTGCCGCATCGACGAGAGCATCCGCACGCCGAGGATGTCGAGCTTCAGGTAGCCGAGCAGCTCGACGTCGTCCTTGTCGGCCTGCGCCATCCGGTGGCCGTTCGCGGAGCGTTCGAGGGGGACGCGCTCCACCAGGTCGTGCGAGGCCAGCACGATCCCGCAGGGATGCAGCGCGATGTGGCGCGGGAACCCGTCGAGGCGTTCGGCCACGCGGAACAGCAGATCCAGCTGCCGCACCGGCAGGTTGATGCCCCGGAGCTCCGGCAGGCGCTCGAGCCCCGACCGGAGGTTCCGCGCCGAGATGTGCGGGAACGCCGTGGCCACCACGCCCACCTCGGTCTCGGGGAGCCCGAGCGCCTTGCCGACCTCGCGGATCGCGGCGCGCGCCCGATACGTGTCGATCATCGCGACACAGGCCGCGCGTTCCTGCCCGTGCCGCGACAGGATCATGTCGTAGACGTCCTCGCGGCGCGCCGACTCGACGTCGATGTCGACGTCCGGCAGCTCGTCGCGCATCGGGTTCAGGAACCGCTCGAACGCGAGATCGTGCCGCAGCGCGTCCACGTCGGAGATGCCGACGAGGTAGCAGACCAGCGAGCCGGCGGCGCTGCCGCGGCACGCGGCCATGATGCCCATCGACTTCACGTCGGCGACGATGTCGGCGACGGTCAGGAAGTACGCGGCGTACCCCATCTGCCGGATCATCGAGAGCTCGAGGTGCAGCCGTTCCCGCAGCGGCTCGCTCTCGGTCATGCCGCGCTCGTGGACGCCGCGCCAGCATCGCTCGGCCAGCAGCGCGTCCGCGGAGCGTCCCGCCGGCGTCGGGAACCCCGGGAAGTGGAGCCGCCCGAGGCCGAGGTCGAACCCGCACCGCTCCGCGACGTCGAGCGTGGCGTCGCAGAGATCCGGACGCTCGGCGAACAGCGCGCGCATCGCCGCCGCCGGCTTCAGGTACCCCTCGGCGTTCCGCCGGGACACGTTGGCCGCGGCAACCGGGACGATCCGGCGCATGCACTCGAGCGCGTCGGCCAGGAACGCGTCGTCGGCCACGAGGTAGCGGACCGGGTTCGTGGCGAGCGCCGGGATCCGCAGCCGCTCGGCGAGCCGGAGCATCGCGCGGATCTCCGTGTCGGAGCCGGGCTCCAACCGGTGCTCCGCCGCGACCACACAGCGCGCCGGGCCGAAGGCATCGCGGAACGGAGCCGCGAGTGCCGCGGCGGCGTCCACCTGCCCGCGCACCGCGAGCCGGCCCGGATGCGACCGGGGCCCGAGCACCACGGTCATGCCCGCCGCGTGCGCACAGATCTGCGGCACCGTGATGGACGGATCGCCGCGCTCGCCCAGCAGCTGCGCATCGGTGACCAGCCGGCAGAGGTTCGCGTAGCCGTGATGGTCCTCGGCCAGCAGCACGACGTGCGCGTCGCGACCCTGCACTGGCTGGTCGTCGGCCCGCACCGTGAGCGACGCGCCGAGGATCGGCCGCACGCCCGTGTCCGCGCACGCCCGTACGAACCGCGCCGCGCCGTAGAGGCCGTCGCGATCGGTCATCGCGACGGCCGGCATGCCGAGCGCGGCCGCCCGCTGCGCGAGCTGCTCGGGCGAGAACGCCCCCTCCTTCAGCGAGAAGAAGGAACGGACGTCGAGATGCACGAACCCGGCGGCCACCTCATCGCTCCGGCCGCGAACAGGGACGGGTCAGGGCGTTCCGCGCTCCCAGATCTCCGGGTCGTGGGCGAAGTGCACGCGCACCGGATCCAGCCCGCGCAGGAGCCCGACCGACCGGGCGTAGGCCTCCGGATCGGCCGCGCTCGGCTCGCCCGAGGTCGCCTCGTCGGCGATGCCCAGCCATTCCGCGCGCGTCTGGACCGCCTGCCCCGCGAGGACGACGTCCCCCTCCTCCGTGCGGACGACGAGCGATTGATGCCCGGCCGTGTGCCCCGGCGAGGGGAGCAACCGGAGCCCCGGCGCGACCTCGGCCTCGTCGTCCAGGAGCTCGTAGGTCAGCCCGGGGACGTCGACCCACTCCGCGATCGTGTAGTCGGGTTCGTGGACCATCCGCCATTCGCGTTCCTGCGCGAAGATCGGCACGCCGGGGAACCGGGCGTTCTGCCCGCTGTGATCGAAGTGCAGGTGACAGTTCGCGACGCCGGTGACGTCGGCGATCCGGATCCCCACCGCCGCGAGCGCCTCGTCGATCGGTGTCGTCCGCGGTTCGAAGATCTCCTGGATCTCGGCGTTGCCCGTCCCGATCCCCGTATCGAACAGGAACACCCCGTCGTGGTGCGTCACCGCGAACGCCACGATCGGGACCGGCGCGCCCGCACGAGGGTCGCCGTCGGGGATCCGCACGTCCGAGACGTGCATCGGCAGGACGCGAGGTTCGACCACGGTCTCGTTCTAATCCCACAGGCGTT
>DATIWE010000012.1:0-35218 GCA_035519495.1 Actinomycetota bacterium
ACGGCACGGGCACGGCCGCGAACATCGGGCGGCCGCAGATCGGGAAGACGGGGACCGACGACAACCACGACAACGCATGGTTCATCGGCTCCGTCCCCCAACTGACCGCGGCCGTGTGGGTCGGCTTCCATCAGGGACAGATCCCGATGGAGCCGCCGCGAACGAGGTTAACGGTGTTCGGCGGGATCTGGCCGGCGCAGATCTGGCGCGTGCTCATGCTGAAGGCCACGGCGGGGCTCGCGGCGGAGGCCTTCCCGACCCCGGACGTGCGCTACACGTCCATCGCGGTCGACGTGACGCAGGACCCCTACTGCCTGCCGAACGCCTACACGCTGCCGCAGCACGTCGAGGTCCTGCATTTCATCGCCGGCACGGCGCCCACTACCGTGTGCACGACGCCGACCTCGCTCCAGAAGGTCCTCGTGCCGTCGGTCGTCGGCTTCTCCCAACAGGATGCGACCTCGACGCTGGAGGGAGCCGGGTTCTACGTCCGGATCGCGCTCGCGCCGTCGACGCAACCGGCGGGCACCGTGATCTACCAGACCCCCGGCGGCGGGCTCGCTGAGTTCCAGACGAGCACGATCACCGTGACGATCTCGAAGCCGGCGAAGACCGCGGGCGGCTGATCGCGCCGGCGGGCCGTGACAGGAAGCGGCTCTGCGCCACGCAGAAGCGCCAGGGACGATCGGCGGCCGAGGTGATCCCGATCCGCGGGCCGGCCACGATCCGACGCGACGGCGTTGCGACGCCGTGTTCGAGCCATAGGTCCCGCCCACCCACGACGTCGGTCCCATCGAGCCCACGGTCGACCGCGAACGCCTGGGTCCAGCGGCCCGGCCCGCGGCAGAGATCGCGAGCCGGCACGGCGCCCCGACGCTCCCGCATCGCGTCGAGGCCCTCGAGGGGCTCCGCCGCACGCAGCAGGATCGCGCTCGCGACCCCCTCGGTGGCGCAGACGATGTTCATGCAGTGGTGCATGCCGTAGGCGAGGTACACGTAGAGGTGTCCGGGTGGCCCGAACATGACCGCGTTGCGGACCGTCAGCCCCCGGAACGCATGGCTCGCGGGATCGTCGGGTTCGTAGGCTTCCGTCTCCACGATCCTGGCCCGCAGGGACGTCCCGTCGGGCAGGACGCGGACGACATCGGTCCCGAGTAGTGCGGGGGCCACGACCAGCGACGGCCGCTGGAAGAAGGACCGCGGGAGCCGGCGGCCCACGTCAGGCCAGGCCGAGCAGGAACAGGAGCAGCGCCTTCTGCGTATGGACGCGGTTCTCGGCTTGATCCCACACCGCCGCCGACGGGCCGTCGATCACGTCGTCGGTGATCTCGTCTCCCCGGTGCGCAGGGAGGCAGTGCAGGATGACCACGGACGGATCGGCCAGCGCCACCAGATCCCCGTTCACCTGGAAGGGTCGGAACACGAGCGCTCGCTCGTCCGCCTCCTCCTCCTGGCCCATGCTCGCCCAGACGTCGGTGTACAGGACGTTCGCGCCGGTGGCCGCCGTGCGCGGATCGGTGCTCGTCTCGACCGAGCCGCCCGTCTCGGCCGCGATCTCGGCGGCCCGGTGCACGACGAGCGGGATCGGCTCGAAGCCGGTCGGCGTCGCCACGCGCACCGACATCCCGGTCTTCGCGCCCGCGAGCAGCAGGGAATGCGCGACGTTGTTGCCGTCGCCAAGGTAGGTGAGCACGGTCCCGTCGAGCGAGCCGACGCGCTCGCGGATCGTGAGGAGATCCGCGAGCGCCTGGCACGGATGCTCGAAGTCCGAGAGCGAGTTCACGACCGGCACGTCTGCGGCGCCGGCGAGGACCTCGAGCCGTTCCTGTTCGAACGTCCGAAGGACGATCGCATCGACGTAGCGGGACAGCACCCGCCCCGTGTCCTCGATGGTCTCGCCACGCCCCAGCTGGAGCTCGGTGGAGGCCAGGACGACCGCGTGCGCACCGAGCTGTTCGATGCCCACCTCGAAGGAGACCCGAGTGCGCGTCGAGGGCTTCTCGAAGATCAGCGCGATCGACCGGCCGGTGAGCGCACCGGCGAACAGCGAGGGATCGGTCTTCAGCTTCGCCGCGAGATCCAGGACGTGCAGGAGCTCGGATGAGCGCAGGTCGTCGACGGAGAGATAGTCGCGTGCCACGTGCCGCGGGAGTGTAGTGGCGCGACCTTCCCGGGTCGAACCACGGTCGGTCAGCCGGCGCGGAGCTCGGCGCCGACGTCGGATCGGAGGCGTTCGACGATCGTGTCGACCGCCGCCTGGGCTTCGTCGTCGGTCAGGGTCCGTTCGGCGGCCCGGAACTCGAGGGCGTACGCGAGGCTCTTGCTGCCGGCTGGGAGCGAGCCGCCCCGGAAGACGTCGAACAACGTGCTGCTGGCCAGCAGATCGCCGCCGGCGTCCCGGATCGCGGCCGCGACCGTGCCGGCGGGCACGTCCTCGCCGACGATGAAGGCCAGGTCCCGGCGGACCGGTGGGAAGCGGGGAACGGCGCCCGTGACGAGGGACCCGCCCATCCCTCGCCGCAACGAGGCCAGCCCGACGACCGCAACGGCGACCCGTCCGCCGATCTCGAGGCGCTCCGCTACCCGCGGGTGGATCTCACCGAGCACGCCGCCGGGCGTGCCCCCGAACAGCACACTGGCCGAGCGACCCGGGTGGAACGGCGGCCCGAGCGGATCGCCGAGGGACCAGTCGAGCACGCCGAGCTCCCCCAGGACCGCCTCCAGCGTGCCGCGCGCGTCCAAGACGTCGAAGGACCGGCGCTCGCCCGCCCAGCCGTCGCCCGCCGGTCCGGCCAGCGCGAATCCGGCCTTGCGATGTTCCTCGAACGGGGCCGCCAGGCGGAACGTGGTCCCGACCTCGAAGATCGCGATCCGATCGACCCCGCGGGCTTGGTTGCTCGCCACGGCGTGCAGCAGGCCGGGGGTCAGACGCGCCCGCAGGAACCCTTCCTCGGCCCGGAGCGGGTTCGCGACCCGGATCGCGTCACGATCGTCGAACAGCGCGAGGTCCTCCGCCGAGCTGAACGGCGCCGGCCGGATCTCGCGGAGCCCGACACGAAGCATCGCGTCCTTCGCGCGCCGGGCGAACGCGTACGGCTCGGGCAGTCCGCCGGGATGGACGGAGCGCGGCAGCCGGGAGCCCACCCGGTCGTAGCCCTCGATCCGCACGACCTCTTCGATGAGGTCGACCTCGTGCTCGATGTCGGTCCGGTAGCCCGGCACCTCGACATCGATCGCCTCTGCGGCGATCCGGGTGCGCATCCCGAGCACGCGGAAGACGTCGTCCGCGTCGGCCGGTGCGACCGGATACCCGAGCAGGGCGGTCGCGCGGGAGGGTCGCATCGACACCCAGCGCCTGACCGGCGCCTGACCGGCGCCCGCGACACCGGTGAGGACCTCGCCGCCCGCCCACGCGGCGATCAGGGACGCGCATCTCGCCGCGCCGGCCTCGAGCCCTTCGGGATCGGTGCCGCGTTCGAAACGGTGCGAGGCCTCCGTGTGCAGCGCGAGCCGTCGAGCGGTCATCAAGACGCCGCCCCGCGTGAAATACGCGCTCTCGAGCAGGACGGAGGAGGTCGAGGCCGACATCTCCGAGGTCCGTCCGCCCATGATGCCGGCGATCGCGACGGGCTCCTCGACGTCGCAGATCAGCAGATCCGACGAGGCGAAGGTCCGCTCGACGTCATCGAGCGTCACGAGTCGCTCACCCTCGAGCGCTCGCCGGACCGCGATCCCCGGACCGGCGAGCCGGTCGAGATCGAAGCCGTGGAGGGGCTGGCCGAGTTCGAGCATCGCGTAGTTCGTGGCGTCGACGATCGCCTCGATGGGCCGCATCCCACAGGCGGTCAGCCTCGCCTGCGCCCGCAGCGGCGAGGGACGGTGACCCACCCCGCGGAGCACGCGCGCCAGGTAGCGCGGGCAGCCGTCGGGGGCATCGAGCCGGATCGTGGCGACGCCGGCCGCCTCCTCGGCGGTCTCCGCCACCGAGAGGTCCGGCTGGGCGAGCGGCACACCGGTCGCGGCGGCAACCTCGCGCGCGACGCCGTAGATGCTCAGGAAGTCGGGCCGGTTCGGCTCGACCTCGATGTCGAACACCGGCTCGCCGAGCCCGAGCGCCGACTTCAGGTCGGTGCCGACCTCGATCCCCTCGTCGTTCAGGAGCAGGATGCCGCCGTGATCCTGACTGAGCGCCAGCTCACGCGGCGAACACAGCATGCCGTGGGAATCCACACCGCGGACCGCTCGGACCGCGAGCGCCTCGTCGAGGACGGGGACGCGCGCGCCGGGCGGGGCCCACGGGACGAGGTCGCCGGCGGCCATGTTCCGCACGCCGACGACGACCTCGCTCTCGCCCGAGCCGTACGCGATCCGCGAGAGGCAGAGCTTCTCGGAGTTCGGGTGATCGCGGACGTCCAGCACCCGCGCGACGATGACGCCCTCGAGCCCGTCCCACGGCCGCAGGACCCCCTCGACCTTCACCCCGCGCCGCGTGATGAGCTCCGCGAGCGCTTCCGCCTCCATGTCCGTCGGGGCGAACTCCCGCACCCAGGCGAGCGGGATCCTCACGCGACGCCCTCGAACTGCTCGAGGAACCGGACGTCGGTGTCCAGGAGCACCCGCATGTCGGGGATCGCGTATCGCAGGATCGCGACCCGCTCGATGCCGAGGCCGAACGCGAAGCCGGTGAAGCGCTCGCTGTCGTACCCGCAGTTCTCGAGCACCCGCGGGTGGACCATGCCCGAGCCGAGCAGCTCGATCCAGCCGTTGCCGCACACCTTGCAACCGGCCCCGTCGCACACGAAGCACGAGACGCCGACCTCGGCGCCCGGCTCGACGAACGGGAAGTACGCCGGTCCCAGCCGGATTCGGCGATCCTCGCCGAAGAGGCCACGCGCCATCGTCTCGAGCGTGCCTTTCAGGTCCGCGAACGTGATCCCCTCGTCGACGACGAGTGCCTCCACCTGGTGGAACACCGACAGGTGGGTCGCATCGGCCGTCTCCCGCCGGTAAACGCGGCCCGGCGCCACGATGTACACGGGCGGGGGTTGCGACTGCATCGTGCGGATCTGCACGGCGGAGGTCTCCGTCCGAAGGAGCAGCTCCGGGTGCCCGGGGATCGCCACGTAGAGCGAGTCCTTCATGGTCCGTGCGGGGTGATCCTCCGGGATGTTCAGGGCCTGGAAGTTGTGCCAGTCGTCCTCGATCTCCGGCCCTTCGACCACGCGGAACCCCATGCGGAGGAACAGCCCGACGATCTCATCCTCGATGATCGTGAGGGGGTGCAGCGAGCCCGTCCTGGGCCGGCGGCCGGGCAGTGACAGATCCGCTCGATCGGCGGCGAGCAAGGCCGCCTCGCCATCGACGCGGAACGACTCGCGACGGGCCTCGAGAGCGTCCGTCAGCTCCCGGCGGACCTCGTTGACGCGGCGGCCGAGGGTGCGGCGCTGCTCGTCGTCGAGCCCCCCGAGCGAGCGCTGGACGCCGCTGAACGGCGACCGTCGCCCGAGCACCGCGCTCTCGGACGCATCGAGCTCCTGCGGGGAGGCGGCGGCCGCGAACGCCTCGAGGCCGCGCATCCGTTCGGCCTCGAGGGTGCGCGACATCTCCTCGGCGTCCATGGGTGGGCCGAGTCTAGCAACGGCCTTGCGGCCGGCCGGACGGGCTCACCCCGGGATCGGCAACTCGAGGTGGAACGAGAGCTGGCCGTCGTGGACCTCGGCCCAAGCGCGGCCGCCCTGCGCCTCCGCCACGGCGCGTGCCACGTACAGCCCGATCTTGCTGCCCGCGCCCGATCCGGGCTTGCGTGCCGCGAACAACGCCTCCGCGGCCGGCGTGTCGATGTCCTCGCTCGGGCGAGCCGCGGCGATATGCACCGATCCGGGGCCGCGCTCGGCGCTGATCCGGATCGGACCCTCGCTCCCCCACCACACCAGCGACTCCAGGAAGGCGAGCAAGGCGGTCTTGATCCGGGCCGGATCGAGGAAGTACGGACCGGGATCGCCGCTCCACGCGATCGCCGGGTGCTCGGGGTCGCGCGCCTGCGACTCGGTGAGACCTGCCACCAGATCGCCGAGGTCAACCTGTTCCGGGAAGAGCTCGAGGGACCCGGCGGACACCCTCGCGGCGTCCACGAGCAACCGCACGATGTGGTCCATCCGGTCGGCGTCGTGCACGATGCCCTCGAGCATCATCGCGCGCTGCTCGCCGTCGATCTGGTCCCATCGCTTCGCGAGCGCGTACCCGAACCCCTTCATCGCCGTGAGCGGCGAGCGGATGTCGTGCGCGGCCGCCGCGATGAGCCCCTCCAGGGTGGCCCCCCTCCCGACGCGGCGGCGCGCCCACTCGAACAGGCAGACGGTGGCGGCGGCCGCGAGGTTCAGCGACTCGGCCCGGCCCGCGTGCGGCACCCGCACGGTGGCATCGGCGCGCCCGACGATCTCCTGTGGGAGGCCGTGGGCCTCGTTGCCGAAGACGAAGGCGATGTCTCCGCCGAGTTCGGTCGCATAGAGGTTCTCGCTGCCGTTCGTATCCATCGCGAGGATCCGGAACCCGCGCGTGCGGAGCGTCTCGATCGCCTCCACGGCCGGCATCTCGCGGACGATCGGCACATGGAAGATCGACCCCGCCGAGGCCCGGACGGTCTTCGGGTTGTAGACGTCGACGGATGTCTCGGTGAATACCAGCCCGGCCGCTCCGGCCGCGTCCGCCGATCGCAGGACGGTGCCGGCGTTCCCCGGGTCGCGGACCTCGTGCAGGACCCCGACGCACGCGCCGTCCCCGACCGCCGCGATCTCCTCGAGCGGGACGTCGACGAAGGGCGCGACGCCCACGAGCGGCTGCGGCGTGACCGTCGACGTGAGCTTCCGCAGGAGTTCGTCGGTGACCGCGTCGACCTCGACGCCGGCCTGACGGGCACGCACGGCGAGTTCGCCCAGATCGGCGCCGACCAGGAGCGAGACGAGCGCGGGCGGCGTCTCGGCCAGCGCTTCGCCCACCGCGTGGGTCCCCTCCACGAGGAACCGCCGGTCCTGCTCCCGGAACGCGCGCTTCTTCAGGCGCGCGACGGCCGCGACCTTCGGGTTCTTCAGGCTGGTGAGCACGGGACGCCGCTCCGAGCAGGCTCCGGACGCCCGGCGTCTCCGGCGGCCGCCGGCGCGCCGACGGGAGCGGCGATCACGCGGCCGGCTTCGACGCCAGCGCGTCCTTGGCCGTCTCGACGAGGCCGGCGAACGCCTTCGGGTCGTGCACGGCGAGATCGGCCAGGATCTTCCGGTCGACCTCGACGCCGGCCACCTTCAACCCGTTCATGAACCGCGAATAGGAGATGCCGTGTGGCCGCACGCCCGCGTTGATCCGGGCGATCCACAGCCGGCGGAACTGCGCCTTGCGGTCCCGCCGGTCGCGGTACGCGTAGACGCCGGAGTGCTGGACCTGCTCCTTCGCGAGCCGGTATCGGATCCGCCGGCTCCCCGTATAGCCTTTCGCCGACGTCAGGATCTCGCGGCGCTTCTTCTTCGCGTGGACGGATCGTTTCACTCGAGCCATGTCGTCACCTCGCCAGGAGCCGCTTCAGCTTCTTCTGCTCGCGGATGGCCTTGACCTCCGCCATCCCCTCGACCCTGCGGCGACGGCTGCCGGTCTTCTTGGTGAGCATATGGTTGCCGGTCGCCTTCCGGTGCAGGACCTTGCCGCGGCGCGTCACGCGGAAGCGCTTGGCAGCCGCCCGGTGGGTCTTCATCTTCGGCATCGTGGTCCTACCCTTCGTCGGCTGCCGCGGCCGGTTCGACCGCGGCCGGCTCCGATGGCTCCATCGGTTCCGGTGCTTCGGCGGGCTCCGGCTCCGCGACCGCCGCCGGTTCGACGACGGCCACCGTCCGGGCCTCCCGTGCCCGCTGCTTCGCGACCTCCTCGAGGTACCGCTTGTTCGGGGAGATCACCATGATCATGTTGCGTCCTTCTTGTTTCGGCAGTGACTCCACCACGACCAACGCCCCGAGGTCCGCGACGAGCCGGTCGAGGATCTTGCGACCGAGCTCCGTGTGCGCCATCTCGCGCCCACGGAACATGATCGTGATCTTGACCTTGTTCCCGGCCTCGAGGAACCGGATGACGTGGCCCTTCTTCGTGGCGTAGTCATGCGGGTCGATCTTGGGCCGGAACTTGATCTCCTTCAGACCGGTGCGCGACTGCTTCTTCCGCGCTTCCTTCTGACGGACGTCTCGCTCGTACTTGAACTTGCCGTAGTCCATGATCCTGCACACCGGCGGATCGGCCTGCGGCGCGACCTCGACGAGGTCCAGATCGAGCTCACGCGCCTGGCGGAGCGCCTCGCGGGTGTCGATCACACCGATCTGTTGCCCGTCGGCTCCGACCAGACGAACCTGGGCGGCTCTGATCCTTTCGTTGATCCTCGGATCCGTGGAGACCCCGCACCACCTCCTATGACGAACGAGCACCGGACGGAGCCGGTGCACGATGAACAAGAACGCGCTCTCCGCGCCCGCAGAGTATAGGGAACGCCCCCGACCGGCGTCGACCGGGGCCAACGCCGGCCCGCCTCACCACTCCGAGTCCTGCCGGTCCTCGCCGACGGCCATATGGTCCTCTTCGTCGTCGTAGCCGAAGGCGACCTGCAGGATCCGGCCCGGTTCCGGCCCCGAACAACGCACGCGGTGGGCCTCCTCCGCCGGCACGGTGAACTCCTGGCCGGGCTCGGCTCGCACGACCCGGTTCCCGATCTCGACCGTGAGTCCGGGATCGAGCACGACCCACATCTCGTCGCGCAGGCGATGGTAGTGGGCGCCCGTCTCGGCGCCCGGGCGGACGGTCACCAGCCGGACCGTCGCCATCTGGTTCAGCACGTAGGTCGCGAGCCGGCCCCAGGGACGATCGACGATCACGGCGAGCTCCCGCGCTCGTGGCTGGCCTGTCGCACGTTCTCGAGCAGGGCGATCATCTCGAGGGCGGCCTCGGCGGCATCCCACCCCCGATTGCCGTGCGTGCCGCCCGCGCGAGCCTGCGCCTGCGCGAGGTCCTCCGTCGCCAGCACCTCGAAGATGCACGGTATCCCGGTGCTCCGCCCGACCTCGGCGATGCCGCGCGCCGCCTCGTTGGCGACGAGGTCGAAGTGCGCCGTCTCTCCACGGATCACGGCGCCGAGGCAGATGATCGCGTCGTGGTCCCCGGAACGTGCCAGGCTCTCCGCCGTCAGCGGGATCTCGAAGGCGCCGGGCACCCACACCACGGTAACGTCGTCGTCGGCGACGCCGTGCCGGGCGAGCCCCGACAACGTTCCCTCGAGCAGCTTCGAGGTCACGAGCTCGTTGAAGCGGGCGGCGACCACGGCGATCCGACGTCCCGTGCCGCCGACCTCACCCCGGAGGATCTTCATCCCGGCGCCCCGGGCAGGTCGAGGAGGTGCCCGAGCTTCTCCGCTTTCGTCCGGAGATAGTCGACGTTCTCGGCCGTCGGTTCGGTCTCGAGCGGGATCCGCTCGACGATCGACAGGCCGTAGCCCTCGAGCCCCGCGCGCTTGTCCGGGTTGTTCGTCAGCAGGCGCATCGTGCGGACGCCGAGATCCGTCAGGATCTGCGCGCCGATGCCGTAGTCGCGCTGGTCGGCCGCGAACCCGAGTTCGATGTTCGCTTCGACGGTGTCGCGGCCCTGGTCCTGGAGCTGGTAGGCGCGGAGCTTGTGCGTCAGGCCGATCGCGCGGCCCTCGTGCCCTCTGACGTAGAGCACGACGCCGCGTCCCTCGGTACCGATGAGTTCGATCGCACGATCGAGCTGCCGGCCGCAGTCGCAGCGCAGCGAGCCGAACACATCGCCGGTCAGGCACTCCGAATGCACCCGCGTCAGCACGTCCGTGCCGTCGCCGAGCTCCCCCTTCACCAGGGCCACATGGGTGCGACCGTCGACGAGACTCTCGTACGCGCACGCGCGGAACTCACCCCAAGCCGTGGGGATCGCCGCCTCCGCGACGCGAGCGACGAGCACCTCACGCTCGCGGCGGTACTCGATGAGGTCGGCGATCGAGATCATGGTCAGCGAGTGTTCGCCGGCGACGCGCGCGAGCTCTGGCAACCGCGCCATGGAGCCGTCGGGGTTCATCACCTCGCAGATCACGCCGGCCGGGAACATGCCGGCGAGCGTCGCGAGATCGACGGCGGCCTCCGTGTGGCCGGCGCGCCGGAGCACCCCGCCCTCCTTCGCGCGGAGCGGGAACACGTGGCCGGGCCGGAGGAAGTCGTGCGGCTTCGAGCCGAGGTCGGCGATCGCGCGCGCAGTGGCGGCCCGATCGAACGCGCTCGTCCCGGTGGTGATCTCCGGTGCGAAGTCGATCGAGACCGTGAACGCCGTCTCATCACCGCCGTTCGTGCTCACCATCTGCGGGATCTGGAGCTCGTCGAGCCGCCACGCCGCGACGGGGAGACACACGATCCCGCGGCCGTGCGTGACCATGAAGTTGAGGGCCTCCGGCGTGCACCGCTCCGCCGCGATGATGAAGTCGCCCTCGTTCTCCCTGTCCGCGTCGTCGACGACGAGGAGGATCTTGCCCTCGCGCATGTCCGCGAGCGCCCGGTCAATCGTCGCGAAGGGAAGCTCGTCGCCTGGATGCACCTGCTCGTTCATCGCTCGGCCCTTTCCATGAGTCGTTCCACGTACTTCGCGATCACATCGGTCTCGACGTTGCATCGGTCGCCGGTCCGGAGCGCACCGAGCGTCGTCGCCGCCAGCGTGTGGGGGATCAGCGCGATCCCGATCGCATCGCCGTCGATCGCCGCGACCGTGAGGCTGACGCCGTCGACCGCGATCGACCCTTTCGGCACCACCCCGGCCAGCAGCGGCGTGGGCAGAAGGACACGCAACATCGCGTTCCCCGTTTCGTCCTTCGTGAGCGAGGCGACCTCGGCGAGCCCGTCGACGTGGCCCTGGACGAGGTGTCCGCCCAGCCGAGCGGCCAGCGTGACCGGCCGCTCCAGGTTGACGCGGTCGCCCGGCCGCAACGACCCGAGGGTGGTGCGGTCGAGCGTCTCCGGCGACAGATCGAACCGCAGGGTCGTCGACGAGCGCTCGACGACGGTGAGGCACACGCCGCTCACCGCCACCGATGCACCGAGCCCGCTGTCGTCGGCGATCGTGTCGCAGCCCACCACCAGCGCACCGGCCCCGGCGCGCCGCACCGATCCGATCTCCTCAACGATCCCGGTGAACATGGGCCTCCACCTTGAGATCGGGTCCGATCCGTTCGACCCGCTCGAACGCCAGCGGCAACGCCTCGCCGACCGGCGAGAACCCGCGTCCGTCCACGACGCCGGGCGCCGCCGCGCCGCCGAGCACCTTCGGCGCGAGGTAGAGCACGATGCGGTCCACGAGGTCGTCGCGCAGGAGCGCCCACGCGAGGTTCGCGCCGGCCTCGACGAGGACCCCCTGGACCTGGCGGGCGCCGAGCAGCTCCAGCAGCTTCCGCAACGAGACGCCGTCGTCGGCGTCGCGATCCAACACCACGACCTCGGCCCCGGCCGTCTGCCATCCGGCGACGCGCAGCTCGTCGGTCCGGTCGGTGGTCGCGATGAGCGTCGGCGCCGATCCATCGAACAGCCGTCCGACGGGCGGCAGCCGGCCGCCGGAATCGACCGCGACGCGGAGCGGTGGGCGGGCGCCGGCGAACCGCGGATCGCGGACGGTCAGCGCGGGATCGTCCTCGGCGACGGTCCGCGAGCCGACGAGGATGGCGTCGGACCACGCGCGCAGCCGCTGCACGTCCGACCGCGCGTCCTCGGAGGTGATCCACCGGGAGGTTCCGTCGACGGCGGCCGTCTTGCCGTCCAGCGACGCGGCCGACTTCATGACCACGAACGGGAGGCCCGTGGCCACATGATGCTCGAAGGCTTCGTTCAGCCGCCGAGCCTCCACCTCCAGCACGCCGGACTCCACCGCGATGCCGGCGCTCCGGAGCTCGGCCAGCCCGGGAGCGCCCTCGCCCAGATGGGGATCGATCGCGCCGACGACGACCCGGCTGACCCCGGCGGCGATCAACGCCCTCGTGCACGGCGGGGTGCGCCCCTGCCGGTCGCACGGCTCGAGCGTGGTCACGACCGTGGCCCCGCGGGCGGCGGCGCCCGCCTGTTCGAGCGCCATCGCCTCCGCGTGCCGGGTTCCCGGGCCCTCGTGCCAGCCCTCGCCGAGGACATCACCGTGTTCGGAGACGGCGACGGCGCCCACCATCGGGTTCGGAGATACGCGGCCCCAGCCGCGCTCGGCGAGCTCCAAGGCCCGCCGCATCTGCTCCTCGAGTGCGTCCACGTCGCTCCCCCCGACCGGGGCGTGGACGACACGGCGGGCGGCCGCCGCGGACGCGGCGACACCTGACGCGCCTGTTCCTCCCATCCCGACTTTCACGGTCGGTCCCGGGATCGCACCGGGTCCACCCGCGGCTGGCGGCCGTGGGGTCGCGGACTGTCACCGCCGGTGGGGAGTTGCACCCCGCCCCGGAAACAGGCTTCGACGCGAGTATACGGCGGGTTCCGGCGGCGAGTATCGGACGGGCGCGCTACTCGGCGCGGCGGTCGACGGCGTAGCTCGAGCCGGGCTGCCGCTTCGCGAAGGACTTCATCTCCGTGGCGACCGCGACCGCCTCGCCGTAGTGGGCGAACTGGCGTTTCGCGGTGCTGGCGATGCCGACCGACACGGCCACGAGCGGGATGTCCTGCATCACGCCCTTCCGGTCCTCGATCCGGACGAAGCCGCGCTCGAGGTCCTCGGATTCGTAGAAGTCGGGGCGCGCTTCCTCGAAGCGCTCGCAGATCCGCTTCGCGACGTCCTCAGCCGCGTCCGGATCAACGACGGCGACGAAGTCGTCGCCCCCGACATGTCCGATGAACCCCTCCGTGCCGTTGCGGTCGAGGACGGCGTCCTGGATGATCCGTGCGACCGATTGGATGAGCCGGTCCCCGCGGACGAAGCCCTTCTGGTCGTTGTACGCCTTGAAGTTGTCGAGGTCGCAGTACAGCACGGCGAACGGCCTCGTCTCGCGGACCTGGCGCTCGATCTCCTCCTGGATGCGGATGTTGCCCGGCAGCCCGGTCAGCGGCGAGAGGTTCCGCATCTCCTTCGCGCGCCGCAGGGTGCCCTTCACGCGCGCGAGGAGCTCGATCGGATCGAACGGCTTGATGATGTAGTCGTCGGCGCCGGACTGCAGGCCGGTGACCTTGTCGGCGGACAGCGCCTTCGCGGTGAGCATGATGATGCTCGTGTTGGCGGTCTGGGGGTTCTTCCGGAGCCGCTGCGCCACCTCGAACCCGTCGATGCGCGGCATCATCACGTCCAGCAGCACGAGGTCCGGGCGGATCTCGGAGGCCTTCTCGAGCGCCTCCTCGCCGTCGCCCGCGACCGTCACGTCGTACCCGGCCGATCGGAGGTTGACCTCGACGAACCGCGCGATATCCGGATCGTCGTCCACGACGAGGATCGTTTCCGGCACCTAGGCGGCTCCCTCCGCGATCGCGGCAAGGGCGCGGGCCGCGCCCGCCGGGTTCGGCGTGGCGAAGATCCCCGACGCGGCGATCAGGACCGTCGCGCCCGCCTCCACCGCCCTCGTCGCGTTGTCCACCTTGACGCCACCGTCGATCTCGAGCTCGACCGCGACGCCCGCGCGATCGATCTCGGCGCGGACGGCCTCGAGCCGCGGATACACCTCGGGGTTCAACGTCTGGAAGGACCAGCCGGGCCGGATGCTCATCAGCATCAGGTCGTCCACCTGGTCGAGGTAGGGGAACGACGCTTCCACCGGCGACTCCATGTTGAGGGTCAGACCGACGCCGAGCCCGGCCCCGCGCGCCTTGCGGATGGCCGGCGCCGGTTCGGGGACCGCCTCCAGGTGGAAGCTGACCATGTCCAGCCCCGCCTCCCGGAGCTCGTCGAAGAACGCCTCCGGCGCGTCCACCATGAGGTGGCCGTGCAAGGGCAGTGCGGTCACCGGTCGAAGGCTCTGCACGACCACCGCGCCGAGCGCGATGGGCGGCACGAAATGTCCATCCATGATGTCGACGTGGATGACGTCGGCATACGGCTCGATCAGCTTGACCTGCTCCCCGAGGCGCGCCAGGTCCGCCGCGAGGATCGACGCGGAGAGTTTTCCCATGCGGCGCCTATCGTACCCGGCGCGACCAGGGCTCCCTAGCTGCTCAGTCAGCCCCCGCCACGCGCCGGAACGCGGCAACGAACATGCCGTCCGAGCCGTTGCGATGCGGCCACAGGCGGTGCCGCGGGACCGCGCCGTCGGGGCCGGGCGTCGCGATCGGCTCGAGGTCGGGACGGCGGCGCACGAGCACGTCGCACACGGCGTCGGTCTCCGAACGCGGGAACGTGCACACGGCGAAGACGAGCCGGCCACCCGGACGCAGCAGATCCGCCGACGCGGCGGCGATCGCCACCTGGCGCGCGGCAAGGCCGGTGAGCCGGTCCCGCGGCACCCGCCACAGGAGCTCGGGGCGGCGGCGCGCGGAGCCGATCCCGCTGCACGGCGCGTCCACGAGGACGCGGTCGAACCCGCCGCGGAGCGCAGGTCGCGTGCCGTCCTGGACGAGCACGGCCGGCCGGAGCCCCAGCCGATCGGCCTGCCGCCGGATCAGGGCGACGCGCGCCGGAGCGAGGTCCGCCGCGGCGACGACGCCGGAACCGACGAGCGCCGCGACGTGCAGCGCCTTCCCCCCGGGCGCGGCGCAGACGTCGGCGACGCGCTCCCCCGGCTGCGGGTCGAGCACGCGGACGACGAAGGCAGAGGCCTGGTCCTGCACCGCGAACCATCCCTCGTCATAGCCGGGCAGCGACGCGGGTGCGCCGCCGTCCAGCAGCAGGCAGTCCGGATCGACCCGGGCCCGCACCGCTCGCACCCCGGCCGACGCGAGGCGCTCCTGGAGCTCGAGCACATCTACGCGTACGGTGTTCGCGCGGATGCACAGGGGTGCTCGCTCCGCGAGTGCCGCGGCAGCGCGCTCCGCCTCGGGGCCGACGAGCGCGCCGAGCTCCCGGACGGCCCATGACGACAGGCCCGTTCGGAGCGAGACGGCTTCGTCGTCCGATCCGGTCGGTGGCGACGGCGGATCGTCGGCGAGCTTGTGCAACACGGCGTTGACGAATCCGCGCTCGCGGGCGCTCACGAGGGCGACGGTCTCGCCGACCGCGGCGTGCGGCGCCACCCCGGCGAACAGCAGTTGGTAGGCACCGAGCCGCAGCGCGTGTCGCGCGCCCGCGCTCATCCGCTCGACCGGCCGGCTCGCGCGGGCGGCGATCGCGGCGTCGACGGGCAGGAGGCGCCGGAGCGTCCCGTACGTGAGCTCGGTGGCGAACGCCCGGTCACGGGCGTCGAGCCGGGAGCGGGCGAGCAGTCCCGGCAGGACCAGGTTCGAGTACGCGCGGAGATCGATCACCCGGCGGATCGCCTCGAGCGCGACCGACCGCGCCGTCGCGGGGCCGCTCATCCCTCCGGCGATCCGAGCCGCTCACCGGATGCGAACCGCGCGCCGCGCGCCCAGTCCGCCGCCGCCATCCGCGCTCGGCCGGCCGGCGCAACTTCGCGCACCCAGACGGAGCCGTCCCCCGCCGCGATCAGGACGCCGCGATCGCCCTCGGTCACGATCGTCCCGGGCTCGAGGCTGGAAGCGGCACGATCCGCCGCGGCCGACAGGATCTTCAGGTGCCCGCCGCGGAACGTGGTGCCCGCGCCCGGTTCCGGTGCGAGAGCTCGGATCCGGCGCGCCACGCGATCCGCCGGCTCGGTCCAATCGATCGTCCGGTCCCTCGGCCCCAGGCGCGGCGCCCACGTGGCCGCACCGTCGTCCTGCGCCCTGGCCGGCAGCCGTCCGGTCGGCAGCACGCGGAGGACCCCGATCAGCAGACCCGCACCGATGTGCGCCAGCCGGGACCCGAGCGAGCCGGCGTCGTCCTCGGGGCGGACGGGTTCCTCGAGCTGACCGAGGATGGGGCCCGTATCGAGCCCCGCATCCATGCGCATCACGGTGACGCCCGTCATCTCGTCGCCCGCCAGGATCGCGTGCTGCACCGGCGAGGCGCCCCGCCATCGCGGCAGGAGGGACAGGTGGAGGTTCACGCCGCCGTGCGGAGCGGACGACAGCACCTCGGGCGACAGCAGCCGGCCGTACGCGACCACCACGAGCGCCTCCGGCCGGGCCGAGAGCAGCGCCTGCCATCCCGGCCCGGTCCGGACGCCGTCGGCCTCGACGAGGGACGCCCCGAGCCGCCGGGCGGTGTCCGCGACCGGCGTCGAGGTGAGGACGGAGCCGCGCCCGGCGGGCTTGGGTGCGTTCGTGATCACGGCGACGAGCTCGATCGCCGGCTCGTTCGCGAGCGCCTCGAGCGGCGGCACCGACCACGCGTCGTTGCCGAGGAACGCCACGCGCAGACCCACGGGCGCGAGGATAGCGACGTCAGGTGCGTTTGCGGACGCGAGGCTCCTGCAAGCCGAGCTCGATCCGACGGAGCTCGGCCAAGACGGTCTTGCGACCCTCGTCGTCCAACCGGTCGATGTAGAGCATGCCGTGCAGGTGGTCGGTCTCGTGCTGGAAGATCCTCGCCAGCAACCCCTCGCCGACCAACTCGACCGGCCTGCCCTTGGCGTCTTCACCGCGGATGCGGATCCGATCGAACCGCGGGGTCGGGTAGTACGGCCCCGGGATCGACAGGCAGCCCTCCTCCTCGAGGACCTCGCCCTCGCCGTCGTCGAGCTCGGGGTTGACGACGCAGAGCGGGCCGGTCTGCCCATCGTCGAACACGAACAGCCTGATCGACATCCCGACCTGCGGGCCGGCGAGGCCGACGCCCGGCGCCGCGTACATCGTCTCGCCCATGTCCTTCACGAGTTGCCGGAGGCGACGATCGAAGTGCTCGACCGGTTTCGTCGGCTCGCGCAGGACGGGATCTCCGAGCGTTCGGATGGGCAGGATCACGGCGTTCCCTCACAGATGCGGTTCGGCTTCGACGCGCTCCACGACACCCCTGCCGGCGAGATCGCGCATCGCGCGACCGAACGCGGGGACACGGCCGGGCTCGAGCGCGAGCAAGCATACCGTCCGCTCCCCGAGGGTCGTGATCAACGCGGTGAGGGGCGCGTGCTCGGCGAGGACGCCCTCGAGCGCGGGCGCGCCGACCACGCGGAAGACGCACGCTCCCACCGGGAACCCGGCGGCGGCGCGGCGTTCGCGTTCGCGCACCCAGAAGCGATCGGGGTTGCCGCGCACGAGCGCCTGCACGGCGGGATCCGACGCGTTCGAGCTCTGCACGATCGCGTGTCCCGACGGGCGCGCCCACGCCACCGCCTCCATCCAGATCGAGAGCGCGCGCTCGGGTCCGGCGACCCCGGGGCGACGCTCGGCCGCGTCGGCATCGAGGACGGCGACCAGGTCGAGGTCCCCCACCCCGAGGTCCCGGACGTCCTCGGCACCCCCGATCACGATCTCGCCCGTGCGTTCGGGGAGCCGGGGCTGCCGCGGCCGCGCCACCGGCACCGTCGCCACGCGCCCGACCCACGCCTCGACTCGCTCGGCGCCCCCCCGGCGGATCCCCAGGTCCGTCCCGCCGCAGACGGCGCAGCGGCCCGGCGCCTCGCAGACCACGCACCTGATCACGCCCTCCTCGAGCCGCAGCAGGCCGCCGCACGACGCGCAGGCCGCCGGGGCGCCGCACGATCGACAGACCTGGGCGACGCCGGCGCCCGGCACGGGCGCGTACACGAACGCGCGCCGGGCCTCCCTCAACGCCGCGACCAGCCGCGGCGCCCGCCCCTCCGTGCCGGGCCGGACGACCTCGACCTTCGGCCAGCGGCGCTCGCGCGGCGCGGCGATCGGGAGCCCCAGCGCCGCGGCCTCCGAAGAGGGACAGAACGCCTCGAGGACGACCGTCGCCCCGTGCAGCCGTGCGCGGCGGAGCGCGACGTCGCGGACATGGTAGTAGGGCGCCCGATCCTCGTGGTGCGCGGGATGCGATTCGCGGGAGACGAACAGCAGCCCGAGGTCCGTGACCGGCGCGAAGACGGCCGGTCGCGTACCGACCACCACGTCGAAGAGCCCGGCGTGCAGGTCCAGCCAGTTCCGGTAGCGTCGCCGCCGGTCACCTCCGGCGAATACGCACACCCGCTCACCGAACGCGTCCCGCAGCGCGACCGCGGTAGCGGGCAGCGGCGCGGCCTCCGGGAGCACCACGATGGCGCCCCGTCCCGACGCGAGGCACGCGCCGACGGCTTCCACCGCGACGACCTGCTCATCCTCCGGCGCCGGTCGCACGAGGAACGCGCCCGAGCCTCGATCGATCGCAGCGAGGAGCTCCCGGCCCCGGTCATACGACGAGAGCCGCTCCGATGCGGACACGACCGTTCCGAAGGGGGCCGGGACCGACACCGGAGCGTCCTCCTCGCCGGCGACCCTCGGCGGCGCCATCGCGCCGAGGACGGTGGCGAGCGGCGCGACGTACCGCTCGCTCACCCAACGCGCGAGCGACAACCCGTCCTCGTCGAAGGAGCGGACGGTCGAGACCGCGCCGAGCACCGGCAGCATCCGGGCCGGCACGTCGGTCGTGGCGCCGAGGACCCAGCCCTTCGTCAACCTCCCGTGGAAACGGAACCGGACGAGGGACCCGACGCCCGCATGCAGCTCGCGCGGCAGGTCGTACGTGAACGGCCGGTCGAGCGCGAGGATCGGCCGATCGACGCAGATCGCGACCGGACCGGCGAGGACCTCAGGCGCCGCAGGCGCTCCGGAGCGCGTCGACACGGTCGGTCGCTTCCCACGGGAACTCCTTGCGACCGAAATGCCCGTACGCCGCGGTCTCGAGGTAGATCGGCCGGCGCAGATCGAGATCACGGATGATCGCGGCCGGCCGGAAGTCGAAGATCTCCCAGATCGCCGCCTCGAGCTTCGCGGGATCGACCTGTTCGGTGCCGTAGGTGTCGAGCATCAGCGACATGGGGTGCGCCGTGCCGATCGCGTAGGCGACCTGGAGCAGGCACCGGTCGGCGAGGCCGGCGGCGACGACGTTCTTCGCGACGTACCGCGTCATGTAGGCGGCCGAACGGTCGACCTTCGTCGGATCCTTGCCGCTGAACGCGCCCCCGCCGTGCGGCGCCATCCCGCCGTACGTATCGACGATGATCTTGCGCCCGGTCAGCCCCGTGTCCGCCTTCGGACCGCCGATCTCGAAGCGTCCGGTGGGGTTCACGAGAACCTTGACCCCGTCGCTCGCGAGCTCGGGGAACTCCCGGAGCACGGGGTCGATCACCTCGGCCTCGACGTCGGGCCGCAGCAGGGTCTCGACATCCACCTCTTCGCGGTGCTGGGCGCTGATCAGGACGCTGTCGATGCGCGTGGGCGTGCCGTCCACGTACCGCACCGAGACCTGGCTCTTGCCGTCGGGCCGCAGGTACGGGATCACGCCCGCCTTCCGGACGTCGGACAGGCGATGCGACAGGCGGTGCGCCACGGCGATCGGCACCGGCATCAGCTCGTCGGTCTCGCGGCACGCGTAGCCGAACATCATCCCCTGGTCGCCGGCGCCGAGCACGTCGAGCTGATCCTGGTCGCCGGCCTCGCGCGACTCGAGCGCGTGGTCGACGCCGAGCGCGATGTCGGCCGACTGTTCCTGGATCGCGGTGATGACGCCGCACGTCTCCCCGTCGAGTCCGAACTTCGCGTCCGTGTAGCCGACGTCGGTCACGGTTCGGCGCACGACGGACGGGATGTCGACGTAACCGTCCGTCGTGATCTCCCCAGAAACGACGACGACCCCCGTGGTGACGAGGGTCTCGCACGCAACGCGGCTGTTCGGGTCCATCGCGAGCATCGCGTCCAGGACGGCGTCGCTGATCTGGTCGGCCAGCTTGTCGGGGTGGCCTTCGGTGACGGATTCGGACGAGAACAGGTGGCCTTCGCTCATGATCGGTCGAGTCTACCGGCGCTCGCCGGCGCCCGTCAGGAGGGTCGCAAGGAACGCCGGATGGCCCCCGCCGTCCTCCGGGATGAACCACTCGTCGTCGATCCGGAAGCCGCGCTCCAGGAGCCACGAAACGTACGTCGCCCGGTCGGCGTGGCTCCAGTGCATCGGTGCTCCGTACCAGTCGTCCTCGGTGCCGGTCCACGCCCGGTCCCCGAGGCTGGCGCAGACGATCCCGCCCGGCTTCAGCCAGCCGGCGATCCGATCGAAGACCGCCGGCTGCTCCTCCAGAGGGACGTGGATGATCGCGTAGAAGGAGACCACCGCGTCGAACGACGCCGACGGCAGGTCCACCTCGGTGAGGTCGGCCATGACGAATGTCGCCGCAGGCACGAGCGCCCGCGCACGCTCGACCTGCCGCGCGCTGAAGTCCACGCCGGTGACGTCGAAGCTCGGGGCGAGTCGCAGCGCGACCGGGACGCCGCACCCGCAGCCCAGATCGAGCACGCGACCCCCCGGCGGCGTCCGGCGCTCCACGGCGAGCACCGCGCGTTCGTACCCCGAGCCTTCGAGCGTGAACGTATCGCCCCGATACGTTTCGGAGATCGCATCGTAGCCCGCGCGGACGAGGTCCTTCACCGCGCGCGGACCGCTCATCCCGGCCCGGGCGCGTCGGCGAAGGCGTGCGCGAGGCGGTCGCAGATCGCCGCGGCCAGGTGCGCCTTCGTCCACGTGCGCATCGGTTCGTCGTTCCCCCCGGCGTCGAGGATCGCGGCCTCGTTCGTGTCGCTGCCGAAGCCGGTCCCCTCCCGCCCGACGAGGTTCGCGACCAGGAGATCGACATGCTTGCGACGCAGCTTCGCGCGCCCGGCCTCGAGCACGTCGCCGGTCTCGGCCGCGAACCCCACCAGGATCTGACCGGGACGACGCCGTTCACCCAGCTCGGCAAGCACATCCGGCGTCGGCTCCAGGACGATGTCCGGCACCCCCTGGTCCTTCTTGAGCTTCGTGTCCGCGACGATCTTCGGCCGGAAGTCCGCGACCGCGGCCGCCATCACGATGGCGTCGGCCGTCTCCGCGTGCTCGAGAACGGCGTCGCGCAGCTGCTCGGCCGTCTCGATCCGCACGATGGCCACACGAGGCGGCGGCGCGACCGTCCCGGGGCCGAGGACGAGGGTCACCGCCGCGCCCCGCCCCGCCGCTTCGGCGGCGAGCGCAACGCCCATCCGGCCGCTCGAGCGATTGCCGACGAACCGAACCGGATCGATCGGCTCGTGCGTCGGACCCGCCGTGACCACGATGCGTCGGCCCTCGAGGTCGCGGGGACGGAGCGAGTCGAGCACGGCCCGCACGATGTCCTCCGGCTCGCTCATACGGCCGACGCCTGCGTCGCCGTGCGCGAGGGCACCTTCCGTCGGTCCGACGAATCGAACGCCCCGCGCCTCGAGCGTCGCGACGTTGACCCGTGTGGCCTCGGCGTTCCACATGCCGGTGTGCATCGCGGGCGCGAGCACGACGGGGCCGTCGTATTCGAGGAGGGTCGCGCTCAGGAGGTCGTCGGCCGCCCCGTGCGCGAGCTTCGCCAGGACGTTCGCCGTGCACGGCGCGATGACGACGAGGTCGGCGTCGTGGGCCAGCCGGACGTGCAGGACCTCGCCCGGGCGCTCCCACAGGGACGAGAACGCCTCCCGGCCGGTCAACGCGGCGAACGTCGCGGCGCCGACGAACCGGGTCGCCGACTCGGTCAGGACACAGGTGACCTCGGCCCCAGCGACGACGAGCGCGCGTGCGAGGATCGCGGCCTTGTAGGCGGCGATGCCCCCGGTGATCCCGAGCAGCACGCGCCGCCCGGCCACGGGGCTATCCGATGACGATGGGCTCCTCGGGGCGCTCGTAGTCGATCTTCCCCTCGGCGATCTCCTCGAGGGCGATCGAGAGCGGCTTGTTGCGCAGGCCCGTCTCGACGAGCGGCGGAACGAACTCGCCGCGACCTTCCCCGAGCTGGTTGTAGTAGGAGTTGATCTCCCGCGCGCGCTTCGCCGCCAAGATCACCAGGGTGTACTTGGAGTCAACGGTCGCGAGCAGGTCATCGATCTTGGGTTCGATCATGCGGACAGCACTCCTGCAGGTCAGGTGGTGCGGGACGCCTCGATGATAGCAGCGACCTCGTCGGCCGCCCGTCCGGCATCATCGTTCACGACGACCCGATCGAACCAGGAGGCCTCCTCGAGCTCGCGCTCGGCGGCCGCCAGCCGGCCGCGGATCGCCTCCTCGTCTTCCGTGCCCCTGCCCCGGAGGCGCCGTTCGAGCTCGTCCATCGAGGGGGGCATGAGGAAGATGAGGAGCGGGTCCGGCACCCGGTCGCGGATCTGGGCGGCCCCGTTCGGATCGATCTCCAGCACCACGTCCCGGCCGGCGGCGAGCTGTTCGTCGACGAAGGTCCGCGGGGTTCCGGAACGGTGTCCGACGATCTCGGCCCACTCCAGGAGCTCACCGTCCGCGATCATCCGGTCGAAGTCCTCTTCGGAGACGAACCGGTAGTCGATGCCGTCGACCTCCGCCGGTCGCGGCGCGCGGGTGGTGGCCGACACGGACAGGGCAAGTCGACGTGGATCGCGGGCGAGGAGCCGCCGAACGATGGTGCCCTTGCCAACCCCCGAGGGGCCGGCGATCACGATCAGCCTGCCCCGGTGCACGTACGCGGCGGCGACTACTTCTTGCCGAACCGCTCGAGCAGAAGCGCGCGCTGCTTCGACCCGAGCCCGCGCACACGACGACTGGCGGAGATGTCGAGCTCCTCCATGATCTTCTGTGCGCGGACCTTCCCGACACCGGGAAGGGACTCGAGGACGGTTGAGACCTTCATCTTGCCGATCGTGTCGTCGCCGCTCGCCCGCTTCAACACATCGGCGAGCGTGCGCTTCCCCGATTTCAGCTCGCCCTTGACTTCGGCACGCTTCTTGCGAGCCTCGGCGGCTTTCGCGAGCGCTTGTGTGCGCTGCTCCGGGGTGAGCGTAGGCAGAGCCATCGACGTACTCCTTCGGTAGACGGAAGGTGCAGGAACCCGGCGAGTATACGCACGGGTCCTGGGGGGGACAAACGCGTCGTAGGTCCTGGCCTGCGGATTTCGCGACAGCTCAGCCGGAGCGGCCGACGTCATGGAGCATGCCGCGCACCACGCCCACGGGATCGGCCGACGCCGTGACCGGTCGTCCGACGATGAGGTAGTCGGCGCCACGCTCCATCGCCGCGCGCGGCGTGAGGACACGCACTTGATCGTCGCCGTTCGACCCCGGCGGGCGGATGCCGGGCACGGCGAGTACGAACGCGTCGCCGCACGCGTCGCGGACGTCGCGGACGTCCTCACCCGACACGACGACGCCGTCGAGGCCGGCCCCCTTCGCCTCCCAGGCGAGCGACGCCGGCGACGCGAGCCCTTCTCCGCTCTGCGACGACAGCACCGTCACGGCGATCACCCGTGGCATCGGCACCCCCGCGGCCTCGGCGCCGCGTGCCGCGCCCTCGAGCGCCGCCCGCATCATCGCGTCACCCCCCAACGCGTGCACGTTGAGCATCGCCACGCCGAGGCGTGCGATGTTCGCGCTCGCCCGTTCGACCGTGTTCGGGATGTCGTGGAGCTTCGCGTCGACGAACACCCGCCCGAAGGCCCCCACACGCCGCACCGCGTCGGGCCCCATCGCCCACGCCAGCTCGAGGCCGACCTTCAGCATCCCGACGTGCGGCCCGAGGAGGGCGCCGAGGCGCTCGACCTCCTGCGGATCGGAGACGTCGAGCGCCGCGATGAGCGGGTTCGCCGGCGGCGGGATCACGCGCCCGCGACCTCGGTGGAGGGCGCGACCGGGAGGCGCAGGCGTCCGCGGAGTTCGGCGGGCGACCGGAGCCGAAGCGCCTTGAGGGAGCGGGCGATCTCATGGGCGACCTCGACCGGCGCCGCCGGATCGATCAGGGTCCCGGTGCCGATCTGCACGGCCCATGCCCCGGCGAGCAGGCACTCCACCGCGTCGAGACCGGTGCGGACGCCGCCGCTCGCGATCAGCGGCACGTCGGGCAGCGCGGCCGACACCTCGAAGACGGTGCGGAGCGTCAAGGGCTTCAGGGCCGGACCCGAGAGCCAACCGGTGACGCCGCCGAGCGCCGGCCGCAGCTGCGCGGCCTCGACGCTGAGCGCGGGTGGGGAGCCGGACAGGGTCAGGCCGGTGGCGCCCGCCCGCACGGCCGCGCGCGCGAGCGTCACCGGATCGACGGAGCCGCCCGGGAGCTTGGCGAAGACCGGCACGAGCGAGGTTCGGGCGACGGCGCCGACGATCTCCACGAGCCGCTCGACGTGCGAGCCCAGGACCTCGTGATCCATCGTCTCGTCGCGGCCGGACAGGTAGACCTCGATCGCCGCCACCTCCGGGCGCGCCTGCAGCGCGCTCGTCAGGCGGACGTACTCCTCCAGCGTGCCGCCGCCGATCGAGACGAACGTCGGCGCCCCGCCGCGCGCCAACCGCGGCAACTCCTCGGCCGCGAACGCATCCACGCCGGCGTTCTGTAGCCCCGTGTCCCACACGACGCCGGCCGGCGACTCGGTGATGCGAGGGGTCGCCGACCCCGCGCGCGGCCGCACGGTGATCGTCCGCGACACGAGCCCCCCGACGCGGCGCAGGTCGACGAGTCCGCTGAGCTCGCGCCCGGTCCCCGCGCAGCCGGCGGCGATCATCGCGGGCGTCGGCAGGACCACGCCGCCCAGGTCGACCGCGAGCGTGCGTTCCCTAGCGGGCATCACGGCTCCCCGTACCGGTCGAGCGCCGCATCTCCTCGAACGACGCGGGATCCTGGATCCACCGGTCCCACACGACGCGGGCCGGGTTGAACACGGGACCGTCGACGCACGCGCGCAGGTTGTCGGAGCCGCTCCCGTCCTTCCGCGCGACCGGCACGACGCACGTGCCGCACAGGCCGAAACCGCATCCCATCCGTTCTTCGACGGCGACCTGCGCGGGGATCCGCTGCACCGCGCAGAACTCCGCGACGTCGCGGAGCGTCCGCGGATCCGCGGCGGCGTAGAGGACCTCGGTGCTCGCCCGCGCCACGGCCTCCGGCAACACGTCGAGCACGCCGCCCTGCTCCCCGAGCGAGCCGTCGGCCGTCACGATCGACACGGTTTGTGATAGCCGCTTGGCCTCGATCGGCTTGAAGACGGCGTCGAGCGTCGGCGCGCCGATCACCATGTCGACCCGCTTGTGTCGGGCGACCAGTTCCTGCGCGAGGAAGTACAGGCCGGCCGCGCCGCGCCCCTCCGCGACCAGCATGCAACTGGTGAGTCGCTTCGGATACGAGAACGACTTGCCGAGCGGACCGATCACGTCGAGGAACTGATGCGCCGCGACGCGCGAGAGCCAGCCCGTCCCGGGTCCCGACGACGGATCCACGACGAACTCCAACGTTCCGGCCCACCCGCCCCGCCGGGAGGCCTGATGGATCGAGAAGTGCCGCCGCAGGACGAAATCCCGCCGCTCGGGCATCGCGACGGCCAGGAACTGTCCGGGTCTGGCCCGGTCGGCGATCTCCGGCGCGACGAGTGTGATGGACTGGTACGCACCGAGTTTCCGCGTCGATAGGATCTCGGACCGAGCCCGTTTCACGCGCTCGCCTCCGCGTTCCTGACCGCCTCATCGAACGTGAGGCGCACTTGCACCGGGGCCGCCCTCGCGGCGTCGTGATGCTCTTGGAGCGAGCGCGGTTCGGTCGGGTCGCTGCGGAGCGCCTCGATCCCGCGGACGGCCGCCAGGGCGCCGGGGAGCGTCGTGAAGCACGGCACCCCGACCGCGGCGGCCGCGGTGCGGATCAAGGACCCGTCCGAACGAGGGGCGCGTCCGAAGGGCGTGTTGATCACCAGGTCGATCCCGCCCGACCGGATCAGCTCGGCGACGTTGTCGGGACCCTCCGAGACCTTCGCCACCGTGTCGACGGCGATGCCGGCCCGCTCGAGCACGCCGGCCGTCCCGCGCGTCGCGACGAGCCGGAACCCCATGTCGACCAGACGCTTCGCCGGGAACGCGATCGCGCGCTTGTCGCGGTTCGCGACGGACACGAACACCGTGCCGGCGCTCGGCAGCGCGTGCCCCGCCGCGACCATCGCCTTCGCGAGCGCCATGCCGGGGTCGGCGTCGATCCCCATGACCTCCCCGGTCGAACGCATCTCCGGTCCGAGGACGGTGTCGACCCCCGGGAACCGACCGAACGGGAGCACGGCCGCCTTCACGCTCGTGGAGGGCAAGTGCCGGTAGTGCCGCGCGTCGCTCGGCAGCGAGCCCGCGGCGCGCAGATCCGCGAGGCGGCCGCCGGCGAGGACCAACGTGGCGATCCGCGCGAGCGACACCCCGGTGACCTTGCTCACGAACGGCACGGTGCGGGAGGCGCGTGGGTTCGCTTCGAGGACCCACAGCCGTTCGTCCTTCACGGCGAGCTGGAGGTTCAGCAATCCGACCACGCCGAGGCGCCGCGCGAGCCGGCGCGTGATGTCCTCGATCGCGTCCAGCTCATCGTCGCCGAGCGTCGCGGGCGGGATCTGGCACGAGGAATCGCCGGAGTGCACGCCCGCTTCCTCGATGTGCTCCATCACCGCGCCGACGAACAGATCACCGGTCGCGTCGCAGACCGCGTCGACGTCGACCTCGATGGCGCCTTCGAGGAACCGGTCGATCAGCACCGGATGATCCGGCGAGGCGGCGGCGGCGGTCCGCACGAACCCCTCGAGCTCCGCGTCGTCGTAGACGATCTCCATCGCCCGGCCACCCAGCACGTAGCTCGGACGCACGACGACGGGATAGCCGATCCGCGAGGCCACCTCGCGCGCCTCGGTCATCGTGCGCGCCTGTCCGTGCGGCGGCGCCGAGATTTCGAGCTCCTCGAGGATCGCGGCGAACTTCCCTCGGTCCTCGGCCAGGTCGATCGCGTCCGGGCTGGTGCCCATGATCGCGAAGCCCTCCTCCTGGAGGATCCGCGCGAGGCGCAACGGCGTCTGCCCCCCGAACTGGGCGATCACGCCGACCGGCCGCTCCACGCGGCAGACGGCCAGCACGTCCTCCGGGGTCAGCGGCTCGAAGTACAACCGGCTCGAGGTGTCGTAGTCCGTCGAGACGGTTTCGGGGTTCGAGTTGATCATCACCGACTCGAAGCCGGCCTCCTCCAACGCGAACGCGGCGTGCACGCAGGCGTAGTCGAACTCGATGCCCTGGCCGATCCGGTTGGGACCGGCACCGAGGATCACGACCCGCGGGCGCGCCGCGGGCTCGACCTCGGACTCCTCCTCGTAGGTGGAGTAGTGGTACGGCGTGCGCGCCGGGAACTCGCCGCCGCACGTGTCCACCGTCTTGAAGACGGGCTCGACCCCGAGCGCGTCGCGATGCCGGCGTACCGCGGCCTCCGTGGCGCCGGTGAGGGAGGCCACGGAGGCATCCGACAGCCCGAGGCGCTTGGCCGAGCGCAGCTCGCCGGCGCCGAGGGCGTGCAGGGGCCGCCCGCGCAGCGAGAACCCCTCCTCGACGATCTCGGCGATCTGATCGACGAACCAGGGGTCGATAGAGGAGGCGGCCGCGACCGCGTCCACGCCCTCTCCACGCGCGAGGGCGCCGGCGACCTGGTGCAGCCGACCCTCGGTCGCCGTGCCGAGCGCCTCGAGCGGGGCTCCGCCTTCTCCCAACGGCCATCCGGCGTCCATCGACTTCTCGAGGCCGCGCCACGCCTTGCCGAGCGCTTCCTTGAACGTCCTGCCGATCGCCATCACCTCGCCGACCGACTTCATCGTGGACGTCAGGACCGGATCGGCCTCCGGGAACTTCTCGAACGCGAACCGCGGGATCTTCACGACGACGTAGTCCAGCGTCGGCTCGAACGCCGCCGGCGTCTCCCCGGTGATGTCGTTGCGGATCTCGTCCAGCCGGTAGCCGACCGCGAGCAGCGCCGCGATCTTCGCGATCGGGAAGCCGGTCGCCTTCGAGGCGAGCGCGCTGGACCGAGAGACGCGCGGGTTCATCTCGATCAGCACTTGCCGGCCCGTCCGGGGATCCACGGCGAACTGGACGTTCGAGCCGCCGGTCTCGACACCCACGACCCGCAGGACCTGGATCGCCGCGTCGCGCATCCGCTGGTACTCACGGTCGGTCAGCGTCTGCTGCGGCGCCACCGTGATCGAGTCGCCCGTGTGCACGCCCATCGGATCGACGTTCTCGATCGAGCAGACGATGACCGCGTTGTCGGCGCCGTCGCGCATCACCTCCAGCTCGAACTCCTTCCACCCGGCGACCGACTCCTCGATCAGCGCCTCGTGCACCGGCGAGACCGCGAGCGCCCGTCCGGCCACGGTCGCCAGCTCATCGGCGCTGCGTGCGAACCCGCTCCCGCCGCCGCCGAGCGTGAACGACGGCCGGACGATCACCGGGAAGCCGAGCCGCTCTCCCACAGCGAGCGCGTCCTCGAGCGTCCGCGCGGTGCCGGCGCGCGGGACGTCCAGGCCTGCCTCGCGCATCGCACGCGCGAACCCGCTGCGATCCTCCGCGGTGTGGATCGCCTCGAGCGACGCGCCCAGCAGCGAGATCCCGAGCCGCTCCAGGTCGCCGGATTCCGCGAGGGCGACGCTGACGTTCAGTCCGGTCTGGCCGCCGAGCGTGGGCAGCAGGGCGTCCGGCTTCTCGCGCTCGAGGATCTGCAGGACGGACGCGGGCGTCAGGGGCTCGACGTAGGTCCGGTCCGCGAACGCCGGGTCCGTCATGATCGTCGCCGGGTTCGAGTTGACGAGCGAGACCTCGAAGCCCTCCGCGCGCAGGACCTTGCAGGCCTGCGTGCCGGAGTAGTCGAACTCGCACGCCTGGCCGATCACGATCGGGCCCGAGCCGATCACCATGATGCGGTGCAGATCGGTGCGCCTGGGCATCAGGTGCTCGCCATCAGTTCGCGGAACTCCTCGAACAGGTACCGGGAGTCGTGCGGCCCGGGAGCGGCCTCCGGGTGGTACTGGACCCCGAACGCCGGCACGTCGAGGCATCGCAACCCCTCGAGGGTGCCGTCGTTCAGGTTCCGATGGCTCGCCACCACACGGCCGACGTCGGTCTGCGCGACGCCGTCGGCGTCGAAGCGCCACGCGTCGGGATCGACCGCGAAGCCGTGGTTGTGGCTCGTGATCTCCACGGCGCCGCTGCGGAGGTTCTGGACGGGTTGGTTCACGCCCCGATGACCGAACTTCATCTTGTAGGTCCGTCCGCCGAGGGCGAGCCCGAGCAGTTGGTGGCCGAGGCAGATCCCGAAGATGGGGACCTTCCCGAGGAGCTCCCGCGTCGCGGTGATGCCGTACGCCGTCGCGGCCGGATCGCCCGGGCCGTTGGACAGGAAGACGCCGTCGTAGCCGCCGTGAGCCAGCTCGGCCGCGGGGGTGTCCGCGGGCACGACCGTGCAGCCGATCCCGTGATCGCGCAGCAGCCGCAGGATGTTCCGCTTCAAGCCGAAGTCGTACGCCGCGACCCGGAACACGGGCCCGTTCTCGGCCGCGGGGGACCCCACGAGCGAGGCGGCGTCATAGGGCTCTGCCGTGCTGACCGAGCTCGCCAGATCCGCCCCGGCCATGCCGGCGGTGCCGCGGACCCGCTCGACGAGCGACGCCGGATCGAGGTCCACCGTGGAGATCGCGGCGCGCATCGCGCCCTGCTCCCGCAGGCGGCGGGTGAGCTTCCGCGTGTCGATCCCCTCGATGCCCGCCACGTCGTCGCTCGCCAGGAGCTCGCCCAGCGATCCTTCGGCGCGCCACGAGCTCGCGCGCCGGGAGGCCTCCCGGACGGCGAACCCCGCGACCTGCAGGCGCCAGCTCTCCGGATCCTCGCCGTTGACCCCGTAGTTGCCCTGATGCGGCGACGTCATCGCCACGATCTGCCGGGCGTACGAGGGATCGGTGAGCACCTCCTGGTAGCCGGCCATGCCCGTGTTGAAGACGGCCTCGCCGAACGCCTCGCCCTCCGCGCCGAAGGACGTGCCCGCGAACACGGTGCCGTCCTCCAGCGCGAGCAGCGCGGGCGGGTGTGACGTCACCGCGTCGGCTTCCCCTCGGCGACGGTCAGCGAGCCTTCCAGCACGGTGTACCGAACGCGCCCGGTCAGGCGCCGGCCGAGGAAGGCGCTGTTCCTGGCCTTCGACGCGAACGGCGGCTCGACCGTCCAGTCCTCCTCCGGGTCGAACACCACGAGGTTGGCCGGTCGACCGACCTCGATCGGCCCGCCGTGGTCGGACGCGCCGAGGATCCGCGCGGGCGCCGTCGACATCGCGTCGAGCGCGCGCGGCAGCGGCACGCCGCCGGTGGCGACCACCTCGGTCAGGACCACCGCGAGCGCCGTCTCCAGCCCGATCGTGCCCGGCGGCGCCCGATCGAACTCGGCCTCCTTCTCCTCGACGGCATGGGGCGCGTGGTCGGTGGCGACGGCATCGATCGTGCCGTCGGCCAGGCCATCCCGCAGCGCCTCGCGATCCTCCTCGCTCCGGAGGGGCGGATGCATCTTGCGGTTCGTGTCGTACGTGACCAGATCGGCGTCGGTGAACGTCAGGTGATGCGGCGTCACCTCCGCGCTCACGCGGACACCCTCGGCCTTCGCGCGCCGGATCAACCCGACCGACCGGGCCGCGGAGATGTGGCACAGGTGCAACCGGCCGCCGGTCGCGGCCGCCAGCGCCAGATCGCGGGCCACGACGATCTCCTCGGCCTCCGCGGGCCGCCCGGCGAGCCCGAGCGTGGACGCGTGCGGTCCCTCGTGCATCTGTCCTCCCTGCACGAGGGTCGGGTCCTCCGCGTGCTCGGCCAGGACGATCTCCGCCGGGAACGCCTTCGCGTACAGGAGCGCGTTGCGCAGGAGCCGCGCGGAGGGGACGCAGTGGCCGTCGTCGGAGAACATCCGGACGCCGGCTTCGACCATCTCGCCCATCTCGGCGAGGGACTCCCCCTCGAGGCCCTTCGTGATCGCGCCGACCGGGAAGACCTCGCACAGGCCGCAGGCCCTCGCCAGGTCGCGCACCTCGTGCACGATCGCAGCGTGGTCGGTCACCGGATGGGTGTTCGCCATCGCCGCGATCGCCGTGTACCCGCCGGCCGCCGCGGCTCGCGTCCCCGTCTCGACGGTCTCCTTGTGCTCCTCGCCCGGCTCGCGCAGATGCGCGTGCAGATCGACCAGGCCCGGCGCGAGCACCAGGCCGCGCGCGTCGATGCGTTCGGCGCCCTCGGCGGCTTCGGGCCCGGCGACGACGCCGTCGGCGATCACGACGTCCCGCACCTCGTCGGTGCCGGCCGCCGGATCGACGACCCTGACCTCAGCGAAGACCAGGCGCGCGCTCACGCCGGCACCCTCTCGCCGGCGCCGAGCAGCAGGTACAGCAGCGCCATCCGGATCGCGATGCCGTTCGTCACCTGCTCCTCGATCACGGAGCGCGGCAGGTCGGCAACGTCGGAGTCGATCTCGACGCCGCGGTTCATCGGCCCCGGATGCATGATGAGGGCACCCTCGGGCAGCAGGCCGACGCGCTCGCGCGTCACGCCGAACAGCCGTGCGTACTCGCGGATGCTCGGGAAGTACTCCAGGCGTTGCCGCTCCCGCTGGACGCGCAGGACGTAGCAGACATCCAGCTTGGGGAGGACCGCGTCGAGGTCGTAGCTGACCTGCACCCCCCACGCCTGCGCGTCCGGCGGGATCAGGGTCGGCGGCCCGACGAGCGTCACGTCGGCGCCCATCTGCACCAGCCCGAACGACAGCGATCGCGCGACGCGCGAGTGCAGGACGTCGCCCACGATCGCCACCCGAAGACCGTCGAGGCGGCCGAGCTTCTCCCGGATCGTGTAGAGGTCCAGCAGGGCTTGCGTCGGATGCTCGTGCGTGCCGTCGCCGGCGTTCAGGACGTGCGCGTCCACCCACCGCGTCAGCTGCAGCGGCGAGCCGCTCGAGGAGTGCCGGATCACGATCGCGTCGGCGCCCATCGCCTGCAGCGTCAGGGCGGTGTCCTTCAGCGACTCACCCTTGGCCACCGAGGACCCACCGGCGCTGAAGTTGATCACGTCGGCGGACAGGCGCTTGGCCGCCAGCTCGAAGGAGATCCGCGTTCGCGTCGAGTCCTCGAGGAAGAAGTTCACGACCGTGCGGCCGCGCAGGGCCGGGACCTTCTTGATCACGCGCGTGCCGACCTCGCGGAACGAGCCCGCGATGTCGAGGATCCGGGTCACGTCCTCGGCGGTCAGGTCGTGCATCGACAGCACGTGCTCGTTCATGCGCTCTCGTCCATCCCGGCCCCCCCAATCCCGGCCTCGGCGTCGGGGAGCCACGCCGCCGGTTCCACGAGCACCCCGTCCTCGCCGTCGAGCTCCCGGACCAACACGCGCACATCGTCCGTCCGGCTGGTGGGCACGTTCTTCCCGACGAAGTCGGCCTTGATCGGCAGTTCGCGGTGCCCGCGGTCGACGAGCACGGCCAGGCGGATCGTGTGCGGTCTGCCAAGGTCGATCAGCGCGTCCATCGCCGACCGGATCGTCCGGCCGGTGTACAGGACATCGTCGACGAGCACCACCGTCCGCCCCGAGACGTCGAACGGGATCCGCGTCTCGTGCACCTCGGGCGCCTCGGACCGCAGCCCGATGTCGTCGCGATAGAACGTGATGTCGAGCACGCCGACCGGCACCGGAACCCCCTCGATCCGCTCGATCTCCGCGGCGAGCCGGCGCGCCAGGTCGTCCCCGCGATCGGCGATGCCCACCAGGACGACGCGCTCCACGCCTCGGTCCCGCTCGATGATCTCGTGGGCGATACGGGTGAGGGCACGCCGGACGTCGTCCGGCTCCATGACCCGGGCGCTCATACGGGGACGCCTCCTCGCGCAGGCAAGGAGGCGTGCGTCAGGTGCATCCAGCTCCCTTCCCGGCCTCACGGGACCGGCTTTAAAGGGGAAGAGCGGTCGCACCGAGGATACCGAGCGAGGGCCGCCGGTCGCAACGACCTCGGCGGTTCGCTGTGCGGAACGGCCGAGGAGGGCTATCCTTGATGCAGATCTCCAGACCAGGCTCCGGACGGAGCCGGACACAGGAAGGTGAGCGCCCGTGAACGAGTGGGTCATCGTGGCGATCGTGGCCGTCGTCGTGATCTTCGGCGTGAACAAGCTCCCGCAGATCGCTCGGAACCTCGGGAAGGCCCAGAACGAGTTCAAGCAGGGCCTCAAGGAAGGCTCCGAGGGCGACGCGCCGGCCGAGAGCCCCAAGCCGGCGGAGAAGCCGCCGACGACCTGATCCCTCAGCGCGGCGCGTCCTCGGCGATCCGGCCGAGGATCCCGTTCACGAAGCGCTTCGACTCGTCGGCCGACAGTTCGGCCGCAGCCTCCACCGCTTCGCTGATCGCGACCGAGGGCGGCACGTCCTCGCGGTACAGCAGCTCCTCGATGCCGACCCGCAGGATCGTGCGGTCCAGCGCCGTCATGCGCGCCACGCTCCAGCCCTCCGCCTGCTGCTCGAGCAGCAGGTCGATCGAGGGCAGATGCTCGGTGACCCCGTCGATCAACCCGACCGCGAACGCCGGCACTTCGCGTCCCGCGTGGAGCCAATCGGCGACGACGTCGGATGTCCGTCGGTCGGTGAGATCCGCCTGGTAGAGGACGTCGATCGCGATGCGGCGAGCCTCCCGGCGGCTCGTCACGCTCAGCCCTTCACGCGTTCGACGTACTCCCCGGAGCGCGTGTCGACCTTGATCCGCTCGCCTTCCTCGACGAACAGCGGGACGTTCACGACGGCGCCGGTGTCGAGGGTCGCCGGCTTCATGGCCCCGGTGCGCGTGTCGCCCTTCGCACCGGGATCGGTCTTCGTGATCGTCAGGACGACCGAGGCCGGCAGATCCACCGCGATCGGCACGCCCTCGTGCATGGCGACCTGCGCCTCCGCGCTCTCCCCCAGGAAGCGGCCCGCGTCCCCGAGCAAGGACGTGGGCACGTGCACCTGTTCATAGCTGTCCAGATCCATGAAGACGGCGTCCTCGCCGTCCCCGTACAGGTATTGCATCTGCTTGCGTTCGACGATCGCGAGCCCGACCTTCACGCCGGCGTTGAACGTCTTCTCGAGCACCGCCCCCGACTTCACGTTGCGCAGCTTCGTCCGGACGAACGCTCCGCCCTTGCCCGGCTTCACGTGCTGGAACTCGACCACCTGGAACAGCGTGCCGTCCAGATCCAGGGTCATGCCGTTCTTCAGGTCGTTCGTGGAAACGCTCACACCCGGGCTCCCTACAACTCGATGAGATCGCGCGCCGAGGTGCCGACGACCACGCCGCCGTCCTCGGTGACCTCGACCATGTCCTCGATCCGCACGCCGCCGAGGCCGGGGATGTAGATCCCCGGCTCCACGGTCACGATCGCGCCGGCGGGCAGCGCGGCGTCGTGATCGGTGCCGAGCCAGGGCAGCTCGTGGATCTCCAGCCCCACGCCGTGCCCGAGGCCGTGCACGAACCGCTCGCCGTAGCCCGCGTCCTCGATCGGTGCCCGCGCCGCGGTGTCAACCGCCGAACCGCTCACGCCCGCCCGCACGGCGTCGATACCCGCCTGTTGGGCCTCCCGCACCACGTCGTGGATCTTCGAGAGCTCCGCGGCGGGAGCGCCGAACGCGATCGTCCGCGTCATGTCGGCGTGGTAGCCGCCCACGCGCCCGCCGAAGTCGAGCTTGATCACGTCGCCCTCCTCGAGGACCCTGTGCCCGGGCTCGTGGTGCGGTTCCGCGGCGTTCTCGCCGAACGCGACGATCGGCGAGAACGCGATGTCGTCGGCGCCGGCCTCCCGCAGGAGACGCCCGAGCTCCCGGGCGACCCGCTCCTCGGTGATGCCGACCACGAAGAGGTCGAGCACGGCGTCGAATGCGGCGTCCGTGCTCGCCTGGGCGGCGCGGACCAGGTCGCGTTCATCCACGTCCTTGATGACGCGCGCCTCCTCGACGACGTCCTCCAGCGGGATCACGCTCACGTCCTCGCCGATCGCCTCGACGAGCTCCCGGTGCTCCGTCAGGGTCAGATCCTGGGCCTCCACCCCGAGCCGCGAGATGCCCAGCGCCGCACACCGTCCAGCGACCTCAGCTCGGTAGGAGCGCGCGAAGGTGACGCGGTCGACGTCGGGCACCTCGCGGCGCGACTGCTCGGTGTACCGCCCGTCGGTGAGGAACACAGCCGCGTCGCGCGAGACCACGATGGCCCCGTTCGAGCCGGTGAACCCGGTCAGGTACCGG
>DATIWE010000013.1:0-21120 GCA_035519495.1 Actinomycetota bacterium
CGGCACGTGGAGATCGGCGCCGGCGGGCGGCGGGGCCGCCACGTCGGCAGGTGCCGGGATCCGCACACCCGCCCTCGAGGCGCTCGCGTCGGAGCGCCGAACCAGGTACTGCCCGGCGAACCCGGAGACCGCGGCCAGACCCGCGGCGGCGACCCCCGTCCGCAAGAACCGGCGGCGGTCGTAGCCGGGCGGCGGCGGCACCGCCGGCCCGGTGCTCGTGGCCGTCCCCGGCGTCGACCATCGCACCGGCTCGAGACCGGCGGCGGCACGCAACCGGACGTACGCGAACAGGCCGGCCAACGTCCCGATCACCGAGGGGATCGCGTCGGCCGGACCGTTCGCCGGTCGGGTGACGGACGCCAGCGCGCCGATCCCGCCGAACACGCAGATCCAGATCACGCCGACCCGGGGACGACGGACCGACACAGCGCCCACGAGCGCGGCCGCGACCGCCATCACCGCGCCGATGCCGATCAGCAGGGCCTGCTTGTCCTGTGCGCCGAACGTGCGGATCGCGAAGCTCTTCAGCCATTCAGGTGTGGCGTCGATCGCGGTGCTGCCGACGGCGATCATCGGCGATGAGGCGCCGCCGACCAGCCCAGCGGCGAGCTGCGCCACGCCGAGCGCAACGGCCCCGGACAGCAGCCCGACGACCCCGCCGATGAACCATCGGCGGGGTCGGGGTCGATCGGCTTCGCGAGCGGACGTTCCGGAGCGCAGCGACGATCCCTGCACGGGCCGCTACATCACGTCCACGATCGGAGACACCGCCCGGGCGCAGGTGGTGCTCATGATCTTTTGCTTCGGGGACACGGCGATGTACTTGCCGCTCGCGTGCATGACGTCGACCTTCCAGACGCCCTTCGCGACGCTGAGGGTCTTCCCTTGGAGCGTGCGGCCGGCGGACGTCACCTTGAACACCTTCACGGCCCTCCCGACCCTGCACTCCGGATCGGCTGAGCGCACCTTCCCGTGGAAATGCATCGTCGTTGCGTTGTACGCGATCGACACGGTGCCGGCGACCGCGGCGGATGCCACCGTCATCCCCGCGAGCGTCGTGATCGCCACCAGTGAAAGCAGCAGCGCGGCTCGTCGCATCTTTCCTCCTCCTGATCTCGGACGAACCGCACCGTAGTGCGCGTCTGGTTACAGGAGGCTTACGAGCTCATCGCGAGAACCGTACGGATCCCTCAGGCCCACTCGACGGTGACGATCTCCATCGGCTCGGACGTGCCCCGGAGCGTCACCGCGCGCGGCTCGGACGCGGGGAACCGGCTCCCGGACGCCGTGTGGAGGCTCGAGAGGATCTGATCGCCGTCCGCGAGCGCCGCGATCCGCGCGGCCTCGTGCACTCCCTTGCCGGAGAAGTTGCGCCCCACCTGCGTCGCGCCGGACGCGTGCACGCCGATGCGGACCTTCGGCGCGAAGCCGTTCAGCCGGCGATGCTCGGCCAGCTTCCGTTGGATCGCGACCGCGCATCCGAGCGCGTCGTCGGGCGAGTCGAACCCCACGAAGAACCCATCGCCGGTCGCCACGACCTCCTCGCCGCGATGATCCGCGAACAGCGACCGCAGCGTCTCGTCGTGCCAGCGCAGGACGCCCTGCCACGCGTCGTCCCCGAGCACCTCCACCAGGTTCGTCGAGCTCTCGATGTCGGTGAACATGAACGTCTTCTCGACGCGGCGCGGCGCCTCCTTGCCGCGCAGCTGCCACGGCAGGAGCTCCTCGACCTCCTCGACGTCGATCGCACGGGTGGGACACGCCAGCGCGGCCTCGCGCAACTGTTCCTCGGCCACGCTCCCTGCGTCCACGACGTCGGCCTTCAGCAGATCGCCGGCGTGCCAGTCGAAGGCGGTCGGCGCGATGGCGATGCACGTGCCCGCGCCCACGCATCGGTGGCGATCGACGCGGGCCCGCACGGTTCCGCTTCGCCCTTCGCGCTCGCTCACAGGACGCCCTCCCGGAAGGCGAACGCCGTTGCCTCCGCGCGCGAGGACGCGCCGATCTCCGCGAAGAGTTGCCCGAGCCGGCGGACGACCTCGTCCTCGTCGATCTCGAGCTCGGCCGCGATCTCGGCGTTCGTGCGGCCCTGCACGAGGTTGGTGAGCAACACGGTGTTCGCGTCGGCCGCGTCGCCGTCGGCTTCGGCCGGGCCGATCCGCAGGTCGCTCGCGCCGATCAGCTCGGTGATCGCCCGACCGAGGGGGCCGCGGAACCAGCGCACGCGGATCGATTCGTCGAGCGTCCGCTGCGCGATCATGGCGGCGTAGTACCCCACGTAGCCGAGCGCGACCTCGGCATCCGGCGCCCCGACCTCGCGGAGCACGCGAGCCGTCGGCAGCAGGATCGAGAGGTGTGGATCCTCCTGCCTCGCCTCCATGAGCCGCTGCTGCGCAGAGCGCGCGAGCTCCGTGGCCCTCCCCTCGTCGCCGCGGGCCAGCGCGATCGTCGCCAGCACCGCGTCGGCCTGCGCCGGCCACGGGGGGTGCCCGGACAGGTTGGGCGCCAGCTCGAGCACCTCGTTCGCCGACCGCTCGGCGACCCCGAGCAGCTCCTCGTCGCCCCCCTCGACGCCAAGCGTGGCCGAGCACGCCGCGAGCTCCGCCAGCACCTCGCAGCGCGACGCGGGCCGTCCGTCGTCTGCCGCCAGATCCACGGCGCGCTGCAGATGCGCACGCATCCCGTCGGCGTCGCCACGCGCCGCCGACGCGACGCCGCGCCAGGTCTCCAGCCGGCGAGCACGCAGCGGCGTGGGGTTCGCCGAGGCGATCGCCGCCGCGCGATCGAGCCACGTCGCAGCCACCTCCGGCTCGTCCAGGTCGAGGTACGCCATCGCCGTGCCACCGGCTGCCAGGAACGACAGGGCGGGATCGCCGATCTCGCTCGCCTCGCGGAAGGCCTCCTCGCCGCGCGAGACCGCGAGATCGGGGATCACCTTGGCGCGCGCGAACACGTGGACGCCGTACAGCATCTGCGCCTCGGCCGAGGCGCGGTCGCTCGCGGTGGTCAAGGCCGTCATGCGGGACGTGAGTCGCCGGATCTCCTCGATGTGACGGCCGGCGCCGGTACCCATGTGGATGTCCGGTGCCCAGTTCAAGTATCCCATCGCGATGATCGTGGACATCGCGCCGCGACGGTCGCCGATCCGCTCGAAGATCTCGAGCGCCTCCTCGAACGAAGCGGTACCGGCCGCGGCCAACGACGCGATCGGGAGCTCCGGCATGATGTCGCCGAGGGCCTCCCCGCCCGCGATGCGCATCGCGACCGGGAGGGTCTCGCCGGCCTCCGTCGCGTTGATGAACCAGTCGCGCATGCGGCCGAGCGAGATCACGCCGAGCTCGCGCAGCACCAGCGCCGTTGCCGCGTCGTCGTCGAGCTCGCGGGCGATCCCCAGCGCGCGCGCGTACGCCTGTTCGGCGCCGTCCAGATCGAGTTCCCGGGCTGCGGGGACGAACGTCTCGCCCGCGGTGCTCCGCAGCAGATCCTGGCCGAGCTCGATGCACGCCGCCAGCTCGCTCGCGCGATCGCCGCGCGAGGCCGCGAGCTCGATGACCTCGCGGGCGAGCTCCGCCGCGCGGTCTTCCTCCTCGTTCATCCGCAGCGCCGCGGCGCGGCGCAGCCGGACGTCGAGCTCCAGGTGGGAATCGGCCATCGCCTCCGACAGCGCGGCCAGCTCGGCGAGACCCTGCATGCGATCGTCCGGCCTCCGGAGCATCTCCAGCGCCCGGTCGCGCGCCTCCAGCAGGTCGACGCGTTCCTGCGGCGTCGCCGCGAGCGGCAACGAGAGGTCGACGACCCGGAGAACCTCCTCGGGCGCGTTCGCATCCAGCGCGTTGCGGCTGGCCGCCACCGAGAACCGCACGCAGACCGAGGCGTCGCCGGCGGCCTTCGCGTGATGGGCGAGCAGCGGGAGGCTGGCCGGAGCCGGCTCGCCGGAGAGCAGCAGGCTCACGATCGCGGCGTGGATCGCGCGGCGCCGCGCCGGCAGGAGCGTGCCCATCGCGAACTCCTGCACCTGCTCGTGCGGGAAGCTGTAGTCGGCGGGCGAGTCCTCGCCGTGCTCGACGAGGAGCCCGGCGGCCACCGCGGGCGCGAGCGCCGCCGTGAGCGTGTCGGGGTCGGCGTCGACGTCGCGCACCTCCATCTCGATCTCCCGGAGGTCCTTCAGGCTGAAGTGACGGCCCAGCACGGCGGCCTCGGCGAGGAGCGCGGTGGTTTCCTCGGGCAGGCGCGCGGCGCGCCGCGAGATGAGCGTCTTGACCGCGGACGGCACCAGCCGTTCGGCGTTGCGCGCGAGCGTCCACGTGCCGTCGATCTGCTGGATCATGCCGGCCTCGCGGTACGCGAAGGCCATCTCCTCGACCATGAACGGCACGCCTTCGGCCTGCGCGTGCATCACCGTGGCGCCCTTCGGGTCGACCGGACCGCCGAGGACCTGGCCGAGGAACGCCTCCGTCTCGGCGGGCGTGAACCGGTTCACCTTCAGCCGCCGGACCACCCCCATCCGGTCCATGTCGGCGATCAGATTCACGGCCTCGGTCACGAACGCGAACTCCTCGGGCCGGACCGCGAACAGCAGGAGGATCGGGTTCGCGGCGTCGGCGCGGACGACGTAACGCAGCAGGCGCAGGCTGTCGTCGTCGGCCCACTGGACGTCGTCGATCAAGATCGCGAGGCCGCGTTCCTCCGCGAGCGCGCGGAACGCGACCGCGCCCAGGTCGAACGTGCGCAGGACCCGCTGATCCGACGGGAGGCTCGCGAGTCCGGGATCGTCCTGCCCGGACATCGCCGCCAGGCAGCGGGCCAGGGGCTCCTGCACCGCCACGCCGACGGCGGCATCGACCGCTTCCTGTGATCCGAGGATCGATCGTGCGACCAGGAACGGCCCGCGGAGCTCTTCGTCGGCGGTGACCGCGATCGTGGTGAAGCCGGCTTCCTCGGCCAGCTCGCGCGCCGCGAGCAACAGGCGCGTCTTCCCGATCCCGGGCTCGCCCTCGAGCGTCAGGCCGACCAGCCGGCCCGTCCGGGCCGACGCGATCTCCTGTCCGATCGCCGCGAGCTCCGTCGGCCGCCCGACCACGTCGCCGGTACCTCGGTGGACGTGGAGCGACATCGGCGAGAACGCCTGGAGCACGGGCGCGAGCGCGGCTGCTTCCGGTGACTCACCGCTCGGTTCGATCATGAGGCGCGCTCCTGGGCTCCGGATCTTCCAAGAGGGTAGTTGCGGATGCGTCCATCGGCTCGCCAGGGATCGCGCCCGGTCCCATCGGGTCCGGGTCGTTCGGCCTCCACCGCCCCTACATCCCGGTGCGAGCGTTGGGGTGGATCTCGGCAACGGGAGGTGGCAACGATGAATGCGACGGCGATCCTGGAGGACGCGCGGGACGTGCTGACCGTGCGGCAAGTGGTCGGGGAACCCATCGAACGCGACGGAGCCGTGGTCATCCCGGTCGTCCGGATGCACGGCGGGATCGGCGGAGGAGGGGAGCCGGACGCAACGACGGGCGCCGGAACGCGCGAGGGTTCGTTCGGCGGCGGGCTGCTGATGGGGGCGAAACCCGTCGGCGTGTTCGTGATCCGTGAGGGCAAGGTCAGCTGGCTCCCGGCGGTCGACGTGAACAGGCTCGCGCTCGGTGGCCAGCTCGTCGCGATCGCAGTGATCCTGGCGTTCGGCTTCCGAAGGCGCGCCCACAGGAAGCACGAACCTCGCACGTAGCCCCGCGTTGACCGCGGGCGGCGACCTCCGGGAGACTGTCCCCCCGCCCGCCGGGCGATGCGAGGCATGGACGACAACAGGTACTGGCGCGCCGCCGAGCCCAAGCCGTCGTACGACGTCGTCATCGTGGGGGGCGGCGGCCACGGCCTCTCGACCGCCTACTACCTGGCGAAGAACCACGGCGTCACCGACGTGTGCGTCGTCGAGAAGGGGTGGCTCGCCGGCGGCAACATGGCGCGCAACACCACGATCATCCGCTCGAACTACCTCTGGAACGAGTCCGCCGCGATCTACGAGCACTCGCTGAAGCTGTGGGAGGGGCTCGAGGAGGATCTGGGCGCCGATCTGCAGTTCTCGCAACGCGGCGTCCTGAACCTCGCGCACAACCTCGGCGACGTTCGCTCGAGCATCCGACGCGTGGAGGCGAACCGGCTCAACGGCGTCGACGCGGAATGGCTGACGCCCGAGGACGTCAGCTCGTTCTGCCCGGTCGTGAACGTCTCCCCCGACGTCCGGTATCCGGTGATGGGCGCGACGCTGCAGCGCCGGGGCGGGGTCGCGCGCCACGACAAGGTGGCGTGGGCCTACGCGCGAGCGGCCTCGGACCTCGGGGTCGACATCGTCGAGCACGCCGAGGTCACGGGGTTCGTGCGCGGCGCCGGCGGCTCGGTCGAGGGCGTCGAGACCACACGCGGCACGATCCGCGCGAACACGGTCGCGCTGACCGCGGCCGGCCACACGAGCGTGCTCGCCGCGATGGTCGGCCTCCGCCTGCCGCTGCAGTCCCATCCGCTCCAGGCGCTGGTCTCGGCCCTCTACGAACCGGTCCTGTCGACCGTCGTGATGTCGAACGCCGTGCACGTCTACGTCTCGCAGGCCGACAAGGGCGAACTGGTGATGGGCGCGGGGATCGACGCGTACAACGGCTACGCGCAACGAGGGTCCTTCCACGTGATCGAGCACCAGATGGCGGCGGCGCTGGAGCTCTTCCCGATCTTCGAGCACGCATCGGTGCTCCGAACCTGGGCCGGCATCGTCGACGTGTGTCCGGACGCGTCGCCGATCGTCGGGCCGACGCCGATCGACGGTCTCTTCCTCAACTGCGGCTGGGGCACCGGCGGCTTCAAGGCGACGCCGGGCTCCGGCTGGGCGTTCGCCGACGTCGTCGCGACCGGCCAGAGCGATCTCGCGAACCCGTACGGGCTCGAGCGGTTCACGACAGGGGCATTGATCGATGAACACGGCGCCGCGGCGGTCGCGCACTGATGCGCGCGCGGGAGGTCGCGCACTGATGCGCAGGGACGCGGTGCGGCGGTTCGCGCTCTCGCTGCCGGAGGCGGAGGAGCGCGAGACCTGGGAGACCGCGACCTTCCGCGTGCGCAACAAGATCTTCCTGATGTTCTCCGAGCAGGAGCGGCACGCGTGGATCAAGTCGACGCACGACGAGCAGCGCGCGTTGATCCAGGAGGACCCGGACACCTTCTTCGCGCCGCCCTACGTCGGGCCGAGCGGATGGATCGGCGTCGTGATCCGCTCGGTCGATCCGGACGAGCTGCGCGAACTGGTAACGGAGGCATGGCGGCTGACGGCTCCCAAGCGCCTGCTGAGCACGTTCGACGAGGCGACGGGGTGAGAGCGTGCTGCTGATCCGGTGTCCGTGGTGCGGCGCCCGCGACGAGATCGAGTTCCGCTACGGCGGCCAGGCCCAGGTCGCCTACCCGGCCGATCCCGAGGCGCTGTCCGACGAGGAGTGGGCCGACTACCTGTTCATGCGGGACAACCCGAAGGGTCCCTTCCGCGAGCGCTGGGTCCACGCGGCAGGGTGCCGGCGCTGGTTCCAGGCGCTGCGCGACACGTCGACGCACCGGTTGATCGCCACGTATCCGATCGGCGAGGAGCCGATCTCCCTCGCCCGGTTCCGAGGGACCGAGCGCGCATGAGCGGCCGCCGTCTCGACGCCGGCGGCCGGATCGACCGGTCGCGACCCATCCGGTTCACGTTCGACGGCCGCGGGTACGACGGCTTCGAGGGCGATACGCTCGCGAGCGCGCTGCTGGCCAACGGCGTCGACGTGGTGTGCCGCTCGCCCATCCTCGGCCGGCCGCGCGGCGTCGTCTCGGCCGGTGTCGAGGAGCCGAGCGCGTTCGTCGAGGTCGCCGAGCCGTGGTTCGAGCCGGTCGTCGCCGCGCCGATGGTCAACCTCATTGACGGTCTCGTGGCCTCGGGCAGGCCGGGTGTCGGGCGGTTGCCGGCGCAGACGCATCGGACCAAGCCGTCGGTGACGCGCAACCGTCACGTGGAGACGCTGGTCATCGGCAGCGGAGGCAAGGGCCTCGAGGTCGCGAGGACCGCGGCGGCGCGCGGCGAACGCGTGCTGTTGGTGGAGCGGGAGCCGTACCTCGCGGGCTCGGGCCTCGGCCGGGGTCCCGAGGGGGTCGAGGTCCTCGTCGACGCGACCGCGCTCGGCGTCTACGACGACGGCTACGTCGTGGTCCTGCATCGAGGACCCGAGCACGACACCGTGTGGCACATCCGGGCCGCCCGCGTCGTGCTGGCGACCGGCGCGTTCGAACGGCCGATCGCCTTCGCCGACAACGACCGGCCCGGCGTGATGCTCAACGCGGCGGTGGGCCGCTACATCCGCGACTTCGGCGTCCTCCCGGGAGCGCGGATCGTGGCGTTCGGCGCGAACGTGACGGTGCTGGAAACCCACGACCTCCGGCGGGCCGGCGCCGAGATCGTCGCGACCGCGGATGTCCGCGAGGGATGGGCGGTCGCCGGCACCGAGGGCGAGACGCGCGTCGAGGCCGTCCATCTGGTCGGGCCCGGCGGCGAACGGCGCACCGTCGAGGCCGACCTCGTCGCCGTCGCGGGCGGCTGGAACCCGGCGCTCCAGCTCTATCGCGCGATCGGCGGCGGGCTCCGCTACGACGACGACCTCGCGACGTTCGTTCCCGACGGGTCGGGGCCCCCGTGGCTCGAGGTGGTCGGCGCGGCCGCCGGCGACCTGCCGCCGAGCGTCGCGTACTGGTACACGCCGGCCGAGGATCTCTCGCGGCACTTCGTCGACCTCCAGCGCGACCAGACCGTCGCGGACGTGCTCGCGGCGGTCGACGGCGGACTGCGGAGCGTCGAGCACGTGAAACGCGCGACGTACATCGGCACCGCGATCGACCAGGGCCGGACCAGCGGCACGATGACCGCCGAGATCGTGAACGTCGCGCTCGGCTGGGAGCTCGGCGCGCAGGGCCCGACGAACGCGCGCCCGCCGTTCGTCCCGGTGTCGTTCGCGGCGCTCGCGGGGCTCGACCGAGGTCCGGAGCTGCTCGACCCCGTCCGGCGCTCGCCGATGCACGCGGCGCACGTCGAACGCGGCGCGGTCTTCGAGGACGTCGGGCAGTGGAAGCGGCCGCGCTACTTCCCGCACGGCGACGAGGACATGCAGGCGGCCGTCGCGCGCGAATGCCTCGCGGTCCGCGATGGCGCCGGGGTCCTCGACGCGTCGACGCTCGGCAAGATCGAGGTGGTCGGTCCGGACGCCCCCGCGTTCCTCGACCGGATGTACACGAACCGGATGTCGAACCTCGCCGTGGGGTCGATCCGCTACGGCCTGATGCTCGGGCTCGACGGGATGGTCTTCGACGACGGCGTCGCGATGCGCCTGGCGGAGGACCGCTACCTGGTGACCACGACGACCGGCGGGGCGGCAGCCGTCCTCGACCGGTTCGAGGAATGGCTCCAGACCGAATGGCCGGAGCTCCGCGTGTACTGCACGAGCGTGACCGAGCAGTGGGCGGTGATCGCCGTCGGGGGTCCGAAGGCGCGAGCCGTCCTGGCCGACGTGGGCACCGACCTGGACCTGCTGAACGACGCGTTCCCGTTCATGACGTTCCGCGACGGCGTCGTCGCCGGTGTCGCGGCGCGGGTGTGCCGCGTGAGCTTCACCGGCGAGCTCTCCTACGAGATCCACGTGCCCTCGTGGGACGGCCCGCACGTGTGGGAGGCCGTGTTCGCCGCCGGCGAGATGTTCGGCGTCGAGCCCTACGGCACCGAGGCGATGCACGTCCTCCGCGCCGAGAAGGGCTTCGTGATCGTCGGCCAGGACACGGACGGGACCGCGACCCCCGACGACCTCGGCATGGGCTGGATCGTGAACCCGTCGAAGGGCGACTTCCTCGGGAAGCGGTCGCTCGTGCGGCCGGACAGCGTGCGGTCCGGCCGCAAGCAGCTCGTCGGGATCGTGCCGCACGATCCCGACCTGCTCCTGCCGGAGGGGACGCAGTTGATCCGTTCCTCGACGATCGGCGCCCCGCCGGTCCCGATGCTGGGACACGTGACCTCGAGCTACCGGAGCGCCGCGCTCGGATGGACGTTCGCGCTCGCGATGGTGGAGGGGGGCCGCGAGCTGCGCGGCCGGACGATCCACGCCGCGCTCGCCGGAGGGACCGCGCCCGTGGACGTCACCGACCCCGTCTTCTACGACGCGGAGGGAGCACGGCGCGATGGCTGAGCCCACCGCGCCGCTCGCGCACCGCGCGACCGACCTCGTTCGCCTGCACGCCGCGGAGGTCCCGTTCCTGTCGCAGATCGACGTGCGGTGCGGCACGGACGCGGCGGCCCGCCTGGGCTTCCCGCTCGAGCCGAACACGGTCGCCGGCGACATGGTCCGTGGCGTGCTGTGGCTCGGCCCCGACGAGTGGTTGGTCGTAGGGCTACCGGGCACCGGGCCGGGCGTGCTCGCGCAGCTGCAGGCCGCGCTGACCGGGAGCCACGCGAGCGTCGTCGACACCTCGGCGAACCGCGCGGTCATCCACCTCACCGGATCGCTGCGGCTGGACCTGCTGGCGACGGGGTGTCCGATCGATCTGGATCCCCGCGGCGGCTGGGGGCCGGGGCGGTGCGCCCAGACGCTGTTCGGGCGCGCGCCGGTCCTCGTGCAGGAGCTCGTGAACGCCACCAGGATCTTCGTCCGGCCGTCGTTCGCCGAGTACGTCGTGGATCGGCTGCTGGCAGCGGCGAAGGTGAGAAGCTGACGCGATGGACGCGACCGACGTCGACCGGCTCGCGCGGCTGCCGCTTTTCGGCGAGCTGGACGCGTACGACCTCGGCCACGTCGCCGGCTGGTTGCGCGACGTCGAGCTCGCGCCGGGCGACATCCTGATCCGGCAGGGCGCGATGCCCGACGACGTGTACGTGCTGGAGATCGGGACCGTGGAGGTCACGCGCGACGGCGAACGGATCGCGACGCTCGGCGCGGGCGATGTGGTCGGTGAGATCGCGCTGGTCGATCCGCAGCGCCGCACCGCGACCGTGCAGGCCGCAACGCCGGTCCGCGCCGTGGCCCTGAACCTGCGGGATCTGCCGGAGATGGCATCGGAGATGCCGGAGATCGTGCGGCACCTCCGCTCGATCGCGGAACGTCGCCTGGCCGAGCTGACCTGAACCGGCGGGCCCAGGGACGGCGGAACGCTACTCGGCCGCGCCGGCTTCCTGCTCGTCGGGCTCGGGGACGCCCGGTTGCGGGAGGAACTCGCTCTGCTCCGCCGGACCGATCGGCACACCCTTCTCGATCAGGCCCGCCTCGCGATCGCGCCGGCGCTCGGCGCGGGCCACCCGGCGCGCTTCGCGCGCGGCGGCCTTCTTCGCGTTGGCGTCACGGACCTGACGCTTGCCCATGCTGTCGGGCATCGTGCACCTCCTCGATCCGCGCGGCGCTCAGTCGCGCCGCACCGGATGGATGTAGACCGCCGGCGTGTGCAGGAAGCAGGTTGCCGATCGATTGTACGTAGACAGGACGGTCGCGCAGCCAGGCTCACCGCAGGTGCGGCCCCGTGGCGGACGATCCTGAGGAGACTTCCCTCGCAACGGTGCACCGTACGGGACGCTCGTCGTGCCGGTGGCGATGATCGATCTCCTCTCTGGCGCGCGCCGATCCGTGGAGCGAGAACGACGACCCGGCAGGGGAAACTCGGAGATCGATCGCGCGGCGCGAACCCTCAGGCTGAGGCCCGAGACCTCCATCATACCCGTTCGGACTCAGCCGTCGTTGCCGGCAACGAGCGCGCGTTCGAACAGGACCATGTCGCGCGCGACGCGCCCGTCCTCGACGACGGGCTGCGGATACGCATCGAAGAAGCGCGCACGCACGCCCGCGTCCCGGAACCCGCACGCGCCGTAGAACGCGATCGTGCCGACGCTGACATCGGCGGTGCCGACGAGGAGCCGGCGCGCGCCGCGGGTGGCCGCATACGTCGCGATCGCTTCGATCGCGGCGCGGCCGAGGCCGCGGCCCCGCTCCGACGCCGCGAGCGCGATGTTCTTGATCTCGACGGCGTCGCCGTCGCGGAGCAGCAGCGCGACGCCGACCGCCCGCCCGTCGGCGCGCAGCTCGAAGAGCTCGCCATCATCGAGGTACCCGCGGAGGACCGGCTCGGACTCGTCCGCCTCGAGGAGGAGCGGCACGAACGGCTCGCGGGAAGCCGTCACCGCCACGAGCTGGACGGCGCTCAGGACCCGAGCTCCTCCAGCATCCGGCGCTGCCACGCGGCGGTCTGCTCGACCTGGTTGAACGTGAACACGTGCAGCGCACGGACGTCCGAGGTGGGGTCGGCGATCGTCGCGCCCAGCTCCTCGAGGAGTTCGTCCGGCCCGAACTGGCCGCGGATCACGTGGCCCAGCAGCTTCCGGTTCTTCTTAAGGTAGCGGGCCGAGTCGGCCACGCCGATCCGCGCGGCCACGCGCATCAGCCTGGCCACGTCGGTGACCCCCGGCACGCCGAGGTGCACGGGCAGCGTCACGCCGGAGCCGCGCATCCGCTCGATCCAGCCGGCGATCGCGGTCGGGTTGAAGCTCATCTGCGTCGCCATATACGACGCGTGCCGCTGCTTCGCGAGGAGCACCTCGAGGAGCCGGTCCTCACCGATGTTCGGATGCCCCTCCGGGTACGCCGGGACGCCGATGTCATCGAACGGCCGCCCCAACTCGTCGATCGCACGGAGCAACATGAGCCCGTCGTGGAAATCGCCGTGGTCCTGCGCGTCGCCACCGACCACGAAGATCCGCCGGAACCCACCCTCGCGCAGGCGCGCCACGAGGTCCTCGAGGTGCGTCCGGGTCCAGATCATGTGCGCCGACAGGTGCGGGATCACCTCATGGCCGAGCGCCGACAGCTTCTCGGCCAGCTCGACGGTGGCCTCGATCCCGTGGCTCGGCGAGGACGTCACCGTCACGGTGGACCCTGGCGGCAGCTCGTCGGCCTTCCGGATCGCGTTCAGCAGCGGGATGATCTCGAACTTCGGGCGGCGCACGAGCTCGCGCAGCGTGGCCCGCTGCTCGGCGGTCAGCTCGACGGTCCTGCGCTTGAAGAGCCGCAGCATCACGTGTTCGAGTCCGGGAAGCTGGCCTTCTGCCGGTCGATCCACTCGCGGAGCGCTTCGTCCGTCGCCTCGTCGATCGGCGGAGCTTCGTACTCCGCCAGCATCCGCTTCCAGATCGCGTTCGCACGCTCGGCCGCGTCCTTCGACCCCTCGAGCTCCCACTGCTCCACGCTGTTGTTGTCCGCGACGGAGGACCGGTAGAACGCGGTCTCGAAGTTCGCGAGCGTGTGCGCCGAGCCGAGGAAGTGCTGTCCGGGACCGTTCTCCACGATCGCGTCGATCGCCTGGCCGTTCGGCGAGAGGTCCACGCCCTTCGCGAACTCGTGGAGCATCCCGCACTGGTCGAGATCGAGGATGAACTTCTCGTAGCCGGCCGCGAGACCCCCCTCGAGCCAGCCCGCGGCGTGCAGCACGAAGTTGACCCCCGCGAGCATCGTCGGCTGCAGGGTGTTGGCCGATTCGTACGCGGCCTGCGCGTCGGCGACCTTCGAGGCGGTCAGGGAGCCGCCGGAACGGAACGGAACGCCCAGCCGCCGGGCGCACGCGGCCAACGCGTACAGGACCAGCGCCGGCTCCGGCGTGCCGAACGTCGGCGCGCCCGACTGCATCGACATCGAGGACGCGAACGACCCGAACACGACCGGCGCGCCCGGCCGCACCAGCTGGACGTACGCCATGCCGGCGAGGGCCTCGGCGAGCGTCTGTGCGGCCGCGCCGGCGACCGACGCCGGCGACATCGCGCCGGCCAGGATGAACGGCGTCATGATCAGGCCCTGGTTCGCCTCGGCGTAGGCCTTCGCGGCGCCCAGCATCGAGGAGTCCCACACGAGCGGCGAGTTCGCGTTGATCAGGCTGAGGATGTAGGTCCGCTCCTCCAGCGCATCGTCGCCGAAGACGATCCGCGCCATCTGCACGGTGTCGAGCGCACGCTGGGGATGCGTGACGGAGCCCATGAACGGCTTATCGGACCAGCGGATGTGCGAATACACCATGTCGTAGTGCCGCTTGTTGACCGGCAGGTCGACCGGCTCGCACACGGTGCCGCCCGAATGATGCAGGAACGGCGTCATGTACGAGAGCTTCACGAAGTTGCGGAAGTCCTCGATCGTGCCGTAGCGCCGGCCGTTGTCCAGGTCGCGCACGAACGGGCAGCCGTAGACCGGCGCGAGGACGGTGGCGTTCCCGCCGATATGCACGGTGTTCGCCGGGTTGCGCGCGTACTGGTCGAACTCGCGCGGCGCGGTCGCCTGGACCAGCTGCCGCGCCAGGCCACGGGGGAACCGCACGCGCTCGCCCTCCACGTCGCAGCCGGCGCCCTTCAGCAGGACGAGCGCATCGGGCGTCTCGCGGAACTCCACGCCGACGCGCTCGAGGATCGTGTCGGCGTTGTGCTCGATCAGCTCCGTGCCCTCCTCCGACAGGACCTCGTACGGCGTCAGCGTTCGGGTGATGAACGGGACCTTCTCGGCCACGGCGTGCAGGCGAGCGGCCTGGCGGCCAGCACGGCCCCCGGTGCGCCGGGAGCCTCGAGGTTCGTCGCTCATGCGGTGCTCCTTCCCTCTCCTTGGCCCTCTATCCGTGCGGCGGCGCGGCGGCGCCGCGGCCGGTCGCCCGCCTCGGTGGTGCGCGCCGGCAGGTCGACCACCGCGCCGAGGCGCGGGAACGGGTCGGTGGCGTGCGGCAGGGCCATCGCGTGCACGAAATGCTCTTGGAACCGCGGCTCGATCGCGGTCTCGATCTTCTCGACGCGTCGAACCACGCCATCGATCTCCGCACGCGAGGCGCGGTTCAACAGCGCGATCCGCGCGCCGGTCCCCGCCGCGTTGCCGGCCGCCGTCACGTTCGACGGCTCGCAGTCGGGCACCAGCCCCAGCACCATCGCGTGGATCGGATCGATGTGCGCGCCGAACGCGCCCGCCAGGCGGATCCGGTCCACCGTGTCCACGCCGTAGGCGTCCATAAGCAGCCGGCAGCCGGCGTAGAGCGCCGCCTTCGCCAGCTGGATCTGGCGGACGTCGTTCTGCGTGATCACGATCCGGGGATCGTCGTACAGGACGAACGAGAACGTCCGGCCGTCCGCGATCACGCGCGCCGTGCGATCGGCGAGCGACCCGTCGATGACCCCGTCGGCCGTGAGCACGCCCGCGAGGAACAGCTCGGCGATCGCCTCGATGATGCCGCTGCCGCAGATCCCGGTCACGTGCGACGCGTCGAAGCCCGGCTCGTCCGACCACGCCTCGCCGCCGATCACGCGCACGCGCGGCTCGAGCGTCGCGCGGTCGATCCGCACGCGCTCGATCGCGCCGGGGGCGGCGCGCTGGCCGGCAGAGATCTGCGCGCCCTCGAACGCCGGACCGGTCGGGCTGGATGCGGCCAGGAGGCGCTCCCGATTGCCCAGGACGATCTCGGCGTTCGTCCCGACGTCGACCAGCAGGCTGATGTCGTCGCGATCCTGCGGCGCCTCGGCCAGGATCATGCCGGCGGTGTCCGCGCCCACATGCCCTGCGATACAGGGCAGAACGTACACCCGCGCGCCCTCGTTCACCGGAAGATCCAGCTCGCGAGCCGGGATGCGGACCGCCTCGTCGGTGGCCAATGCGAACGGCGCGCCGCCGAGCTCGGTCGGATCGAGGCCGAGGACCAGATGATGCATGATCGGGTTGCCGACGAGCGTGATCGCCAGCACATCCTCGGCGTCGACGAAGGCGTCGCGGACGAGCTCCGCGGTCAGCTCGGCGAGACACGTCCGCACGGCGGCCGTCAGGTCCGCCTGCGACCCGGGATGCATCATCACGTAGGACACGCGGCTCATCAGGTCCTCACCGAATCGGATCTGCGGGTTCATCGCGCCGGCGGAGCCGAGGACCTCCCCGCTCGTCAGGTCGCACAGGTGCCCCGCGACCGTCGTCGAGCCGACGTCGAACGCGATCCCGAGCGGCCGCTCGTGCAGGCCGGGCCAGATCGCGACGACCTCGCGGCCCTCGTTGACCGCGACGGTGACCTGCCATCCGCCGGAGCGCAGCGCCCGCTGGAGCTGACCGAGCACGTGGTGGTCGAAGATCAGACCCCGGAGGTTCCATTGTTCGTCCAGGGCTTCGGTCAGACGCCGAAGATCAGACGACGCATCGGCCAGCTCCGGCGCACGCACCTCGACCAGGTGCAGGTGCACGACGGGGTCCAGCTCGATGTCGCGCGCGTCGGCCTCCTTGCGGACGACCTGCCGGTGCACCTGGCTGTCGGGCGGCACGTCGACGACGAGGTCGCCGAGGATGCGGGCGTGGCAGCCCAGGCGGCGACCGTCCGCCAGCCCCGTCCGCTCGTCATAGGTGCGCTCCGGCTCGGAGAACGGCGAGAGGTGCGTCGCGGCCGACGTGATCCCGTGCTTGGCGAACGATCCCTCGCTCACCACGATCTGGCAGCGGCCGCAGATCCCCCGGCCGCCGCACACGGAGTCCAGGTCGACGCCGAGCGAGCGCGCGGCGTCCAGCAGGTTCGTGCCTTCGTCGAAGCGGCCGCGTCGTCCCGACGGCGTGAACACGACCAGCGCGGAGCCGGCGGTCACGACGGCGGCTCGGGCTCGGTCGACGCGACCCGCGCGGCGCGCCCGCCCCGGCGCCGGCCGGACAGCGCGCCCTCGGTCGCCGTGCGGTCGCTGTAGCGCGCGATCCACGCGATCTGATGCGGGTCGTGCCCCATCATCACGTCGGCGGCCATGACCGCCTGCCGCACCTCGGGGTGCAGCGGAGACGTGATCGCCGAGGTCATCCCGTTCGCGATCGCCATCGACACGAACGCGGCGCTCAGCGCGTGCCGGTTCGGCAGCCCGAACGCCACGTTCGAGGCGCCGCATGTCGTGTTGACGCCCAGCTCTTCGCGCAACCGGCGGACGAGCGCGAACACCTGCCGCCCGGCGGTCTGCATCGCGCCGATCGGCATCACGAGCGGATCGACCACGATGTCCTCCGGACCGATGCCGTGGTCGGCCGCTCGCTCGACGATCTTGCGCGCCACCGCGAACCGCACGTCCGGGTCCTCGCTGATGCCGGTTTCGTCGTTCGTGATCGCGACGACCGCGGCGCCGTGCTTCGCCACCAGGGGCAACACGCTTTCCAGGCGCTCGTCCTCCCCCGTCACGCTGTTCACAAGTGGCTTGCCCTCGTACGCAGCGAGGCCGGCTTCCAACGCGGCCACGATCGAGGAGTCGATCGACAGCGGCGCGTCGGTCAGCGACTGGACCAGGCGGATCGCGTCCGCCAGGATCGCCGGCTCGTTGGCGAGCGGGATGCCGGCGTTCACGTCCAGCATCTGCGCCCCCGCCTCAACCTGGGCACGGGTGTCGGCGATCACGGTCGAGAAGTCGCCGGCGGCCATCTCGGCGGCGAGCCTCGGCCGGCCGGTCGGGTTGATCCGTTCGCCGATGATCACGAACGGCCGCTCGAAGCCGATCACGACCTCCTTCGTGGCGGAGCTGACGACGGTGTCGGTCACGCGGGCTCCCTGCCGCGCTTGCCGGCGGCGCGGATCGTGGCGCGCAGGACCTCGTCGGTCCACTCGCCCTCCAGGCGCGTGGCCTCCGCGTCGGCCTCTGCCTCGAGGTCCTCGCCGCACGGGCGCCGGTCCGAGCCCATCTCGGCGGTGTAGTCGTCGGCGTCGATCAGGCCGGCGACCATGGCGGAGGCGTCCACGGCCTCCTGGAAGCGGTCGGACAAGAGGCGGCGCGCCGAGGTCTTGCCCTCACGCGCCACGACCTGCATCGGGATGTCGCGCCAGCGGATCACGGTCAACTGGGCCATCAGGCGACGCCCGCGCGCTCCCGGCGCTCCTGCACCAGCGCCTGCGCCGTCTCGGCGGCCACGGCGGCGTCCCGGCAGTACGCGTCGGCGCCGACGGCCTTGCCGAACTCCTCGTTCAACGGCGCGCCGCCGACCAGCACGATGTACTTGTCGCGCAGTCCCTTGTCCTTCAGCTCGTCGATCACGACCTTCATGTACGGCATCGTCGTCGTGAGCAGCGCCGACATGCCCAGGATGTCCGGCTCGTGCTCCTCCAGCGCGGCGAGGTAGCTCTCGACGGCGTTGTTGATGCCCAGGTCGATGACCTCGAACCCGGCCCCCTCCAGCATCATCGCCACGAGGTTCTTCCCGATGTCGTGGATGTCGCCCTTGACGGTGCCGATCACGACCTTGCCGACGCGCGCGACGCCGGTCTCGGCCAGGAGCGGCCGAAGGATCTCCATCCCGGCCTTCATCGCGTTCGCGGCCAGCAGCACCTCCGGCACGAACAGGATGCCGTCGCGGAAGTCGATCCCGACGATCCGCATCCCCTCGACCAACGCGTCGTTCAGGACGCGCTCCGCCGGCCAGCCACGCCCCAGGAGGATGTTGGTTCCCTCCACGATCTCCGGGGCGAGCCCGTCGTAGAGGTCGTCGTGCATCTGCTTCGTCAGGTCGTCGTCGGACAACGAGGCAAGGTCGATCTCCTGCTCGTCGCTCATCTCCTCACCCCTTCAGTCGTTCGCCCTTGGGATCCCACAGCGGCTCAGCCACCACCGTCGCGGCGTGCCGCTCGCCGAAGTACTCGATCTGCACCGGTGTCCCCTCGGCCGCGACATCCACCGGGAGGTACCCGTACGCGATCCCGCGCCCGATCGAGTAGCCGTAGTTCGCACTGGTCACGTACCCCACGACCCGGTCGCCGGCCCAGACGGGCTCCTTGCCCATCACCACCGTGCGCGGGTCGTCGAACACCATCGGCACGAGCTTCTCGGCGGAGCCCCGGGCGCGGATCGCCTCGAGCGCGTCACGTCCCTGGAAGTCCTTGTCCATCCGCACCGCGAACCCGAGCCCGGCCTCGAACGGATCGTGCTCCGTGCCGATGTCCTGGCCCCACAGCCGGTAGCCCTTCTCCAGCCGCAGCGAGTCGAACGCCCCGAGCCCGGCCGCGATCAGGCCGTCCTCGCGCCCGGCCGCCCACAGCGTGTCCCACAGCCGCGCGCCCATCTCCATCGGCCCGTAGAGCTCGAACCCCAGCTCGCCGACGTAGCTGATCCGCTGGGCGAACGCCGGCACCTCGCCGATGTCGATCGAGGCGCCCGTCATGTACGGGATCGCCGCGTCGGAGACGTCGTCGGTGCTGACCCGCCGCAGGATGTCGCGCGAACGCGGTCCCCACAAGCCCAGGCAGAACGAGCGCGTGGTGACGTCGAGGATCCTCACGTCCTCGCCGACGCGCACCTGCGCGCGGATCCAGGCCAGGTCGTGCATGCCCGAGCCGCCGCCGGTCACGACCAAGAAGAGGTCCTCCTCGAGCCGGGTCACCGTCAGGTCGCAGCGGATCCCGCCGCTCGGGGTGAGCATCCCGGTGTACACGACGGTCCCGACCGGCCGGTCGATCCGGTTCGCGCAGATCCGCTCCAGGAACGCGAGCGCGCCCGGCCCCTCCACGCGGATCTTCACGTACGGGGTGATGTCGAACAGCCCCGCGCGCTCGCGCGTGGCCAGATGCTCCGCGCCGACCACCGGCGACCACTCGCGCGCGGCCCAGCCGGTCCGCCGCGCCCACTCGTGCGTGACGCCATCCACCAGCGAGCGGTTCGCCGCGAAGAACTGCGGCCGCTCCCAGCCGGCGCCGGTCACGAAGGTCGCGCCCAGCTCGACGTGCCTCGGGTGGAACGGCGTCAGCCGCAGGTTCCGCGGTGCCGCAGGCTGCTGGAGCGGATGCAGGATGTCGTACACCTCGCGGTACTGCTGGGAACCACGCGCCACCACGTACGGCGGCGTCGTCATGAACGGGTAGAAGCGGTTCGCGTCGGCCTCGGCCAGGTCGTAGCCGGGCTCGCCGGTCGCCATCCACTCCGCCACCTGCCGGCCCATGCCGCCGCCGTGCGTGACCCAGACCGCCTCGCAGATCCAGAAGCCGCGGACGTCGGCCGACTCGCCCACGATCGAGCCGGCGTCCGGGGTGAACGAGAACATCCCGTTGATCGACCTGCTCGCGTCTTCCGGCCGCATCCGGCCGGCGAGCGCCGGCAGCAGCCGCTCGGTCTCCGCCTCGCAAACGTCGAAGTCCTCCGGCGTGAACGGCATCAGCGACGGCTGCAACGCGCCGCCCGGACGCCGGATCGCGTCCTGCGGCGTGACGATCGGCTCGTGCCGGTAGTTGCCGACGCCGTAGTGGTCGCCGCGATGCCGATAGTAGAGGGACACGTCCTGGTGCCGCAGGAGCGGATGGACGACCTCCTCGCCGGCGAACCCCGCCAGCTCGGGCACGGGATCGGTCCAGACGAGCTGATGCTGGACCGCGACCAGCGGGACCGGCACCCCCGCCATCGCGCCGACGGACGGCCCCCAGATGCCGGCGCACAGCAGGACGCGCTCGCACTCGATCCTGCCTTGATCGGTCTCGACCGCGTGCACGCGACCGCCCGTCGTGTCGAAGCCCGTCACGGTGACGCCGCCCTCGAACGCGACGCCCTTCGCCTCGGCCGTGCGCGAGAGCGCGGTCACGATCCGCACCGCTTTCGCGATGCCGTCGGACGGGACCAGGTACGCGCCCAGGATGTGGCCGGCGTTCAGCAGCGGCAGCCGCTCGGCGGCCTCGGCCGGCGTCAGCAGCTCGGTGCCCTCGATGCCGTAGGAGCGAGCGAAGCCCTGCCGGCGCTTCAGCTCCTCGACACGCTCGGGCGTCGTCGCGACCTCGAGCGAGCCGACCCCGTACCAGCACGGCTCGCCGTCGAGGTCGAGGCTGTCGTAGAGGGCGACCGTGTCCTGCGCGATCCGGCACATCGTGCGGGAGCCGTTCGTCTGGAAGACCAGGCCGGGGGCGTGCGAGGTGGATCCGCCGGTCTCGAACAGCGGGCCCTGATCAAGCACCAGGACGTCGGTCACGCCGAGCTCGGCCAGGTGGTACGCCGCGGATGCGCCGACGATGCCGGCGCCCACGATGACGGTCTCAGCCCGGGACCTCACCCCGCGAAGTGTCTCGCGCCGTGTTGCTCAGGGGAACGCCGGTGTTGCAGACGAAGCAACT
>DATIWE010000014.1:0-38478 GCA_035519495.1 Actinomycetota bacterium
GCCTGCGCGGGGTGATCGACCATGTGGTCGAGGCCTTCCGCACCGGCGGCGGTGTTCCCTACGCCGCCTACGGGAGCGAGAGCGTCGAGGGCCAAGGGTACGCGAACCGGCCGACGTTCCTGACCACCCTGCCGAACGAGTGGCTGCCGGCGATCCCGGAGCTCCACGCCCGGCTGTCGGGCGGCCCCGCGAGGGTCGCCGACATCGGCTGCGGCATCGGCTGGTCATCGATCGCCGTGGCCCGCGCATACCCACATGCGCACGTAGACGGGTTCGACCCCGACGAGGCCTCGGTCACGAGCGCCCACCGGAACGCGGCCGAGGCCGGCCTCGCCGATCGAGTGCGCTTCCACGCCGCCGACGCCGCCCAGATCGACGGGCGGGTCGACGTCGCGATGGCGTTCGAGTGCATCCACGACATGTCGCGTCCGGTCGTGGTGCTCAGCGCCGTCCGGCGTGCGCTCGCCGACGATGGGCTGATGCTGATCGTCGACGAACGGACGAAGGAGACGTTCACCGGCGAGCCCGACGAACGGGAGGGCTACTTCTACGGCTGGAGCATCTTCGACTGCCTGCCGGCGGGGATGCACGAGCAGCCCTCCGCGGGCACCGGGGCCGTGATGCGTCCCGCGACGCTGGAGGGGTACGCCCGCGCCGCAGGCTTCACCGGGTTCGAGATCCTGCCGATCGGGCACGACACGTTCCGGCTGTACCTCCTGCGGCCGTAGGGCCGGCCGCTACTGCGCCGTCATCGCGCCGTCGGCGACGACCGCGCTCCCGGTCATGAACGACGATTCGTCGCTCGCCAGGAACAGCACGACGTTCGCGATCTCCCGCGGTTCGCCAGGACGGCCGATCGGTTGGAACGAGTCGATCGTGGCGTAGACGTGGTCGAGCCCCCCCAGCATCTCCGCGTGCGCGTAGTTGACCGGCGTGTCGACCCAGCCGGGGCACAGGCAGTTGCAGCGGATCCCCTGCTTCGCATAGTCGAGGGCGATCGACCGCGACAACATGAGGATGGCGCCCTTCGTGGCCGCGTAGATCGACAGGAACGGCTCCGACACGAGCGAGTTCACCGACCCTGTGTTGATGATCGACCCGCCGCCCTGCGCCAGCATGTGCGGGATCGCGGCGCGGCATCCGTGGATCACGCCCTTGAGGTTCACGGCGATCGTCCGGTCGATCAGGTCGTCGGGCGCCTCGTGGAACACCGTCGGCAGGTTGACGCCCGCGTTGTTGAACGCGACGTCGAGCTTCCCCCACCGGGTGACGGTGTCATCCGTATAGGCCCGCACCTGGGCGTCGTCCGAGACGTCGGCGGTCACCGCGTACGCCGCGTCCCCGATCGACGCCACGGTCCCGGCGACCGCGTCGCCGTTCACGTCGACGCACGTGACGAGGCCGCCCTCCTCTGCCAGACGGACGGCCGTGGCTCGGCCGATCCCCGAACCCGCTCCCGTGACGATGCACACTTTGCCGGCGATCCGATCGCCCATCTCGCCCCTCCTTCGCCTCGGTCGGCCTTGCCCGGCCGCCGGGGGCTAGTCCCGAAGAGCTACGCGGCTTCGGCCCGGCTTGACAGCCCAGAGCCAACCGGGCCTGAATACGCGCAGCTTCGCAGGTTCTCACCGGATGAGGGGAAAGGGGGAACCATGGCGGACGCACCAGGCGCCGAGATGGGCGCCTCGACCGGCACCTCGGAAGGCACGGTCGGCAAGAGCGACACCGAACAGCTCCACGAACTCGGCTACGCCCAGGAACTCAAGCGGGGCATGGGCGCGTTCTCGAACTTCGCGGTGTCGTTCACGATCATCTCGATCCTGTCGGGCTGCCTGACGCTGTTCGGCTACGGCATGTTGATCGGCGGCCCCGCGAGTTCAGCCTACGGCTGGCCGCTCGTCGGGATCCTCGTGACGTTCGTCGCACTCGCGATGGCCGAGATCTGCTCCAGCTACCCGACGGCGGGCGGTCTGTACTACTGGTCCGCGAAGGTCGCGCCGAAGAACGGGCCCGTGTGGTCGTGGTTCACGGGATGGTTCAACCTGCTGGGGCAGGTCGCGGTTACCGCCGGCATCGACTTCGGCTTCGCGGCGTTCTTCTGCGCCTTCCTCAACATCGCCTTCGATGTGCAGATCACGAAGCTGATCCTGGTCGGCACGTACACCGGGATCCTGATCCTCCACGCGCTGATGAACACGTTCGGGATCAGGCTGGTCGCGCTCCTGAACGACGTCAGCGTGTGGTGGCACGTCGCGGGTGTGTTGATCATCTTCGCGATCCTGTTCGCGGTGCCGAGCCAACACACCAGCTGGAGCACGATCTTCAACCATCAGTGCGCGTCGCCGACCGACTGCACATCCTTCCCGGCGGGGTTCATCAACGGGACGGGCTTCTCCAGCGGGTTCCTCGGCTCAAAGGTCTACATCTTCCTCATAGGGTTGCTGCTCGCGCAGTACACCCTCACGGGCTACGACGCCTCCGCGCACATGACCGAGGAGACGCACACGGCGGACATCTCAGGACCGAACGGCATCTGGCGCTCGGTGGTCGTGTCCGTGATCTTCGGCTGGATCCTCCTGCTCGGGGTTTGGTACGCCGTACAGGGATCCACGGGGTACAGCAATGCGCTCTCGTTCCAACTGGCGACGGCGAACGTCGCGGCACCTGCGCAGATCTTCCTCGACGCCGTCGGCAAGACCTGGACGATCTTCATGCTCCTCATCGTCTTGGGCGCTCAGTTCTTCTGTGGGATGTCCTCGGTCACCGCGAACTCGCGGATGATGTACGCGTTCAGTCGCGACGGCGCGATCCCCGGTCACAAGTACTGGCACAGGATCAATAGGCGGACACGGACCCCGACCAATAGCATCTGGCTCGCCGTCGTCCTGGCGTGGCTCCTCGTCGCTCCGGCGTACTGGCGAGGAAGCGCCGTGGCGTACTACGCCGCGACCGCCATCGCGGTGATCGGCCTGTACATCGCGTACGTGATCCCGACCTTCCTGCGCCTACGTGCTGGCAACAGCTTCCGCGTCGGCCGTTGGAACCTCGGCAGGTGGAGCTACCTCGTTGGGATGATCGCGGTCATCTGGGTGGTGTTCATCTGCATCATCCTCATGATGCCGCAGTACAGCCCCGGTGGGCTCGACATCTCGTTCTGGAACGCGTTCAACTTCGCGCCGATCGCGGTCGCGATCGTGATCGGGTTCGCGGGGATCTACTGGGTGGTCTCCGCCCGGAAGTGGTTCAAAGGGCCGGTCGTCCAGGGGTCGCCGGAGGAGCTGAAGGCGATCGAGCGAGACCTCGAATCCGTGTAGGAGGTTCGGGAACGTTCGAGAGGCGCGGTCGCGGACGGACCGCGCCTCTCGCATCTCTCGTGGGGAGGTTCGATGCAGCGGCAAGGCATGCTCACGGTCGCCGAGCTCCAGGAGCTCGCGCACGACGGTTCGATCGACACGGTCCTGTGCATGTTCACCGACCTGCAGGGACGGTTCGTCGGGAAACGTGTCCTCCCGGACTTCTTCCTGGAGGAGGTCTTGGGTGAGGAGGGCCTCCACGCCTGCCTGTACCTGTTGGCGATCGACATGGAGATGGAGCCGCTCCCCGGCTACGCGTACGCCAGCTGGGAGACGGGCTACGGCGACTTCCGCATGGTCCCGGACCTGTCGACGCTGCGCTGGTACCCATGGGTCGAGCGCACGGCGATGGTGCTGTGCGACATCGCCGACGAGGATGACGGGCAGCCGGTCGCGGTCGCGCCGCGGCAGATCTTGAAGGCGCAGATCGCGAAGGCCGCCGAGATGGGGTTCCAGGTGAAGACAGGGTCCGAGCTCGAGTTCTACCTGTTCAAGGACTCGTTCGACGAGCTTGCCGAGCGCCGCTACCAGGACCCGCGACCGGCGTCGCCCTACATCATGGACTACCACATGCTGCAGACCACGAAGGACGAGTGGTTCATCCGGCAGGTGCGCAACGGCATGCGGGGCGCCGGCATCCCCGTCGAGTTCTCGAAGGGCGAGTTCGGCAAAGGCCAGCACGAGATCAACATCACGTATTCCGACGCGCTGTCGAACGCCGACCACCACGCGATCTACAAGCACGGGACGAAGGAGATCGCGGCGCTCAACGGCATCGCCGTCACCTACATGGCGAAGTGGACGATGGCCGAGGCGGGCTCGTCGTGCCACACGCACTCGAGCGTGTGGAACGGCGACGGAACCGAGTCCTTGATGTTCAGCCAGGACGGGCCGCACCACATGACCGACACCTACCGGTGGTACCTCGGCGGCCTGATGGCGACCGCCCGGGAGATGGCATGGATGTACGCGCCGTTCGTGAACTCCTACAAGCGTTACCAGCTGGGCTCCTGGGCGCCGACGGCCATCGTCTGGAGCCGCGACAACCGCACGTGCGGCTTCCGCACGGTGGGCGAGCACACGAGCGCCAGGGTCGAGTGCCGGCTGCCGGGCGCCGACGCGAACCCGTACCTCGCGTTCGCCGCGACGATCGCGAGCGGGATGTGGGGCATCCGCAACAAGATCGAGCCGCCCGAGATGTTCGTGGGGAACGCCTACGAGGCGAAGGACGTGCCGCGGGTCCCGACCTCGTTGCATGAGGCGATCGAGACCTTCCGCGGCTCGACCGTGGCGCGCGAGGCCTTCGGCGACTTCGTCTTCGAGCATCTGCTGAACACGGCGGTCCAGGAGCAGGTCATCTTCGACAACCAGGTCGTCACCGACTGGGAGCTCGCCCGCTACTTCGAGCGCGGATGAGCGACCCGCAGGTCGAGGCGGTCTGCCGGCGCGTCCCGGGCTGGGCCGGCCGCGACATCGCCTTCGAGCCGCTCGAGGGCGGCATCACGAACCGGAACTACCTCGTGACCGTCGGCGGCGAACGCTTCGTCCTGCGTATCCCGGGCGCCGATACGGACCTGCTCGGGATCGATCGCACGAACGAGTATCGGGCGGCGAGCGCCGCCGCGGACGCCGGTGTGGGCCCGGAGGTCGTCGCGTTCCTGCCGGAGGAAGGCAGCGTGTTCGTGACGCGGTTCGTCCCCGGCACGCACATCCCCGAGGAGGACCTGCGCCGCGAGGACGTCCTGGGAGCGGTGATCCGCTCGGTTCGCGCGTTCCATGCCTGTGCGCCCATCCCGTCGAGCTTCCCGGTGTTCCGCATCGTCGAGGACTACGCGCGGATCGCCGCCGACCGGGGCGTCCGCGTGCCGCCGGCCTACGACGACGCCGCGGCGATCGCAGGCCGGATCGAGGCGGCGTTCGCACGGGCACCGGCGCCGCTCACCACCTGTCACGACGACCTGTTGAACGCGAACTTCCTGCTCGACGGCGACCACGTGTGGATCGTGGATTACGAGTACGCGGGCATGGGCGACCCGTTCTTCGATCTGGCGAACCTGTCGGTGAACAACGGTCTCGACGCGGCGGCGCAAGAGCTATCGCTGCGCAGCTACTTCGGCGCGGTGAGCGACGGCCACCGGGCTCGGCTGGCCCTGATGCGCCTGATGTCCGACTTCCGTGAGGCGATGTGGGGCGTCGTGCAACAGGCGATCTCGACCCTCGACGTGGATTACGTCAACTACGCCGAGCGGCACTTCACGAGGCTCCTCGCGAACGCGGACGTGCTGGCGATGGACGACGCCCTGGCCGACGCCGGGCAGGAGATCGGATGGGATCGTCCCGCGTCGTCGTGATCGGCGGCGGCGTCGCCGGCACGTCGATCGCGTACCACCTCGTGCAGCGCGGCCATCCGGACGTGCTGCTCCTGGAGCGCGACGAGTTGACGAGCGGCTCGACGTTCCACTCGGCGGGTCTCGTCGGGCAGCTCCGATCGAGCGTCACCCTCACGCGGATGATGATGCACTCGACCGACCTCTACCGGCGCCTCGCCGACGAGACCGGCGTCGACCCCGCGTGGCGTGAGGTGGGCTCCTTGCGGCTCGCGTCCTCGCCCGAGCGCCTGCAGGAGTTGGAGCGGCTCGAAGGATGGGGCCAGACGTTCGGCCTGCCGCTGCGGATCGTCTCCACGGAGGAGGCGCTCGGGCGTTGGCCGCTGTTCGATCCGGACGGGATCCTCGGCGCGGCGTGGCTGCCGACCGACGGCCAGATCGATCCGAGCAACCTCGCCATGGCGCTGGCGGAGGGGGCGCGCACGGGCGGCGCGGAGATCCGCTCGCACGCGCGGGTGACCGGCATCACCGTCGAACACGGCCACGTGCGCGGCGTCACGACCGAGCGCGACGGCCCGATCGACGCGGACGTCGTCGTGAACGCCGGCGGCATCTACGCGACGCAGATCGGACATCTCGCGGGCGTCGAGGTCGCGGTCGTGCCCTTCGAGCACCAGTACGTGCTGACGGAGCCGATCGCGGGTGTGTCGGCGGACATGCCGACGATGCGCGACCCCGACCGCCTCGTGTACTTCCGAGCCGAGGCGGGCGGCGGACTCGTGATGGGCGGCTACGAACGCAACCCCGCCCCTTGGATGGTCCAGGACGGTCCCCCCGCCGACTTCAATCACCGGCTCTTGGCCGAGGACTGGGATCGGTTCGCGTCGATCGCCGAGAACGCGCAGTCCCTGGTGCCGGCGCTCCGCGACGCCGGTATCGCCCGGATGATCAACGGGCCCGAGGCCTTCTCGCCCGACGGCGAATTCCTCCTCGGCCCGACCGACGTGGACGGCTTCTTCGTGGCGGCGGGGTTCGGCGCACACGGGATCGCCGGCGCCGGCGGCATCGGCATGGTGCTGGCCGATTGGATCGTGGACGGCGAGCCGGCCTGGGACCTCTGGAAGATGGACGTGCGCCGGCTCGGCCCGCAGTACCGCTCGCGCCGGTACGCGACCGTCCGCGCCTCCGAGATCTACGCGACGAACTACGACATCCACTATCCGGGGGAGGAACGAGCGGCCGGCCGGCCGCTGAAGATGTCGCCGACCTACGCCCGCCTGGCGTCGCTCGGCGCCGTGTTCGGCGAGAAGTCGGGCTGGGAGCGCGCGAACTGGTTCGCGTCGAACGAGGATCCCGGCCACGAGGACCGGCGGCCGTTCGGATGGGCGGGCGAACACTGGTCGACGGCGATCGTGACCGAGCACCTGGCCGCCCGCGAGCGCGCGGCACTGTTCGACGAGTCGAGCTTCGCGAAGATCGAGGTCGCCGGCCCGGACGCGGCGCAGTTCCTCGAGCGACTATCCGCGAACGACGTGGAGCGCGAGCCGGGATCGGTCGTCTACACCCAGATGCTGAACGCGCGGGGCGGCATCGAGTGCGATCTGACCGTCACGCGCCTGGATGAGTACCGGTACCTGCTGGTGACCGGAACGGCCTCGGGCGCGCACGACCTCGCCTGGCTGCGGAGCAACCGCCGCGACGAGCGGGTCGAGATCCGCGACGTCACCTCCTCCCTCGGATGCCTCGGCGTGTGGGGGCCGGCGTCGCGCGCGATCCTCGGAGCCCTCAGCACCGACGACCTCTCGAACGACGCCTTCCCGTTCATGCGCGCGCGCCGGATCGTGGTGGAGGACGTCCCCTGCCTCGCACTCCGCGTCACCTACGTCGGCGAGCTCGGCTGGGAGCTCTATCCGGCCACGGAGTTCGCGGCGCGGCTGTGCGACGTGCTGCTCAGGGCGGGCGCGCCGCACGGCCTGATCCCCGGCGGCTACCGCGCGATCGACTCGCTCCGCATCGAGAAGGGCTACCGGGCGTGGGGCACGGACATCACGCCCGAGGACGACCCCCACGCGGCCGGGCTCGGGTTCGCGGTACGGAAGAGCGGCGGCTTCCTCGGCGCGGAGGCGCTCGACGCGGCGCGCCGGCCCGAACGGGTGCTCTCGTGCCTGGTCCTGGACGACGCCCGCCTGATGGTGCTCGGCAACGAGCCCGTGTTCTCCGGCGAGGACGTCGTGGCCCGGGTGACCTCCGGCGGCATCGGGTACGCACTGAACGCCTCGATCGCGTACGCATCCCTGCCGGCCGATCTCGCCGCGCCGGGGACCGAGCTCGCGATCCGGGTGTTCGACCGGCGGGTGCCCGCCGTCGTCCGGTCCGCGCCGCTGTGGGATCCGGCCGGCGACCGGATCCGGGCCTGAACCTCAGACGAACGCGCGCAGCCCGGTCAACGCCTGCCCGATCACGAGCGTGTGGATCTCCTCGGTCCCCTCGTACGTGAGGACCGACTCGAGGTTCGTCATGTGGCGCATGATCGGGTACTCGAGCGTGATGCCGTTCGCACCGAGGATCCCGCGGCACGTGCGTGCGATCGCGATCGCCTCTCGTGTGTTGTTCAGCTTGCCGATGCTGACGTGCTCGGGCCGTAGGCGCCCGTCCTCCTTCATCCGCCCGAGGTGGTACGCGAGCAGCGTTCCTTTGTTCAGCTCCAGCGCCATGTCCGTCAGCTTCTTCTGCGTCAGCTGGAACGATCCGATCGGCCGGTCGAACTGGATCCGTTCCTTCGCATAGGTGAGCGCGGTGTCGAAGCACGATCGAGCCGCGCCCATCACGCCCCAGACGATGCCGTACCGGGCCTCGTTCAGGCAGGACAGCGGACCCTTGAGCCCCTCCACGCCGGGCAGCATCGCGTCGGCGGGCAGCCGGACGTCGTCCATCACGAGCTCGGACGTGACCGATGCCCGCAGCGAGAGCTTCCTGTGGATCTCGGGCGCGCTGAAACCCGGACTCTCGGTCGGCACGACGAAGCCGCGGATCCCGTCGTCGGTGCCCGCCCACACGACCGCGACGTCGGAGCAGCTGCCGTTCGTGATCCACATCTTCGTGCCGGACAGGACCCAGTCCTCGCCGTCGCGACGCGCGAACGTGCGCATCGAACCGGGGTCGCTCCCCGAATCCGGCTCGGACAGGCCGAAGCACCCGATCGCGTCGCCGGAGGCCATCCTCGGGAGCCACGCCGCCTTCTGCTCGTCCGATCCGAACGCATGGATCGCGTACATCGCGAGCGCGCTCTGCACCGACACGAACGAACGGAGGCCGGAGTCGCCGGCCTCGAGCTCGAGCTCGACGAGGCCGTAGGCCACCGACCCGAGGTCGCCGATCCCCGGCAGCTGCATACCGAAGAACCCGAGCTCACCGAGCTCCTTGGCCAGCTCGCGCGCGGGGAACTCGCCCCGCTCGAACCAGTCCTCAACCTCCGGGAGGATCCGGCTGCGCACCCAATCGCGCGCGAGGTCGCGGATCTGCCGCTCCTCGTCGGTGAGGAGGGCGTCGATGTCGAGCAGGTCGAGCGGTTTGAGCTCCCGCATCACGTCTCCTTTGATGGTTCCGTCGATCACCCCTGCTCGGCGCGAACCTCGGCGGCGTGTTCACCGAGGCGCGGCGGCGCCGAGCGGTACCGCGGCGGGGTCCGGGACATCGCGAGCGGGTTCGCGACCGTGTCGACGGTCGTGCCGTCGGATCGCGCAACGCGCACCACGGGGTCGAGCCCCACGGTGCGAGCGTACGCGAACGCCTCCGCCACGTCGTGCACGACCCCGCACGGGATGCCGGCGGCCCGGAGCAGATCGACCCACGTCGCCGCCGTCTTGCTGGCCAGCAACGCCGCCAGCGCCGCCCCCAGCTCGTCGCGGTGGACAACGCGGTCGCCGTTCGTCGCGAACCGAGGGTCATCGGCGAGCTCGCCGCCCCCGAGCAGGACACAGAACGTTCGGAACTGGGCGTCGTTCCCAACCGCAACCACGATCGCCCCGTCGGCGGTCGGCAGCGTCTCGTACGGCGCGATGCTCGGGTGCCGGTTCCCCATCCGGCCCGGCACCACGCCGGCGGTCAGGTAGCCGGAGGCCTGGTTCGCCAGCGCGAACAGGGTCGTCGAGAGCAGGTCCACCTCGACCAGCTGCCCCTCGCCGGTCCGTTCACGGTGCCGGAGCGCCGCGAGGATGCCGATCGTCGCGTGGAGCCCGGCCATCACGTCCACGAGCGCGACGCCGACCTTGAGCGGCTGGCCGTCGGGTTCGCCGGTGACGCTCATCAGACCGCCCACCGCCTGGGCCAAGAAGTCGTAGCCGGCGACGTCGCCGCGCCCGATGCCGAGGATCCGGCAGTAGATCAGAGCGGGACGGTCGGCTCGAAGCGTCGGTTCGTCCAGCCCGAAGCGCGCCATCACGCCGGGCCGGAAGTTCTCGATCACGACGTCGGCCCGGGCGGCCAGTCCGCGGGCCACGGCGAGATCCGCCGGATCGGTCAGCTCGAGCGTGACGCTCCGCTTGTTGCGGTTCACGCCGAGGAAGTAGCTGCTCTCCCCGTCGGGCGCCCACGGCGGTCCCCACGCTCGCGTGTCGTCGCCGCCTTCGGGGCGTTCGATCTTGATCACGTCGGCGCCAAGGTCCGCGAGGAGCATCGTCGCGAGCGGCCCCGCGAGCACGCGCGAGAAGTCGGCGACCGTCACGCCCTCGAGGGACGACGGCAGCGCCGCGGATGCGTCGCTCACGTCGGGACCGGCGCCGCCACCCACGTCGAGAACCATATACGGGCCAGATGCGGACCGGCCGTGCAGCCCCGCGGACGCCCCGGGTAGGCTGCGGCGATGAACGTGGTCGTGTGCACGAAGTACGTGCCGAACCCGCAGGGGACCCCGACGCTCGGCCCCGACAACCTCCTGGTCCGCAGCGACGTCGAGGGCGCGCTCGACCCCGGCGACGAGTATGGCCTCGAGCTGGCGCTCCAGCTCGTCGAGCGCCACGGCGGGGAGATCACCGCGATCTCGATGGGCCCCGACGAGGCGCTCGCGGGCGTCCAGCGCGCCCTCGCGATGGGCGCGCACCGCGGCGTGCTCATCACGGATCCGGCGCTCCGTGGGGCCGACGCGCTGGTCACCGCCCGCGTGCTCGCCGCGGCCGTGCAGCGGCAGCCGGCCGAGCTGGTGATCGCGGGCGTCGAGTCCACGGACGGCTACACGGGGACGGTGCCGGTGACCGTGGCGGCGCTGCTCGGCTACGCCAGCGTCACGGCGGTGCGCGCGCTGGAGCTCGAGGGAGACGCCCTGCGCGTCGAACGGCAGACCGAAGGGGGCTACGACGTGTTCGCGTGCCCGACCCCAGCGCTCGTGACCGTCACGGCCGGCGCCACCGAGCCGCGCTATCCGAGCCTGAAGGGGATCATGCAGGCGAAGCAGAAGCCACTGGAGCGGCTCACGGCGGCCGACCTCGGCCTCACGGCCGAGGATCTCCGCAGCACGCAGACGGTGGTCGAGGTCGTCGACGCCGCGGCGAAGGGCGGGGGCGAGATCGTCCAGGGCGATGCGGCGGTCGCTCGCATCGTCGAGCTGCTCGCCGAGGCGAAGGTGATCTGACGTGGGAGCGGCCTGGGTCTACGCCGAGATGGTGGGCGGCCACGTGCACGAGTCCGCGGCTGAGCTCCTGACGATCGCGCGTTCACTCGGTGCCGAGGTCGCGGCGATCGCGCTCGGACCGGGCGCCACGGATGCCGCCGCGGAGCTCGGCGCGCACGGAGCCGCCACGGTATACGCCTCCGACGACGAGGTGTTCTCGGGCTTCGCCGGCGGGCCGCAGACCTTCGCGGTCGCCGGCCTGATCGAGGAGCACCGGCCGTCGATCGTGCTGTTCCCGGGGACCTACGAGGGTCGCGACGTCGCCGGCCGGCTGCAGGCGCGGACCGGCTCGACCCTGATGGCCAACGCGATCGACGTCGTCGGCACCGACCGGGCGCGCACCGAGATCTTCGGCGGCATGAAGGTCGTCGACGTCCAGCTGGCCGGCCCCGAGCCCCACCTCGTCCTGGTCCGTCCCCGTTCGGTGACGCCGGCTCGGACGGACGGCACGGCGCAGGTGGTCGCGGTGCCGGCCGAGATCCCCGAGGCCGAGCGCGGAGCTCGGCTGCTCGAGCGACACGAAGAGGTCGCGAGCGGCCCGAAGCTCGAGGAGGCGAAGGTCGTGGTCTCCGGCGGACGGGGCCTGGGCGGTCCCGAGGCGTTCGCGATGCTCGACGCGCTGGCGGAGGCGATCGGCGGCGCGGCCGTGGGCGCGTCCCGCGCCGCGGTCGACGCCGGGTGGGTCCCGTACAGCTATCAGATCGGGCAGACGGGCAAGACCGTGAAGCCCGAGGTGTACATCGCGGCGGGGATCAGCGGCGCGCTGCAGCACATCGTGGGGATGAAGGGTGCGAAGCGGATCGTCGCGATCAACAAGGACGCCGATGCGCCGATCCTGAAGATGGCCGACCTCGGTGTGGTCGGCGACGTGTTCCAGGTGATCCCCGCCCTCACCGAGGAGATCCGTCGACGCACCAGCTCCTGAGCGCGCTCGCCCTCGCCGTGGTGCTGGCGGCCGCCGTCGCGCTCTTCGTCGCTCGCGGGCGACCGCGGCTCGACATCGTCCGCGCCGCCCGGCCGGCGGGCCCCCTCGACCATCCCGGGGCCCGGGCTCGCCGCGAGCTCGTCCAGGTCCTGGGCCAGCGCAAGCTCTTCCAGAAGGCGATCCCCGGCGCGATGCACGCGACGATCTTCTGGGGGTTCCTCATCCTGCTGCCGACGATCGCCGAGGCGATGCTCGCGGTGATCGATCCAGCGTGGACACTGCCGTACCTCGGCCATGCCGCGTGGTTCGCCTTCCTGCAAGACCTGTTCGCGACCCTCGTCATCGTTGGTGTCGGAGTCGCGTTCTTCATCCGGAAGGTGCAGCGACCGGATCGGTTCCGCGGGTCCCACATGCAGGAAGCGGACCGGATCCTCCTCACGATCCTCGGTATCGTCACCACGCTGCTGCTGTGGAACGCGAGCCGGATCGCGCTCGGCTACGCTGATCACCCGGACGCGGCGCCCGTCGCGAACGCCCTTTCCTCACTCTTCTCCGGCGGACGGTCGACCGAGGTGGCGGAACGGATCCTCGTCTGGGCGCACCTGCTGCTGGTGCTCGGCTTCCTCACCTACCTGCCGAGGTCGAAGCACCTGCACATCATCACGGCGGCGCCGAACGTCTACCTGGCGAAGACCGCGCCGAGCGGGTACCTCGAACCGCTCCGCATCGACCTCGAGGGAACGGAGGAAGACACTCGGTTCGGCGCCGCGGTCGCGACCGACCTGACGCGCAAACAGGTCCTCGACCTCTACTCGTGCACCGAATGCGGACGCTGCCAGGAGGTCTGCCCCGCCTGGGCCACCGGGAAGCCCCTGTCGCCGAAGCTGCTGATCATGGGGCTGCGCGACCAGGTGGTCGCCGAGGCGCCGGCGCTCCTTTCCGCGGCCTCGGGTGGGATCGTCGAGCTGCAGCCGCTCGTCCCGAACGCCGTCACCGACGAGGTGGTGTGGGACTGCGTGACGTGCGGCGCGTGCGTCCGCGAGTGTCCGGTCGACATCGAGCACGTCGACACGATCGTGGATCTGCGACGGAACCTCGTGATGGCCGAATCGCGGTTCCCCCCGGAGGCGGGCACCATGCTCCGGGGGGTCGAGAACTCGGAGAACCCCTGGGGCCAGCCCGCATCTGCGCGGACCGAGTGGACCCAGGGGCTGGACGGGATCCACGTCCTCGAGCCCGGCGATCCGCCCCCCGAGGTGCTGTTCTGGGTCGGGTGCGCCGGTGCGTTCGACGAACGCGCGAAGGCCACGACCCGCTCGATCGCGCGGTTGCTGACGGCGGCCGGCATCGACGTCGCGATCCTCGGCCCGCGCGAGCGATGCACGGGCGACCCGGCCCGGCGGATGGGGCACGAGTACCTGTTCCAGACGCTCGCCGAGCAGAACGTCGAGACGCTCAACGGCGCCGGCGTCACGAAGATCGTCGCCAGCTGCGCGCACTGCTTCAACACCCTCGCCAACGAGTACCCGGACTACGGAGGCGCCTACGAGGTCGTGCACCACACCGAGCTGCTGGCCGGCCTGATCCGCGACGGACGGCTCGGCGCGGCGGCGGCGGCGGCGAGCGGCACGGTCACGTATCACGACGCCTGTTACCTCGGACGGCACAACGGTCGCTACGACGCCCCGCGCGACGTGCTCCGCTCGACGGGCGCCGGCACCGTCGAGATGCCGAGGAACCGCGAACGTTCGTTCTGCTGTGGCGCGGGCGGAGCGCGCATGTGGATGGAGGAGGGCGGCGACGCCAGGATCAACGACACGCGGTTCGCCGAGGCGGAGGGCACCGGCGCCGATACCGTGGCGGTCGCCTGCCCGTACTGCTTCGTGATGCTCGACGACGCCGCGAAGGCGAAGGGCTCCGAGGTCCGCGTCGCGGACGTTGCAACCCTGCTTGCGGAATCCGTCCTGGCGGAACCGGCGCCCTGAGCGGCACTAGACTCGCCGCCGTGGATCCGCTCCTGTTCGTGCGGTGCGACTCGGTCGAGACGTTCGGCGGCGCGCTCGCCGCCGCGGCAGCCGCGGGCGCGCCGGTCGACGTCTGGGAGGCGATCGATCCTGACGCGCCGCGGCCGGATCTCTCGACCGTCTCCGGCGTCGTCGTGTTCGGCAGCACGTTCAACGTGGAGCACGCCGACGAACAGCCCTTCATCAAGGCGGTCGGCGATCTCACGATCGAGGCGGTCGAGCGCGACATCCCGTTCCTCGGCCTGTGCTTCGGGGCGCAGGTCCTCGTGTGGTCCCTCGGAGGAACGGTGGCGAAGGCACCCGTCCGGGAGATCGGGTTCGAGCCCATCCGGCAGCTCGCCGCGGGAGCCGACGATCCGGTGCTCGGTCACTACGGCAGCGGCACGATGGTCTTCCAGTGGCACATGGACGGGTTCGACCTGCCCGACGGCGCGACCCTCCTGGCGACGGGCGACGCCGTGCCGGCCCAGGCGATCCGCCTCGGCGACACGACGTGGGCCACGCAGTTCCACGCAGAGGTAGACACCTCGGAAGCGGGGTACTGGATCTCGCTCGCGAGCGCCGAGGAGGACCTCCAGCAGGTGTGGGGGAAGTCGCCCGAGGCGCTGCGTGCCGAGGTCGTCGAGCACATGCCCGCGCACGAGGCTCGCGGCCGCGAGACCTTCCGCCGGTTCGTCGAGGTCTGCCGGGGGGTCCGATGAGCGAACCGCGCTACCGCGCGCTCATCGCGGTGGTCGCCTACCACCTCGGCGCCGACCGGGTGGCGCGTTGGCCGCACGGCGGCTACGGCGTGCCCGCGCCGTACCTCGACTCGCTCCGGCGGGCCGACGCCCGAACCGCGATCCTCTCACCGGGTGAGCAGGGAGATCCGGAGGAGTTGCTCGAGCCCTTCGACGGGCTGCTCCTGGTCGGCGGCGGCGACGTCGATCCCGCGCGGTACGGCGGCACGCCCGGCGCTGCGCATATCTACGGCGTCGAGCCCGATCGGGACGCCCTGGAGATCGGGCTGCTGCACGAGGCCGTGCGCACGGGGATGCCGACCCTGTGCATCTGCCGCGGCATGCAGGTCATGAACGTCGCGTTCGGGGGAACGCTCCATCCGCATTTGCCCGACATCGGCGGCATGCTCGAGCACGGCGTGCCCGTGCTGGACACGCAGTCGCAGCACGACGTCGCGGTCGAGCCACGCAGCAGGTTGTTCGCGACCACGAAGTCCTCGAGCCTCGTGGCCTCCTCGCACCACCACCAGGGGGTCGACCGGGTCGGCGATGGTCTGGTGGCGACGGGTCGTTCCTCCGACGGATTGGTCGAGGCGATCGAGCTCGACCGACCGCTGGACGACTCGCAGCCTTGGATGGTCGGCGTGCAGTGGCACCCGGAGGACACCGCGGCGAGCGACCCCGCCCAGCAGTCGCTCTTCGACGCACTCGCCCTGCTCGCCCGCCTGCGTGGATCGCGGGCGCGCGACGGGCAGCCGGTTGGGAAGAGCCGCGACTATCGGCTTGAGGAGCCCGATCCGGCGTGGCCGGCGGCGTTCGAGGAGGAATCGCACCGGATCCGCGGCGCGCTCGGCGCGGCCGCCCTCCGGATCGACCACGTGGGGTCGACGTCGGTCCAGGGCCTCGCCGCGAAGCCGATCGTCGACATCCAGCTTTCCCTCGCGACGCTCGAGCCCCGCGATGGCTACGTGCCGGCGCTCGAGCGGCTCGGCTACCGGCACGCGCTCGATCCGATCCGCCCCGACCGGGAGTACTTCAGCCGCGACGTCGACGGCGAACGCCGGTTCCAGATCCATGTCTGCGTCGCGGGCTCCGAGTGGGAGACCCGGCATCTCGCGTTCCGCGACTGGCTGCGCGAGCACCCGGATGATTCGGCCTCGTACGCAGCGCTCAAGCGCCGACTCGCGGACGAGCACCCGCGCGACATCATGTCCTACGTCGACGGCAAGACGGACTTCGTCACCGCCATCGAGGCGAAGGCGCTGTCCGGACGGGAGGCCACCGTCGCGTGAGCGCGGTCCGGGTGGTCCGCGCGGAGGGCGACGGCCTCGCGCGCGGCACCCAGATCGGCGTGGAGCTCCGCGATCTGATCCAGGCTTCGGTCGGCTTCTACCACCGGTACCTCGACCGCCGCGGTGTGTCCTCGGAGCAGCTGCAGGATCTGTTGACCCCGTACCTGGTCGCCGCCGAGACCGCGTACCCGGACATGATGAGCGTGTTGAAGGGTATGGCCGTCGGCGCGCTCGTTCCCGTGCTCGAGCTCTTCGCGATCAACGCCTTCGAGGAGCTCGAGCCGCTCCTCGAGTCCCCGGAGGGCGAACTGCTGTTCCTCCAGCGGAAGGAGGGGTACCTCGAGAAGCCATCGCCCCCCGAGCGCTGCTCGAGCGTGTCGGTGCGCCTGCACGACGGACACATGCTGCTGGCCCACAACGAGCATTGGCTCGCCGGCGACGCCGGGAACATCGCGGTCCTGCTCGACCGGCCGGCGGGCGGGCGGGTTCCGGTCGCCAGCCCGACGGTGGTCTGCTGCCTGCCCGCGGTCGGCTTGAACGGCCACGGAACGGCGCAGGGGATCGGTTCCCTCACCGCCGCCGACGACGGAGTCGGGGTGCCGAGGGTGCTCGTGTCGCGGAGCGCGCTCGAGGCGCGCGATCGCCACGACGCCGTCGCACGCGGGGCGATGCTCGGGCGGGCGGGCGGCTACGGGCACGTGTTCGCGTTCGCCGACGGCGACGCGTTCACGCTGGAGACGAGTGGACGGGAGCACCGGCTCCTCGAGGGCGCCGCGGCCCACACGAACCACTACCGGAGCGATCTGGCGAGCCTGGCCCCCGCCCCCTCCGAGGGATCGGTCGCTCGCCTCGAGCGCCTGGAGGAGCTCCTCGCCGAGCGGCCGATCGAAGGGCCGGAGGATCTCATGGAGGTCATGCGGGACCACCGGTCATCCCCGCAGGCGATCTGCCTGCACGCGGACCCGGAGGAGGGTGACGAGGCGTCTGCCTGCATGTTCTCGATGATCGCCGACCCCGCCGCCGGCCGGTTGTGGGTCGCCCCGGGCAACCCCTGCGAGCACGAGTACGAGGAGATCGACCTCGCCGACGCAGGCGTCTGAGGGACGCCGCCGCGCGGATAGCGCGTTCAGGCCTCGCGGTGCTATACAGACTCCCTCGTGGGACGCCCGGCCATCTCCCGACCACGACAGGCCCGGCATACGTAGCAACGGGGAGGAAGCCTAGGCGTGGTGAAGGGAGACAGCGGGATGAGGAAGCGCACCCTGGTTCGAGCCGGCGTGGCGGCGGTGACCATCGCAGCCGTCGTGATCCTCGCCTCCCCCAACGGCGCGTTCGGACAGAGTTCTTCGACGGCCTCGACCTCGCCCGCGCATAAGGTCGACTTCGTCGAGGGCACCACGGCAGACATCAAGTACACGAACCCCTTCACCGCCATATCCAGCTCGGAGTACGAGATCCTGGAGCTCAACTACGACCTGCTGCTCCAGTTCGGTCAGAAAGACCTCTCGGCGTCGCCCGGCCTCGCGGAGATGCCCACCCAGAGCGCGGACGGGCTGACGTGGACGTTCAAGATGCGGCCGGGCGCGACGTGGCAGGACGGCCAGCCGGTGACGTCAAAGGACGTCCTGTGGACCTACCGGTTCGTCCTACAGAACGACATCGGGACCCTGACCAGCTACTTCCCCTTCACCACCCCGGACAGCTTCAGCGCCCCCGACGACCAGACGTTCGTCTGGAAGACGTCGAAGCCGACGAGCGCCCCCCTGTATCCCGCCTGGGTCTACATCCTGCCCGAGCACATCTGGAGCAAGCTCAGCGTGAAGAAGGCCAGCACCGACAACTCCCCCGTGTTCCCGCTCGTCGGCTCGGGGGCGTTCCAGATGGACCAGTGGAACAAGACGGCGCATACCTGGTCGCTGTCCGCCAACAAGAACTACTGGGGCGGCGCGCCCCAGATCGACAACTACGTCATCAAGAAGTACGACAACGTCGAGGCGATGGTCAACGCCCTCAAGACGGGCGATATCGACTACGCCAGCGGCATCTCGCCGGACCTGTTCAACTCCCTCAAGGGCGTCGACGGCATCACCACGAACGCCGGGGTCCCGTCGGGGTTCGCCAACCTGATCTTCAACACGCGCGGTGACTATCCGGCGCCGGACTCGTCGGCCAACCCGATCGGCACCGGGAATCCGGCGCTGCTGGATCCGCGGGTCCGCACGGCGATCGCGATGGCGATCGACAAGCAGGACCTCGTTGACCGGGTCCTGCGAGGGTTCGGTCAACCGGGGACGTCGATCGTGCCGCCCAGATCGGCGTTCTGGCACTGGCAACCCACGCCCGACGAGACGATCCCGTTCGACATCGCGGGCGCGAACAAGATCCTGGATGACGCCGGCTACGTCGATACGAACGGCGACGGCGTCCGGGAGATGCCGGGGGGTGGCAAACCGCTCGACTTCCGGTTGGACATCGAATCGGAGGACTCGAGCCGGGTCCGCGCCGCCCGCTACATCGCCGGTTACCTCAAGCAGATCGGCATCCAGGTGACCACCCAGGCCGACTCGTACCAGAAGACGCTCGCGTTCTGGACCGCGAACGACTTCGACATGTACATGTGGGGCTGGGGTCCCGATCCGGACCCGAGCTTCATCCTGTCGGTGTTCACGACCGACCAGTGCGAGATCTGGAGCGACGCCTGCTGGAGCAACAAGAAGTACGACCAGCTGTACGAGGAACAGAAGTCCGCGACCGATCTCGATGCGCGTCAGAAGATCGTGTTCCAGATGCAGCAGCTCCTCTACAAGGAGAACCCGGAGATCGTCACGTACTACGACGACACGCTGGAGGCCTACCGGAGCGACCGGTGGACCGGGTTCCGGCTGTCCCCGGACCCCAACGGGTACCTGCTGAACCAGTACACGACCTACTCGGCCATCACGATGCACCCGGTGGCCGCCGGCCAGGCGAACGCGGGGAGCGGCGGCATCTCGACCGGCGTGTGGGGCGCCGTCCTGCTGGGCATCGCGGCGATCATCGTGATCGTAGTGCTGGTGCGCCGGCGGAAGCCGGACGAGGAACGCGCCTAGCGGAGGGAGCGGAACGACCCGGTGGGAGGTCGAGCGTACGTCCTGGGCAAGGTGTTCCAGGCGTTCCTCACGCTCGTCCTGATCCTCATCTTCAACTTCTTCCTGTTCCGGATCATCCCGGCCGACCCGGTGAAACTCCTCGTGCGCTCCTCCGGGCACAACATGACCGAGGCGCAACAGGACCGCCTGCGGCACGACCTCGGGCTGGATCTCCCGGTCTTCCCCGGGCAGTTCATCGCGTACCTGAAGGACACGAGCAGGCTCAACCTCGGACAGTCGCTGTTCGTGAGCCCCGGTGAGTCGGTCTCGAGCGTGTTCTTCCGGAACCTGTGGCCGACGCTGCTGCTGGTGGGGACGAGCACGATCGCGTCGACGGCGCTCGGCATCTGGATGGGAATCTACGGCGGCTGGCGGCGCGGCGGGTTCGGCGACGTCTCGTTCATGGGGAGCTCGCTCGTCCTCTACGCGATCCCCGAGTTCGTGCTCGGCATCCTGTTCCTCCTGCTGTTCGGCACCGCGTTGGGATGGTTCCCGACCGGGGGGTTCCAATCCGCGACGGGCGACTACACGGGCCTCGCGCATGTCACGGACGTCCTGAACCACATGTTCCTGCCGTGGCTCACGCTCACGCTGGCCTACGTCGGAGAGTTCTACCTGATCATGCGATCGTCGCTGCTGGACGTGCTCGGCGAGGACTACATCACGCTCGCACGGGCGAAGGGCCTGCGGGAGAAGGTGGTCCTGAACAAGCACGCGGTGCGCAACGCGCTGCTGCCGACCGTCACCCTGATCGCGCTGTCGTTCGCGTTCGTGCTGGGCGGTGCGATCACCGTCGAGACGGTCTTCTCCTACCCGGGCGTCGGCTATCTGGAGCTCGAAGCGATCCGGAGCAAGGACTTCCCGCTCCTGGAGGGCCTGTTCCTGTTCTTCGCCGCCGCGGTGATCGTGGCGAACCTCGTCGCCGACCTGCTCTACGGCTACCTCGATCCGCGCGTGAGGACGGCCTGATGGCACGGACGAAGGCGGCGGCCGCCGCCGCCGAGCAGGAAATCCTTGGGGGATCTCTCGACGCCAAGGACCTCGATCCGAAGAACCCGCGGAAGATCCGCCGCGCGCGCCGCCGCCAGGCGATGGGCCGGTTCTGGAAGCAGTACCGCCGGAGCGCGATGGGGATGCTCGGCCTGGTCATCCTGATCTTCTTCATCGGGATGGCCCTGTTCGCGATCTTCTTCGCGAACCCCGCGGCGACCGATCCGACGCTCACGAAGGGTCCCGTCCTGGCGCCGCCGAGCCGCGCGTACCCGCTCGGCACCGACGACACCGGCATCTCGGTGCTGAGCCTCGTGATCGCGGGTTCGAAGACGTCGCTGCTCGTCGGGCTCGCGGCCACCGTGATCTCGATGACGGTCGGGGCGTTCATCGGCATCGTCGCCGGCTATCGGGCGGGACTCACGGACGTGTCGTTGATGCGGGTCACCGACATGTTCTTGGTGATCCCCTGGCTCGCGCTCGCGATCGTCCTGGCGTCGATCTTCGGGCAGTCGCTGTTCATCATCATCTGCATCATCGGCTTCACGTCCTGGCCGGGCACGGCCCGGCTCGTCCGCGCCCAGGTCCTGTCGGTGAAGGAGCACCAGTACGTCGAGCGGGGACGCGGGCTCGGCGCGAGCGACTGGTACGTCGTGACGCGGCACGTCCTGCCGAACGTCATGCCCGTGATCCTCGCGAACACGATCCTGACGGTCGCGATCGCGATCCTTTCCGAGTCGGCGCTGTCGTTCCTGGGCCTCGGCGACCCGTTCAACATCACGTGGGGCACGATCATCGAGTTCGCGTTCGAGGCGGGCGCGACGTCGATCGGAGCATGGTGGTGGCTGCTGGCGCCCAGCATGTGCATCGTCCTGGTCGTGCTCGGCTTCACGCTGTGCGGGTTCGCGTTCGACGAGATCATCAACCCGAGGCTGCGCGAGCGATGAGCGTCCTGTCGGTCCGCGATCTCACGGTGTCCTACTCGACGAAGGGCGGGCCTGTCCCGGCCGTCCGCGGCGTCTCCTTCGACATCGAGAAGGGAGAGGTGCTCGGGCTCGCCGGCGAGTCCGGCTGCGGGAAGTCGACGATCGCCGGCGCGATCCTTCGGCTGCATTCCCCGGCGACGAAGATCGAGGGGCAGATGCTCCTGAACGATCAGGACATCCTGGAGCTCACGCCCGGGAAGCTCCGGGCGGTGCGCTGGACCGGCGCGTCGATCATCTTCCAGGGAGCCCTGCACGCCCTGAACCCGGTGCGGAAGATCGGCGACCAGATCGCCGAGGCGATCACCGTGCACAACATGGCCGGCGAGAAGGAGGCCTACGTGCTGGCCGGCGCACTGCTGGAGCAGGTGGGCCTGCCGCCGCGGCGGATCGACGACTTCCCGCACGAGCTGTCCGGGGGCCAGAAGCAACGGGTCATGATCGCGATGGCGCTCGCGTGCAGCCCGACGCTCGTGATCGCCGACGAGCCGACGACGGCCCTCGACGTGATGGTGCAGGCGCAGGTCCTGCAGCTGCTCCGGTCCCTCCAGCACGACCTCGGTCTGGCGATGTTGTTCATCACACACGACCTGTCCGTCCTCGTCGAGGTCTCCGACCGGCTCGCGATCATGTACGCGGGTCTGATCGTGGAGGAGGGGAAGGCCGAGGAGGTCTTCCACTCGCCGACGCATCCCTACACGAAGGCCCTCGCCGCCGCGTTCCCCGAGATCGGCGACACCCGGTTCCGGGGCAAGCCGAGCGGACTGGGGGGCGACCCGCCCGACCCCCAGCACATCCCGCCGGGCTGCCCCTTCCATCCTCGATGCGCCGAGGCCGTCGACGCGTGCAGCACGGCGGAGCTCCGCTTGTGGGACGCCGGCCCGGCGCGGCGCGCCGCCTGCATCCACGTCTCGGGTGCGCCCGCGTTCCAAGGGACGACGACGTGAGCGAACAGGGGTCCGTCCCCGCGACGACCACCGAGATGGGTCCGCCCGTGATCGAGGTCGAGCACCTCGAGGTGAACTTCAAGGGGCGCGTCGGCTTCATCGCCGGGATGATGGGCAGGAAGGGCGTGGACGCCAAGGCGGTCGACGACGTCAGCTTCACCCTGTACGAAGGCGAGGTGCTCGCGGTCGCCGGCGAGTCCGGGTGCGGCAAGACGACGACCGCACGCGCGATCATGGGCTTGATCGAACCCAACGCGGGAGAGATCCGGTACCGGGGCGACCGGCTGGCCCACGGCGCGAAGGAACTGCGCCCGTACCGACGGAACGTCCAGATGGTGTTCCAGGACCCGACGGCATCCCTCAACCCGCGTCAGACGATCTACGAGATCGTCGCCGAGGGCCTCCGCATCCACCGCATCCACGAGGGCCCGGACAAGGAGGGCGAGGACAAGCTGGTGGCGCGGGCACTGTCGCGGGCGGGGCTGCGGCCCCCCGAGCGCTTCTTCCTCCTGTACCCGCACGAGCTCTCCGGCGGCCAGCGCCAGCGGGTCGTGATCGCGGGCGCCCTCGTGCTCGACCCGACCGTGATCGTCGCCGACGAGCCGGTCTCGAACCTCGACGCATCGGTCCGCGGCGAGATCCTGGCGCTGCTGCTGAGGCTTCGCGACGAGCTACGGATCTCGATCATGATCGTCACCCACGACCTCGGCTTGGCCTGGACCGTGGCCGACCGGGTCGCGGTGATGTACCTCGGGCGCATCGTCGAGATCGGGCCAACCGAGGAGGTCCTGCAGCGCCCCCGCCACCCCTACACGAGAGCCCTCCTGGACGTGGTGCCGGAGGCGGGCGGGGCCTCGAAGGTGATCCTCCGGGGCGAGCCGCCGGATCCGACGCGGATCCCGGGCGGGTGCCGGTTCCATCCCCGGTGTCCGGTCGTGGCCTCCGGCCGGGCCGAGGAGCTGGGCATCCTCGAGCGGTGCCGCACGGACGACCTCATGGCGTCGGAAGCGGCGACGGGACACGACGCCGCGTGCTACCTCGTGGGTCTGGGCGAACAGCCCTAGAACGCGTCCAAGCCCTGCACCGCGGGTTCCTCGCGCAGGGGCTCCGCAACCTCGTCGGGCTGCGGTTCGCCCTCCTCGTCGTCGCCCTTCAGGACGCCGAGGATGGCGGCCATCTCCGCATCGCCGACCGGCGCGTCTGCCTTGGCATCGTGGCCCCGCGCCGACGCCAGCAGCGAGCGGAGGTTGGACTCGGCCATCTCGGCACGTGCCTCCAGCTCGCGCGTGCGGTCGGCGAGTCCTCGAGCCCACCGCTCCGCGTCATCGCGCGCGGCTCGAGCCTCCCGGGTCTCCTCCCGGAGCTGGCGCGACTCCGCCCGCAGCTGCGCGTTCTCCCGGCCGAGGTCTACGAGCTTGTCGGCGACCGCCCGACCCAGATCCGAGTATCCCGGTCCATCCATCTCGGCCATCTCGGCCATCCCGGCCATCCCGGCCGAGGAAGCGATCGAACGGCGCCGGCCCGGCTTGCCGGCGCGCGGCTTGCGCGGCCGCCGGCCGAGCGCCTCCTTCTCGCCGGCATCGACCGGGCGTGGATCGAGCAACCGGTACGAGCCATTGGCCGGTTCGAGACGGCGTCGCGCGATCAAGGCGCGGACGGCGCGCGCGGTGGACAGGGCGTCGGGAAGCCCGAGCGCACGCCCGATCTCGGCCGGCGTTTCGTCGAGCACATCCCCGATGGCGACGCGATCGGCGACGGCAGCCAGGAACGCGTTCGCGCGCTGGAGACTTTCGTCGTTCATGTTCCTTCATCATGCCGATTGCCAGGTTGATTGGCCAGTTGCACTTCAGCGCGTCCCACAGTGCTCCGTTAGGCTGCGCCCATGTCCGAACGTGGACCGGCCGACGCTCGCTGGCGGCGGGATCTGGCGGCGTGGACGATCCCCGACCCCATCCTGGCGGCCGCGCCGGAGCCTCCCTACGCCTTCCCCGCGGAGCTCTTCCGGAGGCGAGCCGAGCGCGCCGCAGCCGGGGCACATCCCACCCCCACCACCGATCGCGCCGCCGAGGCGCTCGGGAGCGGCGGATCGGTCCTCGACGTCGGCTGCGGGAGCGGCGCGACCTCCCTGCCGCTCGCGCGGCTCGCCACGCGGATCACGGGGGTCGATGAGAGCGAGGAGATGCTGGCGTCGTTCGCCGCCGCGGCCCGCGGCGCTGGCGTGGCCACGTCGACGGTCCGAGGCACGTGGCCGGACGTGGCGCCGGAGGTGGATGCCGCCGACGTCGTCGTGTGCGGTCACGTGCTGTACAACGTCGCGGACCCCGGATCGTTCGCCGTCGCGCTGGACGCCCATGCGCGGCGCCGCGTCGTGCTGGAACTGACCGAACACCACCCATGGGCCTGGATGCGCGACCTCTGGCTCCGCTTCCACGACCTCGAGCGGCCGGAGGGACCGTCGGCGGAGGACGCGGCCGCGGTGCTCACGGAGGCGGGTTTCGATCCGATGCGCTCCGACCGTCTGTCACGCCCGGGTGGAGGCGGTGGCTTCGCGGAGCGCGGCGACGCCGTCGCCGTCGTCCGACGGCGGCTCTGTCTGCCCGCGGAGCGCGACCCCGAGATCGAGGAAGCTTTGGGCGAACGGCTGGTCCGCGACGCCGACGGCCTGTGGTCCGCCGGCCCGGAGCGTCACGTCACGGTGACGCTGTGGTGGGACCGGACGGGGTGATCGGCGCCGGTTCGCACAACAAGCACGTCGCCCACGCCCGCATCACCGACCGGTACATCCCAAGATCGTGGTCCGACACCGATGTCGTCCGGGTGCCGGTGGCGCTGGTGCCCTGGACCGTCAGCCGGAGCACGGGGAGCGCCGCGGCGAACCCGGCCAGGTCGACGGAGCCGGCCGGCCTCGTCCCTTCCCCCGCGCGGAACACGAGCACCATCGCGCCGTCGCCGAAGTGGCCGGTGATGTCCACCGGGATCAGGCGGGCCTCGACCTGCGCGGTCGTGAACGGGCAGGTCACGGAGCCCTCGAGCGACGCCGTGCCGGTCCCGAGGACCGTGCCGTCGGGGGTCGCCCGGAGGGGTGCGTCCAAGGTCCACGTCCCGCGGCACGTCCCGCCGACGTGGAGGACGTGCGCGGCTACGGTCGACGTGTGAAGCAGCCAGTGGTCGACGGTCGGCGTCGGCGACGCGCTCGGCGCCGCCCCTCCGTCATCGACACCGGGCGGGAACGGGTTGCTGTGCGCCGCCACGATCGCACCGGCGGAGACAGCCACGACGAACGCGCCGACCCAGACCGCAGCCTTGCGCCAGCCGTGCACGGCCGGAGCCTACCGGCCGCGTCGACGGACGTAGTCGCGCAACACGAAGTCCCCGACCTGCCGATCGTCCATGAGGAACACGCGGCCGCGGGTACGTTCGGCCAGTCGCTCCATGAATCGCGCGAGCCCGTCGGACTCCTCGAGCATGAAGATGTTCAGCGTCACGCCGCTGCGGGTCAGCCGGACCGCCTCGGCGAGGGTGCGACGGATCGTCTCCGCCTCCGGCGGCCACGCGAAGTACGCGTGCTCGCCCTCGAGGTGCGCCGTCGGCTCGCCGTCGGTCACCATGATCACCTGCCGCATCGCGCGGGGGTGCTGGGCCAGCAGCCGACCGGCGAGCAGGAACGCGTGTTGCATGTTCGTGCCGTACGTGCGCTCGAACCCGGGCGCCGCGAGGTCCTCGGGCTTCAGGCGACGCGCGTAGTCGCTGAACCCGATCAGGTAGAGGGTGTCGTGCGGATAGCGGCCCTCGATCAGCGCGTGTAGGGCCAGCGCCATCTTCTTCGCGTGCACCAGGTGGCCGCGCAGCGGCATCGAGAACGAGAGGTCCAGGAGCAGCGCCGTCGCCGTCTCGGTCCGCTCCTCGGCCTCGATCAGCTCGAAGTCCTCCGGGTCGAGCCGCACCCCGGCGTCGCCGCGCGCGCCGCCTCGCGTGACCGCGTTGAACACCGTGCGCTGCACCGCGATCGTTCCGTGGTCGCCGAAGCGCCACGGCCGGGTCTGGCCGGTCGGCTCCGCCAGGCCGCCGGGGTCGCGCGCCTCATGCGTGCCCTCACGATCGCGCGTCAGGCGCTCGAAGACGCGGGTCAAGGCGCGCTCGCCCATCTTCTTCGCGCCGCGGGGCGTCACCTCGAGCCGGCCGCCGGTGCGTTGGACCAGGCCGGCGTCCTCCAGCATCTTCTCGATCTGCTTCAGGCGGCGGAGATCCTGCACCGACGGCTCACCGAGCGTGCGGCGGAGCGCCTCCTCATCGACGTCCTCGAGCGCGGCGCCCGGATACGCGCCTTCGAGGGACCGGTCGAGCTCCTCGTAGTCATGCATCCGCTCCAGCGCGTCGACGGTCGCGGACATCGGCATCGCATCCTCGCCCTCGCCCCACTCGCCCTCGCCCCAGCCGGCGTCGGGGAACATCCCCTGGAGGTTCGCGCCGAGACGGTCCATCTCGAATGCCAGATCCATGTCCTGCATCACCTGGTCGACCAGGCCCTGGAGCTCCTCGCGTTGCTCGGGCGACAGCGACGCGAGCAGCCGCGACATCGCCGCCATCCGGCGCGCCATCTGCTCCAGCAGCTCCTCGAGCGTCCTCGGATGCTCCGGGAACAGGTCGCCGTAGCGCTGCATGAAGTCCTCGAACGTCGGCTGCGTGTCCTCGCCGCGGGCCCGTGCTTCGAGCAACCCGTTCAGCTCGGACAGCATGTCCTTGAACCGAGCCATCTGCTCCGGCGTCACGTCGCGCATCCCCTGGGCGAGCTGCCGGAAGTACGAGCCGAGCACCTGTTCCTTGACGTGCTCGAGGAGCTCGTCGAACAGCCGCTGCGCCTCGGGGTCCATGAACCGGTACCCCTTCAGCTCGCCGATCTGTCCTGGCACGTCCGGCGGCAGCGCATCGAGGAAGGTCTCGCGCATCCTGGCGTCGTCGCTCGGCTCGAACGACAACCGCGAGCGTTCGCGATCCACGATCTCGTCGAGCCGTTCCTTCAACTCCTCCAACGGACCCGCCAGGTTGAGACGCTCCTGTTCCTGGTCCCTCCGTTGCTGCAGGCGACGGCGCAGCGCATCCAGCCCGGAGAACCGGCCCTGCATCCCACGACGCATCAGGCGCCGCAGGGCCGCCTCGGGCGAGTCGCCCATCAGGATGTCGTCGGAGAGCTCCTCGAGCAGGTCCGAGGCCGGCACGTCGTCCGCGAACGGATCCTGCGTCCCGTCCCAGCGCGAATACCGGAAGCTCGCCACCCCACCAGCCTAGGCGCTGCGGCCGCGAGCGCGGCCCGATGATGCCGGCTCACGCCAGGCCGAGGCCGGTCATCAACGCCCGTCCGGCGAGGCCGAAGCAGACGAACGCGGCCCCCGCGAACACGACCCACGGATGCGAGAGCCGCCCACCTCCGTCGCCGGGAAGTTCGCGCGCCATGGAGTGCGCGATCGCGAAGATCACGATCGGCCCGAAGCCGTACACGTAGTGCAACCACGTGTCCGGCCGGTACCCGAGCAGCAGCAGGATGAGACCGAGCACCGCCTGGACCCCGGCGATCACCTGCGCGACGACGAGCCAGGTCCAGAAGCGCGGGCCGGGATCGCGCCGCATGATCAGCGCGACGAGGCCCCACACCCACCCGACCGTGAAGACGCCGACCACGGCGAACCCGACGTACTCGTGGACCTCCGGCATCGGCGCGGGAGTCTACGAGGCATCGGGACCCGCGTAGCGCGCGACGCCGTCCTCCTCGTCCTTGTTCAGCCGACGCGATAGGTGCAGTCCTTCGAGCGCGAACTCCAACGCGCTCGCGGCGACGCCCGGGCTCTCTTCGCGGACCCCGAGCCGCTCGAGCAGCTTCGCGAGACCCGGCAGGTCGCCGAACGTCGCCAACAGCTCCGACGCGGGCGTCAGCTCGGACGTGTCCACGGCGAACGCCGGATCGTCGAAGCGCCCGAGGACGCCGGTGAAGTCGAAGCCCGAGAGCCGGCGGCGGAAGACGTCGAGCTCAGCCTGCCGCATCGCGCGGGTCAGGATGTCGTGCTCGCGTCCCTCCTCCACCGTGTCGAACTCGACACGGCCCTCGGAGGAGCGGAGCACGGCCGGCAGGTCGACGACGCGGGGCACGGCCTCAGGCTCGTGGGTCCGGGCGGCCCGCCGCACCGCGGCGGCCCGAAGCGTCTCCACGTTCCCGATCGAATACCGGACGCTGATGCCGCTGCGGTGGTTCACGTGCGGCGAGCGGCGCAGCTCCTGCGTGAGCGATGCCACGATCTCCTTCATGAAGACCGGGACCCGGACCGGGACCGCGCCGGCCTCGGCGCGCGCCTCCTGGTCCATGATGCGGATCTCCTCGGCGGGCGTCTCCGGGTAGTGCGTGCGGACCTGCGTGCCGAACCGGTCCTTGAGCGGCGAGACGATCCGCCCTCGATGCGTGTAGTCGTCCGGGTTCGCCGTGACCACCAGCAGGATGTCGAGCGGCAGGCGGATCCGGTAGCCGCGGATCTGCACGTCGCGCTCCTCCAGGATGTTGAACAGCGACACCTGGATCCGCTCGGGAAGATCGGGCAGCTCGTTGATCGCCACGATGCCGCGATGGGTCCGCGGGATCATGCCGTAGTGGATCGTGAGCTCGTCCGCCAGGTAGCGGCCCTCTGCTACGCGGATGGGATCCACATCGCCGATCAGGTCGGCGACGCTCGTGTCCGGTGTGGCCAGCTTCTCGCTGTAGCGCTCGTCGCGGCCGACCCAGACGATCGGCACCGCGTCACCGTCGGATGCGACCAGGTCGCGGCACCGCGCACAGATCGGCCGGAAGGGATGGTCGTTCACCTCGCAGCCCTCGATCACCGGCATCGAATCGTCAAGCAGGTTGACCACCGCGCGCACGAGGCGTGTCTTCGCCTGGCCGCGTTCGCCGAGCAGGATCAGGTCGTGGCCGGCGAGGATCCCGCGCTCCAGGCCCGGCAGGACCGTGTCCTGGAAGCCCAGGATGCCGGGGAACAACTCCTCGCCGCGTTCGAGTTTCGCCAGCAGGTTCGCGCGGAGCTCCTCCTTCACGGAGCGGTCCTCGTAGCCGGAGGCGCGCAGCTCGCCGATCGTGGTCGCCGTCGTCATGCAACGAGGGTACGCGCCCGCGCGGATAACATCCCGCCGCGTCGTGACCCGCTGCTAGGGTCGCCGCATGAGCGCGGACGGCGGGATCCTCGCGGGGCTGAACGACGCCCAGCGGGCGGCCGCCCACGCGGTCCGGGGACCGGTGGCGATCCTCGCCGGAGCCGGGACCGGGAAGACCACGACGATCACGCATCGCATCGCGAACCAGGTGGCCACGGGCACGTTCGAGGCGCGGCAGATCCTGGCGGTCACCTTCACGGACAAGGCCGCGCGCCAGCTGAAGGAGCGCCTGGCCCTCCTCGGCGCTGAGGGCGTCGAGGCCCGCACCTTCCACGCCGCGGCGCTGTCGCAGCTCTCTCGCCTCTGGGAGCGGCACACCGGCGAGCGGCTCCCGGCGATCCTCGAGTCCAAGGCGCCCCTGATCGCCTCGCTGGCGGCCGGGCTGCCACCTCCCCACCGGTTCCTCCCGCGCAGCGAGCTGGCCGGCGAGATCGAGTGGGCCAAGAACCGCATGATCGCGCCGTCGCGCTACCTCGCGTCCTTGGGCACGCACCAGCCGCCGATGCCTCCTGAGCTGATGTTCGGGGTCTACGACGGCTACGAGCGGCGGAAACGACGCACCGGCCGGCTGGACTTCGAGGACATGCTGGGCCTCGCCGTCCGGCTGTTCGACGAGCACCCGGCGGCGGCCAACGAGGTGCGCGGGCGGATCGGCGCCGTCACCGTGGACGAGTACCAGGACGTGAACCCCCTGCAGCAGGCGCTGCTCGAACGATGGCTGGGCGGACGCGACGAGCTGTGCGTGGTGGGGGACGACTACCAGACGATCTACTCGTTCACGGGGGCGTCGCCCGAGCACCTCCTGGGCTTCCCCGACCGCTACCCGAACGCCACCGTCGTGCGGCTCGAAGAGAACCATCGCTCCTCGCCGCAGGTCCTGACGGTGGCGAACGCGCTGGCCCGGCACCTGGGTGGGTTCGCGAAGGAGCTTCGGGCCACGAAGCCGGACGGGCCGAGCCCCACCGCGCGTGCGCTGCCGGACGAGGCCGCCGAGGTCACGTTCGTCGTGGATACGTGCCGGAGCCTGGGTACGGAGGGCGTGCCGTGGGACCGGATGGCGGTCCTGTCCAGGATCAACGCCCGATCAGAACCGTACGAGGAGGCGTTCGCCGCGGCCGCCATCCCGTACCAGGTGCGCGACGGCGCGTTCCTTCGGCGGCCGGGGCCGCGCTCGGTCATGGTTCGCCTCCGCCGCGTCGACGCGACCGTCGATCTGGTCGACGCCGTGCGTGCCGTCACCGACGAACTCGGCTTCGATGCGGAGGCCTCGCCCGACAGCGACGAGGAGGCGACGCGCCAGGCCGACCTCGGACGCCTCCGCGCGCTCGCCGCCGAACACGCGGCGTCCTCGGGAGAGGGAGCGACCGCGGCGGGGTTCCTCGGGGAGCTCGAACGGCGCTTCGCGGCGGACCGGGAGGGCCGCGGCGTGCAGCTGATGACGTACCACCGGGCCAAGGGGCTCGAATTCGACGCGGTGTTCCTCCCGCGGCTCCTCGACGGCGAGCTCCCGTTCCGCTCGCGCCGGTCGGAAGCCGATCCGGAGGAGGAGCGTCGGTTGCTCTACGTGGGCATCACGCGAGCACGCACGCACCTGTTCCTCTCATGGCCCTCGGACGCGCGCGCCGCGAGGAGCCCGTTCCTCGCCGAGATCGGGGTGAGCGCGCCTCCGGTCAGGACACCCGCCCGCCGGCGGACGGCGGACGGCGTCGCGATCCGGACGGCCGAGCGCGGGACGCTGTTCGATCGGCTGAAGGATTGGCGGCGCCAGCGTGCGAAGGCCGACGGCGTCCCCGCCTACGTGGTGTTCCACGACGCGACGCTCGTGCAGATCGCCGAACGCCGCCCGCATGACTGGGCCGACCTGGCCGCGATCGACGGCGTGGGACCCACGAAGCTCGAACGCTACGCCGACGAGGTCCTCGGGATCATCGCGGCCGCACGGTAGGCGGCGTGCCTCAGCGTCGCGCGAGCGCGGCCGCGACCATGGCGACGGCCAGCAACGGGACGCTCAGCGAGAGCAGGCGGAGCGCCTGCTCGGGGGTCGAGCGGAGCCAGGCGCCGTCGAGCGGCAGGACGCTGCCGTCGTCGAAGGCGACGTGGCCCTCGATCGTGACGGCGTGGCGCCGCAGTTGCCGCACGGGCGTGGACAGCACGCGCTGCGCGGCGGACAGGGCCGCACATCCCGCGGCGGCCGCGACCGCCGCGATCGACAGGCTGCCGGTCTGCGCGAACGCGGCGGTCAGCGCCGGGAATGCGCCCCAGCCGAGCGCGAACCATAGGTCGGAATGGAAGGCGCCGCCGAACCACTCGAGGTTGTACGCGAGCGCGAGGAAGGCGCCGACGACGATGAAGGCCAGCAGCCAGGTGGACACGATGACCACGCCGTAGAGGCCGATCACGATCGCGCCCACCAGGCCGACGGCGGCGATCCCCACCAGCACGGGCGACGGGATGGCCGTGCCGAGCGGTCGGCCGCGGAGCTCGTCGAGCGCGTGCGCGCCGAGCCCCACGCCGCCGAAGAACGCCAGGAGGGTCCATCCGAGGTACCCGAAGTTGACGTCTGCCACCATGCACGCCCCGATCGCGACGTACGACAGGTGCCAGAGCGTGTACGGCGGGTGCAGCAGCGTCACGTAGTCGCGCCAGCCACCGGCCGGCAGCGCGTAGAACGCCGGCCGATCCTGCGTCGTCATCGCTTCCGCCCCCACACCACGATCGCCGCGCCGTTGGACATCCGTCGCCAGCGCACGCCGCCGATCCCGGCGGCGTGCCACGCCGCGAGCTGCTCGTCCAGTGGGTGCTCGTGCCAGTAGCTCTCGATCGATGGCCCCAGGAACCGGCCCGTGTACGCCCACGCGGGCGAGACGATCGACCCCGCGGCCGGCATCACGAGCCGGGTGTACGAACGCCACAGCGGTTGGGCCCAGCGCGCAGCGGGCACCGCGAACTCGAGCGACGCGATCGGCCCGCCGGGCCGCAGGACGCGGGCCAGTTCGACGAGCGTGGCGCCGGGGTCGTCCACGTACCGCAGCAGGTACGTGAACGTGAGCGCGTCGAACGACCCGTCGCCGAATGGCAGCCGCTCCGCGTGGGCCAGCACACGACGTCCCGTGTTCGCGCCGAGCATCTCCTCGCTGGCATCCAGCGCCGTGACGCGGTACCCGCGAGCCTCGAGCGCGCGCGCGACCAGCCCCGTGCCGCTCGCCACGTCGAGGACCGACGAACCTGGGGCCGCGCGCACCCGGTCCACGAGGAACCGGCGCCAGCGCGGGTCCTGCCCGAACGACAGCGCCGCGCCCATCCGCTCGTACTCCGACGCGATGCCGGCGAAAAGGGTGCGTGCGTGCCGCGTGCGTGCCGTGTCCGACATGAAGTCAGCTCCGCAACCAGGCCGGGAGGTCGGCGAGCGATCCGAGGACGGCGTCCGGCGAGCCTTTCACCAGATCTTCGTCCCGGAACTTGCCGGTCCGCACCAGCACGCCGATGAGTCCCGCGGCTCGCGCGCCTTCGATGTCGTTCACGACGTCGTCGCCGACCATCGCCACCCGTTCTGCCGGGATCCCCAGCGCGGCGCGGGCGGCGTCGAAGTACGCGAACGCCGGCTTGCCGCAGATCGTGGCGGTGATCCCCGCCGCCTCCTCGAGACCACCCAGGAAGGCGCCGGTGTCCAGCTCCCATCCGCGCGCTGTCTTCCAATAGAGGTTGCGGTGCATGCCGATCAAGGCCGCGCCGTCCATGAGCCGGCGGAAGATCGCGTTCATCGCCGGATAGCTGAACGCTTCGGACGCGCCGCCGAGCACGATCACCTCGGCGTCCTGCGGCCGCTCGACCGACGCGACCCCTTCCAGGTCCTCTCCCGGGTCGCCGTCGGTCAGCACGTACACGTCGGCGCCGGGGTGCCGTTCGTTCAGGTAGGAGGCGGTCGCCGTCACGGCCGTCACGATCCGATCCGGCTCGACGTCGAACCCTGCCGCGCGGAGCGTCGCGGCCAGGTCGCGACGCGTGTGCGTCGTGGTGTTCGTGATGAGCCGGAACGGGATCTGCTGGTCGCGGATCCACGCCATCGCCTCGACCGATCCGGGGATCGGCTCCCACGACACCGCGAGCACGCCGTCGATGTCGAGCAACAGGCCCTCCACGTCGGCCACCCGCGGAGTCTAGGCGCCGAGGCGGATCCCGAGCGAACGCCGGTGCTCGGCCACACCGGGCCCGACCTCGTGGCCCCGTTGCCGCAGCCGCCACTCGTTGTACGGGGCCAGGTAGCGGACCCGCGCCGGAAGGAACGGCCGCACCGCCCGGATGGACGCGAACGTGGCCCGCAGCGCGGCCGACTTGGCCGGCGTCATCCCGATGCCGTACATCTCACGGACCGGCCCCGGGAGAGTTGCGAACGCGAGCCGCGACACCCCTGGGAGGATCGCGCGCCATTCCGCCTCCGCAGGCGGATGCAGGAAGAGGTCGTAGACGCGCCGCGCTCCCTCGGTCACCCGCACGTCTCCGCGAGTCACGAACGCCGCGAGCCACGCACGGAGCTCGGGCACCGTCGGCGGGATGATCTCCCTCGGCACCTTCACCAGCTCCGCCGCCAGCATCTGCTCCTCGTGGAACCGTTGCCGCCCACGATCGTCCAGCTCGCCCACGGTGAGCTCCTCGAACAACAGCGCGGAGTCGACGAGGCAAGCGTGGACGTACAGCAGCAGCTCGGGATCGAGCGCGTCGTACGGGAGGCCGGTCACGGGATCGATCCCGTTGATGCGCGCATGGACCTCGTTGATCTTGTCCGCCGCCGCGTGCGCCTCGGCCTTCGTGCCGAACGTGATCGTGTACGTCAGGACGAGCGTGCGCTGGAGTCGCCGCCACGGGTTGCGGTCGTACATCCCGGTCTGGTTCGCGCCGGCCACCACGAGCGGGTGCGCGGCCTGCAGCAACAACGCGCGCGCGCCGCCGAAGAGCACGGTGACCTCGCGGTGCACGCGCCAGCTCACGCTCCGGGGACCGAAGTAGCCGAGGTCGTCCGACATCCCTTCGAGCGTACCGTCGCTCACCGGATGCGACGGCCGTGCAGGAGCACGGACGTCGGCGTCCGCAGCACCTCGGGGTCCTCGCGCGGGTCCGCGTCGTAGGTGACCAGATCGGCGCGGGCACCCGTGTCCAACGCCGGTTCTCCGAGGTAGGCGCGAGCGACGGTCGTCGCCGACTCGAGCGCCTCCGTCGGCGACAGACCCCATCGATGCAGGGCCGCGATCTCGACCGCCATCGATCCGGGCGGCAGGACGTCGGTGCCGGCGAGCACCGGCACGCCCAGCTCAAGAGCCGTCCGCAGCACGGTCGGATAGCGCTCGCCGGCATCCCGGAGCTCCCCCGCCATGAACGCCAACCGGACCGGATCCTCCGAGCCGTCGAGCAGCGGCCCGACCGCCGCCAGGGTCGGCGTCCACGCCGCGCCACGTTCGGCCATCCGTCGGATGAGAGCCTCGTCCAGCAACGGCGCATGCTCCAGGGAGTCGACGCCCGCCTCGATCGCCACCTCGGTCGCGGCACGCGACATGACGTGGGCGCCGACCCTCGCGCCGGCCGCGTGCGCCGCCTCCACGAGACCGCGCAGGGCCTCGGGCTCGTAATTCACCCTGATGCCGCCGTCGACCGGCCAGTCGCCGACCACCTTGATCCAGGTGGCGCCGGCGGCGATCTGGCGACCGACCTCGTCCTGCGCCGCCTCCGGTTGGGTGAACACCCCCAGCCAGTCGTAATAGCCGCCGGCCGGAGCCACGAAGCGTCCCGCCCGCTGCATCCGCGGGAGGCGTTCGCCGATCCCGTCGAGGCTCCATCGGTCGCCCACGGCGCCGATCTCGCGGATCAGCAACTCGCCCGCGAACGCGTTCTCCTCCAGGTTCGCCTCGACGAGCGCCTCGCTCCCCCACGGGGCTCCCCGCTCGGCCATATCGATCGTCGGGTGCGCGTGCGCATCGACGAGACCCGGCAGGACGAACCGTCCCGGCAGGAGCTCGGCGCCGTCAACGGCGCTCCGCCGGAGCAGTCCGTCCGCGATCCACAGCGCGTCGAGCTCACCGTCCGGGAGCCGCACCCCCTCGAAGCGCCATCGTTCGGCCATCGGCGTCACACGGTACCGGCGAACGGGGTAGCGTTCGCGCGAACCCCTCCGAAGGAGCTCGATCGATGGCCAACGCCCCCCGTGCGTTCCGCGGCGCGGACGTCCGCTCGCAGGTCCGGATCACGGGCTTCGATCTGACGCCCGACGGCTCGACGGCCGTGTACGCACGCCAGACGATCGAACGCGATCGGTACCGGTCACGTCTGTGGCGGATCGCCGTGGACGGCGGCCGTCCCGAACGGCTCACGGATCCGGTCGCGTCGGACGGACGCCCTCGGATCTCTCCGGACGGCAGCCGGGTGCTGTTCGTGTCGGATCGCGAAGGCGAGAAGCCGCAGGTCTGGGTGATGCCGCTCGGGGGCGGCGAGGCGTCGATGCTCCCCGGCTTCCCCGACGGGGTCGCCGCCGCGGAGTGGGCGCCCGACGGTCGGCGGGTCGCCGTGATCGCCCCGAACGGCGAGCAGCGATTCATCGAGGGCGCTGCGTCCGATCCGACCGTGCGCCGGATCACGACGCCGTTCTGGAGGCTCGACGGCGCCGGGGTCGTCGACCAGTTGTCGGCCGTGTGGATCGCGTCCGCGTCGGGCCGGGGCAAACCCCGGCGGATCACGCCGGCCAACCGCAGCGCCGCGAGCGCGATCTGGGCGCCCGACGGGAAGACGATCGCCGTCCTGGCGGCCACGCCCGACGGGACGATCGACGGCGAAGTGCCACAACCGTTCCTCGTCGCGCCGGACGGTGGACGGCTCCGCCCGCTCACACCGTTCCCGGGAGGCGTGATGGGGGCCGCCTGGTCGCCGGAAGGTCGTCTGGCCGTCATCGCGAACCGGCTGCCGTTCGTCGCGGGATGGCAGAACAGCGCGTTGTTCGTGCGGGATGGCGCGGGTTGGGTGCGTCTTCCGGAAGACCTCGACCGTCCGATCGGCAACTTCGCGTACGGCGACCTGTTCACGGGTGGGTTGCTCGGCACGCAGGAGCCACACTGGCTCGACGAGCGGAACCTCCTCGTCTCCGTCTCGGATCACGGAACCGCCCTCCCGCACCGGATCGGTCTCGACGGATGGATCGAGCGGCTGGTCGACGGCGAGATGGTCTCCATCGAGGAGCGGACCGCCCGCGGGCGCGTCGTGCTGCTGGCGACCGACCGCGCGTGCCCCCCCGAGCTCTACGAGGCCGCTGATGGCGGCGCTCGACGGATCACGACCGACGGCGGCCGGTGGTTCGGGCCGTTCCGGCGCGACCCCGAACGGATCAGCGAGTTCGCGACGCGCCCGCGTTCGATCGACGCGTGGTTCCTCAGCGGCGGGCGCGGTCGCCGCCCGACCGTCCTGCAGATCCACGGCGGCCCCCACGCGATGCACTCGGCGACGCCGTGGCTCGACATGACCGCGGTGGCGAGCGCCGGGTTCCACGTCGTCTACGCGAACCCGTCGGGCTCCGTCGGCTACGGAGAGGATCTCGCTCGCCGGCTGTTCGGCGACTGGGGCGACCCCGACACGCGGGAGCTGCTCGCGCTCCTGGATCGGCTCGCGGCCGACGGCATCGTGGACGCCGATCGCCTCGGCGCGATGGGCGCGTCCTACGGTGGGTACCTCGTGAACCACCTGGCCGGCCACCATCCGGATCGGTTCCGAGCACTGGTCAGCGAGAACCCCGTCACGGATCACGTCGCGGAATGGGGCGGTGCCGACTTCCCGTTCGAGATCGCGGTGTCGGCCGTCGGTGAGTCGCGGGTCCCGCAGCGCGTCGAGGAGCTCGTCGCCGCCTCACCGTACCGGTCACTGCAACGAGCCCGAGCAGCGATGCTGCTGCTGCACACGGACGGCGATCTGCGATGCCCACCGATCAACACCGACATCGCCTTCGCGGTCCTGCATCGTGCCGGCGCGACGGTGGAGATGATCAGGTACCCGAACGAGCCACACGGTCTCAAGACGAACGGCCGGCCGGACCGCCGCGTGGATCGGATAGAACGGATCGTGGGGTGGTTCCGCCAGCACCTCTAGCGGGGACGGCCGGCCTCGGACCTCGGCCCCGCTCCCTCGCTCGTGCGCGGTGATCCTCCGATCGCGCCGGGGACCACATGGCCCGCGGAGCCGTTCGGCGACGAGCCCTCGGGCGCCTGATCCCGCTGGAGCAGCGCGATCGGGAACCGCACCACGATCGTGGTGCCCTTCCCGGGTTCGCTCGCGACGTCGAACGAGCCTCCACCGACCTTGGCGCGTTCGCGCATCATCGCCATGCCGTAGTGCCCCTCTGGACCGGGTGCCGAGGTATCGAACCCCACGCCGTTGTCGATCAGCCGCAAGACGATGTCCTCTTCGTCCTCCGTCACCGAGATCGACATCTCGGTGGCCCGCGCGTGCTTCAGGGCATTGAAGATCGCCTCGCGGGCGATGTGGAATACCAACAACGCGATCGGCGCCGGCAGATCGAGGTCCTGGATGTCCCGCTTGAACTGCACGCCCGAGTCGCGCCCGACCTCGTCCGTGAACGACTCGAGCGCCTCCGCGAGACCCTTCGCCCCGAGCGGGGAACGGTGCAACTCGCGGATGAGCGCGCGGATCCGATCCGAGGTCTCCTGCTTCGACTCGCGGATCTTCTCGAGCTGCTGACGGAGATCCACGAAGTCGTTCTTATCGAGGAGCTTGCGCGCAACGTCGACCTGGAGGCTGAGGCGGAACAGCACCTGCGCGAGGTCATCATGGAGATAGCCGGCGATCTGTAATCGCTCGTCGGCGCGCTCCTCAGCCATCGTGTTCGAAAGGTCTCGAAGGATCTCTTCGCGCTCCTGGAGCTCGACATGCGCCTCCTCGAGAGCG
>DATIWE010000015.1:0-12205 GCA_035519495.1 Actinomycetota bacterium
CCACAGGTCGGGCCGATCGGCCGGCACGACGTCGATGTGCCCGTTGAGCAGCAGCGATGGACCGACCTCGTCGCCGAGCCGCCCGATCACATCGTGCCTGCCGGCGTAGGAGGTCTGGGGCACCCCCGCCAGCGGGTCGTCGCCGATCCCCTCGGGGATGGCGAGCCGCTCGACCTCGAAGCCCAGGCGCTTCAGTTCCTGCTCGACGACGGTTTGCGCCTCGTGCTCGTTTCCGACCGTGCTGGGCGCGGCGACGAGCCGCTCGAGGAAGCCGAACGCGGCTTCGGCCCGTTCGGTGATCGCGGCGTCGAGTGCGTCGAGGTCCAGACCCGTCCCTCAATGGTCGAATGTCTAGTCCAAATACCTTCGCCGACCATACACCCGTCGCGCGGGGCGCGCAGGGCGTCCGCTACGGCGGCGCCCGATCCTCCAGACGCGAGCCGTCGGGCCGTCCGAACACCGGCCGGCCGTCCTGCATCGTCAGCCGGAAGCCGCCCGGCTGGTGGATGAGCCGATGGTGCCGCCGGCAGAGGAGGACGAGGTTCGCGAGCGCCGTGTCGCCGCCGTCGGCCCAGTGCGTCACGTGGTGCGCATCGCACCAGGTGTGCGGGCGGTCGCAGCCCGGGAACCGACAGCGGCCGTCGCGCGCGATCACGGCGCGCCGGATGGCGGGCGGCACGACGGGCGTCCGCCGGCCGACATCGAGGGGCTGCGACGGCGCCGCCATCACGACCCGCATCACCGAAGCGTCGCACGACAGCCGGCGGGCGATCTCCGCCGGGACCGGACCGACGTGGTCGAGCTCGGCGGACCCGGCCGTCGGATCGGCGACGACTTGGGCGGGCACCGTCACCGTGACATGCGGCCGCTCGCCGGCGACGGTCGGTCGATCCGCCTCGTCCAGCCAGTGCCGGCAGATCTGGTGCAGCGCGTCCACGCGCCGTTGGGCGTGCGACCGTGCGCTCCGGTCCTTCCCGCCCCGCGCATCGGCGTCCATCACGGCGCGGAGCGCCGTCAACAGCGCCTCCCCGGACTCCGGGTCGAGGTCGCCGTCGACGCGGACCATCCCCTGGAACGTGAGCGAGGCGTGGAGGCGCCGCCGCGCGTGGAGCACGTCGACACCCGACTCGAGCCGGTCGCGCTCGACGTTCTGCCGCCAGACCGACGCGACCTGCCGCAGGCCGCCGATCGAATGGATGCGTGCGGCCTCGACCAGTTGCTCCTCCGATCGCGCGAAGGCCGATGGGTCCGGCTCGCGGGCGTCCACGAGCATCCGCGCCGCCGACATCGAGACGTCACCGGACCCGAGCGCGCGCCGGGTCACCGGCATCTGATCGAGCGCTCGCGCGACCCGCGTGGCGCTGCGGGCCACGCCCCACGCGACCTGGAACCGGTCGGCGAGCCACGAGGCGGCCGACAGATGCCCGTCGCGCTGGAACATGCACCGGCGCTCGATCTCGGCGAGCCGGCGGAGCCGTTCGACCTCGAGCAGGTCGATGACGCGCTGGAGCTCCGCGAAGTCCTCCTCGATGCGCGCGTCGGGCAGTTCCGCGAGCGTCTCCGACCGCAGCGCCTCGACCGCCGACCGGAGCTCGCTCATCCCGCAACCTCGAACATATGTTCGAGTCTAGGGGAACGTCCTCGATCGGCACCGTGATGCCTGTCACGTCGGACGACGATCTCCGGCCCGGCGCCCGGCGTGCTACAGGTGCCGTTCGACCAGCTCTCGGATGAACGGGTTCAGCACATCGTGCGTGTGCCCGTAGATCGAGCAATGCCCCATACCCTCGAACAGATGCAGCTCGGCCGTCGGCGTTAGTTCGACGAGCTCCTCCGCGTCCTGCGGCGGCGCCTGGACGTCCTCGGTGAACGCCAGCACGTGCATCGGCACCGTGCAGTCGGGGAGCCGGTCCCGCTGGTCGTAGAGCAGACACGCCTCCCACTGCGGGATCAGGGACACCTCGTTCTCGCCGGTTTCGATCCACGCGAGGAGCTCGGCGCGCAGCTTCGGCCACAGCCGGCGGTCGCCCAGCACGCGCGCCGGATACATCGTGGCGGCGTAGTGCGTGACGGCCATCATGCCGTCGAGCGAGCCGCCGGCCTTCCGGAAGTCGATCTCGGCCTTCTGGTAGTCCCAGCCCCACTCCACGCTCCGCGCGCCGGTGCCCATCACGATCGCGCACCGCAGCAGGTCGGGCCGGGCCAGCGCCACCTCCTGCACGATCGCGGCGCCGAACGAGATGCCGACGAGCGCGACCGGCGGCGTGCACACCGCCTCGATCAGTTCGGCCGTGTCCTTCGCGAACGACGCGAGCGGCCACGGCAACGGTACGTCGGTCGTCGTCGCGCCGATCCCGCGGTTGTCGAAGATCGTGTTGCGGAACGCCCCGGTGAAGAACGGCATCTGGTACGGCACCCAGTCGGCGGCCAGGCCACCGCCGCCCGCGACCCACACGATGTCGGGTCCGTCGCCGAGTTGCTCGTACTGGATCGTCGCCTCGGTCGCCTCGAGCTTCGGCACCGCATCCCCCCTCGTCCGGAGCGGCCATGATGGCTCACCGACCGGTGAGCGAGAAGTGCATGTAGTCCTTCAGCGTGTGCCAGTCGCCGCCCCAGCTCCACCCGATCGCCGCGAACGACCGGATGACGACGTCCCCCGGGTGGATCATCCCGGGCACACGCCTCGTGCGGTCGAGGAACGGCTTCGCCGCGCGGCGCAGCACCTTCCCGTCCGGACCGACGTACGGGTTCTCGAGCGGGTTCACGTCGATCGCCCATCCGTACGAGTGCTGCGAGAGCGAGCCGGGGTTCCCGGTCGCGGGCCGGCAGTTGAACGCTGACGTCAGGTCCCGCGTCGAGTACCAGTCGGACCGGCGCGGCGGTCGGTACCGGGGAGGGAGTCCGATCCGGTGGATCGGGAACCGCGCGCGGAACAGTCGATGGAAGACCGACAGCACGTCGCGGGCGACCGTCGCGTTCACCACGAGCGGCCCGTTCGCGACCTCGCGGTCGAACGTCCAGTAGCTGACCCGCACCACTCGGAGGTCGTCGATCGGCACGGGACACCCCGGATGCCAGTTCCGGCCGGTCAGCTCGGCGCGGAGCACCGATCCGATCCGGGAGACTCCCCCTTCGAAGCGAACCGGCGCTGGTGAGGCCGCCAGCGCCGGCGACGGCGCGGGCGACCGGGGCGGAGAGGTCGGCTGGGCGGATCGCGTCTGCGTCGAACACGCGGCGGCGGCGGCGAGCAGGACGATCGCTCGCGATCGAGCGCCCCGGCCCATGGCTCAGGGGACGACGAGGACGGCGCGAACCGCCGGCAGGCCCGACGCGAGCTCGCCCCAGGTGGCACCGCCGTCGTCCGAGCCGAACGCCCGTCCGTCGCCGGTGGCGAACGCCACGAACGAACCGTCGGGAGGCCCGTCGAGGCACAGGCTGTCGATGTTGTCGTCGAACCACTCGGGCAGGCCGGCCGTGCACCGTTCGAACGCGCCGTCGCCGCGCAGGTCGCCGCGGTAGATCGCGCCGCGGCCGCCGCGCGGCCCGTTCGAGGTCGAGACGAGCACCGCGTCGCCGCAGACCGTGACGCCGCGCATGTACGGCGCGGCGAGGCCGACGCTCCGCATCGACCACGTCGCGCCGCGGTCGGTACTGGTCGCGAGCCCACCGGCGCACGCGGCCAGGACCAACCCCTCCGCGGTCACCACCCGGTGGACATCCGCGTCGATGTCGATCGTCGGCGTCCAGGTGGCGCCGCCGTCGCTGGTTCGCAGGATCCCGCCCACGTGCACGTTCACGTAGACGTCGCGGTCCCACTCCGATATCGAGCGCGTGTCGGGCGGCCCGCCCCACGGGGTGTACCAGTCGCCCCGTCCTTCGGCGCGGTCGAACGAGTCGAGAGCACGTACCCGACCACCTTCCACCGAGAACAACCGAGCAGACGAGGTTCCGAAAAGGAGGCGATCGGTGAAAGAAAGGCAGTTGATATGAAGTTGCTCGACCCCCACCAACTTGGACCATCCGTCGTTCTCGTTGGGCCGGTGGAAGACATGCGACCCATCCACGACCGCCCATCGCTTCGGCCCGTCGGCCAGCAGCGCCCCGACCGCACGCCCTTCCAGATCGACCGTCGTCCGGTCCCGGCCAACCTCGTGCAACCCGTCCGACGTGGCGACCAGGATCCGCGGCATGGTGCGATGCTCTCACGTCTATCGTTGGTGCCATGCCGTCCCGCAAGGAGCTCCTCGACGTGGCCGGGCGCGAGGTCGCGGTCTCGAACCCGGAGAAGATCTTCTTCCCGGCGCTCGGCCTGACGAAGCTCGATCTGGTCCGCTACTACCTGGCCGTTGCCGACGGCGCGCTGCGCGGGGTCGGCGGACGGCCGATGGCGCTGAAGCGCTACGTCCACGGCGCCGACGGCGGGTTCTTCTTCCAGAAGCGCGCACCGGACCCTCGGCCGGACTGGATCGAGACGGTCGAGCTGAAGTTCCCGTCGGGCCGGACCGCGCACGAGATCGTCGTGCGCGACGCCGCGCAGCTCGCGTGGATCGCGAACCTCGGCTGTATCGACCTGAACCCGCATCCGGTACGTGCCGAGGACCTCGACCATCCCGACGAGCTCCGTGTCGACCTCGACCCGGTGCCCGGTGTCGGCTGGGAGCAGATCCTCGAGGTCGCGCTCGCCACGCGCGAAGTGCTCGCCGATCTCGGCCTTACCGGTTGGCCGAAGACGTCGGGCTCGCGCGGGTTCCACGTGTACGCGCGGATCGAGCCCCGGTGGACGTTCCCCGAGGTGCGGCGCGCCGCCGTCGCGCTGGCGCGGGAGGTCGAGCGCCGCGAGCCCCACCTGGCCACCAGCAAGTGGTGGAAGGAGGAGCGGCACGGCGTGTTCATCGACTACAACCAGAACGCGAAGGACCGCACGGTCGCCTCCGCCTACTCGGTGCGCCCGACGCCGGACGCGCGGGTGTCCACGCCGCTCTCGTGGGACGAGGTGCCGGGCTGCGATCCGGCCGCGTTCACGATCGCGACCGTGAGCGAACGGTTCGCGCGCATGGGCGACCCGTGGGCCGGGATCGACGAGGCGGCCGGCTCGCTCGAGCCGTTGCTGGAGCTGTCGGACCAGCATGAGGAGGCGGGGTTCGCCGACGCGCCGTGGCCGCCGCAGTACGAGAAGCAGCCGAACGAGCCGCGCCGCGTGCAGCCCTCGAAGCGGCGCGGCGGCGCGCCGACACCCGAGGGCATCGTCCCGCCGCCGGCGCCGGGGAAGTCGAGCGGCCCGACCGGCCGCCGCCGCTCGACGATGCCGCTCGTCGAGGTCGCGCGTGCGGCGACGGAGGGAGAGGCCCGCGACGGCCTCGAACGATGGAAGGCGCGGCACCCCGACGTCGTGCCGCACCTCGAGCCGCCCGACGTGCTGGTCGACTCGATGCGCGGCCGGAGCACCACCTGGACCCGCATCCGCGTCAACCTCCAACACGTGCCGGAAGCGGACCGGCCCGAGCAGGAGCCGCTGGAGGTCGACTACGACCCGTGGGCCGGGATCGACTGGTCGAAGGTGGACCCCGACGCGATCCACCGCCCCCGGTAGGTGGTGCTGGCACCCGGTCCCGCCCGCAGGCACTCCCCCTCGAACCCGCAGGTCGAGCCGGGGTAGCGTGCCGCGTATGAAGGACGACCGGGGCTCCTCGACGGATCGCCGGCGCTTGGCGTGGGGCATCTTCGTCCTGGCTGCCCTGATCTCGCTCGTCGGGGTCGTCCAGGTCACGATGCGGCTGCTCGACGGCTCCTACGGACCCGGGCAGGCGTGGGGACAGTTGGAGCTCCTGTTCCCGGCGGCGGCCTTCTGCATCGTCGGCCTGGTCGTGGCGCTCCGGGTGCCGGCGAACCCCGCCGGTTGGCAGATGTTGGTGATCGGGGGCATCTGGAGCCTCGGCGTCCTGCCGCCGAGCGCCGTCCCGACCCTGCCGTTCATCGACAACTTCTGGCTGGTCCCGTTCGGGCTGATGGGTACGCACCTGCTGCTGCGGTTGCCGAACGGAACGCTCCTGACCCCGCGCTGGCGGTGGGTCTCGCGACTAGCGACGACGGCGATCGTCGTCGGGCTCGTCTCGTTCCCGGCGACGGACGCGACCGACACCCCCGTGTTGCAGGGGCTGATCGCGACGGCGGCGCTGCTCCTGCTCGCGATCTGCGTGATCGCGTCGGTGGCCTCGCTCGTGATCCGCGCCCGTCGCGCCGGCGCCGACGAGCGGCATCAGATCCGCTGGATCGCAGCCGGTGGCGCCACCTTCCTGGTCTGCTGGGCGCTCGCGTTCGTGCCGCCGCTGTTCGGCGCGGGGGACGGCAGCGTGATCGGGAACGCCTTCGACTCCTTCGCGCTGGTGATGTACTCGGCCGTGCCGATCGGGATCGGCATCGCGATCCTGCGCTACCGCCTCTACGACATCGACGTCGTGCTGCGGAAGGCCGTGATCCTCGCGACGTTCGCGGTCTTCTTCACGGCCGTCTACGCGCTGGTCGTCGGCGGCGTCTCCGCGCTGGTCGGCGCGCATTCGACGACCGGGCTGTCGTTCCTGGCCGCGGTGTGCATCGCGATCGGGTTCCAGCCGGTGCTGGCCCGGGCACGCCGGTTCGCGGACCGCGTCGTCTACGGCAAACGCTCGACGCCCTACGAGGTCCTGGCGGCGTTCGGCGAACGGGTCGGCGACGCTTACGTCGAGGACGACGTGTTGCCGCGGATGGCGACGGTGCTCGGCGAAGGCGTCGGGGCCATCCGTTCACGCGTGTGGCTGCAGCTCGGCGGGGAGCTCCGGCCGGTCGCGACGTGGCCGTCCGACGCCGACCACGATGCGGCCGACGATGCCACGGTCGAGGTCCGGCACCAGGGCGAGCTGCTCGGCGCCCTGTCGGTCGCGATGCCCGCGAACGACCCGATGGACCCGACGAAGGAGCGGTTGATCGCCGACCTCGCGTCGCAGGCCGCGCTGGTGTTCCGCAACGTCGGGCTGACCGAGGAGCTGCGGGGCCGGCTCGACGACCTGCGTGCGGCGCAGAAGCGGCTCGTCTCGGCGCAGGACGACGAGCGGCGCAGGCTGGAGCGCAACATCCACGACGGCGCGCAGCAGCAGCTGGTCGCGCTGGCGGTCAAGCTCCGGCTGGCGGAGGGGCTGGTCGCGCGCGATCCCGAGCGGGCCGCGACGATCCTCGGCGAGCTCCAGGCCGAGACGACCGAGGCGCTGGAGGACCTGCGCGACCTCGCGCGCGGGATCTACCCGCCGCTGCTGGCCGATCGGGGCCTCGCCGCGGCGCTCGAGGCCCAGGCGCGGAAGGCGTCGCTGCCGGTGGAGGTGCGCGCCGACGCGGTCGGCCGCTATCCGCAGGAGATCGAGGCCGCGACGTACTTCTCGTGCCTCGAGGCGCTCCAGAACGTCGCGAAGTACGCGGAGGCGACGCGGGCCACCATCACGGTGTCGGACGGCACCGGCATCCTGCGGTTCGAGGTGACGGACGACGGCCGCGGGTTCGATCCGTCGGCGACGGGCTACGGCACCGGCCTGCAGGGGATCGCGGACCGGCTGGCGGCGCTCGACGGCACGGTGTCGGTCTCCAGCGCCGTCGGCGAGGGCACCACGGTGACCGGCTCGATCCCGGTCACCGCGCCCGCGCGCTCCGCGTGACCCGAGGTCGGGCTTCCATTCCAGCCGGCGTATGGGCCGGCCGTAGACTCGGGACCCTTCCGGAGGAGGTCGCATGTCGAAGGGGATCGTGGAGCGTTTGGCCGATGGTCCCGTCCTCGGCGACGGGGGCTACCTGCTCGAGCTCGAGAAGCGCGGCTACGTCCAGGCGGGGCCGTTCACGCCCGAGGTCGTGATCGAGCATCCCGACGCGCTGGCGCAGCTGCATCGCGAGTTCCTGCGCGCGGGCGCCGAGGTGCTTCAGACGATGACCTTCTACGCGAGCGACGACAAGCTGGCGACGGTCGGCATGCGCGGGAGCGTCGATGAGATCAACCGCAACGCCGTGCGGATCGCACGCGAGATCGCCGCCGAGGGCGACGCGCTGGTGGCCGGCAACCTCTCGCTGACGTGGGCGTACGACCCGGACGATCCCGCGAGCCCCGATCACGTCCGCGGGCTCTTCGATCGGCAGCTGCAGGATCAGATCGACGCGGGGCCGCCCGACTTCTGGATCGGGGAGACGTTCTCGTACCTCGGCGAGGCGCTGCTGTTCGTCGAGCGCGCGAAGGCGACCGGGCTGCCGGTGATGGCGACGATGTCGTTCGAGAAGCTCCCGGCGGCGTCCTACGAGGGGGACACGCCGGGGCGGTGCGCCGAGCGGCTGGCGGAGGCCGGCGCCGACATCGTCGGCGTGAACTGCCTCAACGGGCCGGCGCAGCAGCTGCCGATCGCGGTCGCGATGGTCGAGGCGGTCGGCACCTCGGTGCCGGTGGCCGCACAACCCGTCGCCTACGCGACCACGGACGAGGCGGCGGACTTCACGTCCACGCCGTCGTTCCCGTACGCGTTGTCGGCGATGACGCTCGCCCGCGGGGACTTGGCCGCGTTCGCCGCGGACGCGCGCGACGCCGGCGTGCGGTACATCGGCTCGTGCTGTGGCTCGGTCGCCGAGCACGTCCGCGCGATGGCGAAGGTGCTCGACAAGCTGCCCGAGCCGGAACGCGAGTGGCGCTCGGAGTCGGGCAAGCCGATGTCGGCCTACGAGTACTACGCCCACACCGAGACCGAGACCTGAGCCGCGCTACTCGGCGGCGATCTTCCACTCGCTGCGCAGCACCGCGCGGTACTCGACGCCGGGCTTCACCCTGCCGCCGGTCGCGTCCGCGATCGCCTGCGCGCGGGCCTTCGCGGCCGTCATCCCCGGCTTGCGGTCGGCCTCGCCCACCAGCTGCCACCGGTCGGCGCCGACCTTGCGGAACACGACGTAGCCGGGCTTGCTCGCCATGGAGGGCGAGTCTAGCGGGCTATCGTTCTTCGACCGACCTGTCGATTTCCCTGGGCCCGTTCGTCTCTATGGCGACCGATCCGTGAGGAGGGGAACGATGAAGTACATGCCTCGCTGCACGCCGACGAGCCGGACCGGCCGCAGATCGCCGCACTCTACGGCGAGCTCGCGATCCTGACCGGCTCGCCGGTGGTCGAGCTGAGCAGGGCCGTCGCCGTCGCCGAGGCCGAAGGTCCCGAGGCCGGGCTCGCGATCGTCGACGGCCTCGACCTGGACGGGTACCGATACCTGCACGCGACGCGCGGCGAGCTGCTCCGCCGCCTCGGCCGCACCGACGAGGCCGTCGATGCGTACCGCCGCGCGCTGGCGCTGATCGAGGACGACGATGCCGAGCGGCGGCTCCTAGAACGACGTTGGGGGAGCTGGGCGACGCGCGTCCGCGCTGAGCGGCCTCCCGGCCCGGCACGTCACGATGCGTTCGCCGCGTCCTCCAGCACCTTGATGTCGATCTTCCGCATCTGCAGCATCGCCCGCATCGCACGCCCGGCGCGCCCGGGGTCGGGGTCGCTCAGCAGCTCACCCATCCGCTCCGGGACGACCTGCCAGCTCAGGCCGAACCGGTCCTTGAGCCACCCGCACATCGACTCCTCGCCGCCGTCCGCCGTCAGCGCCGACCACAGCCGGTCGACCTCGTCCTGGTCCTCGCAGCTGACGTGGAACGAGACGGCCTCGGAGAACGGGAACTGCGGTCCACCGTTGATGGCCATGAACCCCTGATCGGCGAGCGTGAAGAACACGAGCGCCACGTCGTCGCCGCTGGGCGTGTCGTCCAGGTGTCGGACCTCGGTCACCTCCGCGTCTTCGAAGAGCGAGACGTAGAAGCTGGCGGCTTCCTCGGCCTGGGTGTCGAACCACAGGCACGGTGTGATCCTCTGCACGACGTTCTCCTTCCTCCTCGAACGGTGAGCGATCGGCGACGAGCCAACGGCTAGTTGGCGGCCGAGAGCAGGTCGTCCATCACGTCGTCGAACCCTGCCATGACCGACGCGTGCGCACCGCCGGGGAGGAACTCGGCCCTCGCATCGGGGACGTGGTCGGCGAGCCAGCGGCCGTGCTCGATCCGCACCATCGTGTCGAGCTCGCCGTGGCGGATCATCACGGGCACCCGGATGTCGCCGACGGGGAACCCCCAAGGGCGGGCCGACGCCGTCTCATCGTCCAGCCATCCGTCCACGCCGCGCGACATGCCGCGGCGCATCGAGTCCACGAGCGCCTCGGCGAAGCCCGGGGTGCCGGCGAACGCCTCGCGATCGGCGTCGGGGGTGCCGGGCGAGCCGACGAGGTCCTCCGGCGTGAGCGCGGCGAGCGACAGAGCCGCCTCCTCGAAGCCCGCTCGGAGCGGATCGGGCGAACCGGTCGCGAGCGCCCGCAGCTCCGCGCGATCCTCCTCCGCCTGCCACTCGAACCACGCCGGCCCGACCTCTTCCGGGGGAGCGGCGCCCGCGATCACCGCGCACGCTCGGACCCGGTCGGGCAACAAGGCCGCGCACGCGAGCGCGGCCGATCCACCGCCCGACCAGCCGGCGACGAGCAACGAATCGGCGCCGAGATGGTCGGCGAGCGCGACGGTGTTCGCGGCCTCCTGCGCCACGATGCGTCCCGCGCTGCGGGTCGAGCCCTCGTAGCCCGCGCGCGAGTACGCGACCGTGTGGACGCCTCGCGCCGCGGCGGCCTCGGCGACCTGGGGGAAGGACACGGCCGCGCTCGGCGTCCCCACGTGGAAGACGAGCAGTGTCTCGGCGTCCTCCGGACCCGTCCTGCAGAACTCCAGCGTTCGTCCGTCGTGCAGGCGCACCGCCTCCATCCGCATCGGGGCAGTCTGCCACGAAGGCCGCGACGCCCGTCGGTGGCTGCCGTCAAGATGGCACCGATGGCGCAGCGGGGAGTCCCCTGGGCGGCGTTCGTCGACGAACGTCCGGATCTCGCACAGGCCGGCCGTGACCTCCTCTATCAGTTCGGTGTGGGCCTCGGCTTCCTCGCGACCGTCCGTCGCGACGGCGGTCCGCGGGTACACCCGGCGTGCCCGATCCTCCACCAGGACCAGCTGTACCTCCTGCTGATCCCGTCCCCGAAGCGCGATGACCTCCTGCGGGACAAGCGCTTCGCGCTGCACTCGTTCCCGACGGACGACAACGAGGACGCGTTCTCCGTGACCGGGACCGCCGAGCCCGTCGACGATCCGGCGGCACGCGGGGCCGTGATCGCCCGGTTCCTCGAGGAACGGCCGACACTCCGCATCGATCGCGACGACCTGGACGCGCAGCTGCTGTTCGCATGCCGCCTCGATCGCTGCCTCCTGACGCGGACCGATGGCCACGGGGATCCTCGGCCGCGCCACGAGACCTGGCGCTCGTCCGGGGTCTGAGGGATCCCTCGCCCGGAGGTTGACGCACGGCGGCTCTGCCTGTATATAACCATCTGGATAGATAACTGAAAGGTTGGATACAAGCGATGAGCACCACCGCCGCCACGCTGGACCGGACGTTCGCGGCGCTCGCCGATCCCACGCGGCGCGCGATCCTCGCCCGTCTGGCGACCGGAAAGGCCACCGTCACCGAGCTGGCTGCTCCCTTCGCGATGAGCCAGCCCGCGATCTCGAAGCACCTGAAGGTGTTGGAGCGGGCCGGGCTGATCACGCGGGGCCGCGAGGCGCAGTGGCGGCCCGCGGCGCTCGAGGCCGAGCCGCTGCACGAGGCCGCGGACTGGCTGGAGCAGTACCGGCAGCTCTGGGAGGAGCGGCTCGATCGCCTGGACGCCTACCTCCGCGAGATCCAGGGCAAGGACACGAGCAACACCGAGCTGGAAGGAGGGTCGTGATGGACGACGCGATGGTTCGCGAGGTCCGCATCACCCGCATCTTCGACGCCCCCCGGGAGCTGGTCTGGGCGGCGTGGACGGAGGCGGAGCAGCTGAAGCGGTGGTTCATGCCGCACGGCTTCACGGTGCCGGAGTGCGAGGTGGACCTGCGCGAGGGCGGGCGCCTGCACATGCTGGTGCGCGGTCCCGACGGCATGGAGATGGCCAACGACGGGGAGTTCCACCAGGTCGACCCGCCCGAGCGGCTGGTGCTGACGACGAGCGCGTTCCAGGGGCCCGACGGCCTCCCGCTGCTGGAGGTGCGGAACACCGTCACGTTCGCCGACCTCGGCGGGAAGACCGAGATGTCGCTGCACGCGGTCGT
>DATIWE010000016.1:0-28024 GCA_035519495.1 Actinomycetota bacterium
CTGCTGGCGGACCGGCGGAACCCCGAGCACGTCCGGCAGCTGGAAGAGCTGGGCATCGCGCCGTTCGACCTGCTGGTGGGTGGTCTGTATCCGTTCCGCGAGACCGTGGCGAGCGGCGCCCCGATGGACGACGTGATCGAGAACATCGACATCGGCGGCCCCGCGATGATGCGCGCGGCCGCGAAGAACTTCGAGTCGGTCGCCGTGATCGTGGATCCGGGCCGCTACTCGAACGTGCTCGAGGAGATCGAGCTCGAGGGCGGCCTGACCCGCGCGACGCGCTTCGCGCTGGCGGCGGAGGCGTACGCGCACACCGCCGCGTACGACGCCGCCGTGGCCGGTTGGTTCGCGCAGCAGGAAGGCGACGCGATGCCGCCGTTCGTCGGCCTCGCCTACACGAAGGTGGCCGAGCTCCGCTACGGCGAGAACCCGCATCAGCGTGGGGCGCTGTACGCCGAGGCCGCCGGGCCGGGTGTGATGCACGGCGCCGAAGTGCTCCAGGGCAAGGAGATGTCCTTCAACAACTGGCTCGACACCTGGGCCGCGCTCGACCTCGCGATCGCGCTGCCCGCGAACGCGTGCGTGATCGTGAAGCACAACAACCCGTGCGGCGTCGCCGCGCTCGAGACGTGCGCCGCCTCGTACGCGGCCGCGTTCGCGTGCGACACGGTGAGCGCGTTCGGCGGCATCGTCGCGTTCCACGGTGCGTGCGACGCCGACGCCGCCGAGGCGATGCGCGACGTCTTCACCGAGGTCGTGGTGGCGCCTGGATACTCCGATGAGGCGCTCGCCTCCTTCGCGGCGCGTCCGAACCTCCGGGTGGTCCGCGCCCCGTTGGAGCAGCCGGTCGGCTGGGACGTGCGCACGCTGCCGGGGGGCGCCGTCGTCCAGGAGGTCGATCGCGCGGCCGAGTCGCCGGAAGGCTTCGAGGTCGTCTCCTCGCGGGAGCCGACCGAACAGGAGTGGGCCGATCTCCTGCTGGCCTGGACGATCGCATGGCGCGTGAAATCGAACACGATCGTGTTCGTCCGCGACGGGGCGGCCGTCGGCGTCGGCGCCGGGCAGATGTCGCGGGTCGATTCGTCGTGGATCGCCGCGCGGAAGGCGGGCGACCGCGCGAAGGGCGCCGTGGTCGCCTCCGACGCGTTCTTCCCGTTCCCCGACGCGCTCGAGGTCGCGGCGGAGGCGGGCTGCACCGCGGTGATCCATCCGGGGGGCTCGAAAGGGGACGAGGAGGTCCTCGCGGCGGCCGAGGCGCACGGCATGGCCGTCGTCCTCACGGGCACGAGGCATTTCCGCCACTGAGCGAACGCTCGGTGAACCGTTGCGGTCGCGGCATCCGTAGATTTGGGTTCGAGGGGTCCGCCCGGCTAGCGTGCGACCTCAGAGCGGGCGGCGAGCCCTCGTGAGGAGGCGGACGGTGCGGCGACGGATCGGGATCGGGGCCGGGTTGGCCGTCGTGATGCTGCTCGGACTCGTGCCCGGCGCACGGGCGCAGTCGAGCCCGACGTCCGCGGGATCGTCGGCGTCGCAGGGATCGAAGACGGTCCTTCGGGTCGGGGAGACCGCCGACATGGACACCGACAACCCCTTCGCGGTGAGCGGGGGCAGCGACTGGACATCCGTGACCATCCAGTACGACATGTTGCTCAAGTTCAGCGACGCCGACCTGAGCCCGGGCCCGAGCCTCGCCACCGGGTGCGACCATAGCCAGGATTACATGACGTGGACATGCACGCTTCGCCCTGGCCTTCGGTGGAGCGACGGGACACCGCTCACTTCCGAGGACGTCGCGTTCACCTACCGCTTCGTGATGAAGCACCGGTTCCCCCAGTACATCAGCTACTTCCCGTTCAAACCCGTCTTCACGACGCCGAACGACACCACGCTGGTCTGGACGGCGGAGAAGCCGACGTTCGCGCCCGACATGCCGCCGTGGGTCTACATCGTGCCCGAGCACGTGTGGTCGAAGTACGAGGATGCCGACCTGAAGACGATCAAGACCGCGCCGAACACGCCGAGCGTCGCGAGCGGGCCGTTCACCCTTACGTCGTGGACGCGGGGCCAGGGCTGGACGATGGACCGCAATCCGTACTACTGGGGCCCGCAGCCGACGTTCGACGAGATCCAGTTCCAGGTCTACACCGACCAATCGGCCATGATCCAGGCGTTGAAGGGCGGCCAGATCGACTTCGCCGACGGGCTGAAGCCCTCGTTGATCGACTCGGTCAAGGGCGATCCGAACATCACGACGCAGCAGGTCGTCTCCGACTGGTGGCTCAATTTCGCGTTCAACTTCGGCGGTCAGGGGCCGCAGGCGCATCCCCTCCCCGCGCTCCAGGATCTCACGGTGCGCAAAGCGATCGAGATGGCCATCGACAAGGAAGCCATCGTGGAGAAGGTCTACAACGGCACCGCCGCCCCAGGGGATACCGTCGTCCGGCCGGCCTCGGCGTACTGGCATCTCGATATCCCGGCCGATCAGGAGTTCCCGTTCGATCCGGCCAAAGCGCGGTCGATGCTGGACGCTGCAGGCTACGTCGATACGGATAACGATGGCATCCGAGAGGATCCCAAGACCGGCGATCCGCTCGTGATGAACGTCCCCGCGTCGCAGGACACGACGGGAGCGGTGGAAGCCGGCCAGCTGATCGTCGGCTTCCTGAAAGCCATCGGCATCCAGGTGAAGCTCCAGGCGGCGAGCGATGCGAAGATGAACGACTTCTGGGCCTCCGGGAACTTCGACGCGTACATCTGGTACTGGAGCGGCGACCCCGATCCCAACTACCAACTGTCGATCTTCACCTCGGGGCAATGCGGCGGCTGGAGCGACGGGTGCTGGAAGGACCCCCACTACGACGCGCTGTACCAGAAGCAGCGGGGGATTATGGACCGGCAGAAGCGGCTGGTCGTCGTGCAGGAGGCGCAGCGGTACCTGTACGAGCACATCCCGGACATCGTGTTGGCGTATCCGGGATGGCTGCAGGCCTACCGTAACGATCGGTTCACGGGGTGGGTTCCCGCCCCTGGGGCACACGGCTATCTGCTCCCCGGGTACAACTACGACTCCCTGACTTCCTTGCGCCTCGTCGCGGGGGCGAGCGGCTCGGTGTCCTCCCCCGGGTTGCCGGCCTGGCTGTGGATCGCGCTCATCGTTGGGGTGCTCGCGGTTTCGGTGCTGGTGTTCCGGCGACGCCGCGGGGTCGACGAGGAAGCATGAGCTCGGCCGCGGGGTCCGCCTGAGGAGCTACCGATGGGACAGCGCGGGTACATGGCGCGGAAGATCTTCCACGCCGCCATCACCGTGCTGTTCGTCCTGACGTTCAACTTCTTCCTCTTCCGCGTGATGCCCGGCGACCCCGTTTCCCTTCTGGCCCGCAGCGAACGCCTGACGCCCGCGGACGTGGCCGAGCAGCGCAAGCTCTACGGCCTGGATGAGCCGCTTCCGCAGCAGTACCTGACCTACTTGCGGGCCACCCTCACCGGGCAGCTCGGCGTATCGCTCCGGTCCGGGGAACCCGTGTCGTCGATGATCGGGAGAGCGCTGCCGCCGACGGTGCTCCTCGTGGGCCTGGGCACCCTGTTCGCGGCGGTGTTCGGCGTGCTGATCGGGATCCGCGGCGCATGGCATCGCGGCAGCCGCTTCGACAACTCGACCCTGCTCGGCTCGCTCCTGCTGTACTCGGTGCCCGAAGGATGGCTCGGGATGCTGCTGCTCATCGTGTTCGCCGGCTGGCTGGGGTGGTTCCCGGCGGGCGGCTACACCAGCGGCACGACGACCGGGTTCGCGCGTGTGATCGACATCGCGAACCATCTCGTGCTGCCGCTGCTGACGCTCACGCTCGGCTACATCGGGGAGTACGTGATCATCATGAGGTCCTCGCTGCTGGAGGTGATGCACGAGGAATTCCTCCAGACCGCGCGCGCAAAGGGCGTGCCGGAGCGCCTCGTCCGTCGCGACCACGCGGTGCGCAACGCACTCCTGCCGACCTTCAGCCTCCTGTGTCTGAGCTTCGGCTACGTACTGGGTGGAGCGATCGTGATCGAAGCCGTGTTCTCCTGGCCAGGGCTCGGCCGGCTCACCTACGACGCGATCAACCAACTCGATTACCCGGTGCTGGAGGGGGTGTTCCTGATCGCGAGCATCGCCGTCATCATGGCCAACCTGGTCGCCGACCTCTCCTACGGCTACCTCGACCCGAGGATCCGGGCGGCATGACGACGCAGCTCACTGATCGTCCGAGCCCGCCCGCGCCCCCGAGGTCGCCGCGCGGGATCGGGCGCGCACGTCGACGACGGGCCGTAGCGGCCTCGTGGGCGACCTTCCGGCAGAACCGCCAGGGGATGATCGGGCTGATCGTGCTCGTGATCTTCATCCTGGTGGCGATCCTGGGGCCGATGGTGATCGATCCGGCTCAACTGGATCCGGCGACGGCGACCGGCCCGCTGCTGCACCCGCCGACCATCGGCTACCCGCTCGGGACCGACAACTTCGGCCGGTCGGTCTTCCTGCTGGTGATCGACGGCACCCGCATCTCCCTGATCGTGGGGATCACCGCGACGATAGGCGCGATCGTGCTCGGGGCGGGTGTCGGCGTCGTTTCGGGCTATTTCGGCGGATCGCGCATCGACACGGTGCTGAACGCGGTCACGAACTGGTTCCTGGTGATCCCGTGGCTCGTGCTTGCGATCGTGCTCGCCTCGATCCTCGGCCGCACGCTTCAGAACATCATCATCGTGATCGCGATCACGTCGTGGGCCGGCACTGCCCGTCTCGTCCGCGCTCAGGCCTTGAGCGTGAAGGAGCGGACGTATACGGAACGGGCCCGCGCGCTGGGGGCCGGGCATTGGCACATGATGACTCGGCACGTCCTGCCGAACGTCTTCCCCGTGCTCTTCGCGAACGCGATCCTGACCGTCGCGCTCGCGATCCTTGCGGAGACCACGCTGGCGATCCTCGGCCTCGGCGACCCGAACGCGATCTCGTGGGGCGGGATCATCGAGGCGGCGTTCAGCGCCGGGGCGATGAGCGCAGGATGGTGGTGGTGGTTGATCCCGCCGGGGATCGCCATCGTCTGCGTCACGCTCGCGTTCACCCTCGTCGGGTACGCGCTCGACGAGGTTCTGAACCCGACATTGAGGAGCCGATGATGAGCCCCAAGATGAGCCCGGCGGGGAACCCGTTCTCGGAGGAGGGCGAGTGGTTGAAGGCGGCCCTGCACACGCACACGATCCGCTCCGACGGGGACCTCGAGCCCGCCGCCCACGTGCGCCACCACGCCTGGATGGGCTTCGACGTTTGCGCGATCACCGACCACTGGAAGGTGACGCGGGAGCCGTCCGTGGACGGGTGCCTGGTGATGACCGGCGCCGAGCTCGCGGCCGATCCGCTCGGGCCCGAGCGCTACACCGAGATCCTCGCGATCGGGATCGACGAGATCCCCGAGGACCCGGGGGGGGACCGTGCGAACTGGGGACCGATCGACAACTACCACTTCAAGACGTTCCCCGATCTCACGGCCGCCGGCCGGTGCATCCGCGACCAGGGCGGCGTGTCCTTCATCGCCCATCCGTACTGGAGCGCCTTGCCACCCCAGGTGATCCTCGAGACCGAGAGCGTCGACGGGCTCGAGCTGTTCAACTCGAGCGCCGAGCGGGAGAACGGCCGCGGCGATTCCTCCTACGTCTGGGACCTGGCCCTCGAGGCCGGCCGGCCGCTGTTCGGCTTCGCGACCGACGACGCCCATTACCCCGGCTTCGACATCGGCGACGCGTGGACGATGGTGCGCGCCGCCGAGCGGTCCCAGGACGCCGTCCTCGACGCGCTGCGGCGCGGGAGCTTCTACGCCTCCGCGGGGCCGGCGATCCTCGACGTGCGCGTGGACGGGAGCGCCGTCGAGGTCCGGTGCGATCCCGCCCGCTCGATCCTGCTCATGTCCCGGTACGAAACCGGGTGGGCGGTGCGCGCCGACCATCGCAACCGGCAGGAGGAAGCCGAGATCCTCGAACGCGACGCCGCCGGGCTGATCGTCCGGGCGCGCTTCATGCCGTCGATCGAGGTGCCCTACCGCCGGCTCGTGGTCGAGGGCCCCGGCGGCCGGCGGGCGTGGACGAACCCGCTCTGAGCGCGGACGCCCGTCGCGCTGGGTCCCAGGTCGTCCGACGGGTCCGCCGGTAGGATTCCCCGCGTGACCGCGAGGATCCTCGACGGCAAGGCCGTCGCCGCGCAGATCCGTTCGGAGGTGACCGAGCGCGTCCGCGCACTCGCCGACAAGGGCATCGTGCCCGGTCTCGCCGCCGTCCTGGTGGGCGAGGACCAGGCCTCGCGCATCTACGTCGGCCAGAAGCACAAGGCGTGCGCCGACGTCGGGATCCGCTCGGAGCAGATCGACCTTCCGGCCTACGTCACCGAGCACGAGCTCCTGGCGACGATCCGGCGGCTGAACCGCGATCCGGAGATCCACGGCATCGTGCTCCAGCTCCCGCTGCCCGCGCATCTGCACGAGCTGGCGATCCAGCGAGAGATGGCCCCAGAGAAGGATGTCGACGGCCTGCACCCGTGGAACATCGGGATGATGCTGCGCCAGGGCCCCGGCTTCCTGCCGGCGACGCCGTACGGCATCGTCGAGCTCCTGCTCCGCAGCGACGTGCGGATCGAGGGGGCCGAGGTCACGATCGTGGGCTACGGCGAGCTGGTCGGGGCGCCGCTGTCGGTGATGCTGACGCAGAACTCGATCCGCGGGAACGCCACCGTCACCTCGACCCATCTCAAGACGCGCGACCTCGGGGAGGCGACGCGGAGCGCGGACATCGTCGTGGTCGCGGCCGGCGTGCCGGAGCTGATCGGGGCCGACATGATCAAGCCCGGTGCGACCGTCGTGGACGTCGGCGTGCACCGCACGCAGGACGGCCTCGTCGGCGACGTCCGGTTCGACGAGGTGGCCGAGGTCGCCGGGGCCATCACCCCCGTCCCCGGCGGGGTCGGGCCGATGACGGTCGCGATGTTGCTGGTCAACACGGTGCAGGCGGCCGAGGCGCAGGCGTACGGCCGGTGAGGCCGTGACCGAGCCGACCGGCCGGCTCGCCGCGATCCTGCGGGGCGGCGGCTTCGGGGTGACCGGCGAGATCGTGCCGCCGCGGGGCGGTTCCGGCGTTCCGATCGCCGACCACGCGCGCGGGCTCGTCGGCTACGTCGACGCGGTGAACCTCACCGACAACCCGACGGCCACCGCCCACATGTCGCCGCTGGCGGGCGTGCGGTTCGCCTCGGAGGCAGGCCTCGAGCCGACCGTCCAGCTCACCGTCCGCGACCGGAACCGGCTGGGCATCACGGCCGACCTGCTGGGCGCGTGGGCGCTGGGTGCGCGCAACGTCTTCTGTCTGTCCGGCGATCCCATCGCGATCGGCGATCACCCCGACGCGACGACGGTCGTGGACCTCGGCGTCCACGACGTGGTCGCGCTCGCGCGCCGGATGCGCGAAGAGGGCACGACCCTGCCGGGCGGCGAGCTCGACGATCCGCCGCGGTACCTGATCGGGGTCGCCGAGCTCCCGTTCGCCGAGCCGTACGACCCCTCGAGGCTGGAGGCGAAGCTCGACGCCGGCGCCGATTTCGTAACGACCCAGATCGTCTACGACGCGGAGCGCCTGGCCGGTTGGGCCGACGCGATGCGCCCGCGCGGGCTGTTCGAACGCGTGAAGGTGCTCATCGGCGTGACGCCGCTGCGGAGCGCGAAGCAGGCGCGGTACATGGACGAGAAGCTGCCGGGGGTCCGGGTGCCCGGCGCGACGATCGAGGAGCTCGAGCGGGCCGGCGACGACGCGGCCGTCGTCGGGCTCGACCTGACGATCCGGCTCGTCGAGGCGATCCGCCGGATCGACGGCATCGCGGGCATCCATGTGATGGCGATGGGACACGACGACGTCACGCGCGAGCTGATCGAACGATCGGGGTTGTTCCCGCGGCCGGTCTAGGGCCGCCTCAGCCGCGCTGGTCGATCGGCACGTAGATCCGATCGCGCGGGCCGACGTACTCCGAGCCCGGCCGGATGATCCGGTTGTCGGCGTACTGTTCCCGGACGTGCGCGGTCCACCCGGCCATCCGCGCCAGCGCGAACACCGGCGTCATGAGGTCGGTGGGGATGCCGAGCATGTGGTAGACGCCGGCCGCGTAGAGATCGACGTTCGGATACAGACCCTTCTGCTCGAGCGTCGCCTCCTCGAGGGCGGAGAAGATCTCGTACCACTGCGGCTGCCCGAGCCGTTCCCCGAGCTGTTTGCAGATGCCCTTGAGGATCGTGGCGCGGGGATCCATCGTCCTGTACACGGCGTGGCCGAAGCCCATGATCTTCTCGTGCGCGGCGAGGTGCTCGCGCACGTACGCCTCGGCGTTCTCGGGCTTGCCGACCTCCTCCGCCATCTTCTGCGACTCCTCGTTCGCGCCGCCGTGCAGCGGCCCCTTCAGCGCGCCGATCGCACCCGTCATCGCCGAGAACATGTCGGACAGCGTGGAGGCGATCACGCGCGCCGTGAACGTCGAGGCGTTCATCGTGTGGTCGGCGTAGAGGATGAACGTCGTGTCCAGGACGGCGGCGTCCTCGGGGTCCGGCTCCTCGCCGTGGAGCATCCACAGGAAGTTCGCCGCGTGGCTGAGGCCCGGGTTCGGCGGCACCGGCTTCTTGCCGGTGCGGAGCCGGTCGTACGTGGCGATCAGCGTCGGGGTCTTCGCGATCAGCCGCATCGCCTTGCGGTGCTCGGCCTCCGGCGATTCGTCCCATCCGTCGGGATCGAACGCCGAGGCCGCCGAGATGCTGGTGCGGAGCATCGACATCGGCGAGGTGTTCTGCGCGAGGGTCGGCATCATCCGGGCCAGGAACGGATGGAGCTCGCGCGCGCGGCTCAGGAACGCACCGAGCTCCGTCAGCTGCGAGCGGGTCGGCAGATCGAGGTCGTGCAGGAGGTACACGACCTCCTCGAAGGTGGCGTGCGCCGCGAGGTCGCCGATCTCGTAGCCGACGTACCACAGGCGCCCGGCCTCGCCGTCGATGTCGGAGATCTTCGTGTCTGCGGCGACGACCTCCCGCATGCCCTTCTCGGTCACGCTCCCAGGATAGTCGGACCGGTACCCTGGCCGCCGTCATGGCTTCCGACCGGGTCGCGCTCATCGCCGGCGATGGCATCGGGCCCGAGGTGGTCGAGGCGGCGCGCCGGACGATCGATGCCACCGGCGTCGCCCTCGAGTGGGTGCCCACGGAGATGGGGGCGCGGTCCTTCGCGCGCCACGGCGACCCGCTCCCGTCCGGGACGCTCGAGACGATCCGATCGTGCCGGGTCGCCCTGAAGGGCCCGATCGAGACGCCCGCCGAGGCCGGCGTCCGCAGCGCGAACATCCGCCTGCGGCAGACGCTCGACCTGTTCGCGAACGTGCGCCCCTGCCGGCGCTACGAGGGGGTGCCGTCGCCGTACGACCGGGTCGACCTCGTGGTGGTGCGGGAGAACACCGAGGACCTGTACGCCGGCATCGAACTGGAGATGGGGACCGAGGCGGTCGCCGAGCTGATCGCGTTCATCGGTGCGACCACGGGTCGCACGGTCCGGGCCGACAGCGGGATCTCGGTCAAGGAGATCTCCGAACAGGGGAGCGAGCGGATCGTCCGGTTCGCGTTCGCGTGGGCGGCGGCGTCCGGTCGCTCCAGCGTCACCGCCGGACACAAGGCGAACATCATGAAGTTCTCCGACGGCCTGTTCTTGGAGGTGGCCCGGCGCGTCGCCGCCGAGCACCCGCCGATCGCGTTCCAGGACCGGATCATCGACGCGCTCTGCATGCAGCTCGTGCAGGCGCCGGAACGGTTCGACGTGCTGGTCCTGCCGAACACGTACGGCGACCTCGTGGCCGAGCTCGGCGCGGGCCTGATCGGGGGCGTGGGCCTCGCGCCCGGCGGTCTGTTCGGCGGCCGCGACGGGCGCGAGCTGGCCGTCTTCGAGCCCACGCACGGCACGGCCCCGCACCTGGCCGGGCTCGACCGCGCGAACCCCGTCGGCGCGATCCTGTCCGGGGCGATGCTCCTGCGGCACATCGGGGAGGCCCGGGCCGCCGACGCGGTGGAGGCGGCGGTCGCGGAGGTGCTCGCCGATGGGACCTCCGTCACGCCGGACATCCGCGCCCCGGACGACGACCGGCCGCCCGTCGGCACACGGGCCATGGCCGACGCCGTCATCGCCCGCCTGTAGGCGCCCTCGCTAGCATGGGCGGACCGAACCTGGGGAGGAGCTCCGCGTCATGAAGATCACCGTCGTCGGCAGCGGCTTCGTCGGCCAGACGGCCGCGATGCGGCTGGTGGAGAAAGGGCTGGGCGAGGTCTGCCTGATCGACATCATCGAGGGCAAACCGGAGGGGATCGCGCTCGACCTCAAGCAGGCCGCGGCGATCGAGGGCTACGAGCCCAGGATCGTCGGGACGAACGACTACGCCGATACCGCGGGCTCGGACCTCGTCGTGATCACGGCGGGCTTCCCGCGCCAGCCCGGCATGAGCCGGATGGATCTGCTGGGCAAGAACGCCGCGATCATGCGGGACGTGATCGCGAACGTGGTCCCCGGCTCGCCCGACACGATCGTGATCGTCGTATCGAACCCGCTCGACGAGATGACGTTCCTCGCCGCCCGGGAGAGCGGCCTGCCGCGGGAGCGGGTCTTCGGCATGGCGGGCGTCCTGGATTCGGCGCGTCTGCGTTGGTTCATCGCCGAGGAGCTCGGGGTCTCCCCGAACGCCGTGGAGGCGATGACGCTCGGTTCGCACGGGGACGCGATGATCGCCCTGCCGCGCCAGGCGACCGTGAACGGCACACCGTTGCCCGAGCTGGTCGACGAGGCGACGCTCCAGCGCCTGTTCCAACGCACGCGCGACGGGGGCGCGGAGATCGTGGCGCTGCTGAAGGCCGGCTCGGCCTACTACGCACCGAGCGCGTCGGTGGTCGCGATGGCCTTGGCCATCATCCGCGACACGAAGGACGTGCTGCCGGTCTGCGCGTGGACGACCGGCCAGTACGGGATCTCCGACGTGTACGTCGGCGTGCCGGCGAGGCTCGGACGCGGCGGCGTCGAGGAGATCGTCGAGCTCGACCTGAACGACGAGGAACTCGGTGCGCTGCGCGAGGCCGCGGAGGGGATCCGCGCGAAGTGCGCGGACCTCGCGACGCTCTAGGGCTCTAGCTCTCCGGTACCGCCGGCTCGGTGGCCGCGTCGTCAGGCGCTGCGTCCTTCGGCCGGTCCTCCGTCCGTCGCGCCCAGCGGAACGTGAGGATGCCGCCCGTGAGACCGAGGAGGCCGCCCACCAGGGCGAGCCACGGCGCCAGCGACACCGTTCGGAACCCGCCGAACTTCGCGACGATCGCGTCCGGCGTCGTGTGCTGGAACTCTGCTGCGATCTCGAGCTTGAGCCCGGTCGTCGGCGTGAACCGGGATGCGGCGGTCGCCAGGAACGTGATCGACACCACGGCGGCGAGGAGACCCGCCGTGATCGCCAGGAGCGCCATGACCATCCGAGCGTTCCGGGTCTTGACGAACCGGCTCCCCAGGACCGCGATCAACAGCACGACCGCCCCGGTGAGCACCAGTCGGCCGTCCGCCAGATCCGTTCCACGCGAGGGGGAGTCGAGGATCGGGTAGCCCTTCACGCCCACCGTGACCCACACGAGGAGCGCGGCGATGCCCGCGAGCAGCGCGCCCACGGCGGTCAGCAGGAACCCCCACAGACGCAGCGGCGACGGCGGGGTGGCGTTCAGCTCGGGGGCCGCTTCCATCCGACGCAGTGTCCCACCGGGCACGGGGTCAACCAAGGACCTCCCGACCTACGATGACGGGCGATGCCGTTCTGGGAGATCAGCCGCGAGCGCGCCCGCGATCTCTTCACGAACTGGTCGGACTCTGATCTGCCGATCCCGCGCCGGCTCGCGGTCACGGTGAAGAACCGGCTCCGCGCGGCGCGTCACGGGTGCTGCGGCAACCACGGCGCACCTGGCTGTTGACGCCTCGACGAGGGCTCCGGTCGGAGCCCCGAGCCGCATCCCCACCAACACGGCTGATCGCCTTCCCGTCGTTGCGTGGAAGGGCGATACTTCCGACGGGATGGACGGGCTCCCGCCACCTCCGACCGGGAACGCACCTGCACGAACGCGGCTGCCTCGGGTCGTCCGGATCATCCTGATCCTCGGGGCCGTCCTCGTCATCGGGCTCGCCATCATCGCGGCGCTGCCGTCGAACCGCTGGTTCTGGTCGATGCTCCTCGCGAAGGGACCGCACCAGATGACGTACGAGGTGACGGGGAGCGCCCGCTCCGCTTCCGTGCGGTACCTGACGGCCGACGGACGTGTCGTCGTCGGCGATGTGCCCTTGCCGTGGGACCTGTCGTTCGTCGCCGATACCGGAGCCCGGCTCCAGCTCCAGGCGGTCGCCGACGACGACGGATCGGTGACGTGCAGGATCAAGTGGGAGGGGCACAGCAGGAACGTCGACGCCGAGGTGGGCGGCGGCCCATCCTCCTGCTCGGTTCCGAACGGCGGCTGAGGCCGCTACGCCCCGTCGACGGCCGAGGCGATCGCGTCGGCCATCTCGGTCGTTGTCGACGTTCCGCCGAGGTCGCCGGTTCGGACGGATCCCTCGCGCAGCACCGCGTCGACCGCGCCTTCGACGCGCGCGGCCGCATCGAGCTCCCCAACGTGCCGCAGCAACATCGCTCCCGACAGGATCATCGCGATGGGGTTCGCGATCCCCGTGCCCGCGATATCCGGCGCGCTCCCGTGTACGGGCTCGAACACCGCGTACTCCCACCCGATGTTCGCGCCGGGGATCAGGCCGAGCCCGCCGACGAGTCCGGCGCACAGGTCGGACAGGATGTCGCCGTAGAGGTTCGGCAGCAACAGCACGTCGAAGTCCGACGGTCGTTGGACCAGCCGCGCCGAGAGGTGATCCACCTGGATCTCCTCCCACGCGACGTCGGGGTACCCGCGCGCATCGGCGCGCGCCGTCTCCAGGAACAGCCCGTCGGAGTAGCGCATCACGCCGGCCTTGTGGCCCACGGTGACCTTCGTGCGCCGGTTCGCGCGCGCGTACTCGAACGCGAACCGGACGATCCGCTGGGTGCCGCTGACGCTGATCGGCTTGAGCGTGACGCCGGCGTCCTCGCGAACCTCGAAGCCGCCCAGATCGCGGAGCCGCACCCGGAGCGCGCGCGCCTCCTCGCTTCCGCGCTCGAACTCGATCCCCTGGTAGAGGTCCTCGGTGTTCTCCCGCACGACCACGAGATCGACGCCGTCGTGGCGGGTGGGCACCCCCGGGAGCGAGCGGGCGGGACGGACGGCCGCGAACAGATCGAGGTCCTGGCGGAGGGCGACGTTCACGCTGCGGAACCCCGTGCCGACCGGCGTCGTGATCGGGCCCTTCAACGCGACCCGGCAGTCGCGGATCGCGTCGAGCGTGCCCTCCGGCAGGAGGGACCCGTGGTGCTCGAGGGCCGACGCGCCGGCGGGCCGATCCATCCACTCGAGGTCGACGCCGGTCGCGTCCAGTACGTGGCGCGCCGCGGCCGCCACCTCCGGGCCGATCCCGTCCCCGGCCACCATCACGACCCTGTGCGTCATCGGTCGCGACCCTAGCCGATGAACCGGCTCCGGCCGCCACCCGTAGGAGAGGCGTCACCGGTCCGGAGGGGAACGCTCCGTGCGTCGTTCGATCGCCCTCGCCGTCGTCACCCTGACGTGCGTGGGCCTCGCCGCGCCGCCCGCGCAGGCCGCGGCGCAGGTCTCCGTCGCCGAGTTCGCGTTCTCGCCCGCCACGATCATCGTCCCGCAGGGGGAGGACGTGGCCTGGCACGACGGCGGGACGCGCCAGCACACCTCGACGGGCGATGGGCCGCTGTCGCTGTGGGACACCGGCCGGATCTCGCCGGGCGCGACCTCGTCTTCGGTCGACTTCTTGGCCGCCGGCACCTACCCGTACCACTGCTCGGTCCATCCCTTCATGCACGGGACCGTCCGGGTGCCGATCGTGGTCTCGCCGCGGACCGGAACGAAGCGGACGACCTTCACCGTGCACCTGGCGGCCGGCGGGCAGACCGGGTTCACCTACGACGTGCAGAAGCGGAAGGGCCCGGGCGCCTGGACCACGTGGAGGACCGGCGTGACGACGACGAGCGTCCGCTTCCACGGCGGGAACGGGACGTTCTCGTTCCGCTCGCGCCTGCACCGTACGGCGAACGCCGCGACGAGCGGTTGGTCGCCGGCGGCGAAGATCCGCGTCCGCTGAAGCTCAGAAGCGTTCGAACAGGATCGCGCGCTTCACTTCCTGGATCGCCTTCGTGACCTCGATACCGCGCGGGCACGCGTCGGTGCAGTTGAACGTGGTCCGGCAGCGGAAGACCCCGGTCTTCTCCGACAGGATCTTCATGCGCTCGCGGCCGGCCTCGTCGCGCGAGTCGAAGATGAACCGATGCGCGTTCACGATGGCCGCGGGCCCGACGTAGCTGTCGTCGCCCCAGAAGACCGGACACGAGGTCGTGCAGCAGGCGCACAGGATGCACTTCGTGGTGTCGTCGTAGCGGTGGCGATCCTCCGGTGATTGCCGGCGCTCCTTCTCGGGCTCGCCCGAGTCGTTGATCAGGTACGGGAGCACGCTCTTGTACCCGTCCATGAAGGGATCCATGTCGACGATCAGGTCCTTCAGCACCGTGAGCCCGCGGATCGGCTCGATCGTCACCCGCGGCGCCACGTCCTGGGCGAGGACCTTGCAGGCCAGCTGGTTGCGGCCGTCGATCAACATCGCGTCCGAACCGCAGATGCCGTGCGCGCACGAGCGGCGGAACGACAGCGTGCCGTCGTGATGCCACTTGATCTGATGCAGGACCTCGACGAGGCGCTCGAACGGGTCGCACCGCACGGTCCATTCGTCCCACCAGGAGTCGTCGGAGACCTCCGGATTGAACCGGCGCACCCGGACGGTCAGCTCGATCGAATGCGGATCGACGGCCATCGGCGCCTCGGAGGCCTCGAGCACGTCGGCGACCGTCGCCATCAGTACTTCCGCTCCATCGGGACGTACGGTCCCATCTTCACGGGCTTGTACTCCATGCGGATCGAGCCGTCGGGCTCGCGGTAGGCCAGCGTGTGCTTCAGCCAGTTCGCGTCGTCGCGGAGCGGATGGTCCTCCCGGAAATGGCCGCCGCGGCTTTCGGTCCGCACCAGCGCGCCGGCGACCAGCGCGTCGGCGCAATCCAGCAGGTAGCCCAGCTCCACGGTCTCCATGAGGTCGGTGTTGTAGTTGGGGCCCTTGTCGCCGATCGCCACGTCGTCGTAGCGCCGCCGGAGCTCCACGAGGATCTCCTGCATCTTCGTCAGGCCCTCCTCGGAGCGCACGACGAACGCCAGGTCGAACATCGAGTCCTGGAGCTCTTTGCGGATGTCGGCGCCGTTCTCGCCGGACGTCCTGCCCAAGATCCCGTTCAGGTGCTCGAGCGCCGGCCCCTCGGGCGCCTCGCCGAGCGGCGGCAGCTCGGCCTCACGGACGTAGCGGGCGGCGTCGTCGCCGGCGCGCCGACCGAACACGACGAGGTCCAGCAGCGAGTTCGTGCCCAGGCGGTTCGCGCCGTGGACCGAGACACACGCGCATTCGCCGGCGGCGTAGAGCCCCGGCACCACCGTCTCCTCGGCGCCGATCACCACGCGGCCGTCGACATCGGTCGGGATCCCGCCCATCGCGTAGTGGGCGGTCGGCTGGATCGGCACCGGCTCCTTCTTCGGCTCGACCTTCAGGTAGATCCGCGCGAACTCCGTGATGTCGGGGAGCTTCTCGTCGATCACCTTCGGGTCGAGGTGGGAGATGTCCAGATAGGCCCAGTCGCCGTTCGGCCCGCCGCCGCGACCCTCCTTGATCTCCTGGTAGATCGCGCGGCTGACCATGTCGCGCGGCGCGAGGTCCTTGATCGTGGGCGCGTAGCGCTCCATGAACCGCTCGCCGTCGGCGTTCAGGACGACGCCGCCCTCGCCGCGGGCGGCCTCCGACAGCAGCACCCCCAGGCGCGCGAGGCCGGTCGGATGGAACTGGAACATCTCCATGTCCTCGAGCGGGATCCCCCGGCGCCACACGAGCGCCGGCCCGTCGCCCGTCAGCGCGTGGGCGTTCGAGGTCACGCGGAACATGCGACCGTAGCCACCGGTGGCGAAGACCACGGCCTTCGCGCGGAAGATGTGCAGGCCGCCGGTGCCCAGCTCGTAGGCGACGATCCCGGCGGTGCTGCCGTCGTCGGCACGCAGGAGATCGAGGCAGTAGAGCTCGTTGAAGAACGTCACGTCGCGCTTCACGCACTGCTGGTAGAGGGTCTGCAGGATCATGTGGCCGGTGCGGTCCGCGGCGTAGCAGGCGCGGCGCACCGGCGCCTCACCGTGGTTCCGGGTGTGCCCGCCGAACCTCCGCTGGTCGATGCGGCCGTCGGGCGTCCGGTTGAACGGGAGGCCCCAGCGCTCCAACTGGTAGATCGCGTCGACCGCCTCCTCCGTCATGAGGATCGCCGCCGGCTGGTCCACCAGGTAGTCCCCGCCTTTCACCGTGTCGAACGCGTGCCACTCCGGGGAATCCTCCTCCACGTTGCCGAGCGCCGCGCACACCCCGCCCTGCGCCGCCCCGGTATGGGAGCGGGTGGGGTAGAGCTTCGAGATCACCGCGGTCCGGCACCGTTCCGACAGCTCGATCGCGGCGCGCAGTCCGGCGCCGCCGCCGCCGATCACGAGGGCGTCGTAGGTGTGGGTCGTCGTCATGGCGAGATCGGGCCCCACTTCGTGGGATCGAACGTCACGACGATCACGGTGCCGAGGATCATGAGCGTGAACCCGATCACGTAGTACGACATCGTCAGCGCGAACCGCACGCCAGGCCTGCGCACGTAGTCGAGCGTGATGCTCCGCAGGCCGTTGATGCCGTGGACCAGCGCGAGCATCAGCAGCATCCAGTCCCACGTCCGCCAGAACGGGCTCTCCCAACGCACGGCGACGAAGCCGAAGTTGATGCGGGACACGCCGCCGGCGGGCAGGTGCATGATCAGCGTGTGGCCGACCGCCAGGACCAGCAGCAGCAGGCCGCTGATCCGCATGAACAGCCAGGTCCACAGTTCGAATCCACCGAGCGGCCGCTCGCGGCCCATCGCCGTCTCGGGGCGGCGACGCGGTTCGGGCGGCGATGTGGGCGGACGGGTCGTGGTCGCCACGGTCAGCCGCTCACTTCTGGATCAGGTCCCAGGTCTGCCCGAGCATGATCCACGCGGTCGGGATCATCACCAGCACGAACACGGCGGTGAACGCGATCGAGATCGGCCGGATCCGCGAGACGAGCCTCGGGAAGAAGTCGATCAGCGTGATCTTCAGCCCGTTCAGCGAGTGGTAGATCACGGCCGTGACCAGGCCGAGCTCGAGCAGCCGGACGAACGGGTTTTCGTAGGCCGCGGTGATGCGGTTGTAGGCGTTGGGTCCCCAGCCGACCGCGGCGGTGTCGATCACGTGCGCGAACAGGAACAGGATGATCGCGACGCCGGTGATCCGATGCAGGATCCAGGACCACTGGCCCTCGTGACCCTTGTAGATGGAGCCGTAGTCGCTCTTGGACTTCCGCGATCTGCTGGCCACCGATGCTCCTCGGGCGGTTCGGATCCTTGCCTACCAGGCTATCGCGCGGGGACAGACAGCCCTTGGCCGGGCGGTCCAGCGAGCCCGGCGGAGTCTACTCCGGAACGTCCCTGCAGCGGCGCTCATGCGATGCGGATCGCGACCAGCACCCCTTCACGGGTGGGGACGATCGTCGAGACGTACCGCTCGTCGGCGGCGATGAGGGCGTTGTGCTCGCGGATCGCCTTCGCGCCCTCCTCGTCGTCCAGGACCGTGCCCCGGCCGTAGCCGAGCGTGTTGTCGCAGATATACAGGCCGCCGACCCGGACCCGCGCGTTCGCCGCCCGCCACGCGTCCGGGTAGCCGGGCTTGTCGATGTCGCAGAAGACGATGTCGAAGTCGCCGTCGATCGTCGCGAAGCTCGTGAGCGCGTCGCCGACGTGGTAGGTCACGCGGTCGCCGACCCCTGCGCGCTCGAGGTAGGCGCGGCCCGCGTCGACGTTCGCCGGGTCGCCGTCGGTGCAGTGCACTTCGCCGCCGGCGCCGACGGCGCGCGAGAACCAATAGGCCGAGTAGCCGAACCCGGAGCCGAGCTCCATCACGCGACGCGCGCCGATCGAGCGGGCGAGCACCTCGATCGTCACGCCCACGTTCCTGCCGACGATCGGGAAACCGCGCTCCTTCGCCTCGGCCTCCATCTCCAACAGCACCGGCTCGTCGAACCTGGTCAGTCGCGACGCCATGTACTCGTCGAACCGCGGATCCACGATGTCCATACGACCACCCTACCCGTGGGTCGCGCGCTGCGAGAACGGGGGATAGGCTCGGGGAGATGTCCGAAGGGACCGGAGCGGCGCGTCGCGACAAGATCGTGACGATGCTGCGAGAAGGACGGCGATCGATCACGGGATCGGAGCTCGCCGAGCACTTCGGCGTCTCGCGGCAGGCGATCGTGAACGACATGGCGATCATCCGCGCGGGAGGCGCCGACATCTCCGGCAGCCCTCTCGGCTACCGGTGGGACGGCGACGCGCCGCCCGAGGGGGTGTTCGCCGTGCTCGCCTGCAAGCACGACCGCGAGGGCTCGCAGAAGGAGCTCGAGATGCTGGTCGCGCACGGCTGCACCGTCCTGGACGTGGTGGTCCAACACGAGCTCTACGGCGAGGTTCGCGCCGACCTGATGATCGCGACGCACCGCGACGTCGAGCGGTACTCGGAGGCGATGCGGCGGGCCGACGCACAACCGCTGTCCTCGCTGACGGGCGGGGCGCATCTCCACCACGTCCGCGCGCCGGACGCGGTGGCCTTGGAGTCGGCCCGGCGGGATCTGGCGCTCCTCGGCTACCTCGTCGAGGACTGACCTGCCCGGGCGCTAGGCTCGATCGGTCATGACGGACGAGCGCCGCGTCACCGACTCCGGCGTCGAGCTCCACGACGTGTACGGGCCCGAGGACCTCGCCGCCTGGGATCCCGCGGGCCGGCTGGGCGAGCCCGGCTCCTTCCCCTTCACCCGCGGGCCGTATCCCACGATGTACCGCGGGCGTTTGTGGACCATGCGCCAGTACGCGGGGATGGGCACGGCCGACGACACGAACCGCCGCTTCCGGTACCTCCTGGAGCACGGCCAGACGGGCCTGTCGACCGCGTTCGACCTCCCGACCCAGATGGGCCTGGACTCCGACCATCCGCTCGCGGAGGGCGAGGTCGGCAAGACCGGCGTCGCGATCGACTCGATCGACGACATGCGGCGGCTGTTCGACGGCATCCCGCTCGGCGAGGTCTCGACCTCGATGACGATCAACGCGACCGCGCCGGTCCTCCTGCTGCTCTACGAGCTGGTCGCCGAGGAGCAGGGCGTCGCGGCCGCGGACCTCGAGGGAACCGTCCAGAACGACCTCCTGAAGGAGTACGCGGCGCGCGGCACCTACATCTATCCACCGCGTCCGTCGATGCGCCTGATCACCGACCTCTTCGCGTACTGCGCCGAGCGGATCCCGAGGTGGAACACGATCTCGATCAGCGGCTACCACATGCGCGAGGCGGGCTCGACCGCCGCGCAGGAGATCGCGTTCACGCTGGCCGACGGCATCGCGTACGTGGAGGCGGCGCTCGATGCCGGCCTTGAGGTCGACGACGTCGCGCCGCGCCTGTCGTTCTTCTTCGCGTGCCACATGCACTTCTTCGAGGAGATCGCGAAGTTCCGCGCCGCGCGCCGCATCTGGGCATCGATCATGCGCGAGCGCTTCGGCGCGAAGGACGAGCGATCGATGATGCTGCGGTTCCACACGCAGACCGGCGGCGCCACGCTCACCGCGCAGCAGCCGGAGAACAACATCGTGCGGACCACGCTCGAGGCGCTCGCGGCGGTCCTCGGCGGCACCCAGTCGCTGCACACGAACGCGTTCGACGAGGCGCTCGCGCTCCCCACCGAGGAGAGCGCCAAGATCGCGCTGCGGACCCAGCAGGTGATCGGCTACGAGACCGGGGTCCCCGAGGTCGTCGATCCGTTCGGCGGCTCGTACTACGTGGAGTCGCTCACCGACGACCTCGAGCGACTCGCGATGGGCTACCTCGACCGGATCGACGCGATGGGCGGCGCGGTGGCGGCGATCGAGGCCGGCTTCTACCAGGACGAGATCCACGAGGCGGCGTTCCGGATGCAGCAGGCGATCGAGCGCGGCGACCGCGTCGTGGTCGGCGTCAACCGCTTCGAGGTCCCCGAGGAACCGCGGCCCGACCTCCAGCGGATCGGCGAGGAGGAGGTCGCGGCGCAGGTCGCGCGCCTGCGCGGGTTCCGCGCCACGCGCGACCAGCCGGCGGTCGACGCCGCGCTCGCCGCCGTGGAGGCGGCGGCGTCGGGGCCGGAGAACCTGCTGCCCCCGATGCGGGAGGCTCTGCGCGCTCGCGCGACGCTCGGCGAGGTCTCCGACGCGCTGCGGCGCGTCTTCGGCGAGTACCACCCGCGTCACTGAACGAACGCGATCGCGGCGTGGGCGACGGCCGCCAGACCGCCCAGCGCGAACACGGCCGCGACGACGCGCAGGGCGCCGCCCCGTTGCCACGCGGGCACCGCGAGGCCGATGCACGCGAGCCCGACGAGGAGCTCGAGGAGGTGGTTCACCGTCCCGGCCACGGCCGAGGAGGCTACCCGCTACCCTTCGACGCCATGGACATCGCGATCGTCGGTGGGACCGGGGCGGAGGGCTTCGGGCTGACGCTCCGGCTGGCCGGCGCCGGTCACCACGTGACGATCGGTTCCCGCGCAACCGAGAAGGCGCAGGCGAGCGCCGAAGAGGCGAGGGGCATCCTCGGCGCCGACGCGGCGGTCGACGGGCGGCTCAACGCGGAAGCCGTCGTCGGCACGCCCGTCGTGTTCGTCACGGTGCCGTTCGCGGGCCAGGCGCTGATCTACGAGGCGATCAAGGACACGCTCGCCGAGGGCACCGTCGTGGTCGACTGCACGAGCCCCCTCATGAGCGCGGTCGGCGGGCGTGCCAGCCACGCGCTCCGGCCCTGGCACGGCTCGGCGGCCGAGTTCGCCAAGTCCTTGCTGCCCAAGCACGTGCGGCTGGTCGCCGCGATGCACACGATCGGCGCGGCGCCGCTGCGCGACCTCGAGCGCGCCGTCGAGAGCGACGCGTTCGTCATGGGGGACGACGCGGAGGCGAAGGCGGTCGTCGGGTCGTTGATCGAGGACATCCCCGGGATGCGGTGGGTCGACTGCGGCGGGCTCCAGATGGCGCGCATCGCCGAGACGCTCACGCCGCTGCTGATCGCGGTCAACGTCCGCTACAAGGTGCACGACGCCGCGTTCCGCGTGCTCGGGCGCGACGCATGGGGCGCACCGGGGGCGTGAGCGAGGACGGCCGCCTCGTCCGGATCGACGACTGCTCCCTCTGGGTCGTCGAGCGGGGTCCGGGCGACGGACGCCCGTTGATCCTGCTGCACGGCGGACCGGGGCTCGATCACCACGAGTTCGCCGACTACCTCGACCCGCTCACCGACGACGGCCACCGGCTGCTCCTGGTGGATCTCCGCGCGAACGGCCGCTCGGAGCGCACGCCTCCGCAAACGTGGACGTTAGAGCGCATGGCGCAGGACGTGATCATGCTCGCCCTGGCGCTGAAGCTCGAGCGATACGCGGTGCTCGGCCACTCCTTCGGCGCGTTCGTGGCGCTCCAGAACGCGGTGGACTACCCGGGGCAGGCCGCGCGAACGATCGTGTCGGGCGGCGTGGCGTCGGGCCGGGATCTCGACGGCGTCGGCGCGGCGCTCGAGGCGTTCGAGCCGGTCGCGCTGCGCGAGCAGGTGCTCGGCGCGTGGAACCGCGAGGCGACGGCGACGACCGAGGAGGACGTCGCCTCGCTGATGCACGACCAGTGGCCGTTCCACTTCTCCGACCCGCTCGATCCTCGCATCGAGGAGTACGAACGGCGCTCCGCGGGATGGGTGTTCGCGCCCGAGGTCCTTCGGCACGCGGCGACGGCGAGCTACGGCGGGATCGAGGTGCAGGACCGTCTCGTCGACGTGCCGCAGCCGGTCCTCGTGCTCGCCGGCCGGCACGATCGCGTCTGCACGGTGGACGCGTCGACGCGCATGGCCGCCCTGCTGCCCGACGCGGAGCTCCACGTGTTCGAGGAGAGCGCGCACATGATGTTCGTCGAACAGCCCGAGGAGTACCTCCAGGTCGTTCGCGCCTTCCTGGCGCGTCCCTAACCGGCCGGCGGCCGGTCGAGCGCGGCTGCCACCGTCTCGGCGGCGGCCAGCAGATCCGTGCCGAGGTACGTGCCCGGCACCTCGGCGCGGGCGCGCTCGGTCGTGAACGCGTTGCCGCCGTAGAAGACCCCGACGTCGCGCATCGTGCTCACCGCCACGAGCGCATCGATCGCGCTCCGGCGCCCGACGCTCCGCTGCGCGGTGACGATGACGCCCGCGGCTCGCGACGTGCGCGCCGCGGCCACGAGGGAGGAGACGGGCGTCATCGGTCCGAGCATCCGGCATGACCAGCCGCGCCGCGCGAGGATTACGCCGAACGCCTCGATCCCGATCGAGTGGAGCTCGGTCGGCGCACACGCGAGGAGCAACGGGCCTGGTCGGTACGGCGGGGGAGCGAACGTCTGGAGCCCGGCGAGCCACTGCTGGACGGTGTGGGTGGCGACGTGTTCGTTCCCGACGTCGCAGAGCCCCGCCTTCCACCGATCGCCGATCCGCCGGATCCCGGGCAACGCCACCTCGACGATCGCGCGGTCGAGTCCCACCACCTCGGCCGCCTCGACGAGCGCGTCGCGGATCCCCTCGGCGTCCAATCGATCCGCCGCCTCCGCGAACCGGTCGAGCGCGTCGTTACGGACCGCGCGCGGTCCCGCCGAGCGTGCGATCGCGACGGCCTCGGCTGCCCGGTGCCCGCGCGTGATCTCGTCGCGCACCACACGGAGCGCCTCGATCTGCTCGGCCGAGTATCGCCGGTGCTTCCCGTCGGTCCTGTCCGGCTCTGGGAAACCGTACCGCCGCTCCCACGAGCGGATCGTGGCGATCGGTAGGCCGAGGTCGTCGGCGACCTGGGAGATGCTTCGCCCAGAGCTCATGTGCAGAGGATAGTCGTTGCGGAGCATCCATCGCAGGACACAAGTGTGTATGAAGTTGGTCAAATACTATGCAAACAGTCACCTACACGAGTCATGCTGCATACATCTTCGGTAGGTTCGACGCAACCGAAAGACGGGCCGAGAGAAGGGAAGGACATGCGAAACATGCGAACGAGATCCATGGCAGTCGTGATCGCGGGGGCGATCGCGATGAGCCTGTTCGGAGCGGGGGCGGCGAGTGCCTCGGCGAAGGCGACGCTCAACGTCGTGCACGGGATCCCCGGCGTCGACGTGAACGTGTGCGTCAACGGCGCGGACGCGATCCCAGACTTCAACCCGGGCGACGTCGTCACCGGCGTGAAGCTGCCGGCCGGCTCCTACGACCTGAAGATCGTGGCGAAGGCCGACCCATGCAGTGGCGCGGCGATCCTGCAGGCGAACGGCGTCGTGCTCAAGGGCGGGAAGAACTACACGGCGGTGGCGAGCCTCAACGCGAGCGGCACGCCGAAGCTCTCACTGTTCCGCAACGACGTCCGGTCCGTCGGCGCCGGGAAGGCCCGGCTCACCGTGCGGCACACCGCGGACGCGCCGGCGGTCAACGTCTGGGCGAACGGGGCGCCGCTGATCGGCGGCACGCATTTCACCTGGGGGAAGAGCGCCACGGTCGCGGTGCCGAAGGGCGTCTACGCAGCCTGGGTCTCGTTGCCCGGGCGCTACCGGCCGGTGATCGGCCCGGACGTCCTGAAGCTGTGGGCCGGCTTCGCGTACCAGGTATACGCCTGGGGGAACGCAACCGACGGCTACGCGTTGGCGGTCGTCGCCACGCACGTCGGCACGAAGTAGCCGATAGGCGGCGCCGGAGGGCTCGGCGCCCCCGGCTGCGGCGTCGGCGGCATCCGGCCGCCGGCGCCACAGCCATGTGGAACCTGAAGGAACACGGAAGCCATGCGATTCGCACTCGGGGAGATACGGCGGGCGAAGCTCCGATTCATCCTCTTGGTCGGGGCGGTCGCGCTCCTGGTCTTCTTGATCCTGTTCCAGCAGACGCTGGCGGGATCGCTGCTCGGGCAGTTCACCGGCGGCCTCGAGCACCAGTCGGCGTCGGTGCTCGTGTACAGCGCCGATGCCCGGCGCAGCGTCGACGGCAGTAGGGTCCTGCCTCAGAACGTCGCGGCCGTCGCCGGCGTCGAGGGCGTCGCAGCGTCCGGCCCGATCGGCGAGGCGTCGTTCAGCGCGAAGGTTGCCGGTGGCACGATCCTGGACACGACGATCTTCGGCTACGAGCTCGGCGGTCCCGGCGCGCCGACGACGCTGTCGGAAGGGCGTCTGCCCGAGCGCGACGGCGAGGCGGTCGCGAGCGCGCAGGACGCCGACAAGGGCTACGGCTTCGGCCAGCAGGTGACGATCGTGCCCGGAGCCACTCCGATCTCGATCGTCGGCCTCGCCGACGATGCAGCGTTCAACGTGCAGCCCACACTGTTCGTCTCCTACGCCACCTACGAAGGTCTCGTGATGTCGACGAACCCCGAGGCGAAGGGGGTGGTGCCCAACCTGGTGGGCGTCGAGACCTCGGCCGGGGCAGATCCGTCGACGGTTGCGGCGGCCATCACGGCGCAGGTCGACGGGGTCGAGGCGCTCGATCGCAACACGGCGGTGGCGTCGCTGCCCGGCGTGTCGTCGATCCAACAGTCGTTCGGGATCATCCTCGCCCTCGCCTTCGTCGTGGTGATCCTCCTCATCGGGTTCTTCTTCCTGATCGTCACGGTACAGAAGACAGCCTCGCTCACGCTGTTGCGCGCGGTCGGCGCGAGCGGAGGCTTCCTTCTGGGCGGCCTGATCGCCCAAGTGCTGATCGTGATCGGGCTCGCGCTGCTCGTTGCGATCCCCCTGACGTTGTTGGCGGTCAACGGCATCGGGAGCGGCGGCTTCGTCGCCACCGTCGAGCCATCGACCCTCGTCACGACGTCGATCTCCATCATCCTGCTCGGCGTCGTCGCCTCGATCGGAGCGATGCGTCGGGTCGCCAAGATCGACCCTGCGGCGGCCACCATGCGGCTGGCGGGAGGTGGGCTCGCATGAAGCTCGCGTGGCGAGAGCTCGTCCGGCGGCCGAGCCGCTTCCTGACGGCCGGCGCGGCCCTCACGCTGCTCGTGCTCCTACTGCTGGTCCTGGGTGGCATCCTGGACGCGCTCGTCAACTCGGCCACGGGCGTGCTCCGCGCGCAGACCGCGCCGCTGATCGTCTACAGCGCCGATAGCAAAGGTTCGATCGACCGGTCGCGGATCAGCTCCGAGCAACACGCCGGGATCGCGAACGTTCCCGGCGTGCGCGAGGCGACCGGGCTCGGGGTGGTTCTGCTCGCCGGCCACATCGAGGGCCGGACGGAGCCGGCCGACGTCGCGGTGTTCGGCTACGAGGCGCCCAACGCGACCGTGCCCGCTCCGCCGGCGCCCGGCCAGGCCTACGCCGACGCGTCGCTCCAGGCCGCAGGGCTCGAGCTCGGTCAGACGATGGTGCTCGGAAGGGCTCGAACGCCGGTCGAGGTGGTCGGCTGGGTGAGCGGCACGAACTACAACCTGCAGGGCGGCGTCTGGGTCGAGCCGGCGACGTGGCGCGAGGCGCTCAACGCGAACATCCCAGACGCCGCCGTCTCGCCTGGAACCTTCCAGGCGATCCTCGTAACGCCCCAGGACGGCTCCCCGGTGGCAGACGTCGCAGCGGCGATCGACGACCGGGTGCCCGGCGTCACCGCCCTCACGATCGACGAAGCGATCGCCGGCGTGCCCGGCGTGAGCGATCAGGAGAGCGTCTTCACGTCGATCATCGGCACGACGTTCGCGGTGTCCGGCATCGTCGTGGCCCTGTTCTTCGCGCTCCTCACCATCGAGCGCGTCGGACTGCTCGGAGTGCTCAAGGCGATCGGGGCCTCGTCGCGGACGCTCGCGGCCGGGCTCACGGTGCAGGCGGTGTTGATCGCCGCAGGCGCGCTCGCGACCGGCAGCCTGTTCGCCCTTGGACTCGCGCAGGTGATCCCCGACACCGTGCCCCTCGAGCTCTCGACGAGCCGGTTCGTCTTCACAGCCGTCGGGCTCGTCGTGACCGCGCTGATCGGTAGCGCGATCTCGTTCCGCAGGATCATCCGTATCGACCCGGCCTCCGCCGTCGGCGGGGCATGACCGAAGGACCCCACGTGAGTGCTCTCGACATGCAGGACGTTCGCAAGACGTACGGGAACGGCGAGACGCAGGTCGCTGCGCTCGATCACGTGACCTTGAAGGTCGGCGACGACGAGATGGTCGCCCTCGTCGGCCCGTCGGGCTCGGGGAAGACCACGCTCCTCTCGATCGCGGGTGGCCTCCTGTCTCCCACGGAGGGGGACGTGATCGTCGGGCCGCACCACATCACCGACTACAACCGTAGAGAGCTGACGAGGTTCCGCCGCGACATGGTCGGGTTCGTCTTCCAGGGCGCGAACCTCGTGCCGTTCCTGACGGCGAAGGAGAACCTGCTCCTGGTCGCCGACGTGGCCGGCAAGCGCGGCAAAGGGATCGACCGTCGCGCAGAGCGACTGCTCGAGGAGCTCGGTCTTGCAGATCGCGTGAAGAACACTCCGCCGCAACTGTCCGGCGGCGAGCGCCAGCGCGTGGCGATCGGGCGCGCATTGATGAACGAGCCCGAGCTCGTGCTGTTCGACGAGCCGACCAGCGCACTCGACTCACGTCTCGGCGAGCAGGTGATGGAGTTGATCCGCACCGAGGTGAAGGGACGCGGCACCGCGGCCGTCGTCGTGACGCACGACCAGCGGATGACGCACTACGCGGACCGCGTCGTCGAGATCAGCGACGGCCGGCTCGTCGCCTGAGGGACCCTCGGGCGACGCGAGGTCCGCCGAAGCGGTCCCTCATCGTTCCTCAGTCGATCACGGCCAGCAGCGAGCCGGTCTCCACGACCTGGCCCGGCCGGATCGGCAGGTCGGTGATCTCACCTTCGCGGGTCGAGGCGATGTGGTTCTCCATCTTCATCGCCTCGAGGATGCACACCACGTCGCCCGCCTCGATCCGCTGGCCCTTCTCGACGAGCACCTTCACGATCGTTCCCTGCATCGGCGCATGGATCTCGCCGTGGACGTGCTCGCCGTGGTGGGCGCTGTGCGAGGACGGCGCCTTCGGGGCGGCCTCGCGCCGCTCGTCGAAGATCCGGACCGGCACCCGTCGGCCGTCGACCTCCACGAGGATGTCCCGCGGCCTCGTCGCGCGGGAGGGAGCCCCGGCGGGCTCGCCCTGGGCCTGGGGCCGCAGATCCGCGTCTGCGAGCGCGCGCTCCAGCCAGGTCGTCGTATGGGTGCCGGCGCGGAACTCCTTCGTCTCGAGGATCCACCGGTGCACGGGGATCGTCGTCGGGACGCCCTCGACGGTGTACTCGCCGAGCGCACGCAGCATGCGGCGGCGAGCCTGGTCCCGGTCGGTGCCGCTGACGACGAGCTTCGCGAACATCGAGTCGTAGTCGCCGGGGATCTCCCGACCCCGCGTCACGCCGGAGTCCACCCGGACGAACGGCCCGCCGGGCTCCTCGTAGCCGGTGACCCGTCCCGGCCCGGGCAGGAAGTTGCGCGCGGGATCCTCGGCGTTGATCCGGCATTGCATCGCGTGTCCACGCGCGGCCACCTCGAGGCCCGCGAGGGACTCCCCGAGCGCGACCTGGATCTGGAGCGCCACGAGGTCGAGGCCCGTCACCATCTCGGTGACGGTGTGCTCCACCTGCAGGCGCGTGTTCATCTCCAGGAAGAAGAAGGAC
>DATIWE010000017.1:0-16215 GCA_035519495.1 Actinomycetota bacterium
GCCGCGTCGCCGGAGACGACCGCGCGCCGGATCGCGTCGGGTTTCAGGGCGGACAGGAACGCGAGCGCGACCTTCGGGCCGACGCCGGTGACGCCGATCAGGCGGTCGAAGAGCTCGCGTTCGTCGGTCGTCGCGAACCCGAACAGCGTGATGGCGTCCTCGCGCACGACCATCCGCGTGTGCATGCGCGCGGTCTCCCCCGCCGCCGGCAGGGCCGTCAGCACCGAGCTCGGGACCGCAAGCTCGTAGCCCACACCGTCGACCGCGATGACGACGCGGGCGGCGCCCTTGTCGACGACCTCACCTTCGAGGAACGCGATCATCGCGCGCCCACGCGCGACAGCGCCCGCATGCGAGCCCCCACCAGGTGGGTCAGCGCGACCGCGACCGCATCGGCGGCGTCGGGCTGGGACGGCACGCCGCGGAGCCCATGGAGACGAACGAGCGCCGACTGCACCTCCCGCTTGCCCGCGTTGCCGGCGCCCGTCACCGCGATCTTCACCTCGTTCGGACCGTACTCCTCGACCGGCAGCCCGGCCTCCGCCGCCACGACCATCACGGCGCCGGTCGCCCTCGCGACCTGGAGCGCGCTCACCTGGTTCCGGTTCCAGGCGACCCGCTCGATCGACACCGCCGCCGGACGGTGCTCGGCGATCGCGGCACGCACCGCCGCGGCGACCAGCCGGAGCCGGCCGGCATCGGGGACGTCGGCCGCCGTCGTGACGGTCCCCGCCCAGACGAGCTCGGCCGTGCGGTCGTGGCCGCGAACCACCGCGAGCCCGACCTTCGCCATACCGGGGTCTACGCCCAGGACACACGCATCGAACATCTGTTCGCGCAGTCTAGGCGGGAGGGGTCCCCCGGGCAACGACGCTCTATCCTCCGCGCGTGGCGACGATCCCCGACGGCCTGCTCGGCGCGTGGACCCTGCTGAGCTACGAGGACCGCGAGGACGGCGAGGGTGCGTGGACGAGGCCGTACGGCGAGGCCGGAGGGCTCGTCGTCTATCACCCGAGCGGAGCCCTCGCGGTGATCGTGACCGCCGGCTCCGGAGCGGCTGAGGGTGTGACCGGCCTTTCGTATTTCGGCCGCTTCGAGGTGCGGGACTGGACGGAACGGGACGGCGCGATCTCGGGGATCGTCCTGCACCACATGGACGGCGCCTCCGATCCCGAGCTCCTTCGGGACGAGCCGGAGCGCGACTTCATCCTCACGGGCGACACCTTGATCCTCGGCGACCGGCGCACCTATCGGCGGACGTTCCTTCGGAGCTAGTGGCGGCCGACCGGCCGCCCGAGTGGGCCTATCACCCCACACCGCCGGGCGGCGCCTGGATATCGGCGGAGCCCGGTGCGGGCACGGAAGTGGGCGCGTCCTGCACGACGGTCCGTGGCGAGGCCTGCTCGACACCCGTGACGAGGGCGACGGCGGTGCCGCCGACGTGCGCGTTCACCGCGAAGAGCTCGGTCGGCTGATCGCAGTCCCCCGCACCGACGAGGAGCGTCGAGTCGTCCAGCCACCCGAGCGCCCATGTCGGCCTCGCCTCCAACGGCATCGCGCGGGTGGCCGATCCCCCGCTGATCACGAGCGCGTGCCGATCCGCACAGGTCGTCCCCTCGTTCACCGACTTCAAGATCCCGTCGGGCGCGATCTGGAGGTCCTGCGCCGACGTCCCCTTCGACCCCTGCCACACGTCCGTGAACGTGGTCCGGTTCCCCAGGTCCATCCGGTGCAGCACGGGGACCCCGCTGTGTTCGGCGGTCCACCACAGCTGCGTGCCGTCGGGGCTGAACGCGATCGAGGTGAACGTGGTTCCCGGTTGGGCGAAGACGAGCCGCTGCGGGTGCTGCCCCTCGTTCGTCGAGATCCAGATCGATCCCCTGTCGTTGCGCTCCAGGATGAAGCCGAGGGCCAGCCCGCTCGGGTGGTACGCGATCTGGACGTACCGGCCGGCCGGGAGCCCCGGGAGCGCCTCGACGTGGCCGTCGTCGGTGAACCGCTTCTGCGGCTCACCCGACGCGGTGCTCGTGTACACGACCGCGAGGCCGATCGGGTGCCCCCAGCCGAACGTCACCGGCGGCGGGCTCAGCGCGCCGAGCGTCGGCGCCGCCGGGTCGAGGCCCTGGATCTGGAAGTCGCCGAGGAGCACGCGGTCGCCCTGGGGTCCCCACGCGAACGGCCCGGGGTCGCTCGTCGTGAACAGGCACGTCAGGCGGTGGGTCGAGGGGTTCATCGCCCACGCGCGGCCTCCGGCCATGAAGGCCACCGTCTGGGCGGCTCGCGCCGTGCCGGTACAGCCCTCAGGCAAAGGCTGGCCGTTCGCGAGCGTCGCGACCGGCTCCGCGCTGGTCGAGATGGAAGAGGCGCTCGACGTGCTCGACCCCGACGTGGAGGTGCACGCGGTCGCAACGCAGAGCGCGGTGATGACGATGATCACGAACCGACGCATGGTTCCTTCGCGACGCTACACCATCGCGCGGACGCGTCCGCGCAGGTCACGCGCGCTACAGCGCGGCCATGACCTCCTCGGGGATGTCGAAGTTCGCGTAGACGGCCTGCACGTCGTCGAGCTCCTCGAGGGCCTCGATCAGCCGGAGCACCTGCGTCGCCTCGCCGCCGTCGACCGGGATCGTGCTCTGCGGCACCATCGAGAGCTCGGCCGAGGCGATCGGCACCCCCGCCTGCTCCAGCGCCCGCTGCACCGTGTGGAAATCGGCCGGCGCGGTCACGATCTCCCAGGAGCTCTCGGCGTCGCGGACGTCCTCGGCGCCGCCGTCGAGCGCGATCTCCAGGATCCGCTCCTCGTCTGGCGCCGGCTCCTTGTCCACGTCGATCACGCCTTTGCGCGTGAACTGCCAGGCGACGCTGCCGGTCTCGCCGAGGTTGCCATTGTTCCGGGTGAACGCGTGCCGGATCTCCTGAGCGGTGCGGTTCCGGTTGTCCGTGAGCGCCTCGATCAGCAGCGCGATGCCGCCGGCCGCGTAGCCCTCGTAGACGATCTCCTCGTAGCGTGCCCCGTCGGAAAGCTCACCGGTGCCGCGCTTGATCGCCCGTTCGATGTTGTCGTTCGGCACGGAGAAGCTCTTCGCCTTCTCGACCGCCGACGCGAGGGTCATGTTCCCCTCGACGTTGCCGCCGCCTTCGCGCGCCGCGACCTCGACCGCCCGCAGCAGCTTCGCGTACATGTTCGAGCGCTTCGAGTCGGTGGCCTCCTTCTTGCGGCGGATCGTCGCCCACTTCGAATGTCCGGACATGCGCTACACCTTCTCCAGCAGGTAGCGGTGCAGTCCCGTCTCGCCGATCAGCTCGGGATGGAACGAGGCCGCGAGGAGCGCGCCCTGCTGCAGGACGACCGGACGGTCCTCGAACGTCGCGAGCACCTCGACGCCACCGCCCACCCGCTCGATCCACGGGGCGCGGATGAACACCCCGCGCACCGGGTGCGCGATCCCGCGAACGTCGAGGTCCGCCTCGAACGAATCGACCTGCCGGCCGTACGCGTTGCGCCGCACCACGATATCCATCAGCTCGAACAGCGGCTCGCCGCCGCGCACCTCGCGCGCCAACACGATCATCCCCGCGCACGTCCCGAGGATCGGCATGCCGCCGGCCGCTCGCTCGCGGATCGGCTCGACCAGGTCGTACGCGCGCGCAAGCTTCGCGATGGTCGTGGACTCACCGCCGGGGATCGCCAGGCAGTCGACGCCGTCCAGGTCGGCGGGCACACGGACCTCGACCGGCGTGGCGCCGGCGTCGGCGAACGCGCGCGCGTGCTCGCGGAAGTCTCCCTGGAGCGCGAGCACCCCTGCCTTCACGATGGTCAACCTCCCTGACGAACCCGGACGGATCGGGTTACCAGCCGCGATCCTGGAGGCGCGTCTCGAGCGTGCCGATCTCGAGCCCGGCCATCGGCTCACCGAGGCCGCGCGAGACCTTCGCGAGCACGTCGGCGTCCTGGTAGTGCGTGGTCGCCTCGACGATCGCGCGCGCCATCGTGGCGGGATCCTCGGACTTGAAGATGCCGGAGCCGACGAACACGCCATCGACGCCGAGCTGCATCATCAGCGCGGCGTCCGCGGGGGTCGACAGGCCGCCCGCGGAGAAGTTCACGACCGGCAGCTTCCCCTGCTCCGCAACCACCCGCACCAGCTCGACCGGCGCACCCAGCTCCTTCGCCTTCGAGACGTACTGCTCCGGCCGCAGCTGCGTGCACGCGGCGATCTCGCCGAGGAGCGTCCGCTCGTGCCGGACCGCCTCCACGACGTTGCCGGTCCCGGCCTCGCCCTTCGTGCGGATCATGGCGGCACCTTCGGCGATCCGCCGGAGCGCCTCGCCCAGGTTCCGGCAGCCACACACGAACGGCACGGTGAACGCCCACTTGTCGATGTGGAACTCTTCGTCGGCGGGCGTGAGGACCTCGGACTCGTCGATGTAGTCGACGCCGAGCGACTGGAGGATCTGCGCCTCCACGAAGTGCCCGATCCGGGCCTTCGCCATCACCGGGATCGACACCACGGCCTTGATCTCTTCGATCTTGGTCGGGTCGGCCATCCTGGCGACGCCGCCCTCTTTGCGGATGTCGGCGGGCACGCGCTCGAGGGCCATCACGGCGCAGGCGCCGGCGTCTTCGGCGATCTTGGCCTGCTCGGCGTTCGTGACGTCCATGATCACGCCGCCTTTGAGCATCTCGGCCAACCCGGACTTCACGGTGAAGGTGCCGGTCTCGCGCTGCACGGGTATCTCCTCCTCGAAGGATCCGCCTCTCCGAAGCCAGTGTATCGCCACCGACCTGCGGCCGGTTCGGGGTGGCGGCTCGCCGCGCGAGGTCGGATAGTGGCGTGAGAGAGACCAGATCGACGCATGTCCGAACGCGAGGGAGGAACCATGGACGACAAGGACGTGATCGAGCAGATCAACCGGCTGGCGGCCGAGGAACACGAGTTGTTCCAGAAGGAGTCGCGCGGCGAGGTGAACGACGCGGAGCGGGAGCGGATCGAGCAGCTCCAGGTCACGCTGGACCAGTGCTGGGACCTGCTGCACCAGCGTCGGGCGCGCCGGAGCGCAGGGCTCGATCCCGACGACGCCGAGGTGCGCGACGCGACCACGGTCGAGGGCTACCTGAATTGAGGCGACGATGAGCGCGGCGGGAGACCGGCCCGGGATCCCCGTCTACCTGCGCGTCGTCGGCGGCGCGATGCTGGCGTGGGGGTTGCTCGGCGTGCAGCTCCTGCGGAACAGCGACACCGCGACCGGCTGGTGGTGGGCGCTCGCGATCGTGTTCGTGGTCGGAGGGCTCGGTCTCCTCCTCGGGCGTCGATGGGGATGGCCGCTGGCGCTGCTCGAGGCGATCACCAACCTCGCGGTCGGCATCTTCGAGGTGGCATCCCGCCGAGCCGATCCCGTCATCGCCACCTACATCCTGCAGATCATCCCGAGCGGCCTGGCCCTGTGGGCCCTGTGCACGCCGCGATCGCTCGCGTGGCTCCGCGCTTCGCCCGGTCGCGCCCAAGCGTGACGTCTCCCGAAGACACGTTCCGGCGATGAGCTTCTCCGTCGGGGCCGGTGCGTACGACCGCTTCATGGGGAGGTACTCGACGCCGCTCGCACCCCTGTTCGCGAACCTGGCCGGCGTCGAGCCGGGCCAGCGCGCGCTGGACGTCGGCTGCGGTCCCGGCGCGCTCACCGCTGAACTGGTCCGCCGCCTCGGACCGGACCACGTGTCGGCCGTCGATCCCTCCGCGTCCTTCGTTGCGGCGGCACGCGAGCGCCACCCCGAGGTCGACGTCCGGCGCGCCTCGGCGGAGGACCTACCGTTCGACGACGGCTCGTTCGACGCCTCCCTGGCGCAACTCGTCGTGCATTTCATGGCGGATCCGATCGCCGGGCTCCGCGAGATGACGCGCGTGACACGCGACGGCGGTGTGGTCGCGGCCTGCGTGTGGGACCACGCCGGCGACCGCGGACCGCTCAGCCTGTTCTGGCGGGCCGTCCACGACCTCGATCCCGAGGTCGTGGACGAGTCGCGGCTGGCCGGCGGGCGCGAGGGCCACCTGGGGGAGCTCTTCCGAGCCGCCGGGCTGCGCGACATCGAAGAGCGGTCCCTCTCCGTCAAGGTCGAGAGTCCAACCTTCGAGGACTGGTGGGAACCGTTCACGTTCGGCGTCGGCCCGCCCGGTAGCTACGTGGCGGGCCTCGACCCGAAAGGCCAAGCGCAACTGCGCGAACACTGCCGTGAGCTGCTGCCGGCGCCGCCGTTGACGATCGAGGCGCTCGCGTGGGCGGCACGGGGCGTCGCGCAGCGAGATCGCGTCCGAGGTGGCTCCTAGGCTCCATCGGATGGGCGCGACGCAGGACCGGGCGAGATTGATCGCGCGCGTCGAGGCCGAAGCTCGTGGCTTCCAGAACGCGCAGGGCAGGATCCGCGACATGCGGTGGGGACGGGTCCTCGGCCTGCTCAGCGCGGGGACGCTGCTCGGGCTGTGGTCCCGGTCCGCGTCGGGTCGAGCGTCCGACGCGATCTACCACGGGATGCCGGTGCGGCACGTGCGCAGCATGCTCATGCCGGTGATCCGGCGAGGTTGACGCATGCGCTGCGCTCCGGCGCCGAGGCGACATGCGCTCCACGCATGCTGGACCGGATCCCTCCCGAACCGAGCTCATGCAGGATGTATCGCCCGCTGGGTGCCCTATCGGGGAACCCCTGCGTTCGGCTACTGTTCATGGTCCGGCCTCTTTCCCCAGCCGGTAGGAGCCCTCGATGGCCGATGAGCTGCAGGATCGCCTGGACGAACAGCTGACCTACTACCGGGCCCGTGCGCCCGAGTACGACGCCTGGGCGCTGCGCGAGGGCCCGTTCGACCGCGGCCGCGACAACGCGAAGTGGTTCGCCGAGATCGCGAAGCTGGAGCAGGCCCTCGAACGGTTCAATCCCACCGGGAAGGTCCTTGAGCTGGCCGGCGGCACCGGGCAGTGGACGGAGCGCCTCGTCCGCCACGCGGACGAGCTCACCGTCGTCGATGCCTCCGAAGAGGTCCTCGCGTTCAACCGGCAGCGCGTCGGCGACGGCGTGCGCCATATCCAGGCGGATCTGTTCTCCTGGGAGCCGGACCGGCGCTACGACGTCGTCTTCTTCTCGTTCTGGCTCTCGCACGTACCACCGGAGCTCTTCCAGCGCTTCTGGGATCTCGTCGCCCAGGCGTTGCGACCCGGTGGGCGGGTGTTCTTCATCGACAACATCGCGAGCGGCGCGGCCGCCGAGCTGGACCCCGAGCACCTCGGACCCGACGAGCGCTCGGTCATGCGGCGGCTCTCGGACGGGCGGGCGTTCCACGTGTGGAAGGTGCTGCACGGGCCGAAGCAGCTGGAGCACCGTCTGGCGGGACTCGGCTGGGACGCGAAGGCGCACCGGACCGGCGACTTCTTCCTCTACGGGAGGGCCACGCGTCGCGCCGCTGCCGATCGCTCGCCGGGTCAGCGAGCGACGTAGCGGGGGGACGGCAGCGTCGCGTTCAGCAGCCGGTTGAGGTCCTTCAGCTCGAGGAGCGATGTGGGATCGAACGCGTCCAAACGCGCTGCGACCGCGGCGACCGCGGCGTCGGAGATGGGGCGGCGGCCCTCGTAGCGGATGAACCGCGGCCCGCCGCCCAACCCGCGTATCCCCTGTCCGATCAAGGTGTGGATCCCCCGGAGCTGTTCCTCACGTTGCTCCGTGGGAGCATCCCGCAAGCCTGCTGCGGCGGTCTCCCAGCCAACGAGGGTCGGGTTCATGGGGTCATCGCCTCCCCGAGGAACGGTGCGTTCGCTGGGTCAGCACCTGCATGTGCCCCATGCGGTACCGGTCGAGGACGAACAACAGGAACACGCGTTCTCGGGCGGTGGTGGGCCAACGGGCCACGGGTGCCTCCTCGTTCTCGAGGAACCGGGAAGGCAAGGTCGCGAAGTGCTCGCGCGTACGCCCCGTCTTGGGCGGCTCCACCAGTGGTGGACGGAGCCAACCTAACAGGAAACGGCGTCGAACAGCGGCTCGTCACGTCGGACCGAAGCGTTCGAGCTGCCGCCGCAGCGGCACCCGCCACTGCTCGGCCAGCGCCGGATGCGCGCTGACCGCCCGCGCGAGGTCCGGGTCCTCCCGCGCGCGGTCGAGCATGGCGCGGTGCGCGTCCAGGACGCTGACCCCCGCGGGATCCTCCAGGACGAGCTGGATCGGCCCCTCCGCCGGCACCTCGCCCGTTCCGAGGACGCGCAGGTACCACCCGGTGCGGCCGGTCGCCCGGAGCCGCTCCCCGATGTGCGCTTCCCGCCGATGCAGGGTGAGCTTGAAACACGGCCAGCGCGGCTGGGTCACCTGCAGCGTTGCCGAGCCCCACTCCCAGATGTCACCGATCCGCACGTCCCGCTCGAGGACCCCGACGGTGCTGAGGTTCTCGCCGAACGGCGCGTCGCCAAGCTCTCGGTCGAGCTCCTCCGCCCACGGGCCGAGGTGCTCCGACGGGTACGCGTAGACCGCCTTGTCGGGACCTCCGTGGACGCTGAGATCGGCCTGGCCGTCGCCGGAGAGGTTGAGCTCGGAGAGCCAGAGCAGGGCCGTCGGGTCGACCGGGCGCTTCCGGATACCGCTCCACACGCGATCGCCGTGCGCCTCGGCGAGGAGGGCCGGTGTCCCGACGTTGACGGCCGCGAGTCGGATCACGGTGCAGCCTGTCACACGCGACTTCAACGATCCGATCGAGGACCTCTGGTCTGTGTCGGTCACCGGCGGGACGCCGACCCTCGTTCGACGGAACGCCGGGGACGGCGTCTATTCCTCAGACGGCAAGTGGCTCGCGTACACCGTCTTCCCCAAAGGCGGCGGCGACGGAAGGCTCTGGATCACGGGCGCCCACGGAGGAACACCGCGAGCCCTGGCCAGTGGTGATGTCGGCTGGCTTCGGTGGTCTCCGGACGGGACGCGGCTCTCCTACGACAACAACGGTGGGGTCTACGTGACCGATGTCGCAGCCGGTACCACCACGCAGGTCGCCAACGGCGACCAAGCCGAGTGGCTCGACAACGACACGCTGACCGTCGGCAACCCAACGAACTGATCCACCCGCCTCGCGCCGAAGCCCGGTCCCGTGAGGGGCCGGGCTTCTCGCGACCGATCCCCTGGACAGCGTGACCTCACAGCGACGACCATCCGCGCGTGGACGTCGTCAGGATCATCGAGTACGACCCGAGCTGGCCGGACGCGTTCCGCGAGGTCGCCGGTCGCCTCCGGATCACCCTCGGTGTCCGCGCGTCCCGGATCGACCACATCGGCTCGACCTCGGTCCCCGGGCTCGCCTCGAAGGACGTCATCGATACCCAGGTATCGGTCGAACGAGACGCCGACCTCGATCGTGTCGCCCGAGAACTGGAGGCGGCCGGCTGGCACACTCCGCGCCACATCATCAACCTGGACCACCAGGTACCCGGCTGGCCGAAGGACGAGCACGCCCGGCGGAAGCGATTCTTCAACGAACCTCCCGGTTCCCGGCAGGTGAACCTCCACGTCCGGGTCATCGGTCGTGCGAATCAGCGATACCCGCTCCTGTTCCGCGACTACCTGCGAGCCCATCCCGACAGCGCGCAGGCGTACGCGACCCTCAAGCGGGACCTGGCCGTCCAGCTCAAAGACCTCGACAGCTACCCGGAGGTGAAGGACGCCGCGTGCGACCTGATCTACTTCGCGGCCGAGGATTGGGCCCGAGCCATCGGGTGGGATGCGGGAGCGTCCGACGGGTAGGAGGGGTTTCCCCGTTGCGAACCGGGGCGCTCGGCGGTTGATTATGCGTGACCATGGTCGCGAGGGACGAGGCGAGTCGAGGGAGGCAGCGGGCCGATCGGACGGCCGACCGCGCGGCGGACGCCGGCTTCGAGGGGTTCTTCCACACCGAGTACGGCCGCCTGTACACGGCGATGTGCGGCGTGACCGGGAGTCGCCACGAAGCCGAGGACATCACCCAGGAGGCGTTCGTGCGTGTCCTGGAGCGATGGGGCACGGTCGGCGGGATGGACGATCCGGCGGGGTACCTCTATCGGACCGCGATGAACGTGTTCCGCAGCCGCTACCGACGGGCGAAGCTCGCGATGCGGAAGGCGGTCGGGCTGACGGAACAGGACGACGCGTTCGCCTCGGTCGACAGCCATGCGGATCTGGTCCGCGCGCTTCGTGAGCTCAACCCACGCCAGCGTGCCGCGATCGTCCTGACGCAGCTCCGCGGCTACAGCTCCGAGGAAGCGGCCACGATGCTCGGAACGAACGCCGCCGCCGTGCGGATGCTCGCCTCGAGGGCGAAGACGTCAATCCGCCGGACCGCGGGAGGTGCATCGTGAGCGCGCGGCGGCCCGACGTTCTGGAGCGGGCGTTCGGCGTCCCGCCGGCCGGACCCGCGTTGGCGGCGGTGATCGCCCGTCGCCGGCGGCGCGATCGGACGCAGCGGATCGTCGCCGCGCTGGTGGCTGCGGCGATCACGATCGCCGGCATCGCATTCATGGCACACGCGTTCGAGCGAGCGCAGCAGGTCCCGACCGGGCCGATCACGCCGCAGACGGTCGCCGGGCTCAAGCTCGCGTGGTGGGGGGAGACCGGCTCGGCGATCCACGCGACGCCGGTGCTCGCGGACGGTCGCGTCTTCGTGACCACACAGGACGGGACGGTCCAGGCGTTCGACCAGTCGTGCTCGGCCACCGACGAGCCCTGCCCTCCGGTGTGGACCGCGAGGCTCTCGTCGGCCGACGTCGCGGGCAGCCACAACCCGTGGGGATCGCCCGTCGTGGCCGGCGACCGCATCTACGTGGGATCGCCCGACGGCAGGCTCCTGGGCTATCCGACGGACTGCGTCGATACTTGTCAGCCCACGTGGGTGGCGCAAACTTCCGGTTCCCTAGCCGAGGGCTCGATCGTCGCCGCGGACGGCGTCGTGTACGCGGTTTCGCTGTCCGGCACGCTCTACGCCCTCCCGGAGGCGTGCGACACGTACCCGACGCCGTGCGAGCCCCTCTGGCAAGCGCAGCTCAGCGGCGGGGCGATCGGGGGAGGGCCGGTAGCTGTCGGTGACACCGTGTACGCGGCGACGGTCACGGGGCACGTCTACGCGTTCCCAACGAGCTGCGCGCAGACCGGATCGCCCTGCGCTCCGCGGTGGGACACGGAGACGCGCGGGCCGATCGGGACCGACCTGGCGAGCGACGGCCGCTCGGTCTTCGTGGGCGTCGGTCGTCAGGTCGAGGCGTTCCCGACGGACTGCTCGAGCACCTGCTCGCCCAGCTGGATCGGCCCGACCAACGGCCCCATCGCCGAAGCACAGCCATCGTCGTCGTCGTTCGTCGACGACCAGGTCACCTCGATGTCGATCTCACGCGGAGACCTCGTCGTCGGCAACGGGATAGGCAAGGTGAACGTCTTCCCGCTCGCGTGCGGGACCGGCGGCGCGCGCTGCCAGCCGCTGGTAGCCCTCAGGGGGGACTCGTTCAGCGACCCGCAGGCCTCGGGCGGCGTACTTTTCGTCGGGTTCAGCCAAGGTGTTCGGGCGTACGACCTGGCCTGCCTCGAGGCCAGCGGTTCGTGTCAGCCGCTGTGGACGTCGGTGCCCGGGGGCGCCGTCACCGCCGACAGCGTGGAGCACGAGGGGAGCCTTTTCGTGATCGATGAGGCCGGCCGCGTCTACCGGTATTCGTTCGACGGGACGGCGCAGACGCCGCCCCCGCCGGCGGACGCGAGCGCGGCCCACGCTCACACGACGCCGTCCGGCGTCCTCCCCGGCGCGGTCGCCCTGGTTCTGCTCATCATGGGTGGATCGTGGCTCCTCGGTCGGCGCCGGCGCGGTTCCCCCGAGCAGGACGAGCCCGACGACGTGCTGGAGTGGGAGGACCTCGGACCCGCGGAGACGGACTGACCGACGAGCCGAACTAACTGCCGGCCGGCCACGGAAGCTCGAGCGCGTCCAGGAGGTCGAGGTCCCCGGGCGAGTGCCCGCACTCGGTGAGGTACCGAGCGAGCTCGCTGCGGTGCTGCGTCCCGTGATTCACGATGTGCGCGACGATCAGCCACGGCGGCCTCGCGAAGTCGGGGGCGAGCCGCATCGACCCGCTCAGCGCCGCGTCGTCGTGGGACTCCACGTAGCTCCGCAGGCGCGCATCCTCCTCGATGCTGAACGCGTGGAGCGCCGGGAGGTCGTCGAGCACGAACCCGTGGTCCCACACGTACGTCTCTCCGACGTCGGTCCCGATCAGGACCTCGCGCCAGCTCCAGTCGACGTCGACGAGGTGACGGACCGTCGTGAAGGCGCTCCCGTGGTCCAGGTTGGCCGTCCTGCGGAACTCCTCATCCGACAGCCCCGCCATCGTCGTCAGGATCTTGTCGTTGGCCCACGCGTGGAACCGGACGAGGGCGAGCAGGCTGTCTGCATCCACGATGCACATCCTAGGCTCCGGAGTAGGCGCTTCCGGGCCGCCCTATGTCCCTCCTCGCACCCCTGCATCTGATCACGACGGATCGAGAGGTCGAGCGTCGAGTCGGGCTGCCGACGGGACCAATGGCCCTCCCGAACCGGGATGGGTCCCTTGCGCGCCACTCCGAACGGCCCCAGACGACCCCTCGGGTCCCGGCGAGGGTGTGGGCAACGGATGGAGGTGGGGCAGATGGAGAGGAAGGGTTGGGACCAGCTGGTGAGCGTGACCGGCTTGGTCATCGGGATCGTCCTGCTCGTGATGGGTGCGCTGGCGATCTACGGCGGCAACTTCGGCCGCAACAACGTGCGCGACCGGCTGACCCCGGAGAAGGTGTTCTTCGCGCCGTACTCCGCGATGTCGGCTGAGGAGCAGGCGACGCTGGGCACCTTCGCCGGGCAGCAGGTGACGACGGGGCCGCAAGCCGAAGCGTTCGCTCGCTACATCGCGGGGCACCTCCGGGAGGTGAACGACGGCAAGACCTACTCGGAGACGAGCGCCGCCGCACGTGCGGAGGGGCTCCCCGCCGACCAGGCGGCGGCGCTTCAGGCGAAGGCTGACACCCTGTTCAAGGGCGAGACGCTCCGCTCGATCATGCTGAACGCCTACGGCTGGTGGACGGTCGCGACGATCGCCCTGTGGGCCGGCTACGTGATGGTGGCCGCGGGGATCGCGCTGGTGATCCTGGCGATCTTCGGGTTCCGTCACGCGAAGCGTGCCGCGGCCGACGTCGGAACGGCCGAGACGTCGACGGCCGCAGCGACGGCCTAGGGTCGCGATCGAGCAGACGGTACCGTCGCCAGCGGTCGGGGGCGCGTTCGAGCCCCCGACCGCTGGCGACAGCCGTACCTGCTCACATCTCCTGCAGGCGCTTGATCCGTTCCTCGATCGGCGGGTGGGTCGAGAAGAGCTTCTCCATCCGGCTCGTCTCCGGTCCCGGAACCCGTGACGGCTGGTCGAGCCACAGGTGCGCGGTGGCGTTGTTCGCCGAGCGCATCGCGTGGGGCGCGTCGCGGATCTTCTCGAGGGCGCTGATCAGGCCGGGCGGATAGCGGGTCAGCATCACGCCCTGTGCGTCCGCCAGGTACTCGCGGTTGCGACTGACGGACAGCTTGATCAGCTGGCCGGCGAGCGGCGCGATGATCAGCAACACGATCCCGACCGCGAACAGGATCAGCGCGACGGGGTTGTTCCCGCCAGAATCGTTGTTCCCGCCGCGCCGGCCACCCATGCCGCCCCACCACAGCGAGCGCATGAAGAACTCCGACATCAGCACGGCCGCGCCGACGACCGTGGCGATCACGGTCCCGATGAGGATGTCGCGGTCCTCGACGTGCGACATCTCGTGGCCGATCACGCCCTCCAGCTCGACGCGATTCATCGTGTCGAGCAGACCCTGAGTGACGGCGATCGAGGCGTGCTCGGGGTTGCGGCCGGTCGCGTAGGCGTTCGGCGCCTGCTCGGGGACCACGTAGACGCGGGGCTTCGGGATGCCGGCAGCGATCGCGATCCCCTCGACCACGTTGTGCAGGCGCGGCTCCTCGGCCGGCGTGACCTCGCGCGCGTGTGTCGAAGCGAGCACCGCGCGGTCGCCGTAGAGGTAACTGCCGATCGACAGGACCGTCGCGAGCACGATCGCGAAGCCGACGCCGATCGGCCCCGAGGCCCAGATGTAGCCGATCACGTAGCCGATCAGGCCGGTGAACAGGATGGCCACGGTGAACAGCAGGATCGTCTTGCGTTTGTTCGCCGCGATCTGCTCGTACAACTACGTCCCCTGCGGTTCGGCGTTGCCGAGATCCACCTGGACGGGGGCTCGGACGGGATCGTCGATCTGGAAGAACTCCCGTGGCTCGAACCCGAACGTGTTCGCGAGCACGCTCGAGGGGAACGACTGGATCCTCGTGTTCAGCAGGCGGACCTGCTCGTTGTAGAACTGGCGCGCGTACGCGATCTTCGACTCGGTGCCGGTGAGCTCCTCCTGGAGCGCCAGGAAGTTCTCGCTGGCCTTCAGGTCCGGGTAGTTCTCGACGACGGCCAGCAGCTTGCCCAGGCCGGCCGTGATCGCGTTCTCGGCCGACGCCTGCTGGGCCACGCCGGTCGCGCCCATCGCCGCCGAGCGCGCGGCCGCGACCTCCTCGAACAGCTCACGCTCGTGCGACGCGTAGCCCTTCACGGTCTCCACGAGGTTCGGGATCAGGTCGTAGCGCCGCCGGAGCTGGACGTCGATCTGCGACCATCCCTCGGCGGCCCGGTTGCGCAGGGTGACCAGCCGGTTGAACGCGAGGATCGCCCACAGCACGGCCAGGACCACGACCGCCAGCAGCACCCAACCCCAGGTCGGCATGGCGCCTATCGTAGCGACGCGGGTCCCGCCTGAAGGGCCCTGGCGTAGACGTCTTCGATCGCAGGCAGGATGACCGACCAGTCGAACGCGGCGGCGCGCTCGCGGCCCGCGGTGGCCAGTCGTTCGGCGAGCGCGGCGTCGTCGAAGATGCGGCCGGCTGCGCTCGCGAGCGCGTCGGGGTCGCCCGGCGGGACGAGCAGCCCGTCGACGCCGTCCGTGACGACCTCGTCGTAGCCGGCGATGTCGCTCGCCACGACCGGGAGCCCCGCCGCCATCGCCTCGATCAGGACGACCCCGAACGACTCTCCTCCGGTCGCAGGTCCGAGGTACAGGTCGCACGACGTTGCCAGAGGAGGAAGATCGGCATTCCTGACGGCGCCCAGCATGGTGACGCGGTCCCGAAGATCTCCGGCAAGCGTCGTGACGGCCGATCCTTCCGGGCCATCCCCAACGACGATCAACCGAACATCTTCATGGAGTTGTGCGAGTTGCTGGAACGCTTGAAGAGCGGCTGGGAATCCTTTCCTCTTGTCGAGTCTCCCGACGAACAACACCTTCCTCCCGGGCCCGAGATCCGCAGGTGGGATCGACGAGAATCTCGCGACATCCACCCCGTTGGGGATGATCTCGAAGGCGCCGCCGATCCTCGCCGTTTCGAAGGCGGCGGCCCGATCCGACACCGCGGTCCGGATCGCCAGTCGCTGCATCGCACGACGGAGGACGGGCGCGGCCAGGTCGTAGAGGCGCGCGCGCCCCGCCCCCGAATGGAACGTGCCCACCACGGGCGCGCGCGCCTCGAGCGTGGCCCACAACCCGGTCGAGGGCGCCGTCGGCTGGTGTGCGTGCACGACGTCGGGCCCGAACCCGGCCAACGCGTGCCGCACGGCCGCGCGCGACCACGGCCGCGGGTCGATCGGCGCATTCGAGGCGTTGTACGGGATGTCGAGCGGCCGCCCGACCGCGCGCACCCACGGCTCGGTCGGCGGCGTCCGCGCCGGGGCGAGCACGAGGACCTCGTGGCCGCCGTCGCGCAGGCGCTCGGCCAGCTCGCGGACCTGGACCTGCACGCCGCCGGGGTCGTCCCAGGCGTACGGGCAGGCCAGCGCGACGCGCACGACTCAGTCCTCGGGCCAGCCGGGCTGGAACAAGTGCCAGTCCGGCGGCGAGGCCGAGATCGCCCGTTCGAACGCTCGCGCGATCTCCTTCGTGATCGCCGTCGCGTCGGCGCGCCGGTCCCCGGTGCGCGGCACCTCCGGCAACGGGCTGAGCACGCATCGCCATCCGTCGCGCGTCTCGTAGATCGCGGCGACGGTGATGGGCGCGCCGGTGGAGATCGCGAGCATCGCGGGGCCGGCGGGGAGCCGTCGCGTCCCGCCGAACATCTCGACCTCGACGCCGCG
>DATIWE010000018.1:0-27427 GCA_035519495.1 Actinomycetota bacterium
GGTCTGGCCGCGGTCTCCGGGTTCGCCGGGCAGTACCTGGTTCGGCGCTCCGACGCGAGCGCCTCGAGGGCGGGTGTGCGGATCCCGGCACCTGCCGACGTGGCGGCCCCGCCGCCCGCCGGCGCCGATCTCCACGTGCCGGGCCTCGGACCGTTCCTGACGCCGAACGACCGCTTCTACCGGGTGGACACGGCGCTGTTCGTCCCGGCCGTGGACGCGGCGGGCTGGCAGCTGCACATCCATGGGATGGTCGAGCACGAGATGACGATCGATTACACGACGCTCCTCGCGCGACCGCTCATCGAACGTGACATCACGCTCACGTGTGTGTCGAACCCGGTCGGGGGGTCCTACATCGGCAACGCGCGCTGGATCGGGGCGCCGCTGAAGGACCTGCTGGACGAGGCCGGCGTGCGCCCGGGCGCCTCGCAGATCGTGTCCCGCTCGGCCGACGGGTTCACCGTGGGGACGCCGACGGCCGTCGCGATGGACGGGCGCGATTCGATGCTCGCGGTCGCCATGAACGGTGAGCCGCTCCCGCTCGCCCACGGCTTCCCGGTTCGGATGATCGTGCCGGGCCTCTACGGCTACGTCTCGGCCACGAAGTGGATCGTGGACATCGAGCTCACGACGTTCGAAGCCTTCGATGCGTACTGGGTGCGGCGGGGATGGTCGCAGCAGGCGCCGATCAAGACCGAGTCGAGGATCGACACCCCCCGGAGCGGGGCGACCGTCCAGCCCGGGGTGGTCCAGGTTGCCGGCGTCGCCTGGGCGCAGCACCGCGGCATCGAGGCGGTGCAGGTCCGTGTGGACGACGGGCCGTGGAGCCCCGCGCGCCTGGCCGCCGAGGACACGGTGGACACGTGGCGTCAATGGGTCTTTCCGTGGACGGCCACCGGGGGACGCCACGTCCTGTCGGTGCGAGCCACCGACGGGACGGGCGCGGTGCAGACATCCCTCGAGGCCGAGCCCGCGCCGAACGGCGCCTCGGGCGATCACACGATCTCCGTGACGGTGGCCTGACGTGCCCACACGCGACGACATCCGCAATGTGGCCATCGTGGCGCACGTCGACCACGGCAAGACGACGCTCGTCGACGCGATGCTGTGGCAGTCGGGCGCGTTCCGCGCGAACCAAGACGTGGCCGAGCGGGTGATGGACTCCAACGACCTGGAACGCGAGAAGGGGATCACGATCCTCGCGAAGAACACCGCCGTGCGCCACGGCACGCTGAAGATCAACATCGTCGATACGCCTGGGCATGCGGACTTCGGCGGCGAGGTCGAGCGGGGCCTCACGATGGTCGACGGCGTGCTGTTGCTCGTTGACGCGAGCGAGGGTCCGCTCCCGCAGACGCGGTTCGTGCTCCGGAAATCGCTCGAGGCCCATCTCCCGGTCATCCTCCTGGTGAACAAGATCGACCGGCCGGACGCCCGCCCCGCGGAGGTGGTCGACGAGGTCTACCAGCTGTTCCTCGACCTCGACGCCGACGAGCACCAGATCGAGTTCCCGATCCTCTACTGCGACGCCCGTGCCGGCCGCTGCGGCGAGGATCCCGGGCGACTCGAGGATGACCTCGAGCCGCTCTTCCGGCTCCTCCATGACCGGATCCCGGCGCCGACCTACGAGGAGGGCCACCCGCTCCAGGCCCTCGTCGCGAACCTCGACGCCTCGCCGTACCTCGGCCGGCTCGCGCTCTGCCGCGTCCGTAACGGCACGATCCGCCGCGGCCAGGCGGTCGCGTGGTGCCGGGCCGACGGCACGACCGAGCCCGCGAAGATCGGCGAGCTGTCGGTGAGCGAGGCCCTCGACCGCGTGGCCGTGGAGGAGGCCGGACCCGGGGAGATCGTCGCCGTCTCGGGATTGGATGAGGTGACGATCGGCGAGAGCCTCGTGGATCCCGACGATCCCCGACCGCTCCCCGTCACGCGGGTCGACGAGCCCTCGCTCTCGATGACGATCGGCATCAACACGTCACCGCTCGCCGGGGAGGACGGCACGAAGGTCACGGCGCGCGCCGTGAAGGACCGGCTCGACCAGGAGGTGGTGGGGAACGTCTCGATCCGCGTCCTGCCCGCCGATCGACCCGACCGCTGGGAGGTGCAGGGTCGGGGCGAGCTCCAGCTGGCGGTGCTCGTCGAGGTGATGCGTCGCGAGGGATTCGAGCTGACGGTCGGCAAGCCCCAGGTGGTCACACGCACGATCGGCGGCACGCTCCACGAGCCGATGGAACGCGTCGCGATCGACGCGCCGGAGGAGTACCTGGGCGTCGTGACGCAGCTCCTCGCGCTCCGCAAGGGCCGCATGGAGAACCTCGTCAACCACGGGACCGGCTGGATCCGGATGGAGCACGTCGTGCCGGCCCGCGGCCTGATCGGCTTCCGGACGGAGTTCCTCACGGAAACGCGTGGCACCGGACAGCTGCATCACGTGTTCGAGGGGTACGAGCCGTGGCACGGCGAGCTGCGGACGCGGCCGACCGGGTCGCTCGTCAACGACCGCTCCGGCGTCACCACCGCCTTCGCGATCGTCGCGCTGCAGGAACGGGGGTCGCTGTTCGTGAGCCCCGGCGAGGCCGTCTACGAGGGCATGATCGTCGGCGAGAACGTCCGCGCGCAGGACATGGACGTGAACGCCACGCGCGAGAAGAAGCTCACGAACATGCGCCAGTCGACGTCGGAGGAGTTCACCAGATTGATCCCGAAACGCGAGCTGGCGTTGGAGCAGGCGCTCGAGTTCATCCGGGAGGACGAATGCGTGGAGGTGACGCCGGGCAACGTCAGGCTCCGCAAGGCGATCCTCGGTCAACACGATCGGGTGAGGGCCGGCCGTCGAGGCCGCCCGCCGGCCTGATCCGGACTAGCATCACCGCGTGGATCGTCGCCGGTTCCTGCAGCACGCGGGGAAGGCGCTCGCGGCGACGCCGGCGGTCTCGGCGCTCCTGGCGACGACCCGCGTCTTGGCCGCCCCACCCTGGGGAACGCTCGCGGGGCAGCTGACCGGCCGGTTGATCCGCCGCGGCATGCCGGCATATCCCACCGCCCGCCTCGGCTACGATCCGCGGTTCGACGGCATCCACCCCAAGGCGATCGTGATGGCAGCCACTCCCGCTGACGTCGCGCGGACGATCGCGTTCGCGCGCGCCAACGGGCTCCGGTTCGCGGCGCGGTGCGGCGGCCACAGCTACGGCGGGTATTCGCTGTCGAACGGGATCGTGATCGACGTCTCGCCGATGGGTGCCGTGCGGCCGCATCCGGCCGCGCGCACCGCCACGATCGGGGCGGGCGCCCGCCTCATCGACGTCGCAGCCGGCCTGGCCCCGACGGGCGCGATGATCCCCGGCGGCACCTGCGCGACCGTCGGCATCAGCGGCCTGACGATGGGAGGCGGCCAGGGCGTCACGGGACGCCGCTTCGGCCTGACGATGGACTCGCTCCGTGGCGCGACGGTGGTGCTCGCGGACGGATCGATCGTGCGCTGCGACGAGGATGCGCACCCGGACCTGCTCTGGGCGCTCCGGGGAGGCGGCGGCGGCAACATGGGAGTGGTCACGTCGTTCACGTTCGCCACGCACCGGCTTGCGAGGCTCACCGTGTTCTCGCTCACCTGGCCGTGGTCCCGCGCAGATGAGGTGCTCCGCGCCTGGCAGTCGTGGGGGCCGAGCGCCCCGGCGGCACTGTGGTCCAGCTGTCGCCTCCGATGGATCGGCGGGTCGGGGCCGAGCGTCTCGGTCTCCGGCGCGTGGACCGGTGCGCCGGCCGCGCTCACCGCGCACCTGAACGCGTTCGCCGCCGATGTGGGCTCGGCGCCCGGGCGATCGGTGCAGACGATGTCCTACCTCCAGGCCGAGATGTACTTCGCCGGGTGCAGTTCGCTGAGCGTGGACCAGTGCAGCCTGTCGACGACGGGCGGGCGCCTGTCCCGCCAGGGATCGTTCGCGAAGAGCGACTTCTTCGATGGTCCGATGGGGCCGGCGGTGCGGGGCGCGCTCCTCGAGCGGATCGAGGCGCGTGGCGCCGATGCGGCGCTGCGATCGCACAGCGGGGGTGTCCTGTTCGATGCCTGGGGCGGCCGGATCGCCGACGTGGGCCCGGCCGCGACCGCGTTCCGGCACCGACAGGCGCGCTTCCTCGCCCAGGAGTTCGTGACGTTCGGGAGCCTCGATCCGGCCGAGGCGCAGGCGAACCGGCGATGGCTGCAGCACCTCTGGCACGACCTGCGGCCGGCGGCCAGCGGGTTCGCGTACGTGAACTACATCGATCCGGATCTGCCGAACTGGAAGCACGCCTACTACGGCGCGAACCTCGCCAAGCTGGTCCGCGTGAAGCGCCGTTACGACCCCGACGACGTGTTCCGGTTCGCGCAGAGCATCCCGATCACCTTGCCTCCGTAGCGTTCATCCGTCCTCCGGGCCGGCCAGCTGCATGAGCGCCGTCAACGACGGCGCGAAGTACTGCGCACCGCTCACCGGCCGTGAAAAGTCGGTGAGGCGGTCGCGGACGCCGTCGAGCCCGAACATCCGCGCCAGCATCCGGTCGAACCGCGTCGGATCCGCGCTGAACGCAACGAAATACAAACCGTGCTCGTCGACCGTCCCGTAGGGGACGCTTCGGCGGAAGATCTGGAGCTCTTCACCATCGATCTCGATGCCCCCGACCCGTGCGATGTGCGCATCGGACGGCTTCTCGGCGTCGGTCAGTTCGACGCTGTCGATCTTCGTTCGTCCGATCACGCGCTCCTGGTCGTGGACGGAGAGACGGTGGAACGCGTCGAGGTCGTGGACCCAACGCATCACGAGCACGTGACTGCCCGCTTCACCAGGCTCACCGGGCGGCACGAGGGCGATGTCCGCGGCGCCGCGGATCGGGGGGTTCGCGGTGCCGTCGATGAACCCGGTCTCGTCGTGGCCCTCGTGATACGTGAAACCCGGTTGCTCGGCCGCCAGCATCGCGACGTCGGCGACCGTCGCTGCCGCGGCGCGAGCGTGATCGAACGCGGTGTCCGGCGCGCTCCCACTGATCCACATCCACGCGTCGTGTTGGGTCGCCGGCGCTCGGTGCCCGGCCACCCCGACGACCTCAGCGAACACCTCGAGCGACGCGGGCGCCCCGTCCGGCGCCACTTCCCGCCAAGCGCTGGCGCCGAACCCGAGTACGAGGTTCACGCCGCCGGCAGAGACCTCAGGGGTGCGGAGCCGGCGGAAGGACGCCACCGCGTCCTTCGGAGCGACGCCGGGTCGCAGATCGAATTCCAAGAAATGGTGGGCCAGCGTCCCCTGGGCGAAGATCCCGAACTGGGGGAGCGTGAAGCTCATGAGGCGCGGAGCCTAAGTCGTCCGGCGGTCCGGCGCAAACCCACCACGCGGGCCGGAACCGAGTGCGTGGCCCGCCGAACGGTTAACCTTCTCCCGTACCCGGGTGTTGACTCTGTCGGGACCTCACGACGAAGGGACAAGGCGATGAGCGACGGTGCGAAGAAGGGGTTCGAGCAGCCGGACGAGTCACGTGAGATCGGCCGTGCCACGATCGAGATGGTCCGGCTGGCCGGAGCGTCGGTGGCGCGGATCACGTTCGCACCCGGATGGCGTTGGTCGACGGACATGAAGGAGACGATGGCCACCGACCTGTGCCAGGCGCATCACGTTGGCTACTGCCTCGAGGGTGGGCTGCACGTGGTGCCGGACGGCGGCGGCGAGTTCGACATCGCCCCGGGCGAGGCCTACGAGATCCACCCCGGCCACGACGCGTGGGTCACCGGGGACGCGAACTACGTGGGCTTGGAGTTCGTGCCGCAGACGGCCGAGTCGTTCGTCAGCCGTTAGACGGGCTCAGGCGTACAGCGCGGCGACGGCCCCGGGCTCGAGCTGTGCGGCGAGCGCCGCCACCCCCCCGATCACGATCGTCGCCGGCGGACCGATCGGGACCTCCGCGGCGCGCGCGGGCAGCTCGGCCAGCGTAGCGACCACCGCGCGCTGGTCGCCCGTCGTGGCCCATTGGACGATCGCCGCGGGCTCCTGCGGCGAGCGGCCGGCTTCGATCAGGGCGGCGCACGTCTCCTCGAGCCTCCCGGCGGCCATGAGCACGACGAGCGTGTCCGTCGCCGTTGCCAAGGTCCCCAGGTCCACGGTGTCACCGTGGGCGGTGCTGCCGGTGACCACCGCGAAGCTCCGCGCGATCCCCCGGTGCGTGACGGGGATGCCCGCCGCGGCCGGCGCCGCGATCGCGGCGCTCACCCCGGGCACCACCTCGAAGGGCACACCCGCCCGCGCGCACGCCAGCGCCTCCTCACCGCCGCGACCGAACACGAACGGATCGCCGCCCTTCAGGCGGACCACGACGTCGCCGGCCCGGGCGCGAGCGACCAGCAACGCATCGATGGCCGCCTGCGGCATCGCCACGCGGGCGGGCTCCTTGCCCACGTAGATCCGCTCGGCGTTCGCGGGTGCGAGGTCCAGCAGGGACGGCGCGACCAGCCGGTCGAACACGACGACGCCGGCGAGCCCGAGCACCTCCGCCCCGCGTACGGTGATCAGCTTCGGGTTGCCGGGACCGGCGCCCACGAGGTAGACGATCCCGCTCACGCGACGCTCGACTCGAGCTGCATCCGCGCACGGAGCCGGCGGCGCAGTTCCTCCGGCCGCCCCGATCGCACGAGCGAGGCCGCCTCGTCAAGGTCCAACGCGCAGCGCCACCGGCGGGCGCGTTCGCCGAGGTCCGGCATCGCGTCGCCGACCTCATCGCGGATCTCACCCACGATGCACAGCACCTCGGCCCACTCGAAGCCGTACCGGTCCTCGAGCTCGGCCCGGATCTTCGACGCGATCGCGGGCGAGCGGCCGCCCGTTCCCACCGCGATCACCAGCTCGCCGCGGCGCACGATCGCCGGCGCCGAGAAGTCGCAGTTCGGCACGTCGTCCATCACGTTCACCAGGACGCCGCGCTCCCGGCCTGCGCGGGCGATCGCGTCGCGCTCGTCGGGGTCCTCGCTCGAGGCGACGACGAGGAACACCCCGTCGAGGTCCTCGGGTCGCCACGCGCCGTTCGCGTAGAAGGTCACCGCCGCGCCGGCGTCCCGGAGCGCGACGTCCTTGCCTTCGGACGCCGCGAGCGCGCCGATCACGACCGCGCGACGGCCGCGCAGCTCCAGCATGACGGGATAGGAGAAGGACATGGCTAAGAGACCTCCGCAGCTCGTTCGGTATCGGACTTCGTCCCCAGGAGCTCGACCGAGCAGTGGATGCCGCACTCCTTGTCGGCGTTCGACTCCCACCACCACCGGCCGGCGCGCTCGTCCTCGCCGGGCAGCACCGCGCGCGTGCACGGCGCACACCCGATCGACTGGAAGCCTTGGTCGAAGAGTTCGTGGTACGGGACCTCGTTCTCGCGGACGTAGTCCCACACCGCGTCGAGGGTCCAGTCGGCGAGCGGGTTCAGCTTCACGATCCCGCCGTGCTGGCGGTCGACCTCGACCTTCGCGATGTTGCGCCGGCTCTTCCACTGCTCCCGCCGCAGGCCGGCGACCCACGCGTCGAGCGTGGCGAGCTTCCGCGAGAGCGGTTCGACCTTGCGGATCTGGCAGCACTTCAGCCGCAGATCGACGCCGCGGTACATCAGGTTCGGCCCTTCGCTCACGGTCATCCGCTCGACCTCGAGCCGGTCGGGGAACTCGAACTCGACCTCGATCCCGTAGCGGTCCCGGACCTCCTCGAACAACGTGTACGTCTCCGGTGGCAGGCGGCCGGTGTCGAGGGTGAAGACGCGCACCTCGGGGTCGATCCTCCAGGCCATGTCGATCAGCGCCATGCCGTCGATGCCGCCGGCCGCGCTGATCGCCATCCGGGGGTGGAACCGCTCGAGCGCCCAGCCGAGGATCTCCTGCGGCCCGGCGTGTTCGAACCGTGCGGCGACCTCGCGGACCCAGCCGCCCTCTTCCTCGACGACCGGGAGGGTCGGCTCGTGGATCGGCTCCCGGAGGCTCACGGCTGCTCCTCTCCCAGGCCCAGGCCCAGGCCCAGGAAAGTCAGTTCGAAACGGCGATCGCAGACCGTGCAGTGCCAGCCCGCGCCGGCGGACGGCCGCAGGTCCTGCTCGCCGCAGAAGGGGCAATAGAACGGCTGGGCGTGCGGCGTATCGCTCATCCGTCCCACCTCGCGAAGCTCGCGAGCTGCGCCTCGGAGAGCCCGCGGACGAACGCGCCGAACGACTGGCCGTCCGTGCGGCGGTGCTTGTAGCGCACCAGCAGCGTCTCGACGTAGTCCGCCGAGTCCTCCGCGAAGATCCGGATCCCCTTCGCCTTGCGGGTGAACGCGCCGACCTCGCCGAGCCCACCGCCCAGGTGCACCAGGAACGTGTCGGACTTCGTCCCGTCGGGGCGGAGCTGGACGGCGCCCATGAGCCCGATGTCGGCCAGCTGGAACCGCGCGCACGAGTTCGGGCAGCCGTTCACATGGATCCGGATGTCCTCGTCGAAGTCGGGCAGACGCCGCTCGAGCTCGTTCGCGAGCCAGATCGCCCGGCCTTTCGTCTCGGTCAGCGCCAGCTTGCAGAACTCGATGCCCGTGCAGGCCATGAGGCCCTTGCGGAACGGGCTCGGGTCCACGGACAGGTCCTCGTCCTCGAGCGCGGCGACCAGCTCATCCACACGGTCGGGATCGACGTCGAGGATCACCATCTTCTGCTGCGTCGTCGTGCGGGTGCGGCCCTCGCCGTAGCGGTCGGCTAGGTCGGCGACCTTGCGGAGCTGGTGTCCCGGGATCCGTCCCGCCTTCGACGCGAAGCCGACGTAGCTGCGGCCGTCCTTCTGGGCGAAGACCCCGACGTGATCGCGGTGCGCGTCGATCGAGACCGGCGGCGCGTCGCCGTCGGGCAGCGGGCCGCCGAGGTACTCGCCCTCGAGCGTCTCGCGGAACCAGGCCGCACCCTTGTCGGCGACGAGGAACTTCAGGCGTGCGTGGTTGCGCGCGCGCCGGTACCCGTAGTCGCGGAACAAGCCGATCACACCGGCCCACACCTCCGGCACCAGACCGGGTTCGACGAACACGCCGACCCGCTGGCCGATGTGTGGGTTCGTCGAGAGGCCGCCGCCGACCCACAGGTCGAACCCGGCGCCGAGCTCCGGGTGCAGGACGCCGACGAACGCGACGTCGTTGACCTCGTGCTGCGCGCACTGCTGCCGGCACCCGCTCATGGACGTCTTGAACTTCCGCGGCAGGTTCGAGAAGGCCGGGTCGCCGACGTAGCGCCGCTCCGTCTCCAGCAGGGCCGGCGTCGCGTCGATGATCTCGCCGGCGTCCACACCGGCCAGGGGACAGCCGATCATCACCCGAGGGGTGTCGCCGCACGCCTCCTGCGTCGACAGGCCGACCGCCTCGAGCTCGTCCCAGATCGCGGGCACATCCTCGATCCGGATCCAATGCAGTTGGATGTTCTGCCGGTCGGTGACGTCGGCCACGTCGCGCCCGTAGTACTCGGAGCAGTGGGCCACCGCACGGAGTTGATCGCTGGAGAGCTGACCACCGGGGATCCGGACGCGGAGCATGAAGTACTCGTCCTCGAGCTCGTGCGGCTCGGCGGTCGCCGTGGCGCCTCCCGGCAGTCCCTGCTTCCGCTGGGTGTAGAGGCCCCACCAGCGGAACCGGCTGCGCAGGTCCGCCTTATCGATCGAACGGAAGCCCTGCTTCGAGTACTTCGTCTCGATGCGAGCGCGGACATGCAGACCGTCGTCGTCCTTCTTCACGCGCTCGGCGGGGTTGAGCGGCTCGTGGTAGCCGAGCGCCCATTGGCCTTCGCCTCGCTTCCGTGGTGTCGTCCGGGGGGATTCCGCCATCGTTCCTGTCTTCCGAGGGGGTATGAAAAAGGGAGCCGCTTGCGGCTCCCCGACCGATGCTCCTGGGTGGTGTGTCTCAGCGCCGCATGCGTCGCGTGTCGCCATCGTGGGCGACCGGGTGCGAACAGCACAGGCGCGCCGGGATCATCGCCGCGACCTTCCCAACGATCCTCGTGCAGATCACCCGGATTCCCATCTCCTCCATAGGGAATTGCAGGTGCAACGTACTTCGGCCTGAAGCTGCACGTCAATGGGGCATACGTCTCGACCGCAGGGAACATCGGCCCGGTATCGGACGGTTACCGGGAGTCGGACCGGATCGGGGGATCGGGCGGGTGAGCACGGGAGCGGGCTTGGTGGTGCTGGGGGGCCGGGTCCTGATCGCGGTCTTCTACGGGTTCTTCGCGGGGCTCGGCCACCTGCGTCGGAGCGCCCGCTACGAGCAGGCGGCCACGTCCTCCGGGTTCCCCATCCCTCGGCTGGCGGGCTGGCCGACGGGGGTGTGGCTGATCGCCGGCTCGATCTCGGTCGCCCTCGGCATCTGGGCCGACGTCGGCGCCGTGATGTTCGCCGTCTTCCTGATCCCGGCCGCGTGGTACCTGCACCCGTTCTGGAAGATCGAGGATCCCGCCGCGCGACGGACGCAGGAGTCGGCGTTCTACCGCAACGTGATGATGCTCGGCGCCTCGCTCGTGATGGTCGGCACGTTCGCCGCGCTCGGCGCCTCGCTCCGGTTCACGATCACCCCGCCGCTGTTCGCGTTCTGAGCATCGTGTCGGCGCTGCGCTAGGTTTCGGGACGAGGAGGACGAGACACGTGCCGCTCATGGGGGAGTACGAACCGAGCACATCGAAGCGGTCCCGGAAGCAGGTCGAGCGCTACGAGGCGACGAACGGGGAGAAGGCTGGGGACCTGCGCGGCAGGCGCGTGATCGTGTTGACCTCCGTCGGCGCGAAGACCGGCAAGCTCCGCAAGACCCCGCTCATGCGGGTGGAGCACGAGGGCATCTACGCGGTGGTCGCTTCGCTCGGCGGGGATCCCAAGCATCCGGTCTGGTACTTCAACCTGAAGGCGGATCCACACGTGGAGCTCCAAGACCGTGCGACGAAGTGCGACTACCTAGCGCGCGAGGTGACCGGCGAGGAGAAGGCCGTGTGGTGGGGTCGGGCCGTCGAGACCTGGCCCGACTACGCCAGGTACCAGACGAAGACGACGCGCCAGATCCCGGTGTTCGTGCTGGAGCCGATCGACGGGCAGGACGCCTGAACTATCCGAGGCCGTCCCAGCCCCAGTGGGGGGTGGGCAGCGCCGGCGCCACCTCCGCGTCCTTCGGCGAGTACGACAGCACGTCGGCGACCGCCCACTCCATGTATGCCCGGAGGCTCGCGCGGAACGCCTGATCGTCTGGCAGGCCGGCGTCGTCGGCCGCCTGCACGAACGCGCGCACGAACCGGTCCCCGAGGTCGTCGTCCGCGCCCTGGTTGCAGTGGACGGCGAGCATCGCCGAATGTCCGCCGAACGGCGCGTACCGGGCCGGCCCGCCGAACACCTCGGTCCAGTAGTCGGCCAGCCGCTGGACGTGCTCCGGGTTCCCGGGGTGCGAGAAGGGATGGCTCAGCACCGGATCGTCCAGGCAGCGCCGGTGATGCGCCTCGGCGAGCGCGCGGAACGCCGGCTCGCCCCCCGCGAACGCGAACATCGATGGCCGATCCACACCGCCAGTCTCATGGACGATCCCGTGGGCGTCCATGCGACGCTCAGACCAGCACGCAGGCGGCGCGATGGTCCTCGCCCGCTCCGCGCGCGGCGTGTAGCTCGGGATCGATCGTGCGGCATCGATCCTCCGCGACAGGACACCGGGGGTGGAAGCGGCAGCCCGTGGGCAGGTCGACGGGGTTCGGCGTCTCGCCCTGGAGGATCTGCGGCTCCGTCCGGTCCCGCGGATCGCGCTTCGGGACCACGGACAGCAGCGCCTTCGTGTACGGGTGCTGCGGGGCGCGGATGACCTGCCGTGCCGGGCCTTCTTCGACGATGCGGCCGAGGTACATCACGGCGATCCGGTCGGCGAAGTGAGCCGCCGTCGAGAGGTCGTGCGTGATCATGAGCACGCCCATGTCGCCGTCGCGTCGCAGGCGATCGAGCAGCGTGAGGATGCCGGCCCGGACCGAGACGTCGAGCATGGACACGGGCTCGTCGGCCAGCAGCAGCTTCGGGTCGAGGACCAGGCTCGCCGCGATCGCGACGCGTTGCCGCTGGCCGCCCGACAGCTCGTGCGGATAGCGATCCACGAACAGGTCCGGGGGAGACAGGTCGACCCGATCGAGCGCCTCGAGGACGAGGCGTTCGCGTTCCTCCTTCGACCCGCCGATGCCGTGGATCACCATCGGCTCCTCGACCGCCCGCCGGACCCGGAACCGGGGGTCCAACGACTCGTACGGGTCCTGGTAGACCATCTGCATGATCCGCCGCACCGGCCTGAGGTCGGCGGCCCCCAGGTGCGTGACGTCGCGCCCCTCGACCTCGACGACCCCCGACTCGGCCTCGACCATCCGAAGGATCGCCTGGGCGGTCGACGTCTTGCCGCACCCGGACTCGCCGACGATCGCGAGCATCTCGCCCGGGCGGACGGAGAGCGAGACACCGTCCACCGCCGAGACGAACCGGCGGGGTTCGCGCCGGAGCGCCGCCAGCAGCCCGCGGCGGATCGGATACCGAACCACCAGATCGCGGACCTCGAGCAGCTCCGCGTCGACGACGGACGCGCTCATCCCGCCATCACGGTCGCGTCGTTGAGGTGACAGGCCGCCTCATGGTTCACGGCGACGTCCATCAGCGCAGGGGTCCGAACCTTGCATGGGTCGAACGCGCGGTCGCATCGGGGTTCGAACGGGCAGCCGACGAGCTCGCGGTCGAGCCGGGGCGGCGCTCCCGGGATGGACACGACGTCGACGTCGCCCGTCAGGTCCGGGGTCGCCTCGAACAGCAGCCGGGTGTAGGGATGGCGCGGATCGTGGAAGAGCGTGTCGACGGGTCCCGACTCCGCGATGCGCCCGGCGTACATCACGACGGCCCGGTCGCAGACCTGCGTGACGAGCGGCAGGTCGTGCGTCACGAGGATCACGGCCAGTCCGAGTTCCTTCGTCAAGGCGACCAGGAGCTGCAGGATCTGCGCCTGCACCATCACGTCGAGCGCGGTCGTCGGCTCGTCGGCCAGGAGCACCTTCGGGTTGCAGGCGAGCGCCATCGCGATCGCCGCCCGCTGCCGCATCCCGCCGGAGAACTCGTGCGGATAGCGGTCCGCGGCCGAGGGCTGGATCCCCACCAGTCGGAGCAGCTCGGCGGCCTGGTCCTTCGCTGCGGAGCCGGTCGCGATCCCATGGAACTCCATCGGCTCGACGATCTGGGAGCCGACCGTCTTCACCGGGTTGAAGGCGTTCATCGCGCCCTGGAAGATCATCGCGATGTCGGTCCAACGGCTCGGCCGCATCGCGTCCTCGCCGCCGCGGAGGATCTCGACCCCGTCGATCTCGACGTGCCCGTCCACCTCCGCGGTCGGGGGGAGCAGTCCCATCAGGGCCAGCAGCGCCGTCGTCTTGCCGCACCCGGACTCGCCCACCAACCCGAGACGCTCGCCGTCGTCCACGCCGAAGCTCACGCCCTGCACCGCGTGGAGCCGCCCGCCGTGCGGCAGATCGAACCGAACATGGAGATCCTCGACGCGGAGGAGGCTCATCCTCCCGGTTCCTCCGCCGGCGCGACCACGCGTCCGGCCGGTCGCACGCGCCAGCTGTGGATCGACAGATGGGCGACGCGCAGGCGGGGGTTCAGGGCGTCCTCGATCGCCTGGCCCATCAGGTAGCAGCCCACGACCACGAGGCCGATCGCCAGGCCGGGAGGCACGAAGGCCCACCAGGCACCCTCGGTCATCGCGGTGCGTTCGAACGCGTGCTCGAGCATCGTTCCCCACGAGACGCCGGGCACGCCCACGCCCAGGAAGGCGAGCGCCGATTCGTCGAAGATCGCGTAGGCGATCGTGAGGACCGTGGTCGCGATCAGGAGCGGCGCCACCTGCGGCAGGATGTGCTGGAACACGATCCGGCGGTGGCTCGCTCCGAGCGATCGCGCACGGCGCACGTAGACGCGCTCGCGGATGCTCTTCACCTGGGATCGCACGATGCGGGCGGTCGTGGTCCACAGGAGCAGCCCGATCACCAGGATCACGTGCGAGAGGCTGGGACCGAACACCGTCGCGATCACGATCATCAGCACGAGGTCCGGGATCACCAGGAAGTAGTCGGTCAGCCGCATCAGGCCGACATCGGTTCCGCCGCCGGTGTAGCCCGCGGTCAGCCCGATGCCGCCTCCGACGATCATCGCGACCAGGGCGGCGGCGAAGCCGACGATGAGCGACGTCCGACCGCCGTACATCATCTCGCTGAGCACGTCGACGCCGCTGCCGTCGGTGCCGAGGAGGTGTTGCGCGGACGGCGGCGCGTAGACGGGCCCCGACGGCACGGTCCAGCTGTAGGGCGCGAGGCTCGGTCCGACGATCGCCAGGACGATGAAGAACGCGACGATGAAGAACCCGAGCAGCGCCGAGCGGCGCTCGCGCAGGACCTGGATCACCGGGTTCCCGCGTGCCGACGGGACCGCCTCGAGCGCCGTGCCTTCGGCGATCGCGGGCTCGACGGCCTTCATTCGGTGATCCTCGGATCGAGCTTGAAGTAGATGAGGTCGGCGATGAAGTTGAAGAACACGACCGACAACGTGAGGATCAGGAACGCGCCCTGGAGCATCGGATAGTCGCGTGTGGCGACGGCCTCGTACACCGCCTGGCCGATCCCGGGCCATGAGAAGACGATCTCGACGAGGATCGCGCCGGCGACGATGAACCCGAGCGAGAGCGCGACCAGCGTGGCGATCGGCAGCATCGCGTTCCGCAGGGCGTGGGAGATCACGATCCGTCGCTGCGGCAAGCCCTTCGCGCGGGCGGTCAGCACGTAGTCCTCTCCGAGCGTCTCCAGCATCGAGGACCGGACGACCAGCGTGTATTCGCCGAACAGCGTCAAGGCCAGTGTGAGTGCCGGCAGCAGCATGTGCGAGGCGACATCGGTGATGCTCGACCACGTGTTGCCGCCCGAGAAGAAGTTGTTGACCTCGTTGCGCATGCCCGCGGTCGGCAGGTACTTCGCGAACAGGAAGATCAGCATCATGCCGATGAACTGGGTCGGCAGCGCGTAGAAGACGATCGCCGTGTTCGTGCTGACCGCGTCGACGGCACCGCTGCGCCGCCAGGCGGACACGAACCCCGTGATCACCCCGATCACGATCGCGAGCACCGTGCCGACGGTGACCATGCCGATCGTGTTCCCGAGCTTGCCGGCGAGCTCGCCGGTGACCGGCTGGTTGTCGGCGAACGACACGCCCATGTTCCCGTGGAACACCAGCTGGTTCAGGTACAGGACGTACTGCTTCCACAGCGGCTGATCCAGGCCGAACTCGTGCGTCAACGTCGCCTTCAGCTCGGGCGACGCGTGCGGCGCCCGGGAGAAGTTCGCGACGGCGCTGCCGGGCAGCGCCCGGAACAGGAGGAAGTTGATCGTGACCGCGACGAAGACCGTCATCAGCGCGAAGAACACCCGCTTGATGACGTAGTCGGCGCGGTGCACCTCGGCCTCTCTCGACCCGGACCGGTCTAGACCCGGTGCACCTGGGTGAGGCTCGCCTTGGACAAGTTGTTGAACAGCCCGAGTGGCCCTTCGACGAACCCGTCCCATCGCGTCGACCAGGCGTTGAGCGTGTCGTCGTTGCTCAAGACGATGTAGGGCCGGGCATCGTAGATGATCTTCTGCATCGCGTAGACCATCTTCTCGCGCTTGCTGAGGTCGCGCTCCAGCCCCTGCGCCTTGTACATCTTGTCGTACTCAGGGTTGCAGTAGCCGGTGTCGCTCCAGTTGCCGAACTCCGAGCACTCGACGACCGACAGGATGAAGTCCGGCACCGGGCAGCACGGGTACCAGTCCCACATCGCCAGGTCGAACTTGTTGTACGTGTCGTTGTCGCCGAGGATCGCCGTGTTCACGGCGTCGTTGTCCTCTTTGCGCTGCGTGATCTTGATGCCGATATCCTGGAAGCCGTTCTGGATGATCTGGAACGCCGTGTCCCCGGCTCCCGACTCGTCCTTCGCGAACAGGACCGTGTAGCTCATGGGGTGGCCGTTCGCGACGCGGATCCCGTCCGAGCCCTTCGGGTAGCCGGCGGCGTCCAGGATCGCGTTCGCCTTCGCGATGTCGAACGGCAGCGGCTTGATCGAGGGGTCGCTCCAGATCCCCGCGGCGGGCGGCAGGATCGTGGCGCCGGGCTTCGCGTAGCCCAGCCACGCGGTCTTCACGATCGAGTCGCGGTCGATCGCGTACTCCATCGCCATGCGGACCCTCGGGTCGAGCAGCTCGAGGTTCGTGGTCTTGTGCGGGCTCGAGTTGATGATGAAGTCGCGGAACTGGAGGCCGGCGCCGTCGTAGACCTTGATGGCGCTCGGGTCGCCCTTCAGGGTCGACATCGCGGTCGGCGGGATGTTGATCGCGGCCTGGATCTGACCGCTGCGCAGGTTCGAGATCATCGCGTCGTCGTTGGAGAAGTACTGCAGCCCGAACCCGTCGATCTTCGGCTTCGGGCCGTAGAACTTCGGGTTCGCCTGGAAGATCGCGACGGAGTCCTTCTCGTACTTCGAGAGCATGAACGGGCCGCCGCTCACGAGCGGCTGATCGCCGACGGGGAGGTTGGGGAACTGTCGCAGCCCCTTGCCGTCGCCGGTCGCGTACTGCTGCCACACGTGCTGGGGGAGGATCGGGATCCCCTGGAGCTCCTGGAGGACGTTCGCGGCGGGCAGGGAGTACGTCACGACCAGCGTGTCGTCGTTCGTCGCCTTGACCGACTTCACGTTCGCCAGCCCGCCGACCAGGCTGCCGGCCGGCCCGCTGCCGTACTTGAGGATCGTGTTGAACGTGAAGTCGGCGTCCTTCGCGGTGAGCGGCTGGCCGTCGGACCACTGCGCGTTCGGCACCGTGTCGAACGTCCATACCAGCCCGTCGGGGGACGTCGTCCATTTCGTGGCGAAGTCGGGCAGGAGCTTCTCGCCTGTGGCATCGAACTGGACCAGCTGCGGGTAGATGTACTCGAAGGCGGCGTAGGAGTTCTGCTGGAAGGTCACGAACGGGTTCATCGTGTCGATGTTCGACGTCGTGCCGATGATGAGGTGGTTGTCGCCCGATGAGCCGCCGCTCTTGTTGGAGCTGCAGCCGACGGCGATCACCGCGACCGCCGAGATCGCCACCATGAGCTTCGCCGCCGTGCGCATCCATCCCTCCCGTGCCATCGGACCATGGTCGGTCCTCGGTGGAGGGAGCGTATACCCGACGGGCTCCGGGCCGACAGGCAAGCGTCCGCGGTGGGATAGCATCCGCCGATGGCCAAGATCGCGCTCCCCGAGGCGGCTCGAGCCCTCCTCGAGAGCGATGCGGTGGCGCATGTCATCACCGTCGACGAGGACGGGGGACCACAGGTCACCCTCGCCTGGGTGGGACTCGAGGGCGACCAGATCGTCCTGGCGACGATGCCGGAGCAGCGGAAGCTCCGCAACCTCCGCCGCGATCCCCGGATCGTGCTCTCCGTGCAGTCCACGACGAGGAACGAGTGGGGCCTGCTCGAGTACCTCGTGGTGTATGGGAGCGCTCGGGTGACCGAGGGCGGCGCCGCCGAGATGCTCCAGCGTCTCGCGCACACCTACATCGGACCCGACGTCGTGTTCCCCAACATGCCCGATCCGCCGCCCGGGTTCGTCACGAGGATCACGCCCGAGCGGATCGGCGGCGTCGGGCCCTGGAACCGTCGCTGAGGGGGCTTTCCCCGGAGTCTCTGTAGGCTCGTCGATGTGGACGAGCCCGTCGCCCCACCACCACCAACGCGGGCGCGCCGGCGCGCCCGTCCCGTCACCGTCGTCGTGCTCGCGCTCCTGCCGTGGACCTGGTACCTGTGGCGCAACCTCACCGGTGGGATCAACTTCTTCTCGGTGGCGATCCCGCTCCTCGTTGCCCTCGTCACGGGGGTGTTCGTGTTCGCGGCGATCGCGGCCCGGCGATGGTGGCCGCTCATCGTCGCGGCCTCGCTCCTGCTGTTCGGTGTTTCGGCGGTCGCCCTTCCCCGCATGCCGCAGTCCAGCCCCACCCCGGTCGACCCGTTCCGGATCGCGTCGGCCAACGTCTACGACGGGAACCGGGACCCCGGCGATGCCGCGACGGCGATCGCCGGGACCGGCGCGGAGGTCCTGATCTCGGTGGAGACGCCGAACCTCTTCCAAGACGAGCTGGCCGCGGCCGCCGGCCCGTCCTACCGGTACGGATACGCGGGGCCGTGGTTCGCGGTCCGCTCGAAGTTCCCGGTGCAACCCCTCGCCGATCCCGCCGGCCTTCCCGAGCACGAGGTCGCGGTCCTTCGTCTCTCCCCACCCGGCGTTCCGGCGCTCACGGTCTTCGTCGTGCACGCGCTGAACCCGGCCTTCGAGACGTCGTTCAGCGAGCAGCAGGCATTCATCGAGGATCTCGCGTCGGCCGCCGTCCAGGCGCAAGCCTCGGGACCGGTCGTCATCGCCGGCGACCTCAACCTGTCCGATCGCACCCACGGGTATCGGATCTTGATCGGGGACTTCCGAGACGGGATGCGCGCCGGCCACTGGGCCCGCGACACCTATATCCGGGGCAGCTGGGGTGCGGCGTACCTGCGGATCGACCACATCTTCGTCAGTCCGACGTGGTGCGCTGAGAACCCGTTCCGGTACTTCATCCCGGGCTCAGATCACCAGGGGGTCACAACGATGCTGGGTCCCTGCCCCTCCGGCTGAGCGACGGTCAACAGGCCGAGAGGACCCCGTTCGAGCACGCGACCGCGTCCGCGGCGAGGTGACCGTAGAAGGCGGCCGCCACGAAGAGCGTCAGGAGGAGCACCAGCCCGCGAGCCACGCCCATCCGCAACGTGACGTCCGCGCTGACCTCGCCCGAGGAGCGCGCGACGCGGAGCCGCGTCATCCACACGGCGTTGAGCGCCACCGCCAGCGCGGGCCCGATCAGCACCCAGGCGTGGAGCACGGCGGTTCGAACCCCTCCGCGCTCGGCTGCGGTCAAGATCCGCTCCGGTCCCTCCAGCGCGAAGATGTGTTGCAGGCCGACCCCGACCACGGCGACGAGCAACGGTGCGAGCAGGAGGAGCGAAACGCCGACCTGGATCCACGCCGGTACGGTCGTGGCGCCCGCAGGCGACGGAGCCAGCCGGAGGCGCGCTGCGAGGCCGTGCCTCCCACCTCGAACCCGAACCCGAAGCGCCCAGCCGCTCATCTCCTGACCATCATCGGCTCGAGCACCGCCCCGGAGCAACGCAGCGGCCGTGACGATCGTGTGACCGATCGCCGGCGTCGGTCGGTCGATCAGGATGGGTCGGTCGGCGGCGTCCAAAGGTACGGCGTCGTCGTCGTGACCGCGACGAAGCCCAGGCGCTCCAGGATCGGGCGGCTGTCCGACGACGCGTCCACCTGCAGGTATCGGAACCCTCGCGCGGCGGCGAGGTTCGCGCGACGCGCGACGACCGCGTGGTAGATCCCACGGCCGCGCCACCCGGGCAGGGTCCCGCCGCCCCACAGGGTGGCGAAGTCCGTCCCCGACTCGAACCGGACCCACCCCGCGCAGACGACCTCCCCGCCGGCCTCGGCGGCGACGATCGCGATCGCGTCGGGGTCCACCGAGCGCTCCGCATCGAGGCTGTCCGCCAGCCAGGCCTGGCGGCCGTCGTGCCAGATCGCCTCCTCCGCGGCGCCGATCCGCTCGAGGTCGCGGCGCTCCGTCACCTCGCGCACGGTCACCCCGTCGGGCGCGCGGACGTCGCCCGCGATCTCGGCGACCGGCGCGATCACGACGGTCTCGAGGTCCTCGGGCACGAACCCGTGCGCCACGAGGCGCGCCGCGAGGTCGACCGGCTGGTCGTGGCCGTGCAGCTTCCATTCGAACGGCTCGACGCGCTCGGCGAACACACGGACCTGTCGCGCGATCAGCACGTCGAGCTCGTCCCCGGTCAGCCCGGCGAGGTCGCGGTAGCCGACGAACCCGCTCCCGCCGAGGCCGGTGAAGCGCAGCAGCGGTCCATCGTGCTCGACCCGGACGCCGTCCGGCAGGTGATCCGGGAGGTGCGCGCGCAGCTGCACGTCGTAGAGGGCGAGGAGTCCGCCGACGTCGGGACGGGTCATGCGCCCAACCCTACGCAGAACGCGGGCGGTCCTCAGATGGCGGTGCGGTAGTGCAGGTGGACCACGCCGTTCCCGACGCGGCGCTCGTCCAGCAGGACCAGCTCGGTGCGGACGTGCTCGGGGAGCGCCCGCGTCCCGCCGCCCACCACGACCGGCGTCACGAACAGGTGGTACTCGTCGACCAAACCGGCGGCGATCGCCGCCGCGGCCAGGCCGGGGCCACTGACGCTGAGATCGCGGCCGGCTCGCTCCTTCATCGTCCTGATCGCGCCGGCATCGAAGTCCCGCTCGAGCAGCGTCTTCGCGCTGGAGATCGCGGTGAGCGTCCGGGAGTACACGATCTTGTCGGCCGCCCGCCAGATCTCTGCGTAGTCCCGGATGACGGGCGGCTCGTCAGCCGTCGCCATCGTCTCCCAGGCGACCATCACCTCGTACATCCGGCGGCCGTACAGGTAGGTGCCGATCGGGCGCTCGAGATCGTTGACGAGGGCGTGGAGCTCCTCGTCGGGCGCCGCCCAGTCGAAGTCGCCGTGCTCGTCGGCCACGTAGCCGTCGAGCGAGGTGATCGCCGCGTAGATCAGCTTCGCCATCGAGCCTCCATACCTGCGCTGCGAAGGTCCGATCGAGCCGCCGCCCGGTCTGAGCTGGTCAACTCCCTCGTCCAACAGCGTCAGCCGCCCACAGTAATCGTCTTGGCCACGTCCTCGGTCGACTGGCCGCTGTTGCGAAGCACGACGGCGACGCAGACGATCGCGAAGAGCGTCAGGAGCAGCAGCAACGTCGAGACGGACGCGATCTCGGGCCGCAGGACGTTGCGAACGGCGCTGAACACGTACACCGGCCACGGCGACGCGCCCGCCACGCTTACGAACGACGAGATGATCGTGTCGTCGAGACTGAAGGTGAACGCGAGCAACGCTCCGGCCAGCACGGCGGGCATCATGAGCGGCAGGGTGATCTGGGTGAACCGACGCCACGGCGTCGCGTACAGGTCGGCCGCCGCCTCCTCGAACGTCTCCTCGAGGCCTGCGAGTCGCGCACGCACGATCAGCGTGACCACGGCGGTGGCGAACAGCGCGTGCCCCGCCCAGAGGCGGAGCATCCCGTAGCTCACGACAGGGGTCGTCATACCTGGCCCGAACGGCCCCTTGATCCGCACGTACCAGATCAGGAGGGCGATCGCGACGACGATCTCCGGCGTCACCAGGATCAGGAAGACGAGTGCCAGGAACCCGATCGTCCACTTCCCCGAGCGCCGCGCCAGCGCGATGCCGGCCAGCGATCCGAGGATCGTCGCGATCACCGACGTCCCGGCGGCGGCGACGACCGAGGTCTTCACGGCGTTCTGGATCGTCGGATCCGTGATCCCGGTCCGGTAGCCGTCCAGGCCGACCCCTGTCCAGACGAGCATGGCCCGGCCGTTGTTGAACGAGTAGATCACGATCACCACGATCGGCAGGAACAAGAAGGCGTAGACGAGGACCCCCCACACGCGGAGCGCGAGCGTGACGCGATCGCGGGCGGGCGTGGCACGACCGACCGCCGCGGAGCTCATGCGGTGTGCCCCGCCGCCGTGGGCAGCACGATCGCCCGGCGCGACCGCGCGATCGACCGGATCGCGAGGCCGACGAGGGCGAACACCGTGATCGTCCCGAGGATCAAGAAGATCAGGATCATCGCCTGCGCGGCCCCGAGCGCCCAGTTCTGCCCCGCCACGAACTGGCTGGCGACCATCGCGCCGGCCATGTTCCCTTTCGCCCCGCCGAGCACCAGCGGCGTGATGTAGTCGCCGGTGAGCGGGATGAAGACCAGGAGCAACCCCGCGATGATCCCGGTGGACGCGAGCGGCAGCGTCACCTGGCGGAACGTTCCCCACCGGCTGGCGCCCAGATCCTTCGAGGCTTCGCGCATCGCCGGATCCAGCCGGTCGAGGGTCACGAAGAGCGGGAAGATCATCAGCGCCAGGTAGTTGTAGACGACCCCGATCTGGACCGCCGCGCGGGTGTCGAGCAGGTGCAGCGGCTCCGAACGTAGTCCCCATCGCTGCATCAGGGTCGAGACCGGCCCGTTCGGCGCGAGGATGATCAGCCACGCGACGGTCCGGATCAGGAAGTTCACGAAGAACGGCACGATCACCAGACCGAGGAGCACACCTCGCCACCGAGCCGACACGCGCGTAGCGAGCCAGTAGGCGAACGGGAACCCGATAAGCAGGCAGAGCAGGGTCCCGATGATCGAGATCTGCAGGGTCTGCGAGAAGACGTGCAGGAACGACGAGGAGAGACCCTCCTTGTACCGAGCGAGCGACAGCTTGTCGGTCGCGATGGGGCTGAAGATGTCGGGCTTGTACCCGAACGAGTAGTAGACGATCCACAGGACCGGGACCAGGAAGAACAGGACGAACCAGGTCCATGCCGGGATCGCCAAGGCGAAGCGAGGGGCCCGGATCTTCCGGGCCCCTCGCGCCGATCCCGCGACCGTGGCCACCGCGCCGCGCCTAACCGCCGGCGGCGGCCGTCATGTTCGTGAAGATCTGCACCTCGCGCTCGAACGCGTCGTTGATCACCTGCGGGTGCATCGTGGCGAGCTGCGCGTCGTCGAAGAAGATCATGTCCGGGTACGTGACCCCGGCCGCCTTCGCGGCGTCCTCGATGCCGGTGAGCCCGGTGTTGTAGCCGTGGAACTCGAGGTCCTGCAGCGAGTTCTTCGGGTCGAGGATGAAGTTGAGGAACGCATACGCGGCGTTCGGGTGCGGCGCGCCCTGCACGATCGTCCAGTTGTCCATCCACAGCTCGGTGTTCGGTGCGCCGAGCCCCCATGCGTACCGGCTCGGGTCCTTGAACGAGTTGAACCCTTGCCGGGCGTCGCCGTTCCACACGTGCGACAACGCCCAGTTCCCCGACGCGAACTGGTAGCCCGGATACGACTCGAACGACTTGACGTGGGGCGCCATCTCCTTGGTCCACGCCTCGTACGCGTCGAGGTTGGCCGGATCCGTGGTCGTCCAGTCGATCCCGTTCGCCCAGAAGTACATCCCCATGACCTCGTTCTGGGCATTGAGCAGGGAGACGTTCCCGCTCGCCTCGTGCATCGCGACGTCGATGAAGTCGCTCCAAGTCTTGATCGGCCGCGAGATCTGGCTCTTGTCGTAGATCCACCCGACCGTGCCCCAGTCCTTGGTCACGGAGTGCGCGTTGTTCGGGTCCCACGACTGGTTCCGGAACTTCGGATCGAGGTTCTTGAAGTTCGGGATCCTCGACAGATCGAGCTCCTGGATCAGGTTGTTCTTGACCAAGATCGGGATGTACGGGCCGGTCGGCACCACGATGTCGTAGCCGCCGGTTCCCTGCGCGATCGACAGTTTCGAGATCGCATCCTCGTTCGAGGCGTACGTCGTGATCGTGGTCTGTGGACCGAACTCCTGCGTGAACTTCTTGAAGAGCTTCGGGTCGTCGTACGCGGCCCAGTGGAGGAAGTTGAGCTTGTCCTCGATCGCCCCGGCGGAGGCCCCGCCCGTCGAGCCGGACGACGACGTGCCGTTGCTGCACGCCGCGAGCAGGGCGGCGCCGCCCCCGAACGCGACCGCGACCGAACCGCCCATGAACGCGCGTCGACTGATGCGCTTCGCGAACGCCTCCGACGCGAGGATGTTCACACCACCTTCCTCATCGTGGTCAGCCATGTCACCTTCCTTTCGTTCTCCGGACGAGCTACCCGGCCACGGCGGCCGTCTCGTCGCTCGCGGGGTCGGCCAGGACGACGCTGGCCTGTTCCGCGCCGAACACGTGCGTGTGCTGTGGATCCCATGAGCACCAGACCCGGCCGCCGACCTCCAGGCGTGGCGCTCCCGGCCGCGGGAGCCGGGCGATGACCTCCTTGTCGTCAGCCATGATCACGACGAACTGGATCACGTCGCCGAGGTGCGAGACGCTCGCGAGTTCGCCGGAGATCGCGTTCTCTCCGCCGACGGGCCGCTCCTCGCCCATCGTGATGGCCTCAGGCCGCACCGCGGCGAGGGCGGCCTGTCCGTCCACCGCGCCGACCGGCGCGAGCGCGGATCGCATCGTCCACCCTTCACCCTCGACGGTCGCGCCGCCGTTGCGCGATGTTCCTTCGAAGAAGTTCTGCTTGCCGATGAAGCCCGCAACGAAGGCCGACGAGGGGTGGTCGTAGATCGTGTCCGGGTCGGCCAGCTGTTCGACCCGCCCGTCGAGCATCACGGCGATCCGGTCGCTCATCGACAGCGCCTCGTCCTGATCGTGCGTGACGAAGATGAACGTGATGCCCACCTGGGACTGCAGGAGCTTCAGCTCGATCTGCATCTCCTCCCGGAGCTTCCGATCGAGCGCGCCGAGCGGTTCGTCCAGCAGGAGGAGGCTCGGTCGGTTCACCAGCGCCCGTGCGAGCGCCACCCGCTGTTGCTGCCCGCCGGACATCTCGCGCGGCTTGCGGTTGGCGAGCCTGCTCATCTTCACCATCTCGAGCGCCTCGCCGACCCGGCGCCCGATCTCGGCCTTGTCCGTCTTCTTCTGTCGAAGGCCGTACGCGACGTTCTCCGAGACGGACATGTGGGGGAAGAGCGCGTAGTTCTGGAACACGGTGTTCACGTCGCGCTTGTGCGGCGGGACGCCCTGGACGGCGGTGCCGGAGATCCGGATCTCGCCCTCGTCGGGATCCTCGAACCCCGCCAGCATCCGCAGCGTCGTCGTCTTGCCGCACCCGGAGGGGCCGAGGAGCGAGAGGAACTCGCCCGGGCGGACCTCGATATCGAGCGCGTCGACCGCCGTCACCGTCCCGAAGCGCTTCGTGACGCCGAGGAGCTCGACCGAGCCGCTGTCGGCCTTCGTCCCGACGGCCCCCACCTCCGCGGACATGCTGGCGAGTGTGGCGAAGACGTGCTCGCGGCGCAAGCGAGTCGGGGGAGGGTGCTCAGAGGAAGTAGAGACGGTTGAGCGGGACGCGCGAGACGGTACCCGCCGCCAGCGCCCGGCCGCCGAGGGTCACGGCGCCGTCGCTCCGAGACACCTCGATCGGCGGGACCGCGGTGTTCGCGACCAGATCGGCCCGCCGCAGGCTCCGGGTGCCCGCCACCACGACCACGCGGCGGCGGGTCCCGAGCGTCCGGGCGAACCCCGTCTCCGCCGCCGCCGACACGAAGGTGGTCGCGAGGCCCGCCGGCGCGTCGCCAGCCGCGCCCCAGTCCGGGCCGAACGCGGTCGGCTCGGCGCCGTGCACCGAGGCGTTCCCCTCGCCGATCGGGCCCCAGGCGATCGCCCCGCCCTTCATGACTGCCGCGGGCTTCGCGCCGAACGACGCGGGTTCCCACAGGACCAGGTCGGCAAGGTGCCCCGGCGCGAGGGACCCGACCTCGCCCTGGAGGCCGTGGGTCCTCGCCGGCTCGACCGTGTATTTCGCCAGATAGCGACGGACCCGCGCGTTGTCGTCGTCCCCGATGGGCAGCGCATCCGGCCATCCGTCGCCGGCATCCGTGGCGCGCCATGCTTTCATCGCGTCGGCCAGCTGCCACGTCCGGCGGACGGTCTCGCCGATCCGGCCCATCCCCTGCGAGTCGCTGTTCACGATGGAGATCGCGCCGAGCTCGTGCAGCGGCCCCTCGGCGGCCATCGTCTTCGGGTGGATCCGCTCGCGCGCGGCCGCCACGTCCTCCGGGAGCGACGGGTTGCCCTCGTGGACGATCAGGATCATGTCCGGATGTTCGGCCGCGGCCGCGCGCCCGTACGGAAGGGTCGGCGTCGTCGAGGAGCAGATCACGTTCGGCTCGGCGACGATGCCCAGCAGGTCGGGGATGTGCCCGCCGCCGGTGCCCTCGACGTGGTACGCGTGGATCGTCCGCCCGGCGATCGCGGCGACGGTCTCCTCCAGCTCACCGGATTCGTTGAGGCCGTCCGTGTGCAGGCAGACCGCGACGTCGAACGCCTCGGCGGTCGCGAGCGTCGCGTCGACGATCCGGGCCGACGCGCCCCAGTCCTCGTGGACCTTCAGGCCGATCGCGCCGGTCTCGATCGCGCGCTCGGCGAACCCCGGGACGTCGGTGCGGGCCGACGCCTGCAGGCCGAGGTTCACCGGCAGCCGCTCGAACGCCTCGAACGTCCGGAGCATGCGCCACGGCGGCTCCTCGAACCCCGCGGTGACGAGCGTCGTGACGCCGGCGGACAGCGCGACCGGGATCAGGCGCGGGCTCAGCAGGTGGACGTGCGAGTCGATCGCGCCGGGGGTGACGATCAGGCCGTGGCTCGGGATCGGCCACGTCCCGGGGCCGATCGTGAGGTCGACGCCGTCGGTGATGTCCGGGTTGCCGGCCCTCCCGATCCCGACGACCCTGCCCTCCTTGATCCCGATATCGGCCTTCACGATCCCCAGCAGCGGATCGACGACGATCGCGCCGCCGATCACGGCATCCAGCTCGCTCTCGGACGTCGCGCGGTCGTGCTGGCCCATGCGCGACCGGAAGTTCTTCGCGTAGCCCCACAGGACCTGATCGGCCGGCTCCGTCAGATCGTCCTCGATCCGGATCCACAGATCGGTGTCGCCAAGACGGACGCGATCCCCCGTAGTCGGGCCGTGCCGGAGCGCGTGCTGGTCCCTCGCGATGCGATCAGGCACCGGCCGATCCTCCGAACCGGACCAGGTCGACGTCGCGGGTCTCGCCCGGCGCCCATCGCGCCGAGTCTCCGGCGGGAAGGTCGAGCCGGAACCCGCGCGCGGCGTCCCGGTCGAAGTCCAGCCGGGGGTTGACCTCCTCGAACGGGAAGTGCGAGGACACGCGGATCGGTCGCGCCGAGGTGTTCGTGACCGTGATGGTGATCCGTTCCCGTTCCGGAACCAGCTCGACCTCACCGTCGGCGAACCGCACCGCGCCGGGACCCTCCGCGGAGCCCCGACCGAACGCCTCCCGGAGCACCACGAGCCGTGAGCCCTCCTCCAGCAGGACCTCCAGTCGGATCTCCGGCGCGACGTCGGCGACGCCGTCGAGCACCTGGTCAGGCCGGACCGCCGCGCGCCCCGCCTCGAGGACCTCCTCGAACGAGGCGCCGCCGCGCGCCGCCAGATGCATCTCGTCGCACACGAGCGCGACCGCTTCCGGCGCGTTGAGCCGGAGACCCCGGCCGAGCGTCTCCCGGGCGAGACCGGCCGCGGTGAAGATGCGCAGTCGATCCTCTTCGGTCGGGGTCAGCCGCACCCGGGCAGCGTAGTCGCCCTTCGTGCGGGTCGGGTGACGGTGTCCGCCCCGTACGTCGCCCGGTTCGACGTGCGCGCGCATCCGTGGTTCCTTTCCGCGGACGCACCGGCCG
>DATIWE010000019.1:0-3342 GCA_035519495.1 Actinomycetota bacterium
CAGGTCGCAGAACGAATCCACGTGGACACGGCTGGCCAGCCACACCGAGCCGGGCAGGCTGCCGCCGACGGGCGGGTGCAGCGTCCAGTTGTCGTCGGACCACACGGCGTCGGTCGCCTCCCCGGTGCAGATCCCGCACGACTCGCCTCCCGGCTCACCGCGACGCGGAGGCTCCGGAACGACCGGTTCGCCGGGCGTCCTCGGCACGAGCGGCTCTTCGTACGGGAGGATCATCGTCGCGTCATCTCCTTAGCCCTTCGAGCGGCGAACCGGAACGTGCCGTCGCCCCGTTCGACCTGGATCTCCGTGAAGCCGGCGGCCCGGAGCCGCGGTTCCAGTGCGTCGGGGTCGACCGGAAGGCAGACGTCTCCCGCATGGAACTCCCGGAAGCCCGGGTCGTCGAGCGAGTCGACGCCCACGAACCAGCCACCCGGCCGGATCACGCGGCACGCCTCGGCGAGCAGGGCGTCCTGCGCTGCGTCGATGGGGACGTGGTGCAGCATCGTCATCGCCACCGCTCCCGTGAACGTTGCGTCGTCGAACGGCAGGTCACTCGCGTCCGCCTCGAGGACCACCACGTTCGTGCCGACGAACCGACCGGCGAGCGCGGCGGCGGCGGCCGGATCGGGCTCGACCGCCGTCAGCGAGGCGGAGCGGGAGCGAAGCAGATCCGTCGAGCGGCCGGGGCCGGGACCGATCTCCAGCGCCCGCTCCCCCAGGTCGCGGTCACCGAGCATCCAGGGCACGATCTCGTCGCGCAGGTACCCGAACCAGTCCTCGCTGGCGCAGAGTTCGCGGTGTCCTTGATTCATGTCAGGCACGCGTTCCCACGCGACCACGAGGACCGCATCGCGTCGAGCCCGCCCCGGACCGCGTCGGCGTCCGCCGCCGGCAGCTCGAAGTCCTCGCCGAGCCGGATCAGGGCCAGTTCGAGGGCGGCCGTCACCGCCGACTCGCGATCGATCGGGCGCTCCGCCAGGGCACCCACGCCGCGCCGCACGGCCTCGAGCGCCTCGACCTCCGGCGCCGTCAGCGCCAATACGACGCCGTTCCCATCCGATCCGGGGTTCGTCATCGCGGTCCCTCCTCTGTCGACGGCCGGCGGATCCGCGCCGCCGGGATCGAGTGAAACATAGATGTTGCATCTTCGCAACCGGTATGCTCACGAGGTGGACGAGGGACTCCTGGACGCGGCCGAGGCCGTCCTGATCGAGCACGGCTTCGACGGCCTGTCCCTCGAGCGCGTGGCCGATCGGGCGGACCGCTCCCGCGTCACGCTGTGGCGCCAGGGAGTCACGAAGGAGACCCTCGTCACGGGGCTGCTGCAGCGACTCACCGACGACTTCCTCCAGGCCTTCTGGCCCGTCCTCAATGCGCCGGGGACCGGCCGGCAGCAGCTCGAAGCGGCGATCGAGGCGTTGTTCGAGGTCGCCGACCGGCACCTCGACCTCCTCGCCGTCTCGGATCAGGTCTTCCACTGGGCGGCCGAACGCTGCGAGTTCCCGGCCGGGTCGCACGGCTTCCTGGGTCCGTTCGTCGCCGCCCTCCGGCAAGGAGCCGAAGACGGATCCCTCGCTTCCCCGGGACGCATCGAGGACGGCGCCGACGTGGTCTTCAACACCGCGTGTTGGGGCTACGTGCATCTCCGCCGCCGACATCGGTGGTCGCGCAAGCGGGCCCGTTCGCAGATCGAGGCGCTGCTCGTGCACGGGATCACGTCACGAGCGAGTGCGTCGAGCCGACACCAGTGAGATCATGGCGTGCGCATCACGCACGGCCGCGCCACCCTCGTCGTTGTTGAAGTACAGGTAGCTCACGTCGGCGTCGGCCGCGGCGATGCGATCAGCCCACCGCCGCAGCTTCGCTCGCGTGTAGCCGGCGGCATCCTCGCGGCCCTGATGGAACCGCACGTAGATCGTCCGTCCGATGACCGGGAGCACGGCGCGCGTCCGGGGCCGGTCGGGCCACACCAGCGCGGCGCCGGCGCGCTCGAGGAGCTCGAAGGTCTCGGCGGTGAGCCAGGACGGATGTCGGAACTCCACGGCGGCCGTCACCCCCGGCGGCAGCTCGGCCAGGCAGCGCTCGAGTCGATCGGTCGCGCGAGGCAGGTTCGGCGGGAGCTGGAACAGGATCGGTCCGAGGCGATCGCCCAGCCCGGCCGCGTGCGTGAGCAGGAGCTCGATCGCGGACCCTACATCGGCCAGCCGGCGGACGTGCGTGATGAAGCGGCTCGCCTTCACCGCGAACAGGAAACCATCGGGCACCGCGTCGGCCCAGCGTTCGAAGGTCGTGCGCTCCGGGAGCCGGTAGAACGTGTTGTTGACCTCAACGCTCGGGAACCGCTCCGCGTACCAGCCCAACCACCGCGAGGCGGGCAGGTCCTCCGGATACACGGAGCCGCGCCAGTCCCGGTACTGCCATCCGCTCGTGCCGACGATCGCGTCCATGCTTCTAGGATGGCGTCCTCGACCGGAAGGGGGCCACCGATGCCGAAGACCTGGGGACTGTCGAAGGAAGAGGCCGGCTACAAGCCCGCGCCGAAGCTCGAGGTCCGCTGCGACGTCTGCGCATTCATGTTCCCGCGGATGGCGATCGGGAGCTGCAAGTACGTGCGCGGCGCGATCCGCGCGGAGTTCACGTGCAACGAGTTCGCTCCCCGCACCGGCGCGAAGTGACCCAGACGACCGGAGCCGGAGCGGGGATTCGAACCCCGGACCTACGCCTTACCATGGCGTTGCTCTACCCCTGAGCTACTCCGGCGGACGCCGCACACGGTAGCAGCGTCCCGGAGGGGCGGGGCGCAGGGCCCCGCCCGCTGCAGGATCTCGGCTTTAGAAGATGTGGTTCGGCACTTCGGCCGGTGCCGCGAGCAGACCCGTGAGCTCGTCGTCGAGCTTCACGAGCGTCACGGAGCACCCGGCCATGTCGAGCGAGGTGCAGTACTCGCCGACGTAGCTGCGACCCACGGTGATGCCGCGCGACGCGAGCTGGTCGTGCGCGCGACCGTACAGCAGGTACAGCTCGCTGATCGGCGTGCCGCCCAGCCCGTTGATCATCAGCGCGACGTTGTCGCCCTTCGAGAACGGGAGGTCCGAGGCGGTCGCCTCGACCAGCTCGTCGACGATCGCGTTGGCGTCGGCCAGCTTCTCGCGGCGCCGGCCCGGCTCGCCGTGGATCCCGACGCCCATCTCCATCTCGTCGTCGCCCAGCTCGAACAGCGGCGAGCCCTTCGCCGGCGGCGTGCACGACGTCAGCGCCATGCCCATCGTCCGGGTCACCGAGTTCACGCGGTCGCCCAGCGCCACCAGGGCGTCGAGGTCGGCGCCCGCCTCGGACGCCGCG
>DATIWE010000020.1:0-9548 GCA_035519495.1 Actinomycetota bacterium
GGACGCTAGCACTCGCTCCGCGGTTCTCGCCGCCGAGCTGACGTCGTGGAGCTCAGCGGGATCCGGACCGGTCATCGCCGGGGATCGGCCGGCCGGAACGCGAGGCTCATGCATGGCTGCTGCTGAGCAGCCGGACCTGCCGCGTGGGATCGCGATCGTAGAGCCGCATCGCCCACAGGTATCCGATGGAGCCGATCACCGCGCACCAGACGACGGCCAGCACGGCTTGGTGCCCGATCGCCGCCCCCATGAGGAAACCACGGAGCGTCTCGATGACCGACGTGAACGGCTGGTACTCAGCGAACCCGCGGAGGGCGGTGGGCATCGAGTCGGTGGGGACGAAGCCGCTCCCGATGAGCACCAGCAGGAACAGCGGCATCGCGATGTTGCTCGCGGTCTCCACGCTCTTGGCCTGCAAGCCGAGGGCGACCGAGAGCCACGTGATCGCCAGCGTGAGCATCGCGAGCAGGCCGATCGTCGCGACCCACTCAGCGGGGCCTGCGTTCGGCCGGAACCCGATGGCGATCGCGACGCCGATGACCGCCGCCAGGCCGATGAGCGTTTGGATCGTGCTCGAGAGGACGTGGCCGGTCAGCACGGCACCGCGAGCGATCCCCATCGTTCGGAAGCGGGCGATGATCCCGTCTGCCATATCCATCGAGATCGCGATCGCCGTCCCCTGTGCCACGCTCGCCACCACGATCAGGATGATGCCGGGCGTCACGTAGTTCACGTAGGCGGCGCGGCCACCGGACGCGACCCCGAGCCCGGCGCCCATCGTGCCGCCGAAGACGTAGACGAAGAGCAGCAACAGGATCACCGGGAGACCAACGACCATCAGCGATGCCGATGGGTAGCGCACCATCCGCTTGAGGTTGCGCCGCAGCATCGTGACCGAATCTCGGAACGCGTAGGTGTGTGTGCTCATCGGATCTGCGCCCCTTCCAGGTCGGTGTCGCCGGTCAGGGTCAGGAAGACATCGTCCAGGTCCGGCGTACGGACCGTGAGGTCCTCCACGGGGATCGCGGCGTCCTCGAGCCGATCCAGGAGGGAGCGCAGCGAGCGGGTCCCTCCCTCGCTCGGGACCTGCAGCGTCAGGGCCTCGTCGTCCCTGCTCCCCGGAACGACATGGCAGGCCGCATCGAGGGTTCGCGCGTCGGCGAACCGGAGGCGGATGGAGCCGCCGGGGATCAGGCGCTTGAGCTCGTCGGGCGTGCCTTCGGCGATCAGACGCCCGTGGTCCAGGAGCGCCACCCGATCGGCGAGCTGATCCGCCTCTTCCAGGTAGTGCGTCGTGAGGAGGATCGTGACGCCTCCGTCCACCAGATCACGGACGATCCGCCACACGGCACGGCGGCTGCGCGGGTCGAGTCCCGTGGTCGGCTCGTCGAGGAAGATGATCCGAGGGTCGCCCATCAAGGTCATCGCCAGATCCAGCCGGCGGCGCTCGCCACCGGAGTACGTGACGGCGGGTCTCCGGCTCTCCTCCCCGATGTCCAGCCGCCCGAGCAGCTCCGCGACGCGGCGCCGGCCCTCGGCCCGCGCCAGGTGGTGCAGGTCGGCCATCAAGTTCAGGTTCTCTTCGCCCGTGAGCAGGTTGTCCACGGCCGTCGACTGACCGGTCACGCCGATCGCGTGGCGAACCGCGTCCGGTTCACGGGCCGGATCGTGTCCGGCGACGCGGACCTCGCCCGCGTCGGCACGGAGCACCGTCGACAGGATCTGCACGGTCGTGGTCTTGCCGGCGCCGTTCGGTCCGAGCAGAGCGAAGACCGACCCCTCCGGAACGCGGAGGTCCAGACCGTCCACGGCCACGGTGTCGCCGAACGACTTCCGCAGACCGATCGTCTCCAGCGCGAGCCGGGTCGTCGTGACGTTCATCCCTGATCCTTCCCGCTGCTGCTCATGGAAGAGCGGTGGACGACGATGTCGCCCAGGGAGGTGTGGGCGGTGACCTCGACGGCGTCCTCCCGCGCCTCGGGTGGCTCGGCCTGCGCCAGGTCGTTCCGCACGTTGCCGAAGTTCGTCTGGAGATCCAGCCAGGCGGGGACGCCTTCCCGGACGCCGATCCGCACGCTCCCGTACCCGGTCTGGGCGACGACGGATCCGCCGACGACCTCGTCGAGGTCGACGTCGCCGTTCGCGGTCTTGGCGACGATGCCCGAGCCCGCGAGGTCCACCGAGATCGCGCCGTTGGCCGCGTTGATCCGACCTTCCCCCGTGATCTCACCGATCCAGGTGTCGCCGTTGGAGTTCTTGACCGCGGCCGGACCGTCGATCCGCCCGATCTTGATCGCGCCGGCCGTCTTCACGTCGGCCCGGCCCTCGATCTCGTCCGCGCTCACGTCGCCGGAACCGGCGACGAGCTCCACCGCCCCGGCTCGCTCCAGAGCGATGCGGCCGACGCCGGCCCGGTACCGGCACGCGCCCAGGCGTCCCGTGCAGCTGAGGGCTCCGACCCCGGCGGACCCACGCACCGTCGACCCGGTCGGGAGATCGATCCGCACGTCGACCGCTCCTTGGCCGCCCCAGGGAGCCCAGTACCGCCATCCCTTCGGCGGCTTCACGAGCAGGGTCCCGTTCGCGTACTCCACACGGGTCTGCCGTGCCCGCGCGACGTCCGAGTCCCTCGTGGGGTCGCTCGGCCGCACGTCGACGATCGTGTCCGTCCGGTCGCTCGCGGCGATCTCGATGTCGCCGACGCCGAGCTCCACGGCGACGGCGATCGGTTCGGGTGTGTCGAACGTTGGCATCGGTCTTCCCTCCTAGCGGGCCCAGCCCGTGTAGCGCTGGGAGCCCTTCGGGCTCCGTTCGCGCCGGCGAGCGGGTTCCTTCCGTTCCAGCTCCGCGGCGGCCGCGCGCACGAGCCACGCGTTGACCGACAGCCCGTCGCCGCCGGCCGCCTGCTCGATCCGTGACTTCAGGCGATCCGGGAGCCGGAGGTTGATCCTCGAGAGGGTCGCCTCGCCGTCGTCTTCCTCACGCCAGGCGCTCGGCGGCGCGCCCTCCTGTTCACCGTCGGCCTCCGCGCCGTGATCGGCCGGCGGCAGGCTCACCACGAACTCGGGCTCGCGGCCGCGCAACCGCAGCTCGACCGAGCCAGGCGCCAGCTCCACCGTGATCTCCTCCGTGGCTGCCGCGAGCGCATCGAGGATCCCGAGGCGGATCGCGGGGTCGAGCGGCGCGAGCAGGCGCTCCGCAACGGCACGGATGTCTTCCCCTCCGGCCTCGCCGGCGACCTCTACCTGTCGACGGATGCTTTCGACGTACGGGTCCAGGTTCATGGTGCCATGATGGCATCACTACGATGCCATGTCAACTCGGGATGGCATCACACTGGCTCAGCGATGGCCAGCGCCTCACGGAGGGGTCGCGATCACGTAGGTGACGCGGAAGAAGGCGAGGACCGGAGGTCCGCCCGGCGTCACGGCGAGCGTCTGCGCCCGGGTGGGATCGCCCGTATCGAAGCGGAGCGTGACGTCGTCGCGCCCCGGCTGGTTGGGGTCGTACAGGTGCAGCGTGACCTCGCCGCCGTCGAGGTCGTAGCCGAACACCAGCACCTGATGGTCCTCCTTGAGGTCGAACGGATCCGAGGACTTCACCGTGATCAAACCGATCGGCGAAGGATGGCCGCCGTCGACGTCGGCGCGGATCTTCGGCCACTCGTCGCGAGCCATCTGCCACGAGCGCCCGTGCGGCCCGAACCCGAACCGGCTCCAGAGCGTCTCGCCGTCCGGGAGCAGCGGGCTCATCAGCGCCAGGTACCGTCCAGGCCCCCACGGCAGACAGAAACTGTCGAACAGCCGGTCGACCAGGAAGTCGAACAGCGGGCCGTCACTCGGAGGCGTCTCATCGGGCGGCGGCGTCCGCCCGGCCTCGAAGTAGTCCCTCGCGGCGAAGACCATCCCGCCGCAGAGCCCGTTCGACGCATCGCCGATCGGCACGCTGAGCATCCCGGGGATCCCGATCCGGCGGACCGGCACGTGCGGGAACGCGTTGGGGAACCGGAACCCGGACGTGCTCGGTGTGAAGCCGGCGACCGAGCCCACTACGCGTGCCCCGCGGCCGCCTCCATCCCGGAGGAGGTCGCCGCGCGACGGGTCGGCTGCGCGCCGCCGCTGCGGAACGACGCCTTGTACGCGTCGAAGTCCCACGTGTCCAGGAAGGCGGTGGCCGCGTCCCGCCCCGCCGTGTACAGCGCCTCGGAGGTCTCGCTCGTGAGGTTGAAGTCGGTCGCCTTCACGCCGAGGTTCGAGATCGTGATCGTCCGCACGAACGAATCGCGCTCCAGGTAGATCTTGTCGTGCGCGTCCGTCATCGTGCCGACCAGACCGAGCAGGTAGTCGATCAGCTGCTTGAGGGCGGAGTGCTTGACCGGGATCTGGGGCGGCGTCCCGGGAACGAGCTGTTTCGGGTCGGGGTCGACCAGCTTGAGGCCGAACGTCGGCCACTCAGGAACGCCGTCGGAGTCGAACACCCACACCGGGAAGTTCGACAGCATGCCCCCGTCGACGAGGACCACGTCCTGCCCGAGCACCTTCACCGTGTACGGCTCGAAGAACACCGGGATGCTCATGCTCATCCGCACCGCGTCCGCCACCTCGAGGTGATCGGGATCCATGCCGAGCACCTCGGCGTCGCGCGGCAGCAGGAGCAGCTGGTGGTGCGTGACGTCGGAGACGACCACCTGGAGCCGGTACCTCCACCGAGGGTCGTCCTCGCCCGCGACCCGCAGATCGCCGAACCGGGAGATCCCCTTCTCGGCGAGCTGCCGACGGATCCACGCGTGGAATGCCTTGCCCTCGTAGATCCCGTGATCCTTCAGGATCGACAGCGGCGTCCCGATCCCGATGATCCGGTCTTCCCAGCCCTTGTCCTCGAAGCTGCTGAACGGCGTCTCCTGCAGGAGGTCATGCAGCTCCTTCGCCGTGTAGCCGGCGGCGACGAGCGAGCCCACGACCGCCCCCGCGGACGTGCCCGCCACGTTCTGCGTGTGGAACCCGTGCTCCTCCAGGATCGAGAACGCGCCGGCGAGCGCGATCCCCTTGACGCCTCCGCCCTCGAAGACCAGGTCGGCGCGCATCTCGTCCGTCATCGGTCGCTCCCTTCGCTCGGCCGCAGACGATGACCGCGACGCGTCTCCTGCGCGTCACGGGCGCGTCAAGGGGTCGGCCATCCGGGTGACCCGAGACGTCCGATTCCTCTGGCGGGCCTCGCTGACTAGCGTGGGGGGTCCGGCAACACCGAGCCCCGGGTGGAGCGGTCCCATGCACGTTGACCTCGGAGATGTCGTCGTCCTCGAGAGCTCGGCGACGACCCGGCGCATCGACCTGCTCCAGGGGTTCGAGGCCATCGAGGGACGCCGCGCGATCCCGCTCCCGCTGGTCTCACAGCGGCTGCTCGCGCTGCTCGCGCTCTCGGACCGTCCGCAGACGAGGGCGCACGCCGCCGGCGTCCTGTGGCCGGACGCCGACGAGCGGCATGCCTCGGCGAACCTGCGATCCGCGCTCTGGCGCCTCAGCAGCGTCGAGCCCCCGTTGGTGGTGCGCGACCCCTCGTTGCGGCTCTCCCTCGGCATCACCGTCGACGTGCGGACCGCCTACGCCCTCGCGGCGCGGGTGCTCGAGCCCGCGGTGGCGCTGTCCGACCTGGGCCCGGATCCGACGGCCTGGTTCGTGGACGATCTCCTGCCGGATTGGAACGAGGACTGGGTGCTGATCGAACGCGAGCGGTTCCGCCAGGCCCGGCTCCACGCCCTGGAGGCGTTGTGCGACCGGTTCTCGGAGGCCGGCCGCATGATGCCGGCGATCCAGGCCGGACTCGCGGCCGTGACCGCGGACCCGTTCCGGGAGAGCGCGCACCGCGCGCTGATCCGGGCGCACCTGCGCGAGGGGAACCGGTCCGAAGCGCTCCGTCAGTACTCCACGTTCCGGAGGATCCTCGACGAGGAGCTCGGCATCGAGCCCACGGCGGCGCTCAGCGAGATGTTCGACATCTCGCAGCGGTGATACCGGCGTGACGCCGGCGTGACGCCCCCGGGTCATCGTGCGCTCGAGATGGCGTCCGAGGCGAAGCGAACCACCGCGCGGAAGACCTCCGGTGCGACGCCGGCCGCCGCACGGCGGCCCGCGGAGACGCCTCCGCCGACGATCGCGTGGCCCGAGGCCGAGCGGTTGCTCGACGAATGGCACCTCCGGATCACCACCGCGCAGTTCGGGCACCAGCTGCAGGCGGAGCGGACACGCATCTGGAACCTTGCCCTCGGGATCCCGGTCGTGATCGCGACGACGATCGTCGGCACATCCGCGTTCGCGGCCCTCAACAACACGGGCTCGAACAACACATGGAAGATCGCCGCGGGCATCCTGAGCATCTGCGCCGCCGTCCTCGCCGCCCTCCAGACGTTCCTGGGCTTCGGAGACCGCGCGGAGCGGCATCGCATCGCCGCCACGCGCTACGCGAGCCTCCGGCGAGCGATCGAGCTCGCGTTGACGCGGCACGACACACGCGAGATCGATCGGATCAAGGGCGACATGGACCGGGTCGGCGGGCCCTCACCGCAGATCGGACACCGGCGGTGGGACGAGGCCACGGTCCTCGCGAAGCAGCAGATCGCCGGGTGGCGGCGTGGGGAGCCGACCGATCTCGAAACGCCGCCCGCTCGCACCAGCTAGAGGAGGCAGCATGACGGACACCGACACCGTGATCTGCGTGATGAACCCGAGCACCGTGATGAGCGACGAGGAGGTCGCGGCGCTGATCCCCGCGATGCAGAAGCAGGTCGACCGAGACTTCAACCCCGCGTGGAACATCGACGCCGACCTCGAGTTCGTGTCCGGCGACGAGGCGCCGATCCCGGGCAGTTGGTGGTTGTCCGTGCTGGATGACTCGGACCAGGCGGGTGCGTTGGGCTACCACGACGTGACGGATGAGGGACTCCCGCTCGGGAAGGTCTTCGCGAAGACCGACAAGGAGCTCGGTCTCCAGGTCTCCGTGACGTTCTCGCACGAACTCCTCGAGATCCTGGCCGACCCGGAGATCAACCGGTGCGTCTTCCTCCAGCGCCAAGACGGCAGCGGCATGATCGTGGCCTACGAGTCCTGTGATGCCGTCGAGGCCGACGCGCTGGCGTACGAGATCGACGGGGTCCTCGTGTCGGACTTCGTCACGCCGCGCTGGTTCATGCCCGGCTTCCCGGGACCGTACGACTTCAAGGAGCACACGACCGGTCCGGTCCAACTGCTCCAGGGCGGGTACATCAGCATCTACGAGGTCGGGAAGGGCCAAGGGTGGCAGCAGGTCACCGCCGACGCGACCACCGACCTCCTCCAGCAAGCGGCGCCCATGTCGATATCGGCCGCTCGCGCGGTCGCGAGACCGAAGCCGGGCAGTCGTCGTGAGCGCCGCCGTACCCCCCGCAGTCAGTGGGAGACGAGCACGGTACGGTTCACCGGACCCATCGCGAAGCGGCGGGCCCCGACGCGCGCCGAGCGCCTCGGCGGCTGAGGCGCCCGTGGACACGATCGAGCAGCGGACCGACATCGGCCGCGCCCTGATCGCGCGTGGGACGGGTCCCGACGACATCTCCCTCGCCCCGGCGGGCCAGCCGCCGCTCGCTCGCCGCCTCCCCATCCCGTTCCCGGACGGGCTCGCGCCGGCCCCCGCTCCCCCCGACGCCGCACCCGATCCCGAGGCCGCGCTCCGGCATGCCGACGTCGTCGTGATCACGTGGACGGTCGATGAGCACGACGCGCTGTGCGACGTGCTCACTCCGGGATCCGGCCGGAAGGCCTGGTACCCGTACGCGCGGAAGTTCGCCGACTACGAACCCAGGATCCGCCCGAGCGCGCCCGCCGCGGCCGTGAAGCGCCTCGGGAGCTTCTTCCCCACGTCGATCGGTCCGACGTCGGTCCTGTGCTTCAAGTCCGAGCTCCACCTCAACCAGGACGGCGTGCGCACCGGCGACGGGACGGCGACCCTCCCCGTGAAGGATCTCTTCCTGCAGATCGTGGCCGAGGTCGAGCCGAAGGTCGTGCTGACGATCGGGACCGCCGGGAGCGTCTTCAGCGACTTCCGGCTCGGTGATGTCGTCGTCACGCGCGCTGCGAAGTTCCGCCTCGCCTCGGAGTTCCGCAACGAGAAGTTCAACGGGGACTCGTTCACGAGCGATTGGGAGATCCCGACCTCGTCGTTCGATGCCGCGCGGACGCTGATGGACGCGTTCTCCGGTGAGCTCCGGGAGCCGCCCTTCCTGCCCCCGACGAAGAGCTACCACTACCACGGTTCGATGATCCATCCGGACGCGAACGTTCCGGACATCAAGCTCGATGGCCGCGACATGCCCGCCTTCCATCCGATCCTCACGACCGACTACTTCGAATACGGGACGTCGTCGAACCGGCTCGATCTGGCAGGAGCGGCGGTGGAGATGGGCGACGCGGCGCTCGGCCTCGCGATGTCCGAGCTCGACCACCCGCCGCACTGGGCCGTCGTGCGGAACATGTCGGACCCGCAGATCAACGGCGATATCCCGGTCGAGGGGTACCGGCTGAATGCGCAGACGCTCTGGGCGGTCGCGTACTACGAGAGCTACGGGTACTGGACGAGCGTGATGGGGGCCTTGGCGACCTGGGCGATCATCGCGGGGCTGGAGACGCCGTGAGTCAAGCGCTCCGTTTCCACGACATCGAGATGCGGAAGTTCGCCTCGGTCGCCACCTTGGCGATGAACGCTCCAGCCTCCGCGCTCAACTGAACCCCGAACTCGAGGCTGATCTCGTCGGGGGCGTCATGCAGCCCTCTCAGCTTCGTGACGAGCGCCTGAGCCGCGGGGGTCACGCTCGCCGCTGCCTCTTCGAAGGTCGTCGACGCACGGTCCGTCACCGCGTCTTCCCTGCTCATGCCACGGGTGACCGGACCGGGAGCTATCTGCTCGACCTACACCAGCACGTTCCCGCCTCCTTCGAGTGGGAACGCAACGAGTTCTTGCATGCGCTCCTCCTCCTGTCACCGGCGCCGCGTCGAGGTACGAGGCGGATCCTTGCGCTCTACCCGCCGGGAGACGGGTCCGGCGCCGGCCCACCGGTGGCGCCCTGCGCCACGTACAGGACGATCGGTTCCGAGACACCTTTGAGCGCCACGGGCCCGATCGCTTGGAACGCCAGGCCCTCCACCTCGCCGACCGACTCGACCACCGACCCGGAGACGAGCACCTCGCCGGGACGTGCGTAGTCCGTGATCCGGGAGGCCAGGTTCACCGTGCGACCGAAGTAGTCGCCGTCCCGGAACACGACCGGCCCCACGTGGATGCCGACGCGCGCCGGTGGGAGCCCGCGCCCGGCCAGCTCGGGCACCACGTCCAGCGCGCAGCGCACCGCGTCCGCCGGATCGGGGAAGTGGAACATCACTCCATCCCCCAGCAGCTTGACGACGATGCCGTCGAACCGCAGGGCGGTGGTCCGAACGACGTCGGAGCACGCGGCGGCGAGCGAGACGGCGTGCTCGTCGCCGGCCTCGTCGGTCAACCGCGTGAAGCCCGACAGATCGAGG
>DATIWE010000021.1:0-23966 GCA_035519495.1 Actinomycetota bacterium
GAGGGCACCTCGGCCGATCGTGGCGCCGGTTCTGGCGCCGGTTCTGGCACCGGTTCCGCCTCGGGGGTCGGGAGGGGCTCCGGTTCGGACGCGAGGTCGGGCTCCGGGGCGAGCGGGACATCGTCTCGTAGCTGCACCGGCATCACCGTGGGGAGATCGTCGAACGCAGGCATCGGCGCCTCGGGCGGGGGACGCAGCGCGACTTCCCGAGCCAAGCTGCGGTAGGTCTCCGCCCCCTTGGACCTCGGGTCGTAGACCGTGATGGGCTGGCCGAAGCCCGGAGCCTCGGAGAGCCGCACCGTCCTCGGGATGATGACGTCGTACACGATCTCTCCGAAGAACCGACGCACCTCCGCGACGACCTGTTCCGACAGCTTCGTTCGTGGATCGAACATGGTCATGACGATCCCCGAGAGCCTGAGCTCAGGGTTGATGTTCTGCTGCACCAGGTTGACGTTGCGGAGCAGCTGGCCGAGTCCCTCGAGCGCGTAGTACTCACACTGGATCGGAACGATCAGTTCCTCCGCGGCGGTCAAAGCGTTGACGGTAAGCAGACCGAGCGACGGGGGGCAGTCGAGCAGGACGAAGTCATACCGTCCTTCGCCCACGGGCTGCAGCGCCCGCTTCAATCGGGTCTCGCGGGAGAACTGGCTCACCAGTTCGATCTCCGCGCCGGCCAGATCGATCGTCGACGGAACCGCGTGCAGGCCTTCGATCGGCGTATGCACGATGGCGTCCTCGATCGAAGCTTCCGCCACGACGACCTCGTACACCGTGGTTTCGCGCGCTTCGTGCCGGATCCCCATCCCGGTGGACGCGTTGCCCTGTGGGTCCAGATCGACCACGAGCACCCGATACCCGATGTCGGCGAGTGCGGCCCCGAGGCTCACGGCGGTCGTCGACTTGCCGACCCCGCCTTTCTGGTTCGCGATCGCGACGATCCGGGCGGTACCCGGGAACTCCGGCGGAACGGGCTCCATCGGCTTCTTGCGGCGCGCGGCCCGGTTCGCCGGGCCGACCCCTTCATCGGCAGAAGGAGGGGATGACGAAGGAACCTCGGAGGAAGGTGTGGTCACTGCCGGGTCATGATAACCACGGGTCCGCCGTTCGCAAGGCCGCTGGTTGGGAAAAGCTCCAGCCGGACGCCGGCAGGGCGATCGCGCTCGGGATCGAACCCCTCACCCGCCCAATAGAGCAGCCGGCCCCCGTCGACCAGGAGCTCCCGGGCCACCTCCCACGCCTTGACCGCGTTCGCGAACGCCCGCGCGAGGCAGACATCGAACGGAGCAGTCAGGGCCTCGGCGACCCCCGCGTACACCTCCACGTTCGCGAGGCGCAGGCGATCGGCGACAACCTCGAGGAAGGCGGCGCGCGAGCGGCGGCGCTCGGCCAACACGAACCCCGTCCCCGGACGCACGATCGCGAGCGGAACCCCGGGCAGACCGGCACCGGACCCGAGATCGATCGCGCGCTCGGCCTCGGCGAGGAGCGGAGCCGCGCGCAGAGAATCGCCGATATGACGCTCGGCGATCCTCGGCGCATCCTCCGGGGCGACCATGCCCATAGGGATCGCGCGTTCCAGAAGGAGCTCCTCGAAGGCATGCAGTGTAGCCAGGAGCGAGGGATCCAGGGGCACGGGAGCGGCCCAACGAGCCCAAGCCTCATGTTTCACGTGAAACATGCCCTTCCGGGAGCGGGGAGGCGGCGCGACCTACTCGGGGCTGATCACGACGAAGCGGTTGGGCTCTTCGCCTCTGGAGCCGCTCTCGACGCCCTCGATCCCCGCCACGGCATCGTGCACGATCTTCCGCTCGAGGGCGTCCATCGGCTCGAGTTCCTGTTCGTCCCCGGTTTCGAGGGCGCGGTTCGCAGCCTCCTGGGCCTTTTCCTCGAGCCGCTCCGCCCGACGCTTTCGGTAGTCCTCGACGTCAACCAACACGCGGACCCGCTCATCGAGCCGATGCCCAACGACCTGGCGCGCCAGCTCCTGGATCGCGTCCAGCGTCTGACCGTGCTTGCCGATCAGCAGGGCGAGATCCTCCTCCGGGCCGTCGACGACATCCACGTACACCCTCCCGCCCCGCTCCGAGGGTTCCGCGATCGCATCGATATCCATCTTCATGAGGAGATCCTCGACGAAGTCCGCGACCGCGTCCGCCTGCTCCTCGAGATCCTCGGTCGGCTGATCGTTCTCGGCCATCACGGCGATTCCTCCGGATCTGGTGTTCGTTTCGGATCACGCTTGAGCTGGTTCCCCGGCGGTGCGCCCTTCCCGGTCTGTGGACCCTGAGGCTTCTTCGGGGCGGACCCGGAACCATCCCGGCTCCCTTGCGCCTTCGGGTTAACGGCGGGCGGCTTCTTCGCGCCGGGCTGCCCCGTCGGCCGTTGGCCTTTCGATTGCGGTTTCCCCTTGTTGGGGTTGCGGTTCGCCTGGCCTCGGGACGGATCCGCCCGCCCCTTCTGGTTCTCCTGGCGCTGCTTCTGGGCGGCTTCGGCACGCTCGCTGACCCAGCCCATCAAGCCGGCCCGCTTGGGCTGCCCATTGGCCATCCGCTCGCGCTGCTCCGCCATCCGACGATCAAGCGCGTCGGGGCCGATGTGGCCGGCCCGCAAGAGATACGTCTGTTGAGCAACCTGGAGTGCGTTGGACGTCGTCCAGTACAGGACCAGCCCCGCGGGGAACTGGAGTCCGAAGAACGCGAACATCAGCGGCATCAGGCGGGTGATCGCCTGCTGTTGCGAGGTCGAGGAGCCCTGCGGGCTCGCTCGCTGCATCTGCCAGGTCTGGTAGAAGGTCGATCCCACCATCAGCGCAACCAGCAGGACGTACGGGATCGTGTCCGGGATCCGGGATGTCCCGCAATCAAGCGTCGATTGCGTCGCCGCCTCGAACGTCAAGGGCTGGCCGTCCTCGGCGATGATCGGCGCCCCGTTCGGCAGCTGCTTCACCTTCCCGTCGGCCGGGTCCTTGTACCTCAGTTCCACCTGGGTCCCCGAACCGATCAGGTTGCATTGGAGGTTCATGTACAGGAAGTCGGTGTCCTGGTGCAGCAGGACGTTCTTGAACAGCTGGCTGGTCTCCGGGAGGTGGTTGTTCTTCACGACGAACGCGCCGTGCTGCTGCTGCGATGGGCTCAGGATCGGCTGTTTGATGACGGCATACATGGCGAAGAGGAACGGCAGCGTCAGCAGCATCGGCAGGCAGCCACCCAGCGGGTTCACCCCCGCCTCCTTGTAGAGCCGCATCTGCTCCTGCTGGAGCTTCTCCTTGTTGTTCTTGTACTTCTTCTGCAGCTCCTTGACCTTCGGCTGGAGGGCCTGCATGTTCTGCATCGACTTGATCTGCTTGATCCCGAGGGGGAGGAGCACCAGGCGGATGGCCAGCGTGAGCAGGATGATCGAGATCCCGTAGTTCGGGATCACGCTGTAGATCCAGGCCAGCACGAATCCGAACCCGTCGAGCAACTCCTGCCACAGGACGACGGCGATCACGAACTACACCCGGGTTCCCTCGTCGTGGCTGGGTATGATAGGCTCATACGTCACTTTGAGCGGTGCCGGATCGAGGCCGCCTTCACCGAACGGATTGCAGCGCAACACCCTCCAGATCGCGAGGCCGCCGCCCACCACGGCGCCGCGACTGCGGATCGCCTCCTCGGCATAGCGGCTGCAGCTCGGATAGAACCGGCATTGACCGCCGAGCCAGCCGGCGAGCGTCAGCCGATAGAGGAGGATCGCCCCGATCAGGACGGCGCGGAGCGGTGTGCCGGCGACCCGCAGGATCCTGCGCGCCGCGTTCACGGCTGGGATACCTCGGGGAGGAGCTCGGTCATCTCGGCCACCAGGTCCTGCGTCCTCGCCCCACGGATGGCCGCTCGGGCCACCAGAACGGCGTCATGTCCGTCTGCGATCCCCGGCGCGACCTCTGACCAAGCCGCCCGCAAGATGCGCCGGGCCCGATTCCGTTCGACCGCGCCGCCGACCTTCCGGCCTGCGATGAACGCTGCTTGCCCGGTCCCGGGCGCGAGAAACACTACCACCCGCTCTCCGTGGAGCCGGTTCGGTGCCCCCAGGACCCGCCGGACGTCGGGCGCGCGCACGGGACCCGATCAGACGGTCAGCCGAGCGCGTCCCTTGCGGCGCCTCGCGCCGACGATGGCGCGGCCGGCCCGCGTCCGCATGCGATGACGGAAGCCGTGCACCTTCGCACGATGGCGGTTGTTCGGCTGGTACGTTCGCTTGCCCTTGGCCATGCGTGGGGTTCCTTGCTCGATGCGGGATCCGGCACCGCCGGCGGCCACGCAGTATACGGGTGGTCATCGTCGCTGGACAAAGCCCTTGACAAGAGAAAGTGCGTCAAGACCCCGGCGGCGGCGTGCGGTGTGGAAAAACCCCGTGCTATGGTCCAGCCCGCCTTCCCCCCGGTTTCCGGCTCGTGAGAGCCGATCGACGGAGAACCCTCCCCGTTCAGGGTTTTCCACCGTTGTGGAAAGGTCCTGTGGAATAGGCATGGTGTCCGCATACCCGGAGCATGCCGCGCGCGACGCGTGGTCGACCGTCCTGACCCGAGCGCGCGAGGAGCTCCCGGAGACCACGCTCGTCATGTGGTTCTCCGACGTCCGACCCGCCGCGCTGGACGCCAACGTCCTGACGTTGGCGGTTCCGAGCCCGCTCGTCCGCGAACGTTTGCAGCACAACCATCTTTCGCTCATCGAGGATGCCGCCGCAACGGCATGTGGCCGCCCTGTGAAGATCGAGTTCGAGATCGAGGAGGGCCTGCGGCCCGCGGTGCAGGAGACCTCCACCGAGGTCCTCCCACCGTCGATCCCGGTCGCGGAGGCGGCGCCGCTCGAGACCCGCGTGGCGCCGCCGTCGCTCGGCGCTCCGGGGCTCCCGTTCCCGAACTACACCTTCGACGCGTTCGTCCCCGGGCCGAGTAACCGGTTCGCGCACGCGGCGGCGATGGCCGTCGCGGAGGCGCCGCCGTCGACCGCGTACAACCCGCTGTTCATCTACGGCGGCGTGGGGCTGGGCAAGACGCACCTGCTGATCGCGGTGGGCCACCACATCTACCGGATCAACCCCGGCATCCGCGTGAAGTACGTGACGTCGGAACAGTTCGTGACCGAATTCATCAAGGCGGTGCGCGAGCGGCAGGGCGACCGGTTCCGCCAGCGATACCGCGAGGTCGACGTCCTGCTGGTCGACGACATCCAGTTCCTCGCCAAACGCGAGGAGACCCAGACCGAGTTCTTCCACACGTTCAACCACTTGCACGGCAGCGCGCGACAGATCGCGATCGCGTCCGACCGACCGCCCCACGAGCTGTCGGGGCTGGAAGAACGGCTGGTCAGCAGGTTCCGGTGGGGGCTCTGCGTCGACGTCCAGCCGCCCGACCTCGAGACGCGGATCGCGATCTTGCAACTCAAGGCCGAGCGGGAGGGCCTGACGATCTCGCACGACGTCATCGAGTTCGTGGCGTCGAAGTTCGACCAGTCGGTGCGCGAGTTGGAAGGAGCGCTCGTGCGCGTCGTGGCCTGGTCGGAGCTCACGCAACAGCCGATCGATCAGGTCCTCGCCGAGCGCGCCCTCCAGGATCTGATCCCGCAGACCGAGCACGAGATCCCGCCTCAGTTGATCATGGAGGAGACAGCCGACTACTTCTCGCTGTCGACCGGCGATCTCGTGTCGAAGTCGCGCTCCCGCCCGCTCACCCAGGCTCGGCACATCGCCATGTACCTGATGCGCGAGTGCACGGGGCTGTCCCTGGTGAAGATCGGAGAGATCTTCGGCGGGCGGGATCACACCACGGTCCTGCACGGCATCAAGAAGGTCGAGGATGAGATGCGGGCGCGGGACGCGACCTTCCGGCAGGTCCAGGACCTCACGAGGATCGTCCGCGGCCGCGTACGGGGCGGCGTGTCGTGATGTGGGGACAACCACGGTGGGCACGGTGGGAAGGTCTTGACGCTCTGTCCTCGAACCGAGGAGCGTCAGCGCTTGTCCCCACCCCGCGCACATGTCGCACCGGCGCATTACGCTGGGACAACGAGGGTGTTGTCCACGATCCCCCCGTCCCTACTACTACCGGTCTTCTTCAAAGAACATGAAGAGAAGCAGGGGGTGTGAACGGTGAAGTTCCGATGCGATCGCGACGCGCTGTCGGAGGCGTTGCAGACCGTGCAGCGCGGTGTGTCCTCGAGGCCCGGGATCCCGGCGTTGACCGGCGTCCTGCTCGACGCGTCCGGCGAAGGCGCGCTCACGCTTACGACGACCGACCTCGAGGTCTCGGCCCGCCTCGCGATCGACGTGCAGGTCGGCGAACCGGGGGTGGCGCTGGTGCCCGCCCGTCTGCTCGGGGACACCGTTAAGTCGCTCTCCGATGCGCCCGTCGATGTCGAGACCGATGGCTCGCAGGCCCGCATCCGCTGCGCGGCCTACGAGGGCTCGCTCCGGCTGCTCCCGGCCGAGGACTTCCCGGGACTGCAGGAGCCCGGCGGCACGCACGTGCAGGCGGATGCCGGGGCGTTCGCGGAAGCCGTGTCGCAGGTCGCCCGCGCCGCCAGCCGCGATGAGGCGCGGCCGGTGCTCACGGGGGTGCTCGTCGAGATCAACCGCGAAGGGTGCGTCCTGGTCGCCACCGACTCGTACCGGCTCGCCGTCAGGGATCTGGTCGCGTCGGCCGACGGCGAGGCGAAGGCCATCGTTCCGGAGCGCGCGCTCGCGGAGGCCGGCCGCGCGGCGTCGGCCGATGAGAAAGGCCAGGTCGAGATCTTCCTCGACGACGCACAGGTGTCGTTCCGAGCCGGGGGACTCACGTTGACGTCGCGCCTGATCGAGGGCGAGTTCCCGAACTATCACCAGTTGCTGCCGGACACGCATGAGTCCCGACTGACGGTTTCGCGCCAACAGCTGTTGGACGCGGTTCGGCGCGTGGGACTGCTCGCCCGCGACACCACCCCGGTCCGGCTGGAGTTCAATGCGCTCGGCGTGAAGCTGTCGTCCAGCTCGCCCGACCTCGGCCAGGCGGTCGAGACGGTCGAGGCTCGCTACGAGGGCGAGGACCTGACCGTGGCGTTCAACCCCTCGTACCTGATCGACGGCTTGACGGCGGCGGTCGGCGAGTCGGTTCGTCTCGATGTCCGCGACGGGCTCAAGCCTGGCGTCGTGCGCGGCGACAGCGACGGCTACACCTACCTCGTGATGCCGGTGCGGCTGCCGGCAGCCGTCGTGTAGCGCACGTCTTGCGCCCGTCATGCGGCTCGCGTGGCTCGAGGTACGGGATTTCCGCAACCACGCCCTCACCAAGATCGATCCGGTTCCCGACGGGCTGATCGTGGTGGTCGGCCCGAACGGGGAGGGGAAGACGAACCTCTTGGAGGCGATGCAGTTCCTCTATGCGCTCGGTAGCCCGCGCGTCAGCTCCAGCGAGCCGCTCGTGCGCGAGGGGACCGAGGAGGCATACGTCCGGGGAGAGTTCGAAACGCTCGAGGGCCGCGTGCTCGTCGAAGTGGAGGTCCGACGTCGAGGTGCGAACCGTGTCCTGGTGAACCGGTCGCCGGTGCGGCGCAAGCGCGACCTTCGGCGGCAGGTGCGCAGCGTCCTGTTCGGGCCGTTCGATCTCCCGATCGTGACCGGCGACCCGTCGAAGCGGCGGGAGTTCATGGACGAGGCGGTCGTCCTGCTCCAGCCGGGGCAGGACACGCTCACGACGGCCTACGAACGCGTCCTCCGGCAGCGGAACCGGTTGCTGAAGGAGCATGAGGGACGTGGGGCGCCATCCGACCTCGAGGCCTGGGACGAGCAGCTGATCAACACCGGCTCGGCCGTCGTCCGCGCTCGCGCGCTCGCGGTCGGTGCGCTCGCGCCGCCTGCGTCGTCCGCGTTCGCACCTGTGACCGGGTACGAGCTCGTCGTCCGCTACGTGCCGAACGTCGGGGCAGCCGACGACGTCGAGGCCGCGTTCCGCGCACGCCTGGCCGAGCGCCGCACGGACGAGCTCCTGCGGCGGACCTCGCTCGTGGGGCCCCATCGCGACGATCTGGAGCTGGCCGTCCGCGACCTCGGGGCCCGAGCGTTCGCCTCGCACGGGGAGACCTGGGTCGCCGCGCTCAGCCTGCGGCTCGGCGTGGCGGGCGCGGTGCAGGCGGCGCTCGGCGAGCCGCCGATCATGCTGGTGGACGATCCGTACAGCGCCCTGGACCCGTCCCGCCGCGACCGGGTGGCGGAGCTGCTCGCGGCTCGCGACGGGCAGGTCGTGATCTCGGTGGCCGACGACGCCGACATCCCGGCGCAGGCGCTCGCAATCTGGGACATCGCGGCCGGCGGGCTCACCCCTCGCGAGGCGGCCTGATGCCGCACTCGAAAGGGTTCGAGCGACGACAGGATCGGCGCGGCGACGAACCGGTCGCGATCGGCGATGTGCTCGACCGTCTCATGCAGGAGGACGAGTTCCGCCGCGGATTGCCGATCGCGACGTTGATGGGTCGATGGTCCGAGGTCGTGGGGGAGCGTCTCGGGGCGGCGACGCGGCCGGCGTCCCTCGAGGCCGGCGTCCTGACCGTTCGGGCCACCGATGGACCCTGGGGCTCGCAGGCCCGCTACCTCTCCGAACAGATCCGAGAACGCGCCGACGAAGCGCTCGGCGGAGGCGTCGTGAATGCGGTGCGCGTGGTCGTCGGCAGGCCTCCCGACGAAACGCGAAACCGCAGGTAGAAGGCCAGATTTCGCCTGCTCAGATGCGGTCGTCCGTCGCCCCCGTCGGGTAGACTGACGGTGTTCGTGCGCAGCATCCGCCGTACGCCCCAGGCAGGCTCCTGCGGGGTGTCGTGCGGCCCTGATCGGAGGACGTTTGGCGACCGCAGCGAAGGCCACCACCCGGAAGCAACGAGGCTACGACTCCAGCGATATCCAGGTCCTCGAAGGACTCGAACCGGTCCGTCGCAGGCCCGGTATGTACATCGGCACCACCAGTGTTCGGGGTTTGCATCACCTCGTCTACGAACTGGTGGATAACGCGATCGACGAGGCGATGGCCGGCCGGGCCGACCGCATCGTGACGACGATCCACGCCGACGGGTCCGTGAGTGTCCAGGACAACGGCGCCGGCATCCCGGTCAAGCCCATCCCCGGGCGCAAGGACCGCCGTCCGGCGGTGGAGGTCGCGCTCACCGTGCTGCACGCCGGGGGGAAGTTCGATGGGGGCGGCTACGCGATCTCCGGCGGCTTGCACGGCGTCGGCGTCTCCGTCGTGAACGCACTGTCGGAGAAGCTCGAGGTTCAGGTGATGCGCGACGGGGCGACGTGGAACATGGCGTTCGCCCGCGGCAAGACGACGAAGAAGCTCACGAAGGGCAAGGCCTCCACGAAGACGGGCACCATCGTGCGGTTCTGGCCCGACCCCGAGATCTTCACCGAGACCTTGGAGTTCAAGAAAGAGATCCTCGTCGAGCGCCTCCAGGAGCTGGCCTTCCTCAACAAGGGCGTCGAGATCATCCTGCACGACGAACGTGACAAGACGAAGGAGATCTTCAGGGCCTCCGGCGGCCTCGTCGACTTCGTGAAGTACCTCGCGCAGGGCAAGGAGGCCGTCCACCGCGTGATCCCGATCGAGTACAAGGGCGAGGACGGCGAGGTCGAGGTCGCACTGCAGTGGACGTCCGGGTATGCGGAGTCCGTGTACTCGTTCGCGAACACGATCAACACGCACGAGGGCGGCATGCACGAGGAGGGCTTCAAGAAGTCCCTCACGAACGTACTGAACCGCTACGCGCGTGCGAAGGGTCTGTTGAAGGAGAAGGACGAGAACCTGATCGGTGAGGACGTCCGCGAAGGTCTCATCGCGATCATCTCCGTGAAGCTCCGAGAGCCGCAGTTCGAGGGACAGACGAAGACGAAGCTCGGCAACGCCTCGATGCGCTCGCTCGTCGAGACCACGGTGAACGCGCAGTTCGCCGAGTGGCTCGAGGAGCACCCCGGCGACGGCAAGCGGATCGCCACGAAGTCGCTCCAGGCCGCGAAGGCCCGGATGGCGGCGAAGCAGGCTCGGGACCTGACGCGCCGCAAGTCGTTCCTGGAAGGCGGCTCGCTGCCGGGCAAGCTGGCCGACTGCCAGCTCAACGACCCCGGTTCGTGCGAGCTGTACATCGTTGAGGGCGACTCGGCGGGCGGTTCGGCGAAGAGTGCCCGGAACCCGGCCACCCAGGCGATCCTGCCGATCCGCGGCAAGATCCTGAACGTCGAGAAGGCGCGGCTGCACAAGATCCTGGAGAACATCGAGATCCAGGCGCTCATCACCGCGATCGGCACGGGGGTCGGCGAGGAGTTCGATCTCGAGAAGGCGCGCTACCACCGCATCGTGATCATGGCCGACGCCGACGTCGACGGCGCGCACATCCGCACGTTGCTGCTGACGTTCTTCTTCCGGAACATGCGTGGGCTGATCGACGCCGGCTACGTGTACCTCGCGCAGCCGCCCCTCTACCTGATCAAGGACGGGAAGCAGGAGCGCTACTTCTACACCGAGCGCGAGTGGGACGACTGGCGCTCCTCGAACGGCAACGATCGCAAGCTCGACCCGCAGCGGTTCAAAGGGCTCGCGGAGATGGACGCCTCGCAGCTGTGGGACACCACCATGGACCCGGAGCGCCGCACGCTGCTCCAGGTCACGCTCGAGGACGCGGCGACCGCCGACCGGCTGTTCACGGTGCTCATGGGCGAGGACGTGCCGTCGCGACGCGCGTTCATCGAAACGAACGCGCAATACGTGGTGAACCTCGATGTGTAGTTGGGGCGCTCGATGAGCCAGAACCTGTTCGCCGGTCGGATCGAGCCTGTGCAGCTGGAGGAGGAGATCCAGCGCTCGTACCTCGACTACGCGATGTCGGTGATCGTCGGGCGCGCGCTGCCCGACGTCCGCGACGGTCTGAAGCCGGTCCACCGCCGGATCCTCTGGTCGATGTTCGAGCAGGGCCTGCGGCCCGACCGGCCGTACCGGAAGTCGGCGAACGTCGTCGGCGGTGTGATGAGCAAGTACCACCCGCACGGCGACATGGCGATCTACGACGCGCTGGTCCGCATGGCGCAGGACTTCTCGCTGCGCTATCCGTTGGTCGACCCGCACGGGAACTTCGGCTCCGTCGATGGCGATCCGGCCGGCGCGTCGCGCTACACCGAGGCGCGCCTCGGCTCGTTCGCGATGGAGATGCTGCGCGACATCGAGGCCGAGACCGTGGACCTCGTGCCGAACTACGACGGCTACGAGCAGGAGCCGCTCGTGTTGCCGAGCCGCTTCCCGAACCTGCTGGTGAACGGCGCCGGCGGGATCGCGGTCGGCATGGCCACCAACATCCCGCCGCACAACCTGGGCGAGGTGATCGACGCGGTGATGCACACCATCGATCACCCGGACGCCACCCCCGCGGACCTCATGAAGTTCGTGAAAGGCCCCGACTTCCCGACGGGCGCCTTGATCATGGGCAAGCAGGGCATCAAGGACGCGTACGAGACCGGCCGAGGCTCGATAAAGGTTCGCGCCGTCACGACGATCGAAGAGGGCTCGGCCGGGCGATCGAACATCGTCGTGACCGAGCTGCCGTACCAGGTCAACAAGGCCCGGCTCGCCGAGAAGATCGCCGAGCTCGTGAAGACCGGCCGCATCAAAGAGATCGCCGACGTCCAGGATCATTCCAGCGGCCGCGCCGGCATGCGCCTCGTGATCGTGCTGAAGCGCGGGGCGAACCCGCACGTCGTGCTGAACCAGCTCTACAAGCACACGCAGCTGCAGGACAGCTTCGGCGTGATCATGCTCGCGCTCGTCGACAACGTGCCGCGCACGCTGAACCTCGCCGAGATGATCGGCTACTACGTCGACCACCAGGTGGACGTCGTCACCCGCCGCACCCGCTTCGAGAAGCGCAAGGCCGAAGAGCGCGATCACATCGTTCAGGGCCTGCTGATCGCGCTGGGCAACCTCGACCAGGTGATCAAGATCATCCGGGCGTCGCAGGACGCCGAGGAAGCCCGGACGAAGCTGATGTCGACGTTCAAGCTCAGCGAGATCCAGGCGAACCACATCCTGGACATGCCGCTGCGTCGCCTCACGAAGCTCGCGCGCGCGGAGCTCGAGAAGGAACACAAGGACCTCCTGGCACGGATCCGCTACCTGAACTCGCTGCTGAAGGACCCGAAGAAGCTCCGCGGCGTGATCAAGGAGGAGCTGGCCGAGATCCGGACGAAGCACGCGGACGCGCGCCGCTCACTGATCAGGGCCGACGAGGGAGAGTTCGACCTCGAGGACCTGATCGCCGAGGAGGACGTGGTGATCACGGTCTCGCGCGCCGGCTACGTCAAGCGCGTGCCGATCGACACGTTCCGTCGGCAGGGGCGAGGCGGCAAGGGCATCAAGGGCGCGACGCTGAAGGAAGAGGACGTCATCGCGAACGTCTTCACGACCACGACGCACCACTGGCTGTTGTTCTTCACCACGAAGGGGAAGGTCTACCGGGTGAAGGTGCACGAGGTGCCCGATTCCACGCGGATCGCGCGCGGGCTGTACGCCGCGAACCTCCCGGGCGTGCAGGTGAGCGCCGACGAGAAGGTGAGCGCCGTGCTCGACCTGAAGGAGTACACCGACGATCGGTACCTGCTGTTCGCCACGAAGCAGGGGATCGTGAAGAAGACGAAGCTCTCCGAGTACGACTCGCCGCGGACCGGCCTGGCCGCGATCAACCTGAAGGACGGCGACGAGCTGGTCGACGTGCGACTCACCGACGGCAAGGACGATGTGTTCCTCGTCTCCCGCCGGGGTCAGGCGATCCGATTCAAGGAGTCGCTCGCCCGGCCGATGGGTCGCGCCACGGCAGGCGTGATCGGGATGCGCCTGAGTGAGGGGGACCACGTGCTCGCGTTGGCCCTCGGCTCCGACGGTGAGGAGATGGTCAGCGTCACGCAGAACGGCTACGGCAAGCGGTCGCGGTTGGTGGACTACCCGGTGAAGGGCCGAGGCGGCAAAGGCGTGATCGGCCACCAGCTCACGCGGAAGACCGGGGAGCTGGCCGGGGCGTTCGTCGGATCGAAGGATCAGGACCTGCTGACGATCAGCTCGGCCGGCAAGGTCCAGCGGGTCGCCGCGGCCGACATCCGCCGCGTCGGGCGCAGCTCGCAGGGCGTCCGGACGATGCGGGTCGAGGACGGCGAGACGGTCGCCGCGATCGCGCCCGTGATCATCCAGATGGACGAGGAGTGACCGGCCCGGCCCCCGCTCAGCTCGGAAGCTCCACCTTCTTGAACATCCGCCACAGCATCAGGTCGTAGACCGACTTCAGGGTGCCGGCGACGACCCACGGGGCTCCGAGCGCCACCCGCATCAACGCCGTGCCCACGAGCGGCCCGAACGGGCGGGCGACGTACCGGGCCGTGTTCGTCGTGGCAGCCGCAGCGGTGCGCTCCTCGGGATCAACCATCGCGGCGATGTACGCCTGACGCGTCGGGACGTCCATCTGCGACAAGGCGAACCGGGCGAGCAGCACGACGATGGCGAGGGGGAGCGTCGGCATCAACGGCACCATGATCAGCAGGATGTTCGACGGCAGGTGCGTGAACACCATCGTGTTGAGCAGCCCGAACCGAGAGCCCACGGTGGCGGCGGCGATCGACGACCCGGCCTGCAGCAAGCCCGCCGCGAAGAACACCGCCGACATCAACTCCAGGGACGCGCCGAAGGTCCGTTCGAACCAGTAGACGACGAACACGGTCACGACGAAGCCGCCGGCGAACGCGTCGACGGCGAACAGCGATGCGAGCGTCGTGACGCGGCCCTTCGACCGTTCCAGGCGGCGACCTCCGCGGGCCATCTCGATCTCCATCGCGCCGCTCAGCCCCCGCGAGAGCACCAGGCACGCCACGGCGCCGACGGGGAACAGGAGGAACCAGATCCGGTCGGCCGGCGCTCCCGCCCATGCGTTCCGGAGGAACGCCGGCCCACCGGCCGCCAGCGCCCCGATCGAACCGGCCAGGTACGCGACGGCGTTGTAGCGGCCGAAGACGTGCAGCCGTGCTTCCGCCGGCGCTTGACCGATCATCGACTGCTCGAGCGTCGTAAGCGGTCCGTTCTCGTTCGCGTCGGTCGACATCGTGCCGAACAGCGCGAGGATGAGCAGGATCCAGATCCGGTCCGTCAGCGCGAACCCGAGGCCCACGATGCCGAGCGTGATCAGCAGCACCATGTAGGAGCGGCGGCGGCCGACGCGGTCGCCGGCGAACCCGACCGCGATCGCCGACATCGCCATGCCGGCCAAGATCGCAGCGCCGATCAGACCGACCTGGAAGTCGGTGGCGCCGGATCGCGCGAGCGCGGAGCCGAGGATCACGGCGCCGAACCCGTACAGGAACGCGCGGACGGCCTGGATCCACAGGATCAGACGGAGGTCGTGCTCGATCCGGACGTCGTCGGCCACCGTCACAGCACCGTGCCGACGAACGCGAGGAAGCACAGGATCGCGGCCGTGATGCCGACCCACAGTCCGACCGCCGCTCCCACGCCGGCCCGCACGCGCAGCGGTGTGCCGGCCGCCAGCGCGCGTCGGGCCATCGTTCCTCCGGTCAGCGACACCGCCGCGACGCCCGCCAGACCGAAGACGTAGACGGCGCTGCGCCACCCTCCCTGAGGGATCAGCGCGATCGCGGACATGGTCACCGGGAGCAACAGGACGCCCGCGATCGAGAGCCAGAGCCCGCGGCGGGCGTTCAGGTCGCGATCGCGGACATCGGTGGGCATCCCGGGCATCATGCCAGGCGGCCGACGGGCAGGCCGAACCTCAGGCCGAGCGTCAGGTCGAGCGCAATCCCCGCCGAGCGACGAGGACCCGGATCTTCGATCGCGCCTGTCCGTACGTGAGCCCCGCTGGGGCCTCGGCGTCCGCCTGGCCGCTCAACCAGGTGAGCGTCCGCTCCTGGGAGCCCGTCATCGGTTCGTCGAGGAAGCTCTCGATCACGATGGCCGCTTCGGCCGTCCGCAGCCCCGGATCGAACGGTTCCGCGAATTCTTCACACAGTGATCTGAGGTAGTTCGCTTGGCCGAGGGTCATGGGCGCGTCGCCGTCGAGCGTGCCTTCTTCCGGTGCGGAGGATCCGAGGCCCCAGGCGACGCGCGGATCGGCCCCGCTGCGCTCGATCCGGCACACGTAGCACCAGTCGGCGTCCATCCCATGGGTGCACCCGTCCATCAGGGAGAACATCGGCAGCGGACCGGACGGTCTTGACCGGCATCGCCCGGCCCGAGACCGGGAGAACGTATGCTGCGCAGGTGGACACGGTCGCAGGGGTGGGGCTCATCGCGGGCTCCTGGGGGCTCTTCGCCGCAACCGCGCTCTGGATCCGGTTGCACGCGCCATCATGGGTCGTGGATCCCTTGCTGGCGTTGGCCGGCGTCGGCGTCGGCGTCGGCGGACTGCTCTTACTCTCGGACGTGAGCGTGGCGTCGTGGATCGTTGCGCCGCTGTTCCTCGCGGTGGCCTCGGTCGTGCACGTTCGCGCGTTGTTCGCGGGCAGCGGCCCGCTCCGAACGTGAGGAACCACCTCCGGGTGCTTGCGCGCGAAGGGGCGTACCCTTAGACACTCCGGGACGAGGATGACCACCACGGCCGAGGAACCCATCGCGCAGACGCCCATGCCCGACGCTCCCGTGATCGACGTGGAGTTGGGGCAGCGGGTCACACCCACCCGAACGGACCGAGCCCGGTCCTTCTCGACGGGACCCCGCCGCACGCGGGTGACCGTTCGCCGGTTCGCGCTCTTCTCGGTCTTCCGGTTCTCGATCCTGTTCTCGTTCTGCATGATGCTCGTGCTCTGGCTGGCCCTGTTGATCATCTTCCTGGTCTTGCAGGCCGCGGGGGTGATGGACTCGGTCGCGAACGCGCTGGGATGCCTGATCAATGCGGATCAGGGCACGAAGGCCTGCGTGCCCGCGGTGATCGACGGCGGCAAGATCTTCGCCTGGCTGTTCGTGGCGGGCTGCGCGTTCGCGGTCGTCTGGTCGGGGCTGGCGGTCTTCGTGGCCCTCCTGTACAACCTGATCAGCGACATCCTCGGCGGCGTCGAGGTCACGCTCGCCGAGAAACGAAACTGATCGGATCCGCCGGCCGTTGACACGTTTTCCGGCCCCTGGCTACGCTGCGGAGCCGGCGTCCCCGGCGAGTCGGGCCTGTAGCTCAGCTCGGTTAGAGCGCTTCCCTGATAAGGAAGAGGTCGATGGTTCAAGTCCATCCAGGCCCACGACGCTCCACGGCGGATGCCCGCCGACCCGGCCGCCCCCGCGCTTCCGCACCTGAGCTATCCTGAGGCCGGTCCCCCTGGTACGGATCAGGGCGTCGGTTTCCGAACCAGGCTCAAGAGGAGGGGTTCCGATGGGCGAGGAAAGCGAGAGCACCGAGACGAAGAAGAAGGGCGGGTTCTTCCGGAAGCTGCTGAAGATCACGGCGATCCTCGCCGCGATCGGCGCGGCGCTGATGTTCTGGAAGCGCAAGCAGGGGAGCGACCTCGACGACGTCGAGTGGCAGGAGCTCCCGCCGCCCGCCGGCGGCTGAACGGTTCGGAGCACGGTCTTCACGAGGGCCCGCGCCGAAGGCGCGGGCCCTCGGGGCGTCCGGCGTCGGTTGCTAGGCTCCGCCGCATGACCGACGCGTGGGTCGCCGCGCGCGATGCCGCGCGTGTCGCCGGGGTGGAACTGCGACCGCTCACCTCGGTGGACGACGCCGAGCGACTCAACGACGTGATCGTCGAGACCTGGGGCGGCCAGCGGCTCGATCGCGAGGTGATCCGCGCGCTCGCGACCAGCGGGAACGTCCCGTGGGGGGCGTTCGCTGACGGCGAGCTGGTCGGGATCGTGCTGGGCTGGGCCGGCGTGGACGACGGCGGCCTCCACGTGCACTCGCACATGCTGGCTGCGCGGCCCGGCCGGCGCCACGCGGGCGTGGGCTACGCCCTCAAGCTCGCGCAACGCGCCCAGGCGCTGGATCAGGGCATCACCGTCATGCGCTGGACGTTCGATCCGCTCGTCGCGCGGAACGCCTGGCTCAACCTCGGCAAGCTCGGTGCGCTCGTCGACGGTTTCGCGCGAGCCTTCTACGGCGACATGGCGGACGCGATCAACGTCGGCGAGCGGAGCGATCGCTTCACGGTCGCGTGGGATCTCGAACGGGAACCAGGACCGCGGCGAGGGCCGGTCCCTGTCGATGCCTGGGTCGTGCTCCGCGCGGAGGGCGCAGGCACCATCCCGCATCCGATCCTCGACCTCGATCCGCTGCATGGGGATGTGGTCCTCCTCGAGATCCCGCGCGAGTACCACGACCTCCGCGTCGCCGATCCCGAGCTCGGTCGGGCGTGGCGCGACGCGACCGCCGATGCCGCCGAGGCGTGCCTCGGCCGGGGCCTCGCGGGCGTCGCCTTCCTCCGCGAACCGTCCGCGTACGTCTTCGCCCGCTCCGACAGAGCGTCCTCGTGATCAGCCGGATCGACCTTCGGATCGTCGAGCTGCCGCTGGTCCGGCCGTTCCGGACCTCCTTCGGGACCTCGAGCGGGAAGGTGTGCGTCCTTGCCCGGGTCGAGGTGGACGACGTCGAGGGGTGGGGCGAGTGCGTGGCCGACGACACCTTCCCCGGCTACTCGGGGGAGTGGACGGAAGGGGCTTGGCTCCTGCTCCGGGACACCCTCGGCCCCAAGCTCCTGGCCGAGCCGGACGTGTCGGCGGAGACGATCGAGGACACCTTCCGCTTCGTGCGGGGCAACCCGATGGCGAAGGCCACGCTGATCGACGCGGTCGTGGACGCCGAGCTGCGCGGTCGGGGGATGCCGCTCGCGACGTTCCTCGGCGCCGACAAGGACCGCGTCGTCTGCGGCGTCTCGATCGGCATCACGGAGACCACCGACGAGCTGCGCCGCCTCGTCGACGGCTACCTCGCGGACGGCTACCGGCGGATCAAGCTGAAGATCGAGCCGGGGATCGACGTGGAGCGTGTCTCGGCGATCCGGGCCGACCACCCCGAGATCCTGCTCTCGGTCGACGCGAACGCGGCGTACACGGCTGGCGACGTCGACGTGTTCCGTACGCTGGACGATCTCGACCTGCTGATGATCGAACAGCCCCTGCACCATGAGGATCTGGTGCAGCACGCGGCGCTCCAGAAGCAGCTCCGGACCGCGATCTGCCTCGACGAGTCGATCCGCTCCGCCGCAGACGCGGCCGCAGCGATCCAGCTCGGCGCCTGCCGCATCGTGAACATCAAGCAAGGAAGGGTTGGCGGCGTCCTGGAGGCCCGGCGCGTGCACGACGTGTGCGCCGCCGCAGGCATCCCGGCGTGGTGCGGTGGCATGCTCGAGACCGGTATCGGCCGTGCGACGAACCTCGCCGTGGCCGCGATGCCCGACTGCACGTTGCCGAACGACACGAGCGCCTCCGCGCGCTACTTCCGCGAGGATCTGACCGCTCCGTTCGTGGTGGAGCCGGACGGCACGATGCGTGTGCCGGAGGCTCCCGGGATCGGCGTATCGCCGGATCCCGGACGCCTGGTGGCGTGCACCGTCCGGCACGAGGTGCTGCTGAGCTGATCGGTCCGCGAAGATCGCTCGGCGCGATCCCGAACAAGAGTGACAAGAACGGGTTCCCGGCTTGACCGGGAGCGAGGGTCTGGGGTACAAAACACCCGAGAGGTCGCTGGAGCCCTCGGGTTTCGGCGGCCTCTCATCTTTCGTTCCTGAGCTTCGTCCCCCGGCTTCGATCGCAGGCTTGAGCCGACCCCACGGGTGCGCGACGATACGCGCGCGCGGCCAGGCCATCCGCGCTCCCCGGTCATGAAGAAGCGCGTCGTCCGAGCCGAAGAGTTCGAGGTCGTCGACGAGCTCGGCCGCGTCCGTCTGCGGATCGGCCTGTCGAACGAGGATCAGCCCTTCTTCTCGATGCTCGACCCCGACGGGAGCGTGCGCGCACGGTTCGGCATCCAGTCCGACGGGGCGGCGGGGCTCGCGATCGCCGACGAGAACGGCAAGGTCCGGGCGACGTTCGGTCTGTCGTCGGACGGCTCGGCCTCGCTCGCGTTCGGCGACCGCAACGGTCGGATCAGGGCGAAGTTCGGGCTGGGGTCCGACGCCTCACCGGCGATGGGCGTGGATGTGGAGGACGGGCAGCTGACGCACCGGCACAAGCTGGCGGAGCACGGTTCTCCCACGATGGGCCTCTACGACCAGCGCGGGAAGGTTCGCGTGCGGCTCGGGCTCGCGGCCGGGGGCGCTCCGGTGCTCCGGCTGCTCGACGGCGAAGGCTCGGTTCGCGCGATCGTCGGCCTCGCGAACGACGACTCGCCGTTCGTCGAGTTCCTGGACGACGCTGGCAAGGACGCGACCTGGACCCAGCGTTAAGGCGTCGTCGAGCCGGTCGAGGGCTGGACGAATCCACCGAGCACGCGCGAGGCCGACACGGTTCCGTCCGAGCCCGGCGTCCCCGTCACGAAGATGACCGAGCCGGGCTTCAGGTCGGCGACCGTGGCGCCGCCCGCCAGCCGCACGATCGTCGAGCTGCTCGTGTGGACCGTGACGGTCTGCCCGCGGAACGTCCGGAGGATCAGCGAGCTGCCCTGGACCTTCGTCACGGTGCCGGCCACGACGTCCCCGAACGGCGTGGCGCCGGGCGCCGTGGTTCCGGAACCCGCGCCTTCTCCGGGGAACGTCCCGAAGCGGGGGACGCCGCCGATCGCGGCACGGCCGGGTGCGCCGGCGAAGCCCCGCTGGAACCTGCGATGGCCGTCTCCTCCTCCGCCGATGTGCCCCGCCAAGAAGCCGGCACCGAATCCGATCGCGGCGATCAGCACGGCGGCGAGGACCAACGTCGAGACCGGAAGGTCCGAGCGCCGCGACAGCGGTGACGGGGCGGGGTTCGGCGGGACGGGTTGCGACGTGCTCATCCGGGGAGCCTCCTTCGATCCCATCGAGTATCGCGCTCCTCGAACGTTCCGAACACGGCCGGGCGACCTAGGACCTCCTCGCCGTCGGCGGCCTGGCCGTGGCTACACTGGGATCCGAGCGCGGGGACGTAGCTCAGTTGGTAGAGCACCTGCTTTGCAAGCAGGGGGTCGTCGGTTCGAGTCCGATCGTCTCCACCAAGCGGGTCGGTCCGCGTCGGATCGTCGAGATCCGGGTGTCGCCGTCGGTTCCGACCGTGAGCCATCGGAAGGGACGGCGATGGAGACGGCGATCCTGACGCAGGGTCTCTCGAAGACGTTCGGTGACACCAGGGCGCTGATCTCGCTGGATCTCGAGGTTCCTCGTGGTGAGGTGATCGGCTACCTCGGACCGAACGGAGCCGGGAAGACCACGACCCTTCGTCTGCTGCTGGGGTTGATCCGCGCGACCGAGGGCCGGGCGGAGATCTTCGGGATCGACTGTCAGGAAGATCCGGTCGGCGTCCACCGCGGGGTGGCCTACGTGCCGGGGGAGGTCAACCTCTGGCCCTCGCTCACCGGCGAGGAGACCCTCCACCTGCTCGGCCGGATCCAGGGGAGCGTCGACCGGACGTACCGCGATGCGTTGATCGAACGGTTCGGATTCGACCCCTCGAAGAAGGTCCGGAGCTACTCCAAGGGGAACCGGCAGAAGCTGATCCTGATCGCCGGGCTGATGAGCCGCGCCGACCTCTTGCTCCTCGACGAGCCCACGAGCGGGCTCGATCCGCTGATGGAGCGGGCCTTCCGCGACTGCGTGCAGGAGGCGCGGGAGCACGGTCAGACCGTCTTCCTGTCCTCGCACATCCTGGCCGAGGTCGAAGCCGTCTGTGACCGTATCGCGATCCTGCGGGCGGGCCGCCTCGTGGAGATCGGCACCCTGGCCGACATGCGTCACCTCTCGGCCTTGCAGGTCGACGCCACGGTCGACGGAGTCGTGCCCGACCTCTCCCACGTGCCGGGCGTCGGCGCGGTCGAGGTCGAGGGCAACCGGCTGCGATGCCGCGTGGTCGGGTCGATGGAGCCGCTCGTGGCGGCGCTGGCCGGGGCGAACGTCCGTCATCTCGTCAGCACGGAGCCCTCGCTCGAGGAGCTGTTCCTGGCCTACTACGGGGAGGACGCCGCCCCCGAGGGGAGCCCCGATGGAGCGTGAGGGCGGCGCCGGCGAGCGGCGTGCCGCGCGGACCGTTGCGGTCACGACCGCCCGCCGTGCCGCGCGGCCCGGCGCCCTCTGGGGGCTCGTGTTCGGTGCCACGATCGCCGCCTCGGCGATCTCCTACGACTCGGCGTTCCCGACGTCGGCTGCCCGCGCCGGACTCACGCGGCTTGAGGGCAACACCGCGTTCGAAGCCCTGTTCGGACCGATCCGTCGGATGGACACCGTCGCGGGCTACACCGCGTACAAGTCCGGGATGTTCGTATTCGTCCTCGCTGCGATCTGGGGGTTGCTGGTCGCGACCCGCCAGCTGCGCGGCGAGGAGGACGCCGGCAGGTGGGAGCTGTTCGTGTCCGGCCACACCTCGCGTGGAAGGGCGGCGCTCGACGCCACGATCGGGCTCGGCGCGGGGGCGCTCGCGCTGTGGATCCCGACCTTCCTCCTCCCCGCGGCAGCGGGAGCGTCGCCGAAGGTCGGGATCGGGATCGGGGCGTCGTTGTTCTTCGCGAGCGCGATCGCGTCGGGGGCGCTGATGTTCATGGCGATCGGGATCTTGGCGAGCCAGCTCGCCTCCACGCGGCACGATGCCAACCTGCTGGGCGCCGCGATCTTGGCGGTCTCCTACCTCCTGCGGATGGTCGCCGATTCGGATGCGAGGCTGGCGTGGACCCGCTGGCTGAGCCCGATCGGATGGTTCGAGGAGCTCCGCCCGCTCACCGGGTCGCGACCCCTGGCGTTCGTCCCGATCGGCGTCCTCGTGATCGCGTGTGTGGCGATCTCGGTTCGATCGGCGACACGGCGCGATCTCGGAGCCGGCGCGCTGCGGACCAGGGATCGGTTCCGGCCGCGCACCTTCCTGTTGAGCGGCCAGGCGGGGTTGACGCTCCGGCTGACGCGCCCCGTGATCGCCGCGTGGATCGCGGCGCTGGTCGCGACCGGCCTGGTCTTCGGGCTGGTGGTCCAAGCCGCGGGCAACGCCCTCGCGACCTCGCCGGGGATCCAGGAGGTGATCGCACGGCTCGGCGTGACGAACGCGGGTGCCGCGGCGTACCTGGGGTTCGTGTTCGTCTACGCGGCGGCCCTCGTTGCGATCGCCGTCGCAAGCCAGGTGTCCGCGATCCGCAACGAGGAGGCGGCGGGGCGCCTCGACAACTTGCTCGTTCGTCCGGTCGCGCGCTGGCGCTGGCTCGCCGTCCGGCTCGCCGTCGGAGCGGGGTTCGTCCTGCTGGCCAGCATGCTCGTGGGGGGCGCGGCCTGGGTCGGAGCGGTCAGCCAGCATTCGAGCCTCGGCCTGGGCCGGTTGCTCGAGGCGGGGGTGAACGTCGCGCCGCCGGCGATCTTCGTCCTCGGGGTCGGCGCGTTCGTGTTCGGTCTGTGGCCGCGTGCGGCGATCGGCGTCACGTACGCGGTCATCGTGTGGTCGTTCCTGGTGGAGATCCTGGCGGCGCTCGTGAACTCGAACCACTGGCTCCTCGACACGTCGCCCTTCCTCCACGTGACGCCCGCCCCGGCTACGGCACCCGACTGGACGGCCGGCGCCTGGTTGGCGGGGCTGGGGCTGATCGCGGCCGTGGGCGGCGTTCTGGGCTTCGTTCGTCGCGACCTCGCGGGCCCATAGCCACGAGGCCCTTCGTGACCGACGACGGCCGCGCGTCCGGCGGCCGTGCGGCTCTCCGAGCCGGTCGTGCGGCCACCCGCACCACCACGGCTCCACGGGCACGAGCGGTTCGGGGACGTGGCACGGTTGGTGGAGCACCTGCTTCGCAAGCAGGGGGTCGTCGGTTCGAGTCCGATCGTCTCCACGAGGATCCCCGGACGCCCCGGTCTGTGACAAGAAGCGCACCGTTTCGCAACGCTCCAATGCTTCCGGAGCCAGCGGCCGGATGGTTCTCTGTCGCCGTCGTGGTCGGGGAGTTCGCGCACTATCAGGGTTGGATCGCGTGGGTGCCGGTCGTCGCACCGCTCCTCGCCATCGCCGCGGTCTTCCGGCGTGTCCCTGCGCTCAGCGTGGGCATCGCGGGTGGCCTCGTCGGGCTCGCGATCACCGCTGCTGCCTTCGTCGTCGACGATCGGTTGGGACAGTGGCTGATGATCGAAGGACCGCTGATCGGGATCGGCCTCGGCGTGGTCGTCGGCGCTGCGATCGGGCACGCGACGAGCCGCAATTCCGGCATGGTTCGCGATGGGTCGCTCCTGACCGTTGGCCTCGCGATGGCGTTCGGATCGCTCGGCCTCATCATCGGTGGGTTCACACCGGCGATCGTGCACGGCGCTCCCCCCGACATGGACATCGACGTCATCGTCGCGGCGACGATCGGCGGCTCGATCGGCTGGATCCTCGGGGCGGTCGTCGGATGGGTGCGGACGGCGGACGCATCGCCACCTCGGGAAGGTCAGCGTTGGGTGCTGCACCTGATGGCGCTGACGATCGCGTTCTTCGGATTCGTGATCGGCGCCTCGATCACGAGCGCGCGGTTCGGCCCGATGATCGACGAGATCGAGCCGGGCGACCCTCGGCTCGCGCCGACCGCGACCATCGTCTACGCAGCCACCGCACTTGCCGTGTTGACACTGGTGGCCGTCGCCGAGCGAGGCCGCCTGCGCCGCGATCACCGATGAGGGTGCTCCGTTCGGGCGGACGTCCGCTGCCGCGCACCTGAGGGACCACGCCCCGTCACACCAAGGACCAGGCGGCACCCCTCGTGCGGGTGGTATCGACGTCCCCCGAAGAGGGGGTTCAGGTCCCGCCGTTCGACGCCGAAGCAGAACCTATGAAGGAGGACGAACGGCGCCCTCCGTTCGACGCGTGGTTGCGGGGATGA
>DATIWE010000022.1:0-22477 GCA_035519495.1 Actinomycetota bacterium
CGAGGAGCTCTACGTGCGGGAGTTCGGATCGATCGTCGCACTGGCGTACGCCCTCTCCGGCAGCCGCGCCGCGGCGGAGGACCTCGCTCAGGAGGCCTTCCTCGCGGCCCACCGGAACTGGGAGACGGTGGCCGACCTCGATGCACCGGGCGCGTGGGTGCGTCGGGTCGTGGCGAACCTGTCCGTCTCGGCGTTCCGGCGAGGCGTCGCCGAAACGAAGGCGCTCACCCGGGCGGCGTTCGGACGCCAACAGGTCATGCCCGAGCTCTCCGCCGACGACGCGGAGTTCTGGCGGGCGGTTCGCTCGCTGCCGCGTCGACAGGCCCAGGTCATCGCGCTCCATTACCTGGAAGACCGACCTATCGCCGAGATCGCAGGGATCCTCGGCACGGCCGACGGCACGGTGAAGAAGCATCTGCACGACGGCCGGCTGGCGCTCGCCCGCCGGCTCCGGCTGGAGGAGGGCGAGTGATGGATCTCGACACGCGAGCCCGTTCCGCCGCGCAGGGCATCCACCGTGCCGTGGAGGTGATGGAAGTGTCCACGGATACGAAGCAACCACGGAAGGTCGAACGCTTCGACCGGTACCAGGATCGGAAGAACAGGAACCGGAAGGTCGGCGCCGTTGCGGTCGCGGCAGCGATCGCGATCCTCGCCGTGGTCGTCGCGATGAATACCGTGACGACCCCCAACACGACTCAACCCGGCACGAACGGGTGGTCGACCACCCCGCCTGCGTCGGGCGCGTTCCTCGTCGACCTCACGACGAACCGTTACAAGCCGTTGCCGGCGAGCATCACGGATGCGGGTAACGCATACGCCGTGTCGCCGGACCACAAGCTCGTCGCCTACGACGGCCAGGAGCCCGGCCTGTTCATCGCGAACATCGACGGAACCGGGGTCAGGCAGATCACCCACGGTAACGATCTGGGGCCGCAGTGGTCGCCCGACGGTTCGAAGATCGTGTATCAACAGCGGCCCTTCGATGGTAACTCCCTCGGGAACCTGTTCGTGTACGACGTTCAGACCGGTCGGAGCACCCAGATCACCCACCTCGATCAGTCGACTCAGACCTCGGGATGGTGGGTCATGGCCCCGAGCTTCAGGTCCGACGATTCGGTCCTGTTCCAAAAGCCCAGGGGCACCAACCCCCAGGGCTGGGATCTATGGTCGGTGACGCTTTCAGGCGGGAAGCCGGTGATGGTCCGGAAGAACGCGGGCTGGGGCGCGATGAGCTCCTTCGGCACGCTCGCGTACACCGGTCCCGTATCTGCCACTACCTTCGACGGAGCGGGGCTGTACACGACGGACGGTCGCCGGCCCTTGCGCCGCGGCCCGACGATAAAGCTGCGGTGGTCGCCCGACGGTACGCGGATCTCTTACACGGGCGGTGTGGGCGGCGACGTCTACGTCCTGAACGTCCAAAGCGGCTCGGTCACGAGGGTCGTGATGGGCGACAGAAGCGTGGAGTGGTTCGACGACCACACGCTCATCGTCGGCAACTAGGCGGTCTCGTTGCGGTGAGCCCGGCCGTCATCACGGCCGGGCTCCCGCTCGGCGGTAGTGCGGTAGCGTCGGCTCGTGGACGACCTCGCCCGATTCCTCTCGTTCGAGCGGGACCTGCTCGCCCGGATCAGCACACGCACGGAGCCATTCGCCTGGGGCACCGCGTATTTCGACGAGGATCACCGGAAGCGCCACATCGCCAACTTCCTCTTCGTCGATCGCGACCCGCCCGAACCGGCCGCACTGGTGCACGAGGCCGACCGGGTCCTCGGCGCCGCCGGCTACCCGCACCGGATGGTCGTCGTCCAAGCCGACGACGAGCGGTACGCCCCGCCGTTCGTGGCTGCCGGGTACCGCGGCGACCGCACCCTCATGATGATGCTCCGCCGAGCCCCGGATCGCCCGGCGGATCTGGAGGTGGAGGAATGCTCGTTCGCCGCGTGCCGGGCGCTCACCGAGGAGGTCTATCGTCGGGAGCCGGACATGACCGCCGGCCTGGTCTCCGACTTCGTCGCGCAGCACGAGGCGTGGAGCCGCGCGATCCCGTCCCGGCACTTCCTCGCGCGGATCGACGGCGTGCCGGCCGGCCAGTGCGAGCTCTTCCAGGACGGCGACGTCGCCCAGGTGGAATGGGTCGACACGCTCGAGGAGTACCGGGGACGCGGCGTCGCGCGCGCTGTGGTACTGGCCGCGATCCAGGCGGCGCGAGCGAGCGGCGCCGCGCACATCTACATCCACGCCGACGACAACGACTGGCCGAAGCACCTGTACGGCCGGCTCGGGTTCGATCCCTACGCTCGCCGGTGGGAGTTCACGAGGGAACCGCCACGCGAGGCCCGGTAGCCCGATGGACCTTCCGCGAACGGTCGCCGACGCGCCGGAGCTTCGATCTCGCGCGAGAGGCCGCGCCGACGGCGATGTTGAGGTTCGAGCTCCTCACGACTCGGCGGCCGGAACCAGGCCCGGCGTGGATCCCGCGGTCGGGAGCTCCTCGGGGCTCGGCCAGCGCTCGCGGGACTTGGCCGCGAGCTTGAACATCAGCTCGACGGCCTTGGGGTCCTGCTCCATCGCCGGTCGCGACTCGATGATCCCCGCCGCGACCGCCCGTCCCCAGATGTCCTGGCCCCGCTCGGTCCGCACGACCGACAGCGTCCAGCCATCGCTCTGGCCGAGGCCGCCGAAGGAGATGTCGGCGTGCTCGGCCGCGAAGTCGGGACAGCGCTTGCACCCCTCGCGCGTGAAGCGATGCGACTGTTTCAGCGAGTACGTCAGCTCCTCGCCGTCGTCCGTGTAGAAGAGCAGCTTGCCCTTGATGTTCACGCGGACGAGGTGATCGAGATCGATGCCGAGCTCCTTCTGCGCGATCTCCACCATCAGCCCGTCGTAGCTGAACGACTTCGAACACAGCAGACCGAACGTCCAGGCGATCTTCTTGCGCCACTTGTTCACGCGGCGAGCCTCCATCGCGCCGGTCACCGACGTCTGGCACCCCATCCCGACGAGCGCGACCTTCGACAGCCCCAACTCTGCCGCCTTGAGGAGCGCGAGCGGGTTCGCGCTGTACGTGTAGCGGCTGCCCGCCGACGCGAGCACGCCGGCGCGGTCGGTCACCATCGCCGGCTCGGCGTCCCACTGGCGCTCGTCGGACAGGATCGAGGTCGCCGCGCCGTCGATCTCGCCGTTCTCGAGACCCCAGATCAGCAGCGCGGAGACCACGCCGCCGTCCTGTCCCTGCATCAGCGCGTCCGACGCGGTCGCGCGTGCGAGGTAGATCTCCTTGAACGGACCGATCAGCTCGTCGGGCTTCCGCGTCTGCCCGAAGAGCAGCTCGTCGATCTCGGATTCCCATTCGCGGAAGCGCGGGCACGCGAGCGTGCAGAGTGAGCACCCGCGGTCGCCGTGCGTGCACGCGTCGAGGCCGTCCTCCTGGAGCTGCACCGGCTTGTCGTCCTCGTAGCCGAGGACGTGGAACGGGCACGCGACGATGCAGGCGGTGCAGCCCGTGCACAGGCCCGTGGTGACGACCTCGTGATAGAGCTCACGCCACTGCGTGGTCTCCGGCTTGGGCATGGGCGGAGGATACCCCGCCCCGGTTCAGACGCTGAACGATTCGCCGCACGCGCACTCGTGCACGGCCTGCGGGTTGTGCACCTTCAGCCCGCCGCCCAGCAGGGCGGTGTCGAACCCGAGCGTGGAGCCCTGCACGATCGGGGCACTGATCGGGTCGACCAGGACGCGCACGTCGCCGGTTTCGATCACGTGGTCATCGGGCGCGACCGTGTCCTCGAACGAGAGCCGATACCCGAACCCCGAGCAGCCGCCGGCGATCACGCGGAGCCGCAGGATCGCCTGCTCCCGGCCCTCGCCCGCCGCGAGCTGGGCGATCTTCCGAGCCGCGTCCTCCGTGACGGCGATCGGCGCGGCTGCGGTGGAGGTATCCATGGCTGCAAGGATACGCCGCCCGGCCGCTCAGGCGCCGAGGAACCCGACGAACAGGCGCGCGGTGGCGCGGGCCGCCGTCACCAGATCGTCCACGGCCACCCATTCGTCGGCGGTGTGGGCCACGCGGAGCGAGCCGGGCCCGACGATCACGGCAGGGATCTGCGCTCGGTTGATGTAGTAGCGGGCGTCGGTGATGCCCGTGAAGCCGACGTCGGCCGGCGGCGCGGCCGTCTCGGCGGCGACCGCCGTCCTCGCCAGCGCCGCCAGACGGCTGCCCGGCGGCGCCTCCGCCGCGTCGGTCCACTCCCGGACCTCGAGGTCGATCCGCACCTCCGGATGCTCGGCCGTGAGGTCATCGATCACCGCCCGAAGGGGCGCGAGCACCTCATCCGGGTCGGTCTCGCCCGGGATCACCCGGCGGTCGATGTCGACCCAGCAGCGATCCGGCACGACGTTCGGCGCGGAGCCTCCGGCGATGATCGCGGCGTTGATCGTCGGGCTGCCGGCCAGCGGGTGTCGGCGATCGGGCAGCGCGTCCTGCAATCGCAACAGGAACCGCGCCATCGAGGTGATCGCGTTCACCCCGAGATCCGGCGTCGAGCCGTGCGCCGCGCGCCCGAAGGCGGTCGCCGTGAGCCATGCGCCGCCGCGCTGCGCGAGGCCGAGCTGAAGCTCGGTCGGCTCGCCGACGATCGCGGCGTCCTGGTCCAGGAAGCCGCGTTCGAACAACACCTTCGTGCCGTGGAGCCCGGCGAGCTCCTCGTCGGCGGCGAGGTGGAGCGAGAGGGAGCCGCCGAGCCCGACGCCTGCCCGGCGGATCGCCGCGACCGCGGCGAGCGTTGCCGCGATGGAGCCTTTCATGTCGCACGCGCCCCGGCCGACCAGAGCCCCGTCCACGATCCGTCCGGCGAACGGCGGCGACGACCACGTGTCCGGCGAGCCGGCCGGGACGGTGTCGAGGTGGCCGTTCCACGCGAGGGACGGCCCGTCCGCACCGCCGGTCCGGGCCACGAGCGACGGCCGGCCGGCCTCGCCGCGGACCGTCTCGGCGGCGATGCCGAGATCGGTCAGGATGCCGCCCGCGACCTCGGCGACTTCGTCCTCGGTCCCACCGGGGTTCTCCGAGGGGGCCGCGACCAACGCCCGTGCGAACCTCAGCACCTCGTCGGCGTCGACGGCGCCCGCGGCCGCGTCGGCGGCGGGGGAGCGGGTGGGGTCCAGGCTCGGCTCGGGCTCCTTCATCGCGCGCACGCTACCGCCCCGGCCGCCGCGGCGTTCGACCTGGGTCTCCTACGATGGTCGACGTGGCGGCGATCGATCATCGTGCGGGCCTGCGGCGGGCGCTGGATCCCGATCCGCGCCCCGTGGTGCCGCCCGGGAACCGGTTGGCCGCCGTGCTCGCCCTCGTGATCGAGACGCCGGAGCCGGCGTTGCTGTTCACGGAGCGGTCCGCCGAGCTGCACCGCCATCCGGGCGAGGTGTCGTTCCCCGGCGGGCTGCAGGAACCGGGCGACGCCGACCTCCGAGCGACCGCGCTCCGCGAGACGCAGGAGGAGATCGGGCTCGAACCCGGCCTGCCCGAGGTGCTCGGGGCCCTGCCCGCCGTGCACACCGTGGTGTCATCCATCGTCGTGAGCCCCTTCGTCGCGGCCGTCGGCTCGCTCCCCGCCCTGACGCAGAGCGAGGCCGAGATCGCGCGGATCCTGACGGTTCCGATCCCGATCGTGGCCGCCGCCGAGGAGCGGCGCGAGCTCGACCTCGGAGGCGGGCGGCGCTGGACCGGCTGGACCTACCGCGTGGCCGGGACGACGATCTGGGGCGCGACCGGCGCGATGCTGCACGACCTGATCGGACTCCTGCGCGCGGAGACGGCGTGGACCCGGTGAACCCGCCGGACCCCGAGCTGCGCGCGCTGCTCGGCGCCGCGCAGACGATCGCGGTGGTCGGGCTGTCCTCGAAGCCCGGGCGTCCGTCGTTCGAGGTCGCGTCGTACCTGCAGGAGCACGGGTACCGGATCGTGCCGGTCAACCCGAACGAGACGGCGGTGCTGGGCGAGCCGGCGTTCGCGTCGTTGCCCGATGTGCCCGAGGACGTGGCGATCGACGTCGTGGTGGTGTTCCGCCGCACCGAGCACGCGCCGGAGGTCGCCCGGCAGGCGGTCGTCCGCGGGGCGCGCGTGCTGTGGCTGCAGGAGGGCATCGTGAGCGACGAGGCGGCGGAGGTCGCGACGGCCGGCGGGCTCGACGTCATCATGGGCGTCTGCATCAAGCACGTGCGCGAACGACTGATGGAGGAGGGGACCGCATGACCACGTGGGAGTACTTCGTGGCGCCGCTGCTGGAACACAACCCGGGAGAGATCCTGAACACGTTCGGCGCCGACGGTTGGGAGCTGGTGGGCGTCGTCGCGCAGCCGACGCCGATGGGCGCCATCTCGACCGTCGCGTACCTGAAGCGCCCGACGACCTGAGTCGGCGTGCTTCGGGTCGACCACGTCGTCCGCGCCGTGCCCGACCTCGATCTGGAAGGTGAGCGTCTCCTGGCGTCGTTCGGACTCGCATCGGTTGCCGGCGGCGTCCATCCCGGCTGGGGCACCGCGAACCGGATCGTGCCGCTCGGGGCCACCTATCTTGAGTTGATCGCCGTCGCCGACCCCGAGGCCGCCGCGGACAGCGTGTTCGGGCGCGCCGTCGCCGAGCGCGCATCCGGGGGAGGCGGTTGGCTCGCGCTGTGCCTCGCCGACGACCACCTCGAGGCGACGGCCAGACGCCTGTCGCTCGAGGTGCGCCCCGGCGCTCGGACCCTGCCCGACGGTCGCACCATCCGGTGGCGCGGCGCCGGCCTCGAGGATCCGCGGCGCACGCCGGACCTGCCGTTCTTCATCGCGTGGGGATCGGACGATCTCCATCCGGGGCGGACCGCGGTCGCCCACCCTCGTGGTGTCACGTCCCTCACCAACATCGAAGTCGCTGGCGACGAGGCGCGCTTCCTTGCTTGGACAGGTTCTGCTGCTAGCGGGGTGTCGTTCGCCGCGCGCGAGCCGCTCGGCATCCGCGCCGTGACGCTCGCGCCCGCCGACGGCGAAGCTCTCGTGCTTCGCTGACGGGTGGCCACTACCCGAGCGCGCGGTCAAGGTCGGCGACCAGGTCGTCCGGATCCTCGAGTCCGACCGAGAGGCGGATCAGCTCGGACGGCACCTCGAGGGGGGAGCCCGCGACGCTCGCGTGCGTCATCGGCCCGGGCACCTCGATCAGCGATTCGACGGCGCCGAGCGACTCGGCCAGCAGGAAGATCTCGGTCCGCTCCGCGACGCGGATCGCCTCGTCGGCCGACGCGACCGTGAAGGAGACCATCCCGCCGAAGCCGTCCATCTGCCGGGCCGCGACGTCGTGACCGGGATGCTCGGCGAGGCCCGGATAGTACACCTGGTTGACCGAGGGATGCTCCGCGAGGAAGCTCGCGACCACCGCCGCGTTCGATCCGTGCCGCCGCATCCGGACCCCGAGCGTCTTCAGGCCGCGGAGCGCGAGGAAGCTGTCCATCGGGCCGGGCACGGCGCCGACCGCATACACGAGGAAGCCGACGGCCTCGGTCAGCGCCGCGTCGGAGGTCACGATCGCCCCGCCGAGCAGATCGGAGTGACCCCCGATGTACTTCGTGACGCTGTGGACGACCACGTCGGCGCCCAGTGCGAGCGGCCTTTGCAGCGCCGGCGTCGCGAACGTGTTGTCGACGACGACCGTCGCGCCGGCTCCGTGCGCCACGGCCGCCACGGCCGCGATGTCCACGATCTTCAGCAGCGGGTTCGACGGCGTCTCGATCCACACGAACCGCGTCTCGTCGCGGAGCGCGTCCCGCACGGCGTCGGGGTCGGCCATGTCGACCGTCGTGCAGGTCAGACCCCACGGGCCGAGCACCTTCGTCAGCAGGCGGTACGTGCCGCCGTAGACGTCGTCGGCCAACACGACGTGATCGCCGGGACGCAGCGTGAGCAGCAGCGTCGTCTCCGCGCCGAGCCCGCTCCCGAACGCGAAGCACGCGTCGCCGCCCTCCAGCGCGCCGAGCGCCAGCTCGAACGCGCGCCGCGTCGGGTTCCCGCCGCGCCCGTAGTCCCAGACCTTCGGCGCGCCGACGGCTTCCTGGGCGTACGTCGAGGTCTGGTATATCGGGACGTTCACCGACCCGTACAGCGGCTCGGGGTCCTGGCCGGCGTGGATCGCGGCCGTGTCGAACCTCATCGCATCTCCGGCGGCAGTTCCCATCCCCGTCTCCTCAGCTCCTCGGTGGCGTCCCGGCCCTCGCGGGCGCGCGTCCACAGCATGGACTTGCGTTTCGCGTCGTGCCCCGGCGCGAACTCGGTCCGCGTGAGCTCGTGGCAGCCGGGATCGTCGCAGGCGCACTCGCGGAACAGCGGCATCGTGCCCGCGTCCTCGGCCTCGGGCGGACACGCGCGATAGGGCCGCGCCGGCAGCGAGACCGTCGGCAGGACGATGACGCCCTCCTTCGGGTCGCCGGGCGCGAACCGTTTGCCGCCGAGCGCGAGCAGTCCGGTGAGCGCGCAGAGCGCGGCGTCGACCCGGTCGGTCGTCGTGAGCTCGTCCGTCGCGACGCCCTGCGCGCGCAGGACGCGCATGCGCCAGTCCTTCTTCCGCGCCCCTTTCGGGGGGAGGCACCCGGCCAGCACCGCAGCGCTCGCGTGCGGGAAGACCTCCATCGCGGTGCCGGCGGGGTTCCCGGCCCGGTACCGGTCGAAGCCGTGCGCGCCCGCGACGGCGAATACCTCGAAGCCCACCTCCATCCACGCGTAGAACGCGACGCCGGTACCGTGGGTCGCCGACGGCGTCGCGAAGGCGTGGAGGTTGCAGGTCGCGAGGAGCCGTTCGGTCAGGCGCGAGCGGCCGCTCGGCGCCCATGCCGGCGGCGCGTCGATCGCGATCACGTCGGCCGCGGCGTCGTCGATCAGCGGCCCGAGCCGCTCGATCGAGATCCTCGACGCGACCCGGAGGGGACGCCGGCGGTCGTCCATCACGACCAGGTCGAGCCCCTTCCGCGAGGCGCCGACGTCGATCCCGAGGGCCCGCACCGTCGGTCGAGGATCAGGCCGACGGCGTCTGCCGTCGATGGGCCAGGAAGTTCAACAGGTCGCTGCGCGTCAGCACCCCGAGCACGAGGCCGGCCTTCACGACGAGGACCGCCGAGGCGCGCTCCAGCTCCGTGAAGGCCTCGTCGACCGGCGCGTCCCATTCGACGGCGGGGATCGGCGGCGCCATCACGTTCGCCACATCGGCCTGCAGCACGTCGGGGTCGGCGAAGACCCGCTCCAGCAGCTCGCGGTCGCGGATCGACCCGACGAACTGCGCGACGTCCGTCGAGTCCTCCCGGACGACCGGCGTCTGCGAGATGCCATGCGTCTGGAGGATGTCGACCGCCTGGCGGACCTTGTCGTGCGCGCGGACCGTGATGATCGACGGCAGCTCGCCGCCCTTCGCGTGCAGCACCCGTTCGACCGTGACGACCTCGGGCCCTTCGAGGAACCCGTACTGGCGCATCCACGAGTCCGAGTAGATCTTCGAGAGGTACTGCCGGCCGGTATCCGGAAGCAGGACGACGATCGTCACGTCGGGGTCCTCGATCTCGCGCGCCACGGTGAGCGCGGCGACGACCGCGGATCCACCGGAGCCGCCGATCAGGATGCCCTCCTGCCGCGTCACGGCGCGCGCCATCAGGAACGCGTCGCGGTCGGGCACACGGACCCATCGATCCACGACGGTCGGATCGAACGTCTCGGGCCAGAAGTCCTCACCGATCCCTTCCGTGAGGTACGGCCGCGGCTCGTCGCCGGTGTAGACGGAGCCCTCCGTATCGGCGCCGACGATCGTGATCGCGGGGTTCATCCGCTTCAGGTACCGCCCGACGCCGGTGATCGTCCCGCCGGTGCCGACCCCGGCGACGAAGACGTCGACCTTCCCGTCGGTCTGCGCCCAGACTTCCGGTCCGGTCGTCTCCTCGTGCGTCTGGGGATTGACCTGGTTGAAGTACTGGTTCGGCTGGTACGCGCCGGGGATCTCCTGAGCGAGCCGGTCGGCGACCGAGTAGTACGACTCCGGGGACCCGCGGGGGACCGCCGTCGGGCAGATCACGACCTCGGCTCCGTAGGCCCGCAGCAGCGCGATCTTCTCCTGGCTCATCTTGTCCGGCATCACGAAGATGCAGCGATAGCCCCTGATCGCGGCGGCGATCGCGAGACCGTGACCCGTGTTGCCGGAGGTCGGCTCCACGATCGTGCCGCCCGGACGCAGCAGGCCCCGGCGCTCCGCGTCCTCGATCATCCGGATCCCGATCCGATCCTTCACCGAGCCGCCCGGATTCAGCATCTCGAGCTTCGCCAGGACGGTGGGCCGGATCCCGCGCGTGAGCGCCCGGAGGCGGACCAGCGGCGTGTTGCCCATCGCGTCGAGGAACGTGTCGAGCACCTGCATCAGCGGCGATCCTCCCTGCCCGGCCGGCGTTCATCGTCCCACGTCCGCTCAGGTCAGGACGGTAAGCTGCCGATGCGTCGGCGGACGGGGGATGGGGGAAGCGCGAGCGTGAGCGAGGTCGAGCGCGGGGCGGAGACGGGCGGTGGCGAGCAGCTGCTCGTCGTCGATGACGACCCGTTCATCGCCCGTCTCCTCGAGATCGAGCTCGCCGCGGCCGGCTACCGGGTCCGGGTCGCGAACGACGGGCAGCAGGCGCTCGACCTGATCCGTGCGGACCCGCCCGACCTGGTCGTGACCGACGTGATGATGCCGCACGTCGACGGCTTCGAACTCACGCGCCTGCTCCGCCAGGATCCTCGCACCGCGGCGATCTCGGTGATCATCCTCACCGCGCGCGGGCTCTCGGCAGACAAGCTGGAGGGCTTCGCGATCGGCGCGGACGACTACATCGTCAAGCCGTTCGACACCCCGGAGCTGCTGGCCCGGGTCCGCGGGGTCCTGCGTCGCTCGAAGGAGATGAAGGACGAGTCGCCGCTGACCGGCCTGCCCGGGAACGTCCGCATCCAGGAGGAGATCGAGCTCAAGGTGGCCTCCGGGGCCGAGTTCGCGCTGCTCTATGCCGACATCGACCACTTCAAGGCCTTCAACGACCACTACGGCTTCGCCCGAGGCGACAACGTGATCCGTGACGTGGGCGAGCTGACCGAGTCCGTGCTGGCGGACCTCGCGCCGGAGGACTCGTTCGTCGGGCACCTCGGCGGCGACGACTTCGTGCTCGTGGTGTCGCCCTCGGCGGCGGCCCTCGTGGCCGACACGATCGTCCAGCGCTTCGATCAGAAGGTCCCGAGCTACTACGACGAAGCCGACCATGAGCGCGGGTGGATCGAGGTGCTGAACCGGCGAGGGGAGCCGCAACGGTTCCCGGAGATCACGATCTCGATCGGCATCGCCAGCACGCAGCGGCGCCGGTTCGCGCACTTCGCGGAGGTCGTGGCGGTCGCGACCGAGATGAAGAACTTCACGAAGTCGACGCCCGGATCGTCGTGGGCGATCGACCGCCGTATCAACTAGCGGATCGACCAGCGGGGCGGCGGGGCTCAGAAGCCCGGCAGCGTCCCCGGATGCGCCAGGAAGTACCCCTGCCCGTAGTGCACGCCGAGGTCCTTGAGCGTCTGGAGCTCCGCGGCGGTCTCGATCCCCTCGGCGACGATCGTCATCTCCATCTCCTCCGCGAACGAGATCAGCGCGGAGGCCAGCGCGCGCTTGCCGCGGTCGCTGTCGATCGAGCGCGTGAGCGAGATGTCGACCTTCACGATGTCGGGCGCGATCTGCAGCGTGTGTCGCAGGCTGGCGTAGCCGGCGCCAGCGTCGTCGATCGCGATGCGCACCCCGAGCTCGCGCAGGGGCGCCAGCGCCCGCGCCAGCTCGTCGTAGTCGTCCACGGCCTCGTGTTCGGTGATCTCCACGACCATCCGCTCTGCGACCGGCGCGAGCAGCGACAGCAGGTCGCCCAGGCGCGCGGCTCGGTGCGAGCAGTTGACCGACAGGTACGCGCGGGGCGGCAGCTGGTCCAGCAGGGCGACCGCGTGGCGGATCGTGGCGCGCTCGAGCTCGACGCCCAGCTCGAGCGCGATCGCCTCGGCGAACCACTCGTCGGGCGATCGGAGCGGGAAGGAGCGGAAGCGTGCGAGGGCCTCGACGCCGGCCACATCGTGGTTGTCGAGGTCGACGATCGGCTGGAACGCCATCGAGACGCCCTCTCCCTGGAGGAACCGGTGGATCTCGTCGCGACGTGCCTCGACCTCCTCGCGCTCGATCTCCTCGCGTCGCAGCTGGGACGAGAGCTCGTGCACGATGCCGTTCACGACCTCGTCCGACAGGCTCGTACCGCCCTCGGCGACGCGGCGGATCGACCCGAGGATCTCCTCGGTGGCGGTCCCCTTCACGAGGTAGCCGACGGCGCCGGCCCGGAGCATCTCGAGCACGGTCGGACGGTCCTCGAACGCGGAGAGCGCGATCACGCGGGTCGCGGGTGAGAGGCGCTGGATCTCCCGGGCGGCCCTCGGGCCGCCGCCGGCCGGCATCTTCACATCCACGAGGGCGACGTCGGGGCGTTCGCGGGCGGCCAAGGCGATCGCTTCGTCGGCGTCGGCCGCCGCCCCGACGAACGAGACGTGGTCCTCGTGGGCGAGCAGCTCGGCAAGAGCACCGCGCAGGGCGGGCTCATCGTCGGCAACCAGCACCCGGATCCGGGGTCTGGGGTCGACTGCATGCGGGCGGGGAAGACGGGCTGTCGCCACGACGCAACCACGCTAGCCAGCCCAGATGCCCTGTGCAATCACCCATCCGGCCGCTGCGGGCCTCCCCCGTCCGACCGGCTGCGGCTATGGTCCGACCGCGGACCGGGCGGTAGCCTTCGCCGGGATGCCGGTCCGGATCGGAGAGCCGCTGTCGCTCGAGGACGTCGTCGACGTCGCCGGCGGCCGGCCGGTGGTGTTCGAGGAGCCGGCTCGAGCCCGGGTGCGCGCGGCTCGCGACGTGGTGGAGCGCGCGCTCGCCGAGGGCCGCACGATGTACGGCGTCACGACCGGGTTCGGGGCCCTCGCCGACACCGCGATCGACCCCTCGCAGGTCGCGGCGCTCCAGCGCGGCATCGTGACCTCGCACGCCACCGCGGTCGGGCGCCCGCTCCCGAGGGAGGAGGCGCGCGCGATGCTCCTGCTGCGGGCGCATGTGCTGGCCGTGGGCCGCTCGGGCGTCCGGCCCGAGGTCGTGGACCTGATGGTCGAGATGCTGAACCGCGACGTGATCCCGTCCGTGCCCGAGCAAGGGTCGCTCGGCGCGTCGGGGGACCTCGCACCGCTCGCGTGCCTGGCGCTGCCGTTGATCGGTGCCGGGCACGTCCTGACGGCCGACGGAGGCCGGGAGCCGGCGTCGGCCGCGTTCGCGCGCGCTGGCCTCGCGCCGCTCGAGCTGGAGGCGAAGGAGGGCCTCGCGCTCGTCAACGGGACGCAGGGCATGCTCGCGGTCGGCCTGCTCGCGCTCGTGCGGGCCGAACGGCTGACGAGGACGGCCGACGTCGTGGCGGCGATGACGATCGAGGCGGCGCTCGGCACGGACGCGCCGTTCGACGAACGGCTCCAGCGACTCCGACCGCATCCTGGCCAGGTCGCGAGCGCCGGGAACCTGCGCCGGCTGCTGGCCAACTCGCCGATCGTGCGATCGCATCGCGAGTCGACGCACCAGGTGCAGGACGCGTACTCGCTTCGGTGTGCGCCGCAGGTCCACGGCGCCACGCGTGATGTGTGCGCGTACGTCCGGGACGTGCTGGCCATCGAGGTGAACGCCGTGTCCGACAACCCGATCGTCCTTGCCGAGGACGACGAGGTCCGCAGCGGCGGCAACTTCCACGGCATGCCGGTCGCGGTCGCGATGGATGCGCTCGCGCTCGCGCTGGTCTCGCTCGCGTCGATCAGCGACCGCCGTCTCTACCGGTTGCTGGACGCGAAGACCTCGAACGGGTTGCCGCCGTTCCTCGTGGCGGAGAGCGGCCTCAACAGTGGCTTCATGTTGCTCCAGTACACCGCCGCGTCGCTCGTCTCCGAATGCAAGACGCTCGCCCACCCGGCGTCGGTGGACTCGATCCCGTCGAGCGCGGGGCAGGAGGATCATGTGAGCATGGGGATGACGAGCGCCCGCCACGCCCGGGAGATCGTGACGAACGCCGAGATGGTGCTCACCCTCGAGGCGATGGCCGCGGCCCAGGCGCTCGATCTGCGCGCCCCCCTGTCCGCCGGGCCGGCCACCGCGACGGTCCGCGACGCGATCCGGGCGGAGGTGCCGTTCCTCGAGCGCGACCGGGAGTTCGGTCCCGACATCGAGGCCGTCGGGGAGCTCGTACGGAGCGGACGGCTGGTGGATGCCGCCGCGACGGTCGCCGCCCCCCTCGAGTGACGGTGCGCGTCCAGCGGTCGGTCCACCTGCCCGTTCCTCCCGACGACGCCTGGGCGGTCCTCGTCGCGTGGGAACAGCAGGGTGCGTGGATGCTCGACGCCGATCGGGTGGCCGTCGTCTCGGACCGGCGCGAGGGCGTCGGCGTCCGCCTCGCGGTGCGTACGCGCATCCTCGGCGTGTTCGTCTTCACCGAGCCGATCGAGGTCACGGCGTGGGAGCCGCCGAGTCGGCTCGAGATCCGTCACGGCTCGATCGTCCGCGGGGCGGGCGCGTGGGTCCTGCGGCCGGCCGAGGGTGGCACGCGTTTCACGTGGATCGAGGACGTGGATCTCCGGGTGCCGGTCGTGGGTGCGCTGCTCGCGGCCGTGTACGGGCCGGTGCTCGGCGCCTTGATGGCGCGCTCGGCGCGCCGCCTGCGTGAGACCGTGATCGCGATGGGCCCGCGTTGAGACGCTCGCGGTGCTAGCGTGGGACCGCGGCAGGGGAGCCCGGCGGAACCGGGCTGAGAGGCCGGCTGTGGCGCCGGCGACCCTTCGAACCTGATCCGGCTCGTACCGGCGGAGGGAGCGCATGGCATCGGTCCCGGAGCGGCTCGAGGAGGCCCTCGAACGCGAGGCTCCGACGTGGGGGATCCGCCCGGTCCCGCCCGCCCTGCGGCGGTTCTCGGGCATCGACCTCGCCATCCTGTGGGGCGACCTCGCGATCGGGCTGCTCGTGCTGGTGACCGGCGCGCTGCTCGTGCCCTCTCTCGGTCTGCCCACCGCCGCGCTCGCGATCGTCGTCGGGACCGTGATCGGCTGCATCCCGCTCGGGTTGGTCGCCGCCGCGGGCGCGCGGGAGGCCGTGCCCTCGATGGTCCTGTTCCGGCCGGTCCTCGGCCTCCGCGGGTCCTACCTCCCGTCGCTCGCGAACCTCGTGCAGCTCGTGGGTTGGACGGCGTTCGAGTTCTGGGCGATGGGACGGGTCGCGAACGCGGTCTCGGTCGATCTGTTCGGTATCGACGCCTACCTCGTGTGGCTCGTGGTCGTCGCGGTCGGCTGCACGGCGCTCGCGCTGGCAGGGCCGATCTTCGCGGTGCGGCGCTGGCTGGAGCGCTTCGGCGTGTGGATCGTCGCCGGCGTCGCGATCTGGATCACCGTGAAGGTGCTGTCGGCCGCGGATCTCGGCGCGCTGTGGACGCGGCCGGGCCGCGGCGGGCTGCCGTTCTGGCTCGCGGTGGATCTCGTGATCGCCATGCCGGTGTCGTGGCTGCCGCTCGCAGCCGACTACACACGGTTCGGGCGCGATCCACGGAGCGCGTTCGTGGGGACGGCGGTCGGCTACGCCGTGGGCAACGTGTGGTTCTACCTCCTCGGCGCCCTCCTCGTGCTCGCGGCCGGCGCCGGCACCGACGTGGTGGGCATCGGCACGACGATCGCCGCCGCGGCCGGCGGGGGCGTCGTGCTGCTCGCCCTGTTGGTCGGCGAGTCGGATCAGGCGATGGTCAACGTGTACTCGTCCGCCGTCACCGTCCAGAACGTCCGGCCGGCGTGGTCGCAGCGCGCGCTCATCGTCGGCGTCGGGCTGATCGGGTTCGTCGTGGCGGCGGTGATCGGCCCGAACGCGGCGACGACGCTCGAGGCGTTCCTGTTGCTGATCGGATCGATCTTCGTGCCGCTGTTCGCGGTGTTCCTGGCGGATTGGCTCGTGCGAGCGCGCGGCCGATACGGCGCCGCGGCGCTGTTCGAGGGCGCGCCTCCCGGGATCGGCTGGCGGGCCGTCGCCGCGTGGGCGCTCGGCTTCGTCGTCTTCCAGTGGTGCGCGCCGACGACGCTCGTCGGTTGGTGGTCCGCCGGGCTCGAGCGGCTGCTGCACGGCGCGCTCGGCCTGCCCGTGCCGCTGATCCCCGGCGCGGCGCTCGGGGGGAGCCTGCCCGGGTTCGCCGCCGCGTTCGGCGCGGGGGTCCTGATCCTGCCTCGGCGCGACGCTGTGCCGGACTAGGCGGGCGGCGGCGCCAGCACCAGCAGCACCACCGATGGCTCTGCCGAGGCGTTGCGGACGGTCAGCGGCTCTCCCGCGGGCACGACGAGCGAATCCCACTGGCGCATCCGCGCGCGCGTCTTGTCGATCTGCGCGGCGATCTCGCCGGCGAGGACGACCACGAGGCCGTCGGCCGCGGCGTCCGACAACGGGCCGAGCCCCTGCGTGCCCTGCAGGCAGATGACCTGCGCGAAGAGGTGCTCCGTCTCGTGCAGGACGTCCGTCCGCGCGGCGTCGTCGTCGAAATGCACCAGGTCCGTGACCTTGCGTGTCCTCATCGCCGCGTCCTCATGGCCGCCAGCCTATCGAGGCCGCCCGCGGCCGCCCCCCACTAGACTCCTCGCGTCCGCCCCCCCAGGGCGCCACGTTCGGATCAGCTCGGGCCAACGGCCGGCCCACCGGGAAGGAGCGCATGTGACCACGTTCGTCTACACGTCCGCCTCGCCCCAGGAGGTCGAGGCGGGCCTCCTCGTGCTGCCGGTGTTCGAAGGGGGGGCCCCCGGTCCCGGTGTTCGGGAGGCCGGCCTGCGCGAGGCGTTCGCGGCATCGAAGCTCACCGGCAAGGCCGGCGAGACCCTGCTGATCCCGCGCCGCGACGGCGACGGCTTCGCCGCCGACGCGGCGCTGCTCGTCGGGGTCGGGCCGAAGGGCGCCTTCGACGTGACCGCGATGCGGCGCGCGCTGGGCAGGGCCGCGCCGGTCGCCCGCCGGTTCGGCACGGTGGCCACGACGTTCCCGCTCGCGTTCGGGGGAGCCCGCTCGGCCGAGGCGGTCCAGGCCGCCGCGGAGGGCCTCGGGCTCGGCAGCTACCGGTTCGGTCGGTACAAGACCGGTCCCGGCGACGGCGCCGACCTGGAGACCGTGACCGTCCTGGGCTCGTCCCGCTGGGACGCGAAACGGATGAAGGCCGCCGCCAAGCGGGCGGCGATCCTCGTCGACGCGGTCTGCTGGGCACGCGACCTCGTGAACACCCCGGCCGGCGACCTCCCGCCGGCGGCAATCGCCGAGGCAGCGCGAGCCATGGCGAAAGAGGTCGGGCTGACCTGCACGATCTGGAACGAGAAGCAGCTCGCCGACAAGGGGTTCGGCGGCATCGTCGGGGTCGGCAAGGGCTCCGTGAACCCGCCCCGGCTGATCGAGCTGCGCTACACGGGCGCGGGCAAGGCCACGCCGATCGCCCTGACGGGCAAGGGCATCTCGTTCGACTCCGGCGGCCTCGATATCAAAGACGCGCAGGGGATGGAGACGATGAAGTGCGACATGGGCGGCGCCGCGTCGATCCTCGCCGCCATGAAGGCGATCGCGCTGCTGAAGCCGAAGGTCAACGTGATCACGGCGATCCCCTGCTCGGAGAACATGCCGAGCGGCTCGGCGCAGAAGCCCGGCGACGTGATCCATCACTACGGGGGTACGACCTCGGAGGTCCTGAACACCGACGCCGAGGGGCGGCTGGTGCTGGCCGACGCGCTGGCGTACCTGGCCGAGCAGCAGCCGGCGTGCATCGTGGACACGGCGACGCTCACCGGCGCGTGCATGGTCGCGCTCGGCACCGACATCGCCGGCGCGATCGGGAACGACGACGCGCTCGCGCGCGAACTGGTGCACGCGGGCCAGGCCGTCGGCGAGCCGCTGTGGCAATTACCCCTGTTCCCGGACTACCGGCGGCTGATCGACTCGAAGGTCGCCGACATCAAGAACATCGGGAAGCGATACGGCGGCGCCATCACGGCGTCGTGGTTCCTGGCGGGGTTCGCCGGGGAGACGCCGTGGGTCCACCTGGACATCGCCGGGCCCGCGTTCTCCGAGCACGGCAACGACCTCGGGCCCGCCGGAGGGACCGGGTTCCCGGTGCGGACGCTGGTCCGGTTCGTCCTCGACCGGGCCTGATCCCAGGGGGGGCGCGGTGAGCAACGGGGAACGCGAGCCGCGGACCGGGCCCGTCCTCGCGATCTTCGCCCACCCCGACGACGCCGAGATCGCCGCGGGCGGTCTCCTCGCCGGCTGGGCGGCCGCCGGGCGGGCGGTGCACCTGTTGGTGCTGACGAACGGCGATCGCGGATCGAGCGACCCGACGGCGAGCCGCACCCAGCTCGCGGCGACGAGGAAGGTGGAGACCGAGTCGGCCGCCGAGGTGTTGGGTCTGTCGAGCGTACGGATCCTCTCGATCCACGACGGCGAGCTCGAGAACGCCGCGGCCGTCCGAGAGGCCGCGACGCGGCGGGTCCGCGAGGTCCGGGCGGAGACGGTGGTCTCGTGCGATCCGACGTCGGTCTTCTTCGAGAACCGCTACTACAACCACTCCGATCACCGTACGGCGGGATGGGTCGCGCTCGACAGCGTCTTCCCGGGCAGCGGCAACCCGCACTTCTTCGGTGAACACCTCGGAGAGGGGCTCGAGATCCAGGAGGTCTTCGACGTGTGGCTCGGCTGGACGAACGAGCCGAACCACGTCGCGGACGTGTCGGCGACGTTCGCCACGAAGGTGGACGCGCTCGCGCGCCACGTGAGCCAGCTGACCGAGGGGATCCGCTTCTTCGAGGAGTCCCTCCGCGAAGAGGCGGCCGAGGCCGGCCGGAAGATCGGCGTCGCGTTCGCGGAGGAGTTCCGCGTCCTCGACCTGAGCTGAGCCGCATCGGCCGGCGGCGGACGGACCGAAGCCCTGCTCAGCAGATCCGCGGCAACTGGTCGCCGGCCAGGAGGATCAGCGGACGGGTCGCGCCGAGTCCGGTCCTGAGTCGAACCGGGGTCGTTCCTCCCGCCTCGCCCACCTCCCCGACGAGCGCCGAGGCGGCGCCCACCGGCATCGCTCGCGCGGCGGCGAGCACGGCATCGGCGTCCTGGGGACCCACCACGGCGACGGCGACCCCTTCGTTCGCGACGTAGAGGGGGTCGAGCCCGAGCATCTCGCATGCCGCCTTGACCGGCGGCAGCATCGGGAACGCGGCTCCGTCCACGGTGATCGATACGCCGCTCGCCTCGGCGAGCTCGTTGAGGACGGACGCGACCCCGCCGCGCGTCGCGTCCCGGAGCACCCGGACGTCGCCCGCTCCGATCATCGCGGCGACGAGCTCGGTGAGCGGCGCGGTGTCGGACCGCAGGTCGGCGTCGAACGCGATGCCGGCGCGCCGGCTCATCACGGCGACGCCGTGGGACCCGATCGGCCCGGTGACGAGGACACGGTCACCGGGTCGGGCGCGTTCCGGACCGATCTCGACGCCGGCGGGAACCACCCCGATCCCCGAGGTGATCACGTACAGCCCGTCGGCCGCCCCGCGCTCGACGACCTTCGTGTCGCCCGTCACCAGCCGCACCTCCGCGGCCCGGCAGGCGTCGGCCATGCTCGCGATCACGGTGCCGAGCGCGGCCATCTCGAGCCCCTCTTCGAGGATCAGCGCGGCCGACAGCGCGAGCGGCCGGGAGCCCATCATCGCCAGATCGTTCACCGTCCCGTTCACGGCGAGCTCGCCGATGTTCGAGCCGGGGAAGAACGCGGGCTGCACCACGAAGGCGTCGGTCGTGAACGCGAGGCGATCGCCCCCCGGCAGATCGAGGACCGCGGCGTCGCCGAGTCGTGCGAGCTCGCCGTCCGCGAACACGGGCGCGAAGAGCTGCCCGATCAGCTCGCGCGTGAGCTTCCCTCCGGAACCGTGTCCCAACAGGATCTGCTCCCCGGGAGGCAGCGGGACGGGGCACTGCATCGCGAAGCCGATGTCACGCTGCTGATTCACGCGGGGGTCTCCTGCCGGACGCGTCCGGCGAGGAAGTACGCGGCGCACGCGCCCTCGGTGGAGACCATCGGCGCCCCGAGCGGATGCTCCGGCGTGCACTCCGTCCCGAAGGCTGGACAGTGATGCGGCTTCGCCAGGCCCCGGAGGACCTGCCCCGCGATGCACACCTCCGACTCGCTGGCCGGCGGCCCGCCGTCGTGGGGGAAGAGCACCTCGGCGTCGTGGTGGGCGTACGTCGGCCGGAGCTTGAGGCCGCTCTTCTCGATCACCCCGATCCCGCGCCAGGCACGATCGGCGGTCTCGAAGACCTCGTCCACGACGCGCTGCGCCGCCAGGTTCCCGTCGCGCACCACCGCGCGCACGTACTGGTTCTCAACGTCGGTGCGACCCTCCTCGAGTTGCCGGACCAGCATCAGGATCCCCTCGAGCAGGTCGATCGGCTCGAACCCGGTCACGACGAGGGGAACGCCGAAGTCCCGGGCGATCGGCTCGTACTCGCGCCAACCCTGGATCGCGCACACGTGACCGGGTGCGAGGAACCCCTGGACCCTGTTCCCCGGCGAGACCAGGATCGCCGTGATCGCCGGCGGCACCAAGACGTGCGCCACGAGCAGGGCGAAGTTCTCGATCCCGAGCCGGTGCGCCTGCTTGACCGCCATCGCGTTCGCCGGTGCGGTCGTCTCGAACCCCACGGCGAAGAACACGACGGTCCGGTCCGGGTTGCGCCGTGCGATCTCGAGCGCATCGAGCGGGGAGTAGACGACGCGCACGTCGCCGCCGGCCGCACGGGCCATGAACAGATCCTCCGCCGAGCCGGGGACGCGGATCATGTCGCCGAACGAACACACGATCGCGTCGGGGCGCTTCGCGATCGCGACGGCCTCGTCGATCAACGCGACGGGGGTCACGCAGACGGGGCAGCCGGGACCGTGCACCAGCTCGATCTCGGGAGGAAGCACCTGATCGATCCCCTGCCGGACCAGCGTGTGCGTCTGGCCGCCGCACACCTCCATGATCGTCCACGGACGCGTGGTGGCTTGTCGGATCCGCTCCACGAGCGAGAGCGCTACGCGGTCGTCGCGGTATTCGTCGAGGTACTTCATCCGAACGCCTCCGGTCGGACGCCGTCGGGATCCTGCGGCAGGTCGATGTTCTCGAGGTTGTCCATCTCGGCGAGCAGCGCGTAGGAGCGCGAGGCCTCCTCCTCGTCGACGACGCTGATCGCGAACCCGACGTGGATCACGACGAAGTGCCCGACGTCGACCTCGGGTGCGTACTCGAGGCATGCGTCCCGACGGATGCCACCGAAGTCCACGGTGCCCATCCGGATCTCGTCGCGCTCGAAGATCTCGATCACCTTCCCCGGAACCCCGAGGCACATGTCAGGCTCCCCTCGCCGCGGCGACGTACGCCTGCCCGAGGGCGATGCCGCCGTCGCCCACGGGCACTCTCCTCGGAAGGAACACCTCGAAGCCCGCTCCCGTCAACCGCCGACGCAGATCCGTGGTGAACAGATCGTTCTGGAACACGCCGCCGCCCAGGGCGACCCGCCCGGTCGCCACCTGGCCTCCCTCGGAGAGCTGCGTGCACGCTCGCGCGACGGCCTCGGCGAAGCACGTGTGGAACCCCCGCGCCAGGTCCGCGGTCGGCGCGCCGGCGGCCCGACCCGCGACGATCCAACGGACCACCTCGCGTGGATCGATCTCCAGGAGCCCCTCGCGCATCCCGACGGCCGCCCGGATCGGCACCCGGTCCCGCCCGAGCAGCGCGGCCTGTTCGAGGAGGCCCGCCGCCTGCCCGTCGTAGGAGGCATGCCGGCAGATCCCGAGGAGCGCCGCGACCGCGTCGAAGAGCCGCCCGGCCGAACTGGTCGATGGTGAGGCCAGGCCCGAACGGATCTGGCCCAGCACGACCTCGACGTCCCCGTCCGCGATCCCCACGAAGGGGAGGGCCTCCTGCACGACGCCGGCGTCGGCGGCGTGCGAGACGGCCATCCGCCAGGGATGCCGCGTCGCCGCGTCGCCGCCGGGCTGACGGACGGGCCGCAGCCGCCCGACGCGCACGGCGCGGGCCGGCGTGCAGCGCAGCAGCTCGCCGCCCCAGATCGTGCCGTCCTCGCCCAGGCCGAGGCCGTCCATCGCGATGCCGAGCACCTCGTCCTCGAGCCCGTGCTCGGCCATCGTGGTGGCGACGTGGGCATGGTGGTGCTGCACCGCGATCCGCGGGAGCCCGAGCGTCTCGGCGAACCTCGTCGTCATCAGGTCCGGGTGCAGGTCGTGCGCGACGAGCTCCGGCTCGGTACGGAAGACCCGTCGGTACCGGTCGTAGGCGTCCCGATAGGCATCCATCG
>DATIWE010000023.1:0-28304 GCA_035519495.1 Actinomycetota bacterium
CCCATGTTCGCCGACCGCCCGACCGGCGACGGCGTCGGCCTGCTGGCGCCGGCCGACCGGGAGCACGCAGAGATCCGCGTCATCGAGGGTCGGACCTACGTCTCGCCGCAGCGCCTGCGGATGCGGATCCTCACCTCGATGTTGGCGTTCCGCGATGCCCAGCCGATGGACCTGTGGGACGTGTTCGTGCCGAAGAAGGAGGCGCGCCGGGCCCGCCGCGAGCTGGCCCGCCACCGTCACCGGACGCGGGACCAGGTCGTCTTCGTCCACCAGAGCCCCTGGCACGTGCCGATCCGGTGGTTCCTGCTGTTCAAGGACGACGAGCGGCGCATCGTCGAGGACGACCAGGGACGGCTGCGCCTGCGCTACGCGACCTACACGCGCCGGGCGATGCGCCGGGCCGAGAACGCCGTGCACGTCCTGCGCGGCTCGGACCTGGGTCCGATCGGCGAGCTGCTGCTGGACCTGCATCAGTGGCTCTCGGCGTTCGAGCCCCGGTCGCTGGTGGAGCTCGACTACGGCGAGCTCTGCGACTTCCTCACGTGGGACGAGCTCGACGACGATCACAGCGCCGCCGATCTGCGCGAGGCGCTCGAGGCGCTCGAGAGGCTGGAGTACGGGCGGTCGGCCGACGTCTACCAGAGCGTGCTGAGCCACTGGGCCGAGGTTCGGAGCCGCGAGATCCTGAACTAGCGTCGCGGTCGAGGGGTCGTGGCCAGGGGCAGGATCGAACTGCCGACACCGCGGTTTTCAGCCGCGTGCTCTACCGACTGAGCTACCTGGCCGGGTGGAGAACCCGGCAGCCATCGCCGCCCAGGTCATCACCAGTGCCTCGAAGTGTAGCGAGTGGAGGTGGGTCCGGGCCTCTCGTGGCGTGGGCTAGCCCGCTGCCGGGATCGGGATCCGTCCGGTGACGGTCGTCCCCCTTCCCGGTCGGGACCCGACGTCGAGTGATCCACCGAGAGCTTCGACGCGGTCGGCCATCCCCAGCAGCCCCGTGCCGCGGGCAACAGAGGACGGATCGAAACCGGCACCATCGTCCGACACGGCGAACGAAAGGCAGCCATCGGTCACGCTCAGTTCGACGACCGCGCTCGACGCCTCGGCGTACTTGGTCACGTTCTGGAGCGCTTCCAGGCTGCAGAAGTAGACGGCCGCTTCGACGTCTTGGCCATATCGCTCGATCCCGTCCGCATGGACCTCCACGGGGATCGCCGCCCGTCGGACCTGGGCGTTCAGCGCCGCGGCAAGCCCTTGATCGGCCAACACCGGCGGGTAGATCCCACGAGCGAGGTCGCGGATGGTCTCGAGCGCGTCGGTCGTGTCGGCTTGGGCTTCCGCCAGCACCGTGTGCGCTCGCTCGGGATCGCGGTCGATCAGCCCCTCGGCCAGGCGCTGCTTCACGGCGAGCGCGACCAACTGCTGTTGCGCTCCGTCGTGCAGGTCCCGCTCGAGCTTCCGGCGCTCGTGGTCTTGCGCGACAACGAGTCGTTGCCGCGACGCTCGAAGGTCCTCGACCAAACGCACGTTGGACAGGACGAGCCCTGCTTGTGAGCCCATGTCCGCAACGAGTCGACGCTCGATGGGGGTGGGTGGGTCGCCCGGCTTCTTCGAGACCGTCAGGGCCCCGAGGAGATCGCCTTGGTAGCGGACAGGGACGGCGAGGTCGACACCGTCGATCTCGGGCAGGTCGGCGCCGGAGCTCGGGATGGACCCGAACGGCGAAGCATCGGCCGGCCATGACCCGGCCGGGCGCAAACGGTCGCCCATGCGGAGCCATACGTCGGCGCGGAGGGCCCCGGTCCCCTCAGCGAGCATCCGCGCCATCCTCGGGAGCAGATCCTGCAACGCGAACGTACCCGCCATCCGTCCGGAGAAGTCCGAGAGCACGTCATACGGGGTCGCCCGCTCGCCGTACACCACTCGGTTGGCGAGGCGCTGCGCCCACTGCCTGACCGGCTGGAACGCGATCCCAACGATCGCCGTTGCGACAACTGCGAGCAGGACGCTCGGCTGCCCTCCACGAGAGCCGACGAGCGTTCCGACACCGACGACGACGCCGATGTACACGACCGTGGCGAAGGCGGCAAGCACCCCGACCACGACGGTCTTCCCTATCACGACGTCGATGTCGTACAAGCGGTACTTGAAGATGGCGATCCCGGCGGACACCGGGATGCCGATGACGCCGATCGCGAGCAGGACCGACGTGATCACGTCGATCGTCCCGCGCGAGCTCCCGATCGCATCGCTGGTCCCACCCGCGCTGAAGACGATGAAGAAGCACAACGAGACGGGGAGGAACGCGGCCGCGAATGCGAACCATCGCATCTGCCGACGCTCGTCCCCGCGAGCCCTCCGAAGGCGAACGACGAGCGCGACGACGGATGCGACAAGGGCGCCCAACTGGAGGAGGCCGACGATCCCCCCGAGGACCTCCGGCGCCTGCGGGATGACGGCGTATGGGTTGGGGATGCCGAACCGGTCGATCGTCCCCTCCCCGACGTAGTTCCCCAGGAACATGATCCCCGTCGAGGCGATCGCGACCCAGCCGACCACGCGCCACCGCGGGGAGAGGGCGCGGCCGTCAGGGAAGAGGAGGAACAGGAGTGTGAGCAGGAGCACCGCGATCAAGGAGAAGCTGTTGTACGTGAGCCCAGCGAAGGCTCCCGCCGGCAGTGAGCCGGGTTGCGAGACGATGGCATAGGTCGCGTACCCAAACGCGAGATCCTGGATCGCGCCCGTGAGTGCCAACCCCGACAGGATCCATCCGACCGCGTTGCGAGGGAGACGGGACGCGATCAAGCCGCCGATGACCGAGCACGCCAGGAAGATGAAGGCCTGGACCACCTGGCCGGCCGCGCCGAGCGCCGCGTTCTCCGGGGTCCCGGTCACAAACAGCAGCGTGAGTGCGAGCCCCTCGATCGCGACGAAGACGAGCGTGAGTGCGATCGCCAGTCGGGTGGCCGTTCGCGTCGTCACGTTGTCCATCACCAGCGCCCTGGATCGGTGTTCGGCGCGATGGTCGCACGTGGGTCCCCGGCGGGAGAAGGGGGCAGGCCCACCAGTCCCTGGTGGTGCTTTCACCCTCCGTTTCCCTACCCCGTGTTCTGCAGTCCGGCCGCGACGCCGTTGATCGTGATCTGGACGAGCCGGCGGCTCTCCGCGTCGGCCGGGTCCTCGCGCGCCGCGCGGAGGAAGCGGAGCTGGAGGAACGAGAGCGCGTCGACGTACGGGTTGCGCAGATCGACCGCCGTGCGCAGCAGGGGCCGGCCCGCCAGGGGCGCATCGTGGCCCGTGATCGAGAGCACGAGGTCGGTGGTTCGCGCGTGCTCCTCGACGATCGCGGCGGCGATCACCGCGTCGTTCCCGAGCGCCAGATACAGCTCCGCGATCGGCGCATCCGCCTTCGCGAGCGAGAGCTCGGCGTTCTCCAGGAACGACGTGAAGAATGGCCACTCGGCGGCCATCGCGCGCAGCTGCGCGAGGCCGCCGCGCTCCCCGGCGACGGCGGCCAGCCCGGAGCCGAGGCCGAACCAGCCGGGGAGGTTGATCCTGCTCTGGCCCCACGCGAACACCCACGGGATCGCGCGGAGCTCCGTAAGGTCCCCGGCGTCGGGACCCGCGGGCCGGCGTGCGGGACGCGAACCGAGCGCGAGCGATCCGATCTCGTCCACCGGCGTGGCGCGCAAGAAGAACCCGACGAACCCGGGCCGTCCGATCAGGGCTCGGTAGGCGGCCTCCGATGCCTCGGCCATCCGTTCGGCGGCCTGCCGGAACCGTTCCCAGCACGCGTCGAGCCGCGCCTCGTGCATCGGGGTCGACGCGACCAGCACCGCGCTCGTCATCTGTTCGAGATGCCGCTCGGCGATCCGCAGGTTCCCGTAGCGGGCAAACGCCACCTCGCCCTGCTCGGTCGTCTTGAAGCCCCCGTCGACGGACCCCGGCGCCTGGCCGAGGATGGCCCGGCTCGCCGGGCCGCCGCCGCGGCCGAGCGCGCCGCCCCGGCCGTGGAAGATCGTGAGGCGGAGCCCGTGGTCGCGGGCCCAGCCGGTCAGGTCGACCTGCGCCCGGTAGATCGCGAGGTTCGCCGCGAGGACGCCGACCTCCTTCGCCGAATCGGAGTAGCCGAGCATGACCTCGACCCGTCCCTCACGTGCCGCCACGCGGTCGGCGAAGGCGCGCGCCTTCAGGAGCTCGTCGAGGATCCCGGTGGCGGCGGCCAGGTCCGCCCGGGTCTCGAACAGCGGCACCACGTCGAGCTCGAGGTCCTGGTCGGGCGACGCGAGCGCCGCGAGCTCGTGGACCGCGAGCACGTCGGAGGCCGCGCGCGTGAAGCTCACGACATAGCGCCGGCAGCACGCCGGCCCGAACCGAGCTTGGAGCTCGGCCATCGTGCGGATCGTCGCGAGCACCTCCCGGGTGGCCGGGCTCGGCTCGGCGACGCTCGAGCGGAGCTCCTCGAGCGCGGACCCGACGACGGCGGCGTGCTCCCGGACCTCGAGCTCCGCCAGGTGGAACCCGAACGCATCCGCCTGCCAGAGCAGGTGCTGGAGCTCTCCGTAGGCGAGCCGCGCCGCGCCGGCGGCGGCCAGCGACCGCTGGATGATGCGGAGGTCGTCCCGGAAGGCCTCCGCGCCGGGGTACCGGCCGCTCGTGTCGCTCCGGGTCGCCGCCAGTCGGTGCGCGGTCAACGCCAGCATCCGTCGGTGCGGCGAGTCGGCCAGCCGGCGCTGGAGCTCCTTGGCTACCACCGGGAGGACGTCCGCGGTTCCCGCGAGCCGCCGGCGCAGCTCCGGGGTCGCCGGTGTATCCCGCTCGGAGGCGGTGAGGGACCTGGCGATGCGTCGCGCCTCGGACTCGAGACCGAGCAGGACGTGCTCGGCCGCGATCTCGACCGCGCGCCGGGTCACGTCCGCCGTCACGCGCGGGTTGCCGTCCCGGTCGCCGCCGACCCAGGTCCCCCACCGGAGGAACGGCCGATCGAACGCCGGGGCGCGCTCCCCGGAACCGGGCGCGAGCGCCCCATCCATCTCGCGGGCCACGACGGGCAACACGTCGAAGATCGTCTGGTCGAACAGCGCCATCTCGGCCCGCACCTCGTCCAGCGGCTCCGGACGACGCGCGCGGACCTGGCCGGTGCGCCACAGCGCCGTCACCTCCTCCAGCAGGCGCCGATGGACGTCGAGGCGCTCGCTGGCGGACAGCTGCGCATCGTCGAGCCGTCGCACCAGCGCGCCGATCCGCCACAGGGTCTCGACGATCGCGCGCCGGCGCGCCTCGGTCGGATGCGCGGTGAGGACGGGCATGATCTCCAGCCGCCCAAGCAGCGCCGTGAGTCCTTCGTCGCCGAGCGCGTCGCGGGCATCCGCCACGCCGGCGGCCAGCGAATCCCTGACCGCCTCCCTCGCGGCGTCGCGGCCGCGGAGGACGCGTAGCCGGTGGTGTTCCTCCGCGAGGTTGATCAGCTGGAAGTAACAGGTGAACGCCCGAGCCACCTGCTCGGCGCGTGCCGGGACGAAACCGTCGACGATCTGGGCGATGCGCGATCGTCGCTCCGGCGTCGGGTCCCGCCGGAACGCGATCGTGGCTCGGCGCAGGCGCTCGACGTCGGCCAGGAGCTCCGGTCCGTCCGACTCCTCGACCACGCGACCGAGGATCGTCGAGAGGAAGCGGACCTCCCGGCGCAGCGGCGCCGGGATCGTTGCCGCCGAGGTTCCCCGCAGGCCGTCAAGGCCCATGCCGTCGGGGCTCATGCCTTCAGGGATGGACCTGCGCGAAGCGATACCCGACGCTGCGGACCGTTTCGATCAGCCAGGCGTGGTCCTGCCCGAGCTTCGATCGCACCCGGCGGATGTGCACGTCGACGGTGCGCATCCCGCCGAAGTAGTCGTAGCCCCAGACCCGCGCGAGGATCTCGTCCCGCGTGAAGACGCGCCCCGGGCTCCGCACCAGCAGCTTCAGCAGCTCGAACTCCATGAACGTGAGGTCGAGCGTCCTGTCGAGGAGCGTCACGTGGTACGTCGCGACGTTCATCGCGAGCGGCCCCCGGTGGATCAGGTCGGGATCGTCGTGACCGGAACGCCGCCGAAGCCGCCGGAGCCGGACCCCCAACTCCGCCACGGCGTAGGGCACCCCGATGAAGTCGTCGGACCCGTCGAGGTCGGGCACGTGCGCGAACGCGTCCGGCCGCACCAGCCACAGCAGGGGCACCGGCTCGAACCCCGGTGCGGACCGAGCCTGCTCGACGCGCCGGGCCGCGGTCTCGAGGTCGTCGAGCACGACGACCAGGGCGACCCACGCCGCGACGTCATGCCAGGGCGAGCCGGAGGTGCGCACGATCGACGGGAAGCCCAGCAGCGAGAGCTCCGCGGCGAGGCGGTCGCGCTCGGCGCCGGGATCGGCGACGATCAACGCGGGCGGGTCGGATCCCGCGTCGCGCATGGCGACGACGGAGCGCGATGCGGCCCGCGGCGCAGCCACGAGGCGTCCTACAGCCTCGGGAGGTTCCGCTCGAGCTCGAGGCCCGTGACGTACGTCCTGTATTCGTCCCATTCCGCCCGCTTGTTCGCGATGAACCACTCGAACAGATGCTCGCCGAGGACCTCCCGGACGAGCTCGCTGCTGCCCATCTCGACGAGCGCCTCGGGGAGGCTCTCGGGCAGGACGGGGATGCCGCGCCCGATCCGCTCCGCGTCACCCATCGACCACACGTCGTCGGTCATCTCGGGCGGCGGTTCGTCCTCGCGTTCGATCCCGTCCAGCCCCGCGGCGAGGATCAGCGCGAAGGAGAGGTACGGGTTGCACGCCGGATCCGGCGCCCGGTACTCGATCCGGCAGGCCGCCTCCTTGTGCGGCTTCGTGAGCGGCACGCGGATGAGGGCCGAGCGGTTCCGCGCCCCCCACCCCACGTGCACCGGGGCCTCGTAGCCGGGGACCAACCGCTTGTAGGAGTTCGTCCATTGGTTCGTGATCGCGGTGATCGCCCGGGCGTGTCGCAGGAGACCGGCGATGAAGCACCGGGCGACCTTCGAGAGCGAGTGCTCGCCGGTCGGATCGAAGAAGGCGTTGCGGTCGCCCTCGAACAGCGACACGTGCGTGTGCATCCCGGAGCCGAAGGCACCTTGGATCGGCTTCGGCATGAAGGTCGCGTACACGCCGAGCTCGCGCGCCACCTCCTTCACGACGAGGCGGCACGTCATGATCGCGTCGCTCATCGCGATCGCATCGGTGTGGCGCAGGTCGATCTCGTGCTGGGAGGCCGCCACCTCGTGGTGCGAATCCTTGACCGGGATCCCGAACTCCTCGAGGTACGTGATCGCTCGCTGCCGGAAGTCGCTCCCGATGTCGAGCGGTGTGAGGTCGAAGTACGACCCGACGTCGAGCGGCTTCGGATCCGTGGGGCCGTCGAACAGGAAGAACTCGATCTCGGGGCCGACGTAGAAGGAGAACCCGAGGTCGGCCGCACGCGAGACGACGCGCCGGAGCACCAGCCGGGGATCGCCCGCGAACGGCGGGCCGTCGGGTGTGTGGATGTCGCAGAACATCCGCGCCACGCCGGGGACGTCGGGACGCCACGGCAGGACCTGGAAGGTCGACGCGTCGGGCCGCGCGATCATGTCGGCTTCCTGGACGCGGGCGAAGCCGTCGATCGCGGACCCGTCGAAGCCCACGCCCTCCTCGAGCGCCTCGGGCAGCTCCTGGGCGGGGATCGAGAAGGACTTCAGGAACCCGAGCACGTCCGTGAACCACAGACGCACGAAGCGGATCTCCCGCTCCTCGACGGTCCGGAGCACGAAGGTGCGCTGATCGTCGTCGCGGGCCATCGGCGTCGCACCTCCTCGCGGATGCCCGCAGCGTAGCGACGCCCCATTGCGGGTCCATTGCGGGCGCGTAAACAGCGCGTTACGCGCGGTCGCCGGGATCCCAGTTCACACACACGTCACACGCGGGAAACGGACGTGAAACGGCTGGCACCTAGCTTCGCCTCGTCGACAGCGGCGCGCCGCGCCGAGGAAGGGGAGACCGATGGACGTCCAGACCAGATCGACGATCCGCGAGCGCCTGCGCCGCCCCGGGACACGCCGGCGGATCGGCGTCATCTTCGCCGGCAAGATGATCGGCGTCGTCGTTCTGCTCCTGGGTCTGAACCTGCTCTCGTCGTTGATCGGCACGCCGGCGTCGGCGCAGACCGCGACGCATCAGGCGAGCGAGCTGGTGAACCCGATCAACACGATGTGGACGCTCATCGCGGCCTTCCTCGTGTTCTTCATGCAGGCGGGGTTCATGGGGCTCGAGGCGGGCTTCGCGCGGTCGCGTGAGACGGTCAACGTCCTCGCGGAATGCATCGTCGACACGTGCCTGTGCGGCCTGCTGTTCTGGGCGTTCGGGTTCGCGTTCATGTTCGGCGAGGGCAACGGTCTGATCGGTCACCAGTACTTCTTCCTCCAGGGCGCCCCGGCGACCTACGGCTCGACGGGCGTCGCCTTCCTCGCGTTCTTCCTGTTCCAGTTCGCGTTCGCCGACACGTGCTCGACGGTCACCTCCGGCGCGATGGTCGGCCGCACGGGCTTCAAGGGTGACCTGCTCTACTCGATCGCCGTCTCCGGGTTCATCTACCCGATCTTCGGCCACTGGGTCTGGGGGCCGGGCGGATGGCTCGCGAACATGACCCCCAGCGCGCTGCACTCCTTCACGGGCGGCGCCGGGTTCCGCGACTTCGCCGGATCGACCGTGGTGCACACGGTCGGCGGGGCCGTCGCCCTCGCGGGGGCGATCGTGCTGGGGCCGCGGATCGGCCGGCGGTTCAAGCGCGACGGCGGTGGACCCTTGCCGCCGCACGACCTGACGATCGCGGCGATCGGCGGCGTGATCCTGTGGTTCGGCTGGTACGGGTTCAACCCCGGCTCGACGTTGTCGGCGATGGACTTCGAAGGGATCGGGCGCGTCGCCACGAACACGACGCTCGCGGCGTGCGCCGGTGGTCTCGTGGCGATGTTCTGGGTGTATCCGCGCACGAAGACGTGGGACCTCGGGATGTCGGTGAACGGGTTCCTTGCAGGCCTGGTCGCGATCACGTGTCCGTGCTACTGGGTCTCGCCGGCGGGGGCTGTGGTGATCGGTGCGGTCGCCGGGGTCGTGGTCCCGCTCGCGATCGACGCGATGGAATGGTTCCGCGTCGACGACCCGGTCGGTGCGGTCGCCGTCCACGGCGCCGCGGGCATCTGGGGAACGCTCAGCCTGGGGCTGTTGGCGACCGGCGCGTTCGGGGTGCCGACGCCGGACGGTGTCGACACCTCGGTCACGGTCCGCGGCCTCTTCTACGGCGGCGGGCTCGCGCAGCTGAAGGCGCAGTTCATCGGGAGCCTGACGTGCGTGGTCGTCGTGACCTCCGTGGCGTTCGGGGTGATGTACCTGGTGCACCGCACCCGCACGCTGCGCGTCTCGAAGACCGGCGAGATGCGGGGGCTCGACCTGCACGAGCACGGCACGATCGCCTACCAGATGGATCAGGACACCGGGTTCATCGCGAACGGGGTCCACGTGGACGCCGAGACGATCGATCTGGCGGCCGGCGAGCCGGAGGACGAGCTCCGGACCGAGACCGATGTTGCGGTCTGAGCGCATCGAGGACCCATGCGGACCCACGCCCCTCCCGGTATCGACGCTCCGCTCCTCGCTCCGTGGGAGCGCGAGCGCGATGCGTGCGGGATCGGGTTCGTGGCCGACTCGGCGGGGCGTCCCGCGCGGGCGATCGTCGAGCTGGGGCTCGACGCCCTCACGCGGATGCGCCACCGGGGCGCCGTGGATGCGGACGCGAAGACCGGCGACGGCGCCGGGGTCCTCGCCCCGATCCCTCGCGGCTTCCTCGAGGAGGAGCTGGGGATCGAAACGGCCGAGCCGCCGGGTGTCGCGATGCTGTTCCTCCGGTGCGGAGCGGGAGGGGGACCCGCCGGGATCGTCGAGCGCGCCTGCCAGGCCGAGGGCCTCGAGGTCGTCGCCTGGCGCGAGGTGCCGGTCGACGCGGGCGCGCTCGGGGCGCGCGCTCGCGTCACGATGCCGTCGATCGTCCAGGCTGTGTTCCGCCGACGCCCGGGCTCGGGCGGGGAACGCCGTGAGCGCGCGGCGTTCCGCGCCCGCCGCAGGATCGAGGCGCAGGCGCGCAGGGACCGGCTGGATCTGACGGTCGTCTCCTGCAGCTTCTCCACGGTCACGTACAAGGCGCTCGTCGCGGCCGATCAGCTGGCCCCCTTCTACCGGGATCTCCGGGATCCGCGGTTCGCCGCCCCGTTCATCGTGTTCCACCAGCGCTACTCGACGAACACGGCCCCTTCGTGGGAGCGCGCGCAGCCGTTCCGCGTGCTGTGCCACAACGGCGAGATCAACACGCTGGGCGCGAACGTCCGACGGATGGCGACGCGCGAGGGACGGCTCGGGCTGGAGTCCTCGGAGATCGAGGAGCTGTTCCGGCCCTCGGTCGACCCCGAGGGATCGGACTCCTCGATGCTCGACGAGACGATCGAGCTGTTGATGCGGGAGGGCGCCGAGCGCGAGGCGGCGCACGCCGTCGCGATGACGGTGCCCGCCGCCTGGGAGCGGCGGCCAGATATGGAGCCGCGCGTCCGGGGCTTCTACCGGTGGCACGCGTCAGTGATGGAGCCGTGGGACGGACCGGCCGCGTTGATCTTCAGCGACGGGGTGGCGGTGGGCGCGGCGATGGATCGCAACGGGCTGCGCCCCCTCCGCTCGGCGATCTGCGAGGACGGGCTGGTGGCCTGCGCCTCCGAGGCCGGCGCCGTCGACGTCGGAGGCCACGGGCTGGTCCGGCGCGGCAAGCTGGGGCCGGGCGACATGCTCGTGGTCGATCCCCGCTGCCGCGGCGTCGAGCTGGATCCGGTCCGGCGGATCGCGATGTCGCGCCCGTACGCGACGTGGGCGTCGGAGCATCGGATCGTCCTGGGGATCGACCATCCCGCCGCGCAGGTACCCCCCGATCTCCTCCGCCGGCAGACGGCGTTCGGCTACGGGCGCGAGGACGTCACGTTGCTGCTGCGTCCGATGGCCGCCGACGGCGGCGAGCCGACGTTCTCGATGGGCGACGACACGCCGATCGCCCCGATGTCGGCGCGCCGAGGCTCCGTGTTCGGGCACCTGAAGCAACGCTTCGCGCAGGTGACCAACCCGGCGATCGACCACATCCGCGAACGGTTCGTGATGTCCACGACCACGCTGCTCGGCCCGCGCGACCCTCTTATCTGGGAGCGGCCGCAGGCCGCCGCCCAACTGGAGCTGCCCACCTTCGTCGTGTTCCACGTGCCGCGCGGCGAGGTCCTGGATGCGACGTGGGCGGCCGGCGACGGGCCCGAGGGGATGCGCCCGGCGCTCGAGCGGCTCGCCGACGCGGCGGTGGAGGCCGTCGGGGCGGGTCACGGCATCCTCGTGCTCAGCGACGCGGCGCTGGACCGCGACCGCGCGGCGATCCCGTCCCTGCTGGCCGTCGGCGCGGTCGACGTGGCGCTCGTGCGCGCGGGGCTCCGGGCTGGATGCTCGATCGTTGCCGACAGCGGCGACGCCATCGGGTCGCACGACGTCGCGTGCCTGCTCGCGTTCGGCGCCGAAGCGGTCCATCCGCGTCTCGCGTTCGCGACCGTCTCGGCGCTCCACCCGGACGACGACGCCGCCGCGGCCGAGGCGCTCGGCCGGTACCGCGACGCGATCGAACACGGCGTCCTGAAGATCCTGGCCCGCCTCGGCATCGCGTGCGTCGACGCCTACCGAGGCGGTGCCTCCTTCGACGTCGTCGGTCTGTCGCGCGAGGTCACCGAGCGCTGCCTCCCCGGGACGTCCTCATCGCTCGGCGGGATCGGGTTCGAGGCGATCGCGGCCGAAGTGCTCGCCCGCCACGATGCGGCCTTCGTGCCCGCGCCGGCGCCGCTGGTGAACCGGGGAGCCGTGAAGTTCCGTCACGGGGGCGAGTATCACGAGACCAACCCGGGGGTCGTTCGCGCGATCCATCGCAGCGTCGATCCGGGGCTCCGGCACCTCCGCTCGACCGCGGTCCGGGACGACGACGAACGTGCCGCGGCCGCCGACGAGGCCCGATACGCCGAGCTCGTGGACGCCCGTCGTCCGAGCGAGCCCCGCGATCTACTCGCCCTCCGGCGGAGGGGCCGAAGCGTGCCGCTCGAGGAGGTGGAGGCCGCGCCGGCGATCCTGCGCCGGTTCTCGAGCGCCGCGATGTCGCACGGCGCGATCTCGCGCGAGGCGCACGAGACGCTCGCCCTCGCGATGGCCATCGTCGGAGGCCGGTCCAACGCGGGAGAGGGGGGCGAGGACGCCGCGCGCTTTCGCACCCGGCGCAACTCGACGATCAAACAGATCGCCTCCGCCCGCTTCGGCGTCACCCCCGAGTACTGCGCGTTCGCCGACGAGCTCCAGATCAAGATCGCGCAGGGCTCGAAGCCGGGCGAGGGAGGGCAGCTCCCCGGGCACAAGGTGACGGCCGAGATCGCGGCGATCCGCCACACCCAGCCGGGCGTCGCGCTGCTCAGCCCCGCCCCGCATCACGACATCTACTCGATCGAGGACCTGGCGCAGCTGGTCTTCGATCTGCGGCAAGTGAACCCCGACGCCGACATCTCCGTGAAGCTCGTCTCCGAGATCGGCGTCGGGGCGATCGCGACCGGCGTCGCGAAGGCCCTTGCCGACATCGTCCACGTCGCCGGGGCGGACGGCGGGACCGGCGCCTCGCCGCTGTCCTCGATCAAGAACGTTGGCCTGCCGTGGGAGATCGGGCTCGCGGAGACGAACCGTGCGCTCGTCCGCAGCGGGCTCCGCCGCCGCCTCCGCGTCCGGGTGGACGGCGGCTTGAAGACCGGCCGCGACGTGGTCCTCGCGGCGCTGCTCGGCGCGGACGAGTTCTCCTTCGGCACGGCGCTCCTGCTGGCCGAGGGTTGCATCATGGTGCGGACCTGCCACCTCGACACGTGCCCGGTCGGGATCGCGACGCAGCGCCCCGAGCTGCGGGCTCGGTTCGCCGGCACCCCCGAGATGGTCGTGTCGTACCTCACGTCGGTGGCCGAGGACGTCCGTCGGACGCTCGCGGACCTCGGGCTCCGCTCGCTCGAAGACGCCATCGGCAGGGTGGATCTGCTGGTGCCGGCCGACGGGGCGGGAGCGGACGGGCTCGATCTGTCCGAACTCCTCGAGCCATCGGGCGAGCGGCGCCGGCTCGCGACGACGCCGCCGGTCCCCGCGTCACGCTCGGACCTGGGGGACCGGCTCCACCGGGACGGATGGGCCGCGGTGTCGACCGGCGCCCACGCGACCCTCCGTTACCCGATCACGATCGAGGATCGCGCGGTCGGCGCGCGCCTCGGGGGGGCGATCGGGCGGCGGTTCGGCACGGACGAGCCGCCGGGCTCGGTCCGGGCGACGTTCGACGGGGCGGCCGGTCAGTCCTTCGGCGCGTTCCTCGCCTCCGGGGTCGATCTCCGGCTGATCGGCGAGGCGAACGACCACGTCGGCAAGGGGATGAGCGGCGGCAGGATCGTGATCTCGCCGCCGGCCGACGACGTCGGGGATGCGCACCTCGCGGGCAACGCCGTGCTCTACGGCGCGACCGGGGGAGAGCTCTTCGTGGCAGGGCGCGTCGGCGAGCGGTTCGCCGTGCGGAACTCCGGCGCGGTGGCCGTGGTCGAGGGCATGGGCGAGCACGGCTGCGAGTACATGACCGGTGGGCTGGTGGTGGTGTTGGGCCCGTTCGGGATGAACCTCGGCGCCGGCATGACCGGCGGCGCGATCTACGTCCGCGACCCCGACGGCGCCCTGCCGGCGATGCTGAACCCGGAGCTCGTGTGGATCACGCGCCCGCTGCCCGAGGAACGCGACGAGGTCCGCCGACTGGTGAGCCTGCACGCGTCGCTCACGGGATCCGAGCGGGCGGCGCGGGTCCTCGAGATGTGGGCGGCGGATCGCCGCATCCTGTGGCGCGTCGTTCCGCGAGACGGAACTGCGGAGGCCGACCGGCGGCGCGCAACCGCGTCGCAGCGCCTTCCGGTGGGGCAGCGCGCCTGACGGGCTTCGATCCCGCGATCTTCGCCTTGACAGGGCGATGAGGACTCCGGGCTCCTCCACAGGCGCGTGTTCTGTTGTCGCGGCCGTCCGCGAACGGACGACCGGTGCCCCCAACGGGATTCGAACCCGTGCTTCCGCCTTGAAAGGGCGGCGTCCTAGGCCTCTAGACGATGGGGACCGAGGCTCGTTCGGGGCAGCCCGAGCAGTATAGCGACGCCCACTTCGGGCCCGCGCCGGCTGTCACCTCGAGCACGTGCCGACCTCTGCGGCGCGGGCGCAACAGCCGCCGCGGCGCCATCCGGACGACCGTGACCACCCGGCCGTGCCGGTCCAGCACCACCGCGTCGATCGCGAACCGCATCCCGAACGTGTGCACCGATCTGCACCGCTCCAGCAGGAGACCCTCGTTCCCCATGAGCCTGGGCACCCCCCGGAGGCCGCGCATCCGTTCCCTCCGATCTTCGGGAACCAAGATCCACGAAGAGCCGACCCGAGCCCGCCGCATCGAGCGACCGTACCGACGCGTTCCGACATCAAGCGTCTCTCCTGGTACGGCGGAAGGGCCCGGCGACGCACCGGGCCCTTCCATGCAGTGGATCGCCGATGCGCTCAGGCGTTGGATCCGTTCGATGGCATCGGCCCGCCCGGGCCGAAGCCGGGCTCGATCCTCGTCACCTTCAAGGTGGCGTCGATCTTCACGGTGACGATGCTCCCATCGGCCTTCTGCACGTGCGCCTCGTAGGGCGAGCCGGCCGAGTCGGTCTCGACCCGGATGACGGCGCCGCCCGGAACCGCGGCCAGTGCCGCCGCCTTCACCTTCGAGGCCGTGCCGTCGGTCAGCAGCGTTTCTCCGGGGCCGTGCGTCATGGTGGCCGGATCCCCGCCTCGACCGGGTGCCGAGCTCGGAGCCGATGTCGACGTGCTCGAGGTCGACGACGCGCTCTGCGCGCTCGCGACCTGTGAGCCCGCCAGGACACCGCCGGCGAGCAGCCCGCTCACGACGAGTCCGGCAGCGACGAGCTTCCGCGCTCCGCGCGAAGGCCCCGTTCCCTTCTCCATGCCCGTGTCGTCCATGTCTCCCTCCTCGTTCCCGGCGACGAACCCTTCGTCGCTTCGCATGCCATGGTTGGAGACGCCGCTGTGACGAAGGCCAGATGCACCTGTGGGTTCGCTCAGGATCGAGCGGCAAGCTCCTGGCTCACCCCCAGCCGCGAGCGGCCAGCCCGATCAGCGCCCCGCCCAGCACGAGCCAGGCGGAGTTCGGCTGGTAGCGACGAAGGATCACGAAGGCCGCGAGCGCCAGCGCCGCGGTCAGCACGCCGGTGATCGCGATCCGGCCGAGCTGGATGCTCACGCCTGCCATCAGGCCGAGGCCGCAGACCGTGACGCCGTCCAGGAACGCGGCCGCCCACGCCGAGCGCCGCAGCCGTGGCAGCAGCGAGTACACGACGCCAGCGAACACGAACGACGGCAGGAAGATCGCGACGGTCGCGGTGATCCCGCCGGGCACGCCGGCCAGCAGGTAGCCGATGAACGTGGCCGTCGTGAACACCGGACCCGGCGTCACCTGCCCGATCGCGACCGCGTCGACCAGGTGGCCGTCCGAGAGCCAGTGCAGGTGCTGCACCACATCGCTCCGCAGGAACGCGAGCAGCACGTAGCCGCTCCCGTACACGATCGCGCCGAGCTTCAGGAACTCGAAGAAGATCGAGCGCAGCGGCACGGTCGCGGCGCCGACCGGCAGCAGGAACGTCGCGTGCCCGCGGAGCTTCCCCGCCTGCCGTCCAAGCATCACCAGGAGCGCGCCGCCGAACAGCAGCACGATCGGGTAGACGCCCAGCAGGTAGAGCAGCAGCACCGCGATCCCGACCCCTGCGAGCGGCAGCGTCTTCAACGCACGCCGTCCCAACTGCCACAGCGCGTCCGCGATGATCGCGATCATCACCGGGGCCACACCGGCCAGCACCCAGCCGGTCGCCGGCACGGAGCCGTAGCGCACGTAGATCGACGCGAGGATCAGCACGATCGTCATCGCCGGCGCGATGAAGCACGCGCCGGCGACGAGCAGCCCCGCCCATCCCGCACGGAGATAGCCGAGCATCATGCCGAGCTCGGTCGAGGCGGGGCCGGGGATCAGGTTCGCCGCGCCGAACAGCTCGAGGAACCGGTCCTCGTCCAGCCAGTGCCGCTCCTCGACGAACTCGCGGCGCATCAGCGCGACGTGCGCCGCCGGCCCGCCGAACCCGATCACGCCGAGCTTCAGGAACGCCGATGCCACCTCGCCGAGCGATCCTCGCCCCGCGACGGGCGATCCGGCGTCGTCCATGGATGGCCTGGTGAGGTCTCGTGGGGCGCGGTTACGGCCCGTCGTTCGCCGGCCAGAAGCCCTTGGCCCGCACCGATCCGGGGGGCCAGGCGGGGAAGTGCTCCGGGTAGACCCAGGGACTCCCGAACGTCTTCGCCCGCTTGCCGGTGATCGCCGGCGGTCGCGGTGGCTTCGAGAAGTCGAAGAGGTGCTCCATGTTGTGCGTCCCCGCGATGCGCGGGGTCAGGTAGGGAAGGCCCCAGTTGTCGGCGATGAACCGCAGCGGCGTGGAGAACTCCCCGGTGACGTCGTCGATCGTCCCTCGGACCGCGTACGGGCTGATCGTCAGCAGCGGCACCCGGAACCCGAGTCCGAACTCATCGACCTTCGGCGGGAGCACGTGATCGTAGAACCCGCCCCACTCGTCCCAGGTCAAGAAGATGACCGTGTTGTCCCAGTCGTCACTGCGCATGATCGCCTCGACGACGTCGCTCACCCAGTTGTGCGCGAACGCGGTGCTGGCCGGCGGGTGCTCCGAGAGCTCCGCCCGCGGCGTGATCCAGGTGACGGACGGCAGCCGCCCGGATCGAGCGTCGGTGATGAGGTCGGCGACGTCGCGGATGTGCTCGTTCCACAGGTGGGAGTGGAACACCTGCGACACGCCGTTGTAGGCGCTCCAGTGATAGCCCGGCTTGCCGGGCGCCGCCGCGTAGAACGCCCAGTCGATGCCCTTCGTGGTGAGTTGCTCCCCCACCGTCGGGAAGTCGAAACACGTCGAGTGCTTCCCGATCCGCCCGTGCTCTCCGATCGTTTCCACGTACGCCTTCGGGCCGACGGCGTCGCAGCCCCAGCTGATGAGTTCGTCGCCGTTGGGCAGCTCTCGGCCCAAGATGTTCACGGGGTTCTCGACCGCGCCCCCCGAGGTGCCGGCGATGAAGTAGAAGTGGTTCGGATACGAGGGGCCGAGCACCGACGCGTGGAAATGGTCGGAGATCGCGTACTCGCGCGCCCAGTACCAGTAGTTCGGGATCTCGGGGCCACGGAACTGGGTGTACGCCCAGGGATCGCCGTAGACGCCGATCCCGAACCCGTCGAGCTTCCCCCCGTTCAGGTCCTTGATCGCGCTGGTCCGCGCGTGCGGCAGATCACCGAGCATCCAATCGGGGCACGGCGTGAGCGGTCTCTCGACCCCGTTCATCACGCCGACGGTCGCCCCGTCCACGCCGGGGAAGCGGCCGAAGAGGTTGTCGAAGCTCCGGTTCTCCATCATCAGGTAGACGACCCGCTTGATCGGCCAGCGGGTGTCGATCGCGGCGACCGGATCGCGGACCTTCGTGATCGTCTTGCCACCGGTGCAGGCGAACAGGACACCTCCCGCGACCGCCATCGCCGAGCGCTCGAGGAACCGGCGGCGGCTGAGAGGCAAGGGATGACGCGACCGTCGCTCCTCTTCCTCCTCCGAGGGGCCGGTCGTGGACACACGGCAAGGGTACCGGCAACCGTCTGTCAGGTGGGCCTGGCAGGATTCGAACCCGCGACACGAGGGTTAAAAGCCCCCTGCTCTAACCAGGCTGAGCTACAGGCCCGTCCGCGGGATTCTACGGAGGCGGTCCACGCAGGCGCCTCTCAGCCCCGCTGGCCCCCGCGGTGGCGGGGGTGCGCGGTCGGCCGGCCCATCCCCGAACGGAACGGCCGCTCCGGCCGGGGGAGCACGCTCAGCGCGGTCCGGAGCGCCTCGAGCCGCGCGAGGTCCAGCGAAAGCAGCTCCGGCGGGGGATCGAAGAGCTGGGTGAGGACCTTCGTCTTCACCCGCACGCCTCGGCGGGTCAGGCTCACGACCTTGACGCGGCGATCGGTGGCGAGCATGCGGCGTTCGACGAGCTTGCGCTCCTCGAGCCGGTCGATCAGCCAGGTCGCCATCGATGGGTCGCATTGAAGAAGCTCCGCGATCGCGCCCATCGGCAGCGCCTCATCCGGCTCCAACGCCGAGAGGACCCGCATGTGCCCCGGCGTGAGTCCGAGCGCCTTCAACGCGTGGAACGCCTGCCCGCGCTGCATGCGGCTCCACGTGAACTCGGCCATCTGCCGCCACACGTCGCCGGCGACCGCCCTCACCGGGTCGGTGACCGGCGCGACCTCGTCCGCTGCATCCGCCATCAACCCCATCCTACGCCGACGGTCAAGATGTTTCAATCTTCTCGACCTTTCATATCTCTCGATACTTGACATACCGCAAATGATTGTGGCAGGGTGCTGTCCATGAGCGACGTTGCGGTCCGTGCGGAGGGTTTGGTCAAGCGCTACGGCAAGCTCGAGGCGCTGGCGGGCATCGACCTCGAGGTGCCCCGGGGCGCGGTCTTCGGACTCCTCGGGCCGAACGGGGCCGGAAAGACCACGGCCGTCCGGATCTTCGCCACGATCCTGAAGCCGGACGCCGGACACGCGACGGTGCTGGGGTACGACGTGGTGCATCAGGCGCAAGCCGTGCGGCGTCGGATCGGTCTCGCGGGCCAATACGCCGCGGTCGACGCCAACCTGACCGGCCGGGAGAACCTCCGCATGGTCGGCATCCTGGGGCAGCTCCCGACGCCGGAGCTGATGCCCCGCGCCGCGGAGCTGCTCGCGAGGTTCGACCTGACGGATGCGGCTGACCGGCCGCTCCGAACGTACTCGGGCGGCATGCGCCGGCGCTTGGACATCGCGGCGTCGCTGGTGACGCGTCCGCCGGTCCTGTTCCTGGACGAGCCGACGACGGGCCTCGACCTCACCAGCCGCAACGCCTTGTGGGAGACGATCGAACAGCTCGTGCAGGACGGGACGACCGTCCTGCTGACCACGCAGTACCTGGAGGAGGCAGACCGTCTCGCGGAGCGGATCGTCGTCGTGGACGGCGGCAAAGTGATCGCGAACGACACGCCGTCGAACCTGAAGTCGCAGCTGGGAAGCACGGTCGTCGAGATGCATTTCGGCGCCGGCGGCGGATCGTCGCGCGCCTCCGCGCTCCTCACGGGGAAGGTCGACGGGCAGGTCGAACGCGATGACGGGACGGTCCGCATCACGTCGAACGACGGCGCCCGCATCCTGATCGACGTCCTGCGCACGCTCGATACGAACGCCATCGAGCCCGAGACGCTCGCGGTCCGCGAGCCGAGCCTCGATGACGTCTTCCTGGCCTTGACGGGCCATCGCGCGGAAGCGGACGACGGATCGACCGAGGAACGGGTGAAGAGCGAACGAGGGGGTTCGGCATGAGCGCAGCGGTGACGATCGAGCACGACCTGGCCGACCGACACATCCCGATGGCCCGGGTGCGCGACACGGTCGCGGTGATCAACCGCAACCTCCTGCAGTACCTGCGCGTTCCGCAGCTGCTGGTCTTCTCGACGATCCAGCCGATCATCTTCGTGCTGATGTTCCGCTTCGTCTTCGGCGGATCGATCAACACCGGGAAGATCCCGTACGTGGACTACCTGATGGCCGGGATCTTCGTGCAGGTCGTCGTGTTCGGCTCGCTCGCCACCGCGATCGGCCTTGCCACCGATCTGAAGAGCGGCCTGATGGAACGCTTCCACGCGCTGCCGATGTGGACCCCGGCCGTCCTGGTCGGCCGGACGCTCGCCGATCTGTTCCGGAACTTCTTCGTGGTGATCCTCATGATGGTGGTCGGGTTCCTGGTCGGCTGGAGGATCCACACCACGCTGTGGTCGCTGATCCCGGGCATCCTGCTGGTGCTGCTGTTCGGGTACGCGATGTCGTGGATCTTCGCCACCGTCGGGCTGGCCGTGAAGGATCCGGAGACGGCACAGGCCGCGGCGTTCCCCGTCCTCGCGCCCCTCGTGTTCGCCTCGGCGGCGTTCGTCGTGGTCGACAACATGCCGGGGTGGCTCCAGCCATGGGCACGGAACCAGCCGGTCTCCGTCACGGCCGGGGCGTTCCGGGCCCTCACGCTCGGTGGGCCGACCTCGGACCTGGTGCTCAAAGCGGTCGTGTGGTCCGTGGCGATCATCGCGATCTTCGCGCCGATCGCCGTGCGGCTGTACCGCAAGGCCGTGTAGCGGATCCGGGAACCCACGCGGGCCGCGAGGCCGTCCAATCGCCACCTTGAGAAGGAGGACGGCGATGAAGCGCATCGGCCTCGTGCTGGCAGGCGTGCTCGTGGGCGCGGTGGTCGCGCTCCAGGCACCCTCCCTGGCGCAGAGCAGCAGCACCGCGCCCAGCACGCAGGACCGGACGATCACGGTCTCGGGCACGGCGTCGATCAACGCGAAACCCGATCAGGCCGACGTCTCGCTCGGGGTCCACACGCAGGCGGGCACCGCGCAGGATGCGATGGATCAGAACGCCGCGAAGATGAACCAGGTCCTGGCCGCGCTGAAGAAGCTCGGCATCGGCGACGCGGACCTCGCCACGACGAACGTGAGCCTCGACCCCGTGTGGAGCAGCAACGGCAACAGCATCGTGGGCTACCAGGCCGAGAACACGATCGACGTGACCGTCCATGACATGGGACAGGTCGGCAAGGTGATCGACACGGCGGTCGGCGCCGGGGCGAACCTCGCGGGCGGCATCACGTTCTCGCTGTCGGATCAGAACCAGGGGCTCGACCAGGCGCTCGCGAAAGCGGTGCAGGACGCGCGCGGCAAGGCCGACGCGATGGCGGCCGCCGCCCAGGCGCAGGTCGGTCAGGTCGTGAAGATCGACGAGACCGCGCAGCCCGGACCGCAGCCCTACGACCAGCGCGTGGCGTTCGCAGCCTCCGAGGCGGCCCCGACGCCGGTGAACCCGCCGACGATCAAGACCCAGGTCAGCGTGTCCGTCACCTGGGCGCTGAGCTGATCAGGACGGCTTCGCGTAGTTGCTGGCCCCGAACCAGTCGACCACTATGACGGGCTCGTCCCCGAGGACCCAGGCGTCGTGGCCGCTGGGGAGGGAGGTCACATCGCCGGGCTCGGCCACGAACTCGGACCCGTCGTCCATGCGGATCGCGAGCCGTCCGCTGAGGTGGTACTGGAAGTGCGGCGCCTCGCAGCTGTCGGTGCCGGCGATCGGCTTGAGGTCCGTGGACCAGCGCCATCCCGGCTCGAAGACGAGCCGGCCGATCTCGGTGTCGCCAACCTTCACGATCTCCGCCCGTCCCTTCGGGAACTCGCGGACCTCGTCCGCCTTCTCGAAGCTCACGTGCTCCGTCTGCTGCATGGCTTCCCCTCCGTGGGTCGGTGACGTACGATACTTACCTACTAGTAGGTAAGCGGTCAAGACCCGTCGGGATCATGGAAGGATCCGGGGATGGTGGAGCCGGGCGCGCGGAGCGAGAGCGGGACGGACGCGGCGATCCTCGACGCGGCCGAGCGTCTCGTGCAGGTCCGTGGGTTCAACGGGTTCAGCTACGCGGACATCGCACAGGAGCTCTCGGTGACGAAGGCGAGCCTGCACTATCACTTCCCCGGCAAGGCCGATCTGGGGCAGGCGTTGGTCGACCGGTACGCGGAGCGGTTCGCGCTGGCGCTCGACGCGATCGAGGCGCGGGGCGGAACGGCGATCGACGAGCTGGACGCGTACGCGGGACTGTACGCCGACGTGTTCGTGGATCATCGGATGTGTTTGTGCGGCATGCTGGCGGCCGAGTACGAGACGCTCCCCGGATCCATGCGCGGGTCGATCGCCGGCTTCTTCGACGTGAACGAGGCGTGGCTCGCGAAGGTGCTCACCCGCGGGCGTCGCGACCGCTCGCTCGCGTTCGCGGGGACCCCGCGCGACACCGCGCGCGGGATCATCGCCGCGCTCGAGGGCGCGATGCTGGTGGGGCGGGCGAAGGCCACGGGCGACGGGTTCCGGCCGGCTGCGCGCCGGTTGGTGCGGAGCTTGGCCGGCGTCGACGGCGCGCACCGCGGGCAGGGTTGATCAGACCGGGTAGTGGTTCGTGATCGGCAGCCGTCGGTCTCGCCCGAACGCCTTCGGCGTGATCTTCACCCCGGGCGCGGCCTGCCGTCGCTTGTACTCGGCGCGATCGATCATGCCGACGATCCTCCGCACCAGCTCCGGATCACCGAGCTCGCGTTCGACGATCTGCTCGACGCCGAGGTCCGCCTCCACGTAGGCCTCGACGATCGGGTCGAGCACCTCATAGGGGGGCAAGGAGTCGGTGTCCAGCTGGCCGGGGCGAAGCTCGGCGGAGGGCGGCTTCGCGAGGACCGCCTCGGGGATCGGCTCGGTCCCGCCGGCCTGCGCCGCCTGGCGGTTCCGCCAGCGGCAGACCTCGTACACGAGCGTCTTGGGCAGGTCCTTGATCGGCGCGAACCCGCCCGACATGTCGCCGTAGAGCGTCGCGTAGCCCACGGCGTACTCGGACTTGTTCCCGGTGGCCAGCACGAGCGCGCCGGAGGCGTTCGACAGGCCCATCAGGAGCGTGCCGCGGATCCGAGCCTGGATGTTCTCCTCGGCGACGGGCGCCGCGTTCGCGTCGAACACCGGCGCCAGCGCGCGGCGGAACGCGTCGAACACCTCGTCGATCGGCACCGTCGTGATCCGGATCCCGAGGCGCTCGGCGACGTCGATCGCGTCGGTGACGGAACCCTCGCTGGAATACGGCGACGGCATCGCCAGCGCGCGCACGGCACCGGGCCCCAGCGCGTCGGCCGCGACGGTGGCCACGAGCGCGGAGTCGATGCCGCCGGAGAGCCCGAGCGCAACCTCCGTGAACCCGTTCTTCGTCGCGTAGTCGCGTACGCCGAGCACGAGCGCGCGGTAGACCTCGGCCGGACCGTCGGGCCAGACCGGCCGCGGTTCGCTCTCGAAGCTCCGGCCCTCGAGCGTGACGAGCAACAGGTCCTCCTCGAAGCGCTGTGCTCGCGCGGCCACCGTGCCGTCCGGGGCGACCACCATCGATCCGCCGTCGAAGACCAGTTCGTCCTGGCCACCGACGGCGTTGACGTAGACGATCCACGCGCCGGTCTCGGCGGCGCGCGCAGCGAGGACCTCGGCGCGCTCGTGCACCTTGCCGGCGTGGAACGGCGACCCGTTGATGTTCGCGACGAACCCCGTCCCGACGTAGGCGTCGAACGGCGCGCCCGGCGCCCACGCGTCCTCGCACACCGAGAGGCCGGCGTTCGCGTCGCCGATCGTCACGAGGGCGCCGGCCGTGCCGGGTACGAAGTACCGGCGCTCGTCGAACACGCCGTAGTTCGGCAACTTGCACTTCGCGTAGCGCGCAGCGATCCGGCCGCCGCGCAACAACGCAGCCGCGTTGTGCAGTCCCGCGCCGCTCCGGTCGACGAAGCCGACGACCACGTCGCAGCCGGCGGCGGTCTCGGCGGCGAGCGCGTCGAGCGCGGCCAGGTTGTCGTCCACGAACGCCGAGCGCAGCACGAGGTCCTCGGGTGGGTAGCCGGTGACGGCGAGCTCGGGGAACACGATCACGTCGGCGCCGCCCCCGCTGGCCTTCGCGGCCCACGTCGCCATCCGGGCGACGTTGCCCTCCAGGTCGCCGACGGTCGTGTTCAGCTGGCCGAGCGCGATGCGTGCCACGGGATGAAGCGTAGAGGAACCCGGGTGCTACTCGAGGCCGCCGATGTCGACGTTGTATGCCTCCCAGACGAGGTCGGCGCCCCGCTGGCGATGCCGGATCACCGAGCCGATGAACCGCTGGAGGTCGTCGCGCGCCTTGTCGACGGGCCATTCCTCGCTGCCGATCTCAACCTGCTCGAGCCGGGCGATCAGCTCGTGCGATGCGGCCACGATCTCGGGATGCTCCTCGCGCAGCCGCCGGACGTTCCCGGTCAGGCGCGGGGCGCGCTCGAGGATCTCGTCGTACAGGCCGTCGGGCTTCTCCGTCACGAACACGTGCTGATCGAACGCATCGCGGGTCTCGATCATCTCCTTCAGCACGGTCGCGGTCCAGTTGGGGATCCGGTTGGCGGCGGGGGAGGAGATCGCCTCCTCGAGGTGCACGAGCGCGTCGTGCAGCGTCTTGCGGCGCGCGCGCGCTTCGTCGAGTGCCGAGGAGAGCTGCTCGTCCGGTTCCATCGTGCAACGCTAGCCGGTCGGCTCGCTCGGACGCAAACGAAGCTTGGGTAAACTCCGGTCCCCGGGGAGGCGTCGGCCGATGGATCCATCAGAGCAACTCAGACCGTTCGTCCCCAGGCTTATCTACGACTGGGTGCGGCGCTTCCCCGATCGTCACGCCCTCGAGATCGACGGCACGCTCGCGTTCATCGACATCTCCGGCTTCACCAGCATGACCGAGCGTCTCGCGCGCCGCGGCAGGATCGGCGCGGAGGAGCTGAACGACATCCTCAATGGACTGTTCGGTGAGCTGATACCGGTCGCTTACGACGACGGCGCCGGGTTGCTGAAGTGGGGCGGCGACGCGGCGCTGCTGCTGTTCGACGGGGACGACCACGCCGCGCGCGCGAGCCGGGCCGCGGTCCGGATGCAGAAGACGATCCGGACGGCCGGCCGCATCACGACGTCGGCGGGGCAGGTGCGCCTGCGGATGTCCATCGGGATCAACTCCGGCACGTTCAACCTGTTCTTGGTGGGCGATCCCGCGATCCACCGCGAGCTCGTGATCGCCGGGCCGGCCTCGACCGGAACCGTCCTGATGGAGCAGACGGCGGAAGCCGGCGAGGTCGCGATCAGCGCCATCACCGCGGCCGCGATCGATCCCGCCGCGGTCGGACGGGCCAAGGGCGAGGGGTTCTTGCTCCGCCGCGAGCCGGACGCCGCCTCGTATCCGGCCCAACCGAGACCCGACGTGGCGGGGGTGGACCTGCGCACGTTCGTGCCGGCCGCGGTGCGCGAGTACCTGCTCGCGGGGGAGGCCGAACCCGAGCACCGGCGGATCACGGCCGCCTTCGTCGAGTTCCCCGGCTCGGACGACCTGCTGCGAGCCGAGGGCCCCGAGGCCGCCGCCGCCGCCATCGACACCTGCCTGCGGACGGTGCAGACCGCCGCGCTCCGCGACGGTGTCGGGTTCTTCGAGTCCGACGTCTCGCGCAACGGGTGGCGGGTCATGCTGATCGTCGGCGCGCCGCAGAGCGCAGGGGAGGACGAAGACCGGATGCTCGCGACGCTCCGGACGATCCTGGAGACGCCGCTGCCGTTCCCCGTGAAGGCGGGAACGAACGCCGGGCACGTGTTCTCCGCGTACTTCGGTCCGCCGTTCCGGAAGACGTACTCGGTCAAGGGCGACGCCGTGAACCTCGCGGCGAGGCTGATGGCGAAGGCGCCCCCCGGGGAGCTGTACGCCACCGCCGAGGTCCTGGACCACTCGATGACGGTGTTCGATCTGACCGAGCTCGAGCCGTTCCTGGTGAAGGGCAAGCGCGATCCGATCAGGGCGTTCTCCGTCGGTGCGCGCGTCGGCGTCCGCGACCTCCGCGAGGGAGCGCGCCGATACCCGTTGCTCGGGCGGGAGAAGGAGGTCGCCGAGCTCACGGGCACGCTGGCGGAGGTGCGTGGCGGCGCCGCCCGGACGCTCGAGCTGATCGGCGAGTCGGGCATCGGGAAGACCCGGCTGGCCGAGGAGCTGCGCGGCGAGGCGACGGACTTCCGGCAGGTGGGTGCCGTGGGCGAGACGTACACGGCGGCCACGCCGTACGTCGCGTGGCGCGGGGTGCTGCGCGAGCTCTTCGGACTGAGCTGGGAGGACCCGGCCGACGTCGTGGTCCGGCGACTCACCGAGATCGCCGCCGCGTTCGATCCCGAGCGGATGCCCTGGCTGCCGTTGATCGCCACCGCCGCCGACGCGGAGATGGAGCCGACGCCCGAGGTTCGCGATCTGGACCCGGAGTTCCTCCGGCCGAAGCTGCACGACTCGCTGCTTCGCTTCCTGCGCGCGGTGCAGCCCGGACCCACGTTGTTCGTCTTCGAGAACGCGCATCTGATGGACGAGGCGTCCGCCGATCTCCTCGCGGCGTTCGCCGCGGAGCAGATCGATCGACCGTGGTGCGTCCTGGCCCTGCGCCGGCCGGCCGAGGAAGGCTTCCATGCCCCCGACGCGTCCGGCGTTCGACGCCTGGAGGTCGGTCCGCTCGACCGCGGCACGACCATCGCGCTCGCCGAGATCGCCACCGACGAGGCTCCGCTCCCCGCGCACGTGCTCGAGCAGGCGGCCGAGCGATCCGGTGGGAACCCCCAGTTCCTGCTGGACCTCGTCGCGGCCTCGGCCGCCGGCGACGGCGCGCTGCCGGCCTCCGTCGAGGCGGCGGCGGTCGTGCGGATCGACCGGCTGCCGACGTGGACGCGGGAGTTGGTGCGGCGCGCCTCGGTCTTCGGGCTTGCCTTCCATCCCCGGTTCTTCAACGACGTGCTCGACGAGGGGATGCAACGGCCCGACGCGGCCACGTGGGTCGGCCTCGCGGAGTTCTTCGAGGAAGAGGACGACGGATACCTGCGGTTCCGGCGGGCGGTGATCCGCGACGCCGCGTATGCGGGGCTCCCGTTCCGGGTCCGGCAGCGGGTCCATGCGGTCGCCGGCCGCCTGTTCGAGGAGATGGCCGAGGACCCGGTGGACTCGGCCGGCCTGCTCTCGCTGCATTTCTCGGCGGCGGGCGAGTGGGCGAAGGCCTTCCGGTACGCGTCCATCGCCGCCGCGCACGCCTCGGGGATCTACGCCAACGTCGAGGCGATCCGCCTGTACCAACGCGCGCTCGAGGCCGGGCGCAGGTGCGGGGAGGCCGACGAACGGCTCTCGGGTCTGTGCGAGCGGCTTGGCGACGTGCGGCATCGGGCGGGTCTGTACGCCGAAGCGAAGAAGGCCTACTCGGAGGCGGCTCGCCTGTCGGGAGGGGTCTCGCTCGTCCGAGCCCGGCTCTGGATGAAGCGGTCGATCCTGGAGGAGAGTCTGGGCCGGCTCCCGGTGGCGCTCGGCCTGCTCTCGCGGGCTCGCACGGCGATCGCGGGGGAGACCTCGGACGAGGCCGTGGCCCTCCGAGCCCAGATCGATGCGCGCTACGCGTCCGTGCTGCAGGCGGAAGGGAGGAACGCCGATGCGATCCGCACGGCGACGACGGCCGTCGACGAAGCCGACGCCTCCCGTTCGTTCGGATCGCTCGCGAGCGCGCACAACACCCTCGCGATGGCGCTGATCACCCTCGGTCAGCCGGGTGCGTTCGACCACTGGCACGAGGCGCTCGATCTCTACGATCGGACCGGCGACCTTCCGGGCCAAGCGATGATCCATCTCAACCTCGGCGCGGGGGCCTACATGGAAGGACGCTGGGCCGATGCGCTCGCCGAATACGAGCCTGCGCGCGAAGCGTACGAGCGGCTCGGCGATCCGGTCAGCGTTGCGCTCGTCCGGTCCAACGGCGCGGAGATCCTGTCCGATCAAGGCTGGCTCGCCGAGGCGGAGGCCGAATGGCGGGACACGCTGCGGGTGTGGCGCGCCGCGGACGATCACTACGGCCTCGGTTTCACGCACAGCCATCTCGGGCGGGTCGCCGCACGTTCTGGCCGGTTCGAAGAAGCCCTCGCGTCGTTCGGGAGGGCACGCGCGGAGCTGCAACACGTTGGCGCCGGCGGCGATCTGATGGAGCTCGACGCGCGGGAGGCCGAATGCTGCTTGCTCCGGGGCGATGCCGACGACGCCCTCGCGCGCGCGGACGTCGTGATCGGGATCCTGGAGGAGCCGACGACCGGCTCACTGGTGCCGCTGCTCCAGCGGGTGCGGGGCTATGCCTTGGCCCGGCGTGCCGACCTGGAGGGCGCACGCGCCGCGTTCGAGGCCAGCCTCGTGGCCAGCCGCGCGCGGGACGCCGACCACGAGACCGCGATGACCTTGCAAGGTCTGATCCGCCTCGGTCGGCTCGAAGGCACCGATGAGGCGGCGCTCTACGAAGAGAGCGGCCGTCTCCTCGACGAACTCGGCGTCATCGCCGTTCCCGCGTTCCCGATCCACCCTGATCCTGCCCGCGGCGGGTGA
>DATIWE010000024.1:0-40342 GCA_035519495.1 Actinomycetota bacterium
AGACGCGTGACGAGCATCGCGTCTACGTCGAGCGCATCGAGGCGAGCGGCGAGCGCCCGCCTCCTCAGGTGGTGATCCACGGCATCGCCTCCAGCGCGAGATGATAGCCACCGGCTCCCAGGCCACAGATCGAGGCCCGGCACACCGGCGAGATGACGGAGGTCCGACGGAACCCCTCACGGGCGTAGATGTTCGACATGTGCACCTCGATGACGGGCAGGCCGCAGGCCTCGACCGCGTCGCGCAACGCGTAGGAATAGTGCGACAGCGCCCCCGGGTTCATCACGACGGCCTCGGCGCCATCCTCGGCGGCCGACAGCAGCCACCCGATCAGGTCGCCCTCGTGATCCGATCGCTCCCACCGCACCGTATGACCGAGCTCGATCGCCCGGGCGCCGACCTCCTCCATGATCTCTTGCAGCGTCTGCGACCCGTACATCTCGGGGTCGCGCCGCCCGAGCGCGCCGAGGTTCGGACCGAACAGGAACACGACGTTCATCCGACCGCCCCCATCTCCTCGAGCATGCGCCGCAGCTCCTCGGCGGGCACGTCCTGCACCACGACCGGCCGTCCGACGTCCTCCAACAACACGAACCGAACGCCGCCGGCGAACTTCTTGTCCATCCGGAACGCGGCGAGCACGTCGGCGGCCGGCGGCAACGGACCGGTGGTCTCCAGTCCGAGCGAGGTCAGCAGGCGCGTCGTCCGCGCCGCCAGGCCCTCCGCGCAGAGCCCCCGGACCTCGGCGAGACGCGCGGCGAAGACCATGCCCACCGCGATCGCCTCGCCATGGCTCCTGCCGGCGAACGCATCCAGGCGCTCCAGCGCGTGCCCAAGGGTGTGCCCGTAGTTGAGGATCAGCCGTTCGCCGGTGTCGCGCTCGTCGCTGCCGACCGCGCGCGCTTTCGCACGCACGCACCGCGTCACGACGGACTCGAGCGCGTCCGGCACCCGCGCGAGCAGCGGCCCCGGATCGTGTTCGAGCATCTCGAGGAGCTCCGGATCGAGCGTGAGGGCGACCTTCGCCACCTCTGCGAGGCCGCTGCGGAGATCACGGTCCTCGAGCGTCGCCAGCACGTCGACGTCGCACAGCACCGCCACCGGCTGGTGGAAGGTCCCGACGAGGTTCTTGCCCTCCGGGAGGTTCACCGCGGTCTTGCCGCCGATCGCCGCGTCCACCTGGGCGGTCAGCGTCGTGGGAACCTGCACCAACGGCATGCCTCGCATGTAGGTCGACGCGACGAAGCCGGCCACGTCCCCGGTCGACCCCCCTCCGAGCGCGATCACGGGATCGGCCCGGTGGGCCTCCTGTGTGGCGAGCTGGTGCAGGAGCGTCCCGTAGACGTCGAGGGACTTCGCGGCCTCACCCGATGGCACGGTGAAGGGGACGCAGTGCAAGCCGCATCGCCGGAGGGCCTCGGCGAGCACGGGGAACCACCGCTCCCCCACGGCGCGGTCGGACAAGACGAACGCGTGCGTAGCCGAGGGGAACGCCGGCACGAGCTCATCCGCTCGATCCAGGATCCCCGCCCCGATCACGACGTCATAGGCCCTCCCCGGCACCTCGACCGTCACGCGCTCCACCGCAGCTCCTCGAGGATCGCGTCGGCGACCCCCTTCGGCGAGCCGCTCCCGTCCACCACGTGCGCCGCGAACTCCCGGTACAGCGGTTCGCGTGCCGCCAGGAGCCGCTCGAGATCCCCGTCGGCCCGGATCAGCGGGCGGTCGGCGGCGGGGCGGACGCGCTCGCGGAGCTGCTCGAGCGGCACATCCACGAACACGCAGACGCCGGTGTTCCGAAGGGTGATCCGGTTGGCCGGCTCCAACACCACGCCCCCGCCACACGCGACGACCGAGGGATCGTGCCGCGAGACGTCCAGGAGCGCTCGCGCCTCGAGCGCCCGGAACGCATCCTCGCCGCGTTCCTCGAACAGTTGCGGCACCGATCGCCCGGCGGTCCGTTCGACCTCCGCATCCAGATCGACGAACGGCACCCCAAGGCGCCCCGCAACCTCACGGCCGACGGTGGTCTTGCCCGATCCGGGCATGCCGACGAGGTAGACGATCACCCGAGCCCCTCGAGGTAGCGATCGAGGTTGCCCCGTGTCTCTGGAAGCGAATCGCCGCCGAACTTCTCGATCACGGCGTCGGCCAGCACGAACGCCACGACCGCCTCGCCGACGACGCCGCCAGCGGGGACGGCGCAGACGTCCGTCCGCTGCTTGATCGCCACGGCCGGCTCCCGCGTGCGCAGGTCGACGGTGCGCAGCGGCTTCGGCACGGTCGAGAACGGCTTCATCGCCGCGCGCAGCCGGATCGGCTGCCCCGTCGACATCCCGCCTTCGATCCCGCCCGCGTGTGCCGACGAGCGGGCCAGGCGCCCACCGCGCAGCACGATCTCGTCGTGGGCCTTCGACCCCACCCGTGCGGCCGCCGCGAACCCGTCGCCGACTTCCACGCCCTTGACCGACTGGATCGACATCAACGCCGCGGCGAGACGCGCGTCCAGCTTGCGGTCCCAGTGCACGTAGGAGCCGAGCCCCGGCGGCAGACCGTAGGCGAGGACCTCGAACACCCCGCCGAGGGTGTCTTTCGCCTTCCGGACCCGGTCGATCTCGGCAACCATCGAGCGGGACGCCTCGTCGTCTGCGCACCGTACGGGCGAGCGGTCGACGGCCGGGCGATCGGCCGGGGTCGGGATCCGCGCCGGGGCTCGGACCTTCCCGATCCGCACCACGTGGGACAGGACCTCGATCCCGAGCCCCCCCAGGAACGCCTTGCAGAACGCGCCGGCGGCGACGCGCGCGGCGGTCTCTCGCGCGCTCGCCCGCTCCAGGACGTTACGCACGTCGTCGAAGCCGTACTTCTGTGCACCCACGAGGTCCGCGTGGCCGGGACGCGGGCGGGTGAGCCGCGCCGCGGGGTCGACCTCACCCTCGGCGCTCATCAGCGTCCGGTACTTCTGCTCGAACTCCACGTTGCTGATCGTCACGGCGACCGGAGAACCCAGTGTCCGCCCGTGGCGCACACCCGCCAGGATCTCGAAGGCGTCCGCCTCGATCTTCTGCCGGCCGCCCCGGCCATACCCCTGCCGCCGCCGGGCGAGTTCGTGCGCGATCGCGTCCGCCGTGATGGGAACGTCCGCCGGGAGCCCCTCCAGCACCGCCGCCAATCCCCTGCCGTGCGATTCTCCGGCGGTCAGCAGGCGCAGCATGCGGCCCATTCTAGGCACCGGCATCCGCCGGCCCCCTGGATGGATCGGCGCGGGCGGCGGCGGACGAACCCGGACGATGCGAGGGCGGCCCCTGTCGGGACCGCCCTCGCGGCCGGCGACCGCTCCCCCCGTGGGCGGGCCGCCGGAGCTCCGCTCCGCGAACGTCTCCTACTTCTGGGGCGTGGTGCAGAGCGTGAAGGACTCGTCCCCGAACAGGAACGTGGCGCAGTCACCCGAAACCGATCGGAGCTCGTAGCGGTTGCCCGGCCCGAAGCTCTCCCCGACCGCGACGTTGTAGACCGTGCCGTCGATCTCGACCTGCGCACGCGTCTGCCCGTTGGCCCGGAACGTGTCGAGCAGCACGACCTGATGCCCGCCGACCGACTCCGAGGACCCGTTGCCCGGCTGCGTCGGTGGCGGGCTCGAGCTGGAGGACGGGGTGCCGGTACCGGAGCTGCTCCCCGAGCCGCTCGTGGGCGTGCCGGTGGGCGACCCGCTGCTCGAGGAGGCCGTCACGAACGCGCCCGGCTTCGAGAAGGGATCCCTGCCCGTGAACACCGCGACCGGCCGCGGCACGGTCGTCGGGGTCGTGCTCGGCGCGGCGCTCGGCGGCGGCGAGCCTGGCGGCGGGAACGACGGGAGCGCCTCGTTGCCGCCTCCCCCGCTCAAGAGCGTGAACAGCAGCAGTCCGACCAGGAGCACACCGACGATCACGCCTCCGATGATCAGGGTGCGTCGATCGCGGTCGGCCAACGGCATCTTAGGTCGCCACCCCGCTGGTCCCGGTGGCCGTGGAACCGGTCGCGCTACCGCCCGTGCTCTGCGTCGGTCCCGGCTCCGACCCGGGGCCTGCACTCGAGTCGCTGGTGAACGTGTTGACGGTCGCGGACATCGTCAGGACCGGCTCGGTGGACGTCTGATCCACCGGCGCGAGCGTCAGCGTCGTGACGACGGCGGCCCGTGGCAGCGTCTCGATGTTGAACATGAACTGCGTGATGTCGAAGTACGACCCGGTCGCGCTGACGGCGACCGTGATCGTCGACAGACCGGTGGTCGCGTCGTAGACGGGGTTGCTCGGCGTCAGCGAGACGAGCTCGATGCCGGCGCTCACCGCAGCCCCGTTCAACAGCTGGATCAAGCCTGGCTCGTCCGCGATCGGCGGGATCCGCTTGTGCACGTTGGCGATCACGTGCTGGTTCTTCGGGGCGTCGAGCTTCGCCTGCTCGAGGGCGGCCTTGCGGACCTCCAAGGTCGTCTGCTGCTGGTGCGCCTGATCGAGCTGGGCCTGGGCGTCCGAGACCGAGTGCATCTTCGGCAGGACGAGGATCAGGAAGAACAGGATCGCCACGATCACCACACCGACCGCGGCGATGATCGGAGCGCGACGGCTACCCACCGGTCGTCACCCCACCCTGTCCGCGAACGGTCTCGGCCGCCGTACTCAGATCGACGCTGGTCGTGTACTGGTAGGCGTTGTGGATGTCGGTATCGGCGGTGATCGTCGGCATCCACGGGTTCTCCCATCCCGTGACACCGGCGAGGTTCGTCAGGTACTGGCTCAAGGTATCGAAGCCGATCGCCTCGCCGCTCGAGGTCATCGAGCCGATGAACTGCGTGGTCGTCGTCGTGGGGGTCGTCGTCGTGGACGTGGTGGCGCCAGGCGTGGTGACCGACAGGGCCGAGAGGTACGCGTCGGACGGGATCACCTCGGACATGTCCATCATCAGACCCGAGTACGAGACCTCGCCCGCGTACGCCTCGTTCAAGAGCTGCTGCTGCTGCTGCGCCTCCGCCTGCAGGTTCTCGTACTTCGACAGGTCGGTGATCTCGGTGTTCAGCTGGGAGTTCGTTGCCTGCTGCGCGTCGATATCGCTGTTCACCGAGGCGAGCCGCCCCACCTGGAGCAGGTAGAACAGGATGATCAACCCGATGATCGCCAGCCCGGCCAGCACGACGAGGCCGGTCACCCGGCGGTAGCGCTGCCCCTGCAGGATATCGGGGGGAAGGAGGTTGACCTGGCTCACCGCTCGACCCCCGGGATCGCCAGACCCACGGCGACGGCGAGTACCGGCTCCGCGTCCGCCGCGGCGTCCTCCGGCAACTCGGAGGGGAGCTGCTGGAAGACACGGCCGGGCTCGACCGGGACCGGGATGCGTTGTCGCATCAGCTCGAGGAGGCCCTCGAGGCGCGAGCCGCCGCCGGTGACGAGCACCTTCGAGATCCGGGCCTCGCGCGCCTGCGCCGTGTAGAACTCGAGCGACGACCGGATCTCATCGACGAACGCCGCGGCGCGTTGTAGGGCGACCTGGCGAACCTGCTGCGGCGCGGGCGCGCCCTCGACGGGTTCGCCGCGCTTGAGACGCTCCGCCACGTCATCGTCGACGCCGATCGAGCGGGCGATCGCGACGGTGACGTCGCGGCCGCCGCTCGGCAGGATCCGGACGAACCGCGTGGCTCCCCGACTGTGCACCACGATGTTCGTCACGTGGGCGCCGACGTCGACGATCGCTTCCTCGCCCGCATCTTCAAGGTCCATCGCGACGTCGGGGGTGCCGATCGCGCGTACGAGCGCGAACGGGATCAGGTCTAGGCCGAGGGGCTCCAGCTTCGCGTCCGTCACGACCTGCACGACCTGATCGACCATGACGCGTTGGGCCGCGACGAGCAGCATCCGGAGCATCTTGCGGTCATCCTGTTCGAACTCTCCGATGGGGTCGTAGTCCAGGACCGCTTCGTCGACGGACATCGGGATGAACTCCTGCACCTGCAGGCCGAGCGAGGCACGCAGCTCCTTCTCGGGCAGGAACGGCAGCGCGATCTCGCGGACCACCACCCGCTGGTTGCCCACCCCGAGCCAGACCTGCCGGTTCTTGAAGCCCACATCGCTCCAGAGCTGGCGGATCGCGTCGGTGACGGCCAGCGGATCGCGGACCTCGCCGTTCTCGACGGCGTCGGGCGGGAGGGGGACCTGACCGGCCCGCACGACGGAGGGCTGCCGGCTGACCGACAGCTCGGCGGCGCGCACGGCGGTGGACCCGATGTCGAGCCCGATGCGGCCTTTCGCCATCTACCGATCCTCCACGTGGACCGAACGCTCCTCGAGGAAGCGATGGAGGTCCGCGTCACGCAGCCGGTAGTTCTTCCCGACCCGCACCGCGGGGAGCTCGCCGTTCTTGATCAGCCGGTACACCGTCATGTTCGACACGCGCATCGCCGCCGCGACCTCGGCCACCGTCAGGAGGCCGCCACCGGTCACGAACGCCTGCGGTTCGCTCACCCTCTCACCGTCCTGCTGCCGTGCTCCACATGGCACATGTTCCTCATGTGCCACATGTGCCACATCCGTACTCATGAGCCACATAGAGCTCAGCGAGCGTGCCTACGAAACACTAGGGGGCAGACCTAGTCAAACATCTGGGGCAACGAGTTTCGGGGGCCTCCAAGGGGCGAGGGGACCGGCGCTCAGGTGACCGAGCCGAGGTACCACGAGGCGAGTCGCTCCCCCACCAGCACCGCCGCGATCGCGCCTGCCGCGAGGGACGGTCCGAACGGGATCGCACCCTTGCGGCCGCGTCCGGCGGCCAGCGCGCCGAGACCCGCGATCCCGCCGAGGAGGATCGCGATGCCGGCGGCGACCGCCACGTACCGGAGACCGAGGGCGCCGAGCACGAGCCCGATCAGGCCGGTCAGCTTCACGTCCCCCATGCCCATACCGCCGGGCGCGATCAGAGCGATCACGAGGAAGAAGCCGCCGTAGGCGAGCGCGCCGATCACCGCGCCGGCCGGGTTCAACTCCTGGCCGAACGCCCAGCCGAGCGCGATCAGGGCGGCGAACGCGACGAACGACGGGTACGTGATCCGGTTCGGGATGATCCGCCGCTCGAGGTCGATCGCGGCCACGGCCAGCATCACCGCGCAGAACGCGCACAGGAGGACGATGAGATAGGGCGAGGTCCAGACCGCGGCGGTGCCGGCGAACGCGGCTGCGGTAGCGAGCTCCAGCAGCGGGTATCGGGCCGGGATGCGCATCCCGCACGTCCGGCACCGGCCCCGCAGGAGCAGGTACGACAGGACCGGGATGTTGTCACGCGGCGCGATCGGGGTGCCGCAGCCCGGGCAGCGGGACCGGGGGCGGACGATCGACCCCTTGTTGGGGACGCGATCGACGACGACGGTCAGGAAGCTGCCGAACGCCAAGCCGAACAGGGCGGCGACGAACGCTCGGAAGGCGGTCTCCACGGCCGGCCGATCGTACGCGTGCTCAGGCGGGGTTCCGGGAGCCCGGCATCACTGGCACGTCGTGGGGATGGTGCCGGAGCTCGATCCCTTGCACTCGATCCACGTGACGATCTGCCACGCCGCCGCGACCGGGTTCAGGAAGAACGGCGGGGATTGATACTTCATGCGCTGGTCGTAGGAGTAGCTCTTCGTGTACCCGGACGTGCCGCTCGTTCCGACCGTGCCGCGGTACTTCTGCGCGATCGCGCCGTAGGCCGTGATCGCCCCGAGCGGCGTGTCGTCCCCGTACTGGTAGTTCTGCACCCGGAACGAGTGGTTCACCGACAGCATCGCCGCCTGGATCGTGGGGTTGTTGAAGGAGCTCGTCAGGCCGCCTGCCACGTCGTCGAGGTCGTAGTACCCGTTGACCTTGCTCCCGTTGTCGCACGGCGCGCTTCCCGATCCACAGTCACCGACCGGGTGGTAGATCTCGACGTAGTTGTTCGCCACCAGGCCGAGCAGGTCGCTGCCGCCCGTGCCGCCCTGGTACGTCACGTTGCCGATGATGTCGATGTTGTTGTCGGCCGCGATCGACAGCCGCCCCTTGAGCGTGCCCTTGAGGAAGACGTCGCCGTTCATGCACCCGTACTGCGAGATGTCGTACTTCTGCGGGTAGCCGAGCGGGTGCTGGACCGTCGCGGTCCCGCCGAGCTGCGTGGATGTGATGCAGCTCGCGCTGTAGTTCGGATCGCTCGAGGACGCCGGAACGTTCTGCACGTAGATCACGCCGTTCGACGGGAGCGGGATGTTCGTGCCCGGCTGGCAGTTGTTCGGGGCCGCCGGCCACTTCGTGAACGGGCTCACGACCGTCATGGTGCCGTTCGAGTTGAGGGTGATCGACGTGGGACCGGTGAACAGACAGCCGGTGCCGGCGAGCGTCGCGTCCGCGTTCGACTTCATCGAGACGTTGCTCGGAGGCATCGTCAGCGGGTCGGCGTACTTCGGGTCCCCCGCCCGGGCGAACGTCGGGTTGTTGTTCGAGCAGCCGGAGTTCGTGCGGTAGCGCTTCACGGGCGTCCCGGCTCCCTGCCAGCTGGTGGTCACGTTGCCGTTGAACGTGGGGTTGCCGCAGACGAGGATGGCGTCGTTCGAGTGCAGTGGTCCGTTGATCACGTCGCCCGAAGAGAAGTTGATGTCGACGCAGTGGCTGTTGTCGTAGGGAGGTCCTCCGGGGCGCCCCTCGTACCAGTGCTGCGCGCAGTTGTCCTGCGCCCACGCGGAGTTGCTGTTGTTCACGCCGGAGATGGGGTAGGCGGCCGGGTCGCTCGTCTCGTAGTCGGTGAAGTACAGGTAGTCGATGAACGCGCGGCGGCGGAAGGTGGCCTGGACGGTTCGCGTCGACGTCCCCGACCGCCCGGTCGCCCACACGATGATCGCCCCCTGCGTCACCAGGCAGGAGGTGTCGACGCTGTACTGGAAGGTCGCGCCGGTCGACGAACCGGGGACCGGCACCCAGCTCGTGAACGCCGGGTTGGCGTCGGGCGGGGTCGCCAGGCTCGGATACGCACCGCAGGTCCCGGTCGCGGGCGGCGGGTGCGCACCGTAGAGGTAGTACTGGTCGTTCTGGTTCAGGCGGTAGAGGTAGTCGTCCAGGCCGGCCTCCGCCGCGGTCAGCGCCGCGTTCCAGTCCTGGTCCCGGCGCGAGATGGGCATCGATCCGATCGCGTAGGCCATCGTGCTTGCCACGAGGATCAGCAACACGAACGTGACGAGCAACACCGTGATGAGGGCGACGCCCTCCTCCCCGTCACGACGGACGCGGCGCAGCAGCCGATGCAGGGACGGCGTCGTCATGGGCTCGGGCTCGGGATAGGGTTGTACTCGACGTTCGCCAGCCGGACCCGGTTGACGAGGGTCGTGCAGGGCACCGCGTAGTTGGTCTGCTGACGAACGGAGAAGGCGATGCCGACGGCGTTCACCTGGATCCGGTTCGCCGCCACCAGGGGCGTGTCGGTCGACAGGAACGCGGTGGGGATCCCGTTGGCGTCGTCGTACCAATACGTGAACACCTGGCTGCTCGATGGACAGTTCGAGGTCGCGTTCGCGATGTACTTGCCCACGATCCGCGTCGAATAGGTCCCGCTGTACACGCCGCCCGAGAGCGTGCCGTACACGCAGTTCGGCGGCGCGTCGGTCGTGGGGTTCGCATCCGAGATGACCTGCTCGCGCAGGATCGGCGGCGTCTGGGAGGTATCGACGAACAGGTGGATGATGTCGGGGCACGCCGTCGCGGTGGAGTTCTCCGTCAGCGTGAGGTTCGCGTAGAACCACATCTCCTGGTTCGCGGTGTACGGGGCAGCGTTGCCGGTGACCCAGCCCGCGGGCGCGCACGGCTGCGTCTGCGCCGGCGACGTCGCCGTGCAGGCCGTCACGTCGAACGGTGAGGTGGTCGGCGTGATCCGGGCCGCGGTGCGGATGTCCTTCGACACGTCGTCCATCAGGGTCCGCGCCTCGTCGAGGTTCTGCAGGCGGAGGTTCGCGCCCGCGGAGGCGTTCTCCATGACGATGAATGTCCGGGTGACGAACCCGAGCACCACCGACATGATCGAGATGACCACCACGAGCTCGACGAGCGTGACGCCGTCCTGAGCGTCCGCCCGACGCAGGAGCTGCGACAGGCGCTTCACGAGACGGTCACCGTCAGCGCGGCCGGGTTGTTCGCGTTCAGCGGGTTGAGGGTAACGTTCGCGTTCCCGGTGCTCGCGCCGCTCGTCGCGGTGATCTTCCAGGTGCCGTACGGCAGCGCCATGGACACCAGCCCGCTCGCGTTGCTCGTCCCGAGCGTGTACGCCTCGGCGGTCGGGCACCCCGGGTCGCTCGAAACGCCGGAGGGCACCACGTGTGTCGCGGTGACCGAGTAGCCCGACTTCAGCGTCGCGCCCTTCATCACCGTGACCTGCAAGGCCGGCAGCTGCACGGAGCCGGAGCTGCTCTGGCCCGGCGTCATGACGATCGCGGCCGGACGGGTCGCGCCCGGGTAGTAGGCGGTGCCGGACGGGCTGACCCCGATCGGATCGGCGTCGGAACACAAGCCCGCCCATGGCTGGTAGCCGTCGGCGTACGGGAACAGGCCGGTGATCGTGCGCGGGTTCCCGGAGCCGGTGGCCGGCTTCACGCCGAGCGGCACGAGGTGCGTGTTGCCGAGCGCGATCGGCACCGCGTTCGGCACCGCGTACCCGCCGTTGCCCTGCAGGGTCAAGACCAGGGTGGACGCGGAGTCGTACTGGAACTGCACGGTGCTCGTCGAGCCCGCCTTGACCGTCACCGTCTGGGGCGGCGCGGCGTTCCCTTGGCCGTCGACCTTCCCGGCGCCCGACAGGGTGACGACGTAGGTCCCGATCGGCTCGAAGGCGAAGAACGCGCACCCGTCGCTCGAGGTGATGGCGGCATCGGAGACACCGGTGGAGGCGATCGACACCGTGACGCCCGGCGCGGGCGCGCCGTCGCGCGTGAGGACCGTCACGGCGATGTGTCCGTCCGTCGAGTCGTAGATGCCGACCGGTGGCGTCACCACCGTGCTCGAGGTCACGGGTGGCACCCCGCGCATGTCGATCCAGCTGACCGAGGTCACGACGGAGATGTAGGCGAGCGGGTTCGCGGTGCTGGGTGGTGCCTGGCACGGCCCCGGGGTCGCCCCGGTCTCGCTCTTGTAGACCCACCGCGTGTACTGCGAGAAGGTGTAGGGGACGCCGTCGACGCTCGTGCTCGAGGTGGTCGGCTGTGCCTGCTGCGTGACGTCGTTGAGGTCGTCGAAGTCCATGCTCCGGACGGTGTCCATCTGCTGGGACGCGAGGTTCGCGGCGATCGATCGGTTGCGGTTCTGGCGGGTCAGGTTGAGCGAGCTCGCCATGCCGACCGCGAGGCCCGTGATGACGAGGCCGAAGATGAAGATGGCCATCATCATCTCGACCATCGTGAAGCCCGCCTCGTCGCCCGAGCGGCGCGAAGCGGAACGCAGCTGGTGGAGTACGCGCATCATCTGGGCCCGCCTGTCACTGTCCGTCACTTAGTGGTCGGCAGGCCGGGGGGTCCCCTTGAGGGGTCGGCCGAGGTCCTGCGGCGGGCCAGCGGGAGCGCGTCCGAGGGAGGAGGGGACCTCCGAGGCGGCGCGGGCGCCCGTGGAAGGATGTCGCCATGGGCGAGGACCGAGGCTGGCGGCGGCTCGCCCTCCCGTGCCTGATCCTGCTGGCGGCGGCGGTCCTGCGGCTGTGGTCGCTGCCCTCCCCGCCAAGCCTCTACTGGGACGAGCAGTACTACGTCTTCGACGCGGAGGTCTACCTGCACGGCGGGTTCGGCCAGCCGGTCGGCAACCCGCCGCCGGTCAAGATCGACGACGAGGGGACGTGGATCCACCCGCCCATGGGGAAATGGATCATCGCGCTCCTGGGGGTGGGGCCGCTCGGCCTGCACGCGTTCGGCTGGCGGCTCCCCTCGGCGCTGTTCGGGATCGCGGGCGTCGCCCTGCTCTACCTGCTGGCTCTGCGGCTCTGGGGATCCCCCGGGTGGGCGGCCTTCGCGGCGGTCCTGCTCGCGTTCGACGGCCTGCACATCGTCCAGAGCCGGCTTGCGATGCTCGACATCTTCCTGTCGACGTTCATCATCGCCGGGTTCCTGTTCCTCGTCCTGGACCGCCAGCGGCTCGGTCGGGCGGCCGCGACGCGGTGGCCTCGGACCACGAGGGTCTTCGGCTCACCGTGGCGCCTGTGGGCGGGCGTGGCCTTCGGGGCGGCGGTCGCGACGAAGTGGTCGGGCTTCTACGCACTGGCGCTGGCCGTGCTGCTGTGCGCCGTGTGGAGCCTCCGGCGCGACGGCCCCCGGGACCGGTCGCGCGCGCGCGAGGCCGCGACGATCGGGCTGTCGCTGGCGGTCGTGCCGCTGCTCGTCTACCTCCTCAGCTACGGCGCCTTCTTCTCCCAGCACGGGTTCGCCGTGCACGACTTCGTGACGTTGCAGATCCGCATGCTCCAGTACCAGGAGCACCACCTGAAGGTGCAGCCGGAGAACTCGCGCCCGTGGACCTGGCCGCTGCTGCTGCATCCGATCCAGTACTTCGCCGAGACCCGGGGCACGTCGGTGAGCAAGATCGTCGCGCTCGGCAACCCCGTGCTCTGGTGGGGGTTCCTGCTGTCGCTGCCGGTGGCGGCGTTCACCGCGCTCCGGCGCCCTCGCTGGCAGGAAGCGGTGGCGTTCGGCGGGTACGCGGCGATGTTCCTGCCCTGGCTCCTCGTCCCCCGGAGTCAGTTCATCTTCTACATGCTGCCCGCGGTCCCGTTCATGTGCCTGTGCCTGGCGGCCACGCTCCGTCGCCTCCCGGGACGATGGAGCCGCGGCGTGGGGATGACGTTCGCCGCCGCGACCATCGTCGTCGGGTTGGCGTACGCGCCGGTGTGGACCGGGGTGTGGATCCCGCGCACGTGGGCGGACGGGCTCCGGCTGCTCCCCCGGTGGCCGCTCTAGAGCGAGCTGCCCGGCGCTACGACCAGCTGGAGGCCACCTGGGCGACGGGAACGGCACAGGCGCCGGCGGCTTGCCCGTACCGGGTCCCGGCGTTGGAGTCGTCGGAGATGTAGAAGCACGTGTTCGAGGTCGACCAGCGGGCGGCGGCCCACGTCGTCGTCGACAGCACCGCGACCCCGACCAGGTTCGGCGTGTTCCCGACCGCCGCCGCCTGGTAGGTCAGGGATGACTCGACGTCCTTGAGGTTCTGCGTGCAAGGGGCCGTGGCCGGGGGGGCCGTGGCGCACGCGTAGGAGCTGCCGTCCGCGAAGAGGATCTTCGCGGCGACGAGCGCGTGCCGCAGGTCCGACTGCGCGGCGCGGTCCTGCGCTCTGGTCCGGGCGCCGAGGAACGTCGGCAACGCGATCGCCATGAGGATGCCGATGATCAGGACGACGACCATCAGCTCGATGAGGGTGAAGCCCTCGTCGTTGCGGATGCGCTTCCGCAATGCCGTGATCATGCTGCGATCGCCTCCTTCCATCGCCTCGCGACGCCTTGCCGGCTCCTGATGAGCGAAGGGGCGGCCCGAAGGCCGCCCCCTCGTTCTGGGTGAACCACGGCTCCCGGGGGAGCCGGAGGTTCGCCGACTAGCTCCAGCTCGCCGCGGCTGCGAGCGCCATGGTCGGCGCGACGCAGGCGCCTGCGGCCTGGCCGTACTTCGTGCCCACCGCCGAGTCATCGGAGATGTAGAAGCAGTTGTTCGAGGCGGACCAACGACCCGCCGCCCACTGCGTGGCGGAGACCACCGTGACGCCCACCTGCGTGGTCACGCTACCTGCGGCGCCGGCCACGTAGTTCAGTGACGGCTCGACGCTGGACAGGCTCTGCGTGCACGGAGCAACCGCAGCGGAGCCCGTGGCACAGGTGTACGAACTGGCGTCCGTGTAGATGGTCTTCGCAGCAACGAGCGTGTTGCGAAGATCCGACTGCGCGGCACGGTTCTGCGCACGCGTCCGGGCGCCGAGGAACGTCGGCAGAGCGATGGCGATCAGGATGCCGATGATCAGAACGACCACCATCAGCTCGATGAGGGTGAAGCCTTCGTCCTCGTGGACGCGCTTCATGAGTCCCTTGAGCATCTGCCTTCGCCTCCTTTCCTGGAGCTTGGCGCACCCCCGTGGTGCGCGTTCCAAGGAGGTTTCGGTCGAAGGTGGCCCTACCTGTAGCTCCCCTCGAGAAGAAGGCGGAAGGAAACGACGAGGGCGGACGCCTTCCGCCGCAGGGTGGACGTGGGAAGGGCCCGGGGCGCGTCGCACCCCGGGCCCCGAAGACCCCACCTGACCGTAGCCCTACTGGATCAGCTTGATGATGTTGAACATCGGCATGTAGAGGGCGACCACCGCCGCGCCCACGGCGCCACCGATGACCGCGATCAAGAGCGGTTCGATCAAGGAGGTCAGGGAGTCCACGGAGGCCTCGACCTCATCGTTGTAGAACGTGGCCACCTTCTCGAGCATCACGTCGACCTGGCCGGTCTCCTCCCCGACCGCGAGCATCTGCACGACCATCGGCGGGAAGACCCGGTAGCGCGCGAGCGGCTTCGCCATCGACTCACCGTCGCGGACGCTCGCCTGCACGTCGGTGATCGCCTTCGAGATGACCTTGTTGTTCACGGTGTCGCTCACGATGTCGAGGGACTGCAGGATCGGAACGCCCGAGCGCAGCAGCATCGACAAGGTCGAGGCGAACCGGGCCAGCGCGCTCTTGTGGAACAGCTGTCCGAAGATCGGAACCCGCAGCTTCATCCCGTCGACGGCCTCGCGGCCGGACGGCGTCTTGCGCCACCGCCGGAAGAAGAAGCGCCCGACGATCAGCCCGATCAGCACGATGTACCAGAAGTTCTTGAAGATGTCGGACACGCCGATGAGCATCCGCGTCGGCAGCGGCAGGCTGCCGCCGAGCCCGGCGTAGATGTTCTTGAACTGCGGCACCACGAACAGGAGCATCGCGGTCAGGATCAAGCTGACGAGCGCGACGACCGCGACGGGATACGTCATGGCCGCCTTGATCTTTCCGCGCAACTTGACCTCGGTCTCGATCATGTCGGCGAGCCGGAGCAGGACGCTGTCGAGCGAGCCGCCCGTCTCTCCGGACTTCACCATCGAGACGTAGAGGTCGTTGAAGATCTTCGGGTGCTTCGCGAGGGCGGCGGACAGCGACGACCCCTGCTCGACGCTGGCCCGTACCACGGTGAGGACCCGGGCGAGCTCCTTGTTCTCGGTCTGCTCGGACAGGATCGCGAGGGCACGCAGGATCGGCAAACCGGAGTTGACCATCGTCGCGAACTGCCGCGAGAAGACGGCGATCTCCTTGAGCTTGACCTTCTTCTTGGTCAGCTCGATGTTCATCCCGCGCTTCTGCCGGCCGACCTCGAGCGGCGTGTAGCCCTGCTCGCGGAGGCGCTGCAGGACGAGGGCCTCGTTGTCCGCCACGAGCGTGCCCGTGACGACGTGGCCGCCCTTGTCGCGGACCTTGTACGCGTAGGTCTCAGCCATCCTCGTTCACCCCCTCACATGCTGTTCGACGAGCCGTTCCCGGTGTTCGAGGAGCCGTAGACGTCCATCGACGACCCGAACGAACCGCTGCCCGACCCCCACCCGGTGCCGTCGTCGAACGAGCTTCCGCCCGAGTACGCGGAGATCGCGGCGGACCCGATCAGGCGCTGGAGCTCCTCGGGGTCGTGGCACCGTTCGAACGCCATCTGCTGGGTGATCCGCCCCGCCTTGACGTGCGCGGCCAGCGACATGTCCATCGTCTGCATGCCGTAGCGGCCGCCGGCCTGCATCGCGGAGTAGACCTGGTGGACCTTGCCCTCCCGGATCAGGTTGCGGATGCCGGGGGTGGCCACCATGACCTCCGAGGCCACGACGCGCCCCTGCTGGTCGGCCGTCGGGATCAGCTGCTGCGTCACGACGCCCTGCAGCGTCGTCGACAGCTGGACCCGGACCTGCTGCTGCTGGTGCGGCGGGAACACGTCGATGATCCGGTCGATCGTCTGCGGCGCGTCCTGCGTGTGCAGCGTGGCGAAGACGAGGTGCCCCGTCTCGGCCGCGGTGATCGCGGTCGCGATCGTCTCGAGGTCCCGCATCTCGCCGACCAGGATCACGTCGGGGTCCTGCCGCAGGACGTGCTTGAGGGCCGACGCGAAGCTGTGCGTGTCGGCGCCGATCTCCCGCTGGTTCACGACGCACTTCTTGTGCTTGTGCAGGAACTCGATCGGGTCCTCGACGGTCATGATGTGGCCGGCCCGCTCCGTGTTCACGACGTCCACCATCGCGGCGAGCGTGGTCGACTTGCCCGACCCCGTCGGCCCGGTCACCACGACGAACCCACGCGGGAACCGCGCGAGGTCCGCCGCGACCGGGGGCAGACCGAGTTCGTCCATCCCTTGGATGTCGAACGGGATCACCCGGAAGACGGCCCCGACCGCGTCCCGCTGCATGAACACGTTCACGCGGAAGCGCGCGCGGCCCGGCAGTGAGTACGACATGTCGAGCTCGAGCTCCTGCTCGAAGCGCTCGCGCATCTTCTGGGGCAGGATCGCGTAGATCATGCCCTGCAACGCCCGCGGGGAGAGCAGCGGGTACTCATCCAGGCGCTCCAGCTCCCCGTGCACGCGCACGACCGGGGGCGTGCCCGCCGTGAGATGCAGGTCCGACCCCTTGCGGTCGAGCAACTTCCCGAGCAGTTCCGGGACCGGGACCTGAAGATCGTCTTCGGTCGGCGCTACCGTGCTCATCCTCACTTCACCACCCTTGCGACCTCGTCCAATGATGTGATCCCCATCCGTGCCTTCTCGAGGCCGTCCTCGCGGAGCGTCATCATGCCCTGCTGGATGGCCACGTCCCTGATTGCATCGGCAGACGAACGCTCCACCGTGAGCCGCTCGATCTCTTCGCTCATCTGCATGACCTCGTAGAGGCCGATCCGGCCCCGGTAGCCCGTGTTCGAGCAGGCGGGGCACCCCTGCGCCTTCCACAGCTGGGGCACCTCGTTCCACAGCCACTCTGGGTAGCCGGCGGCCTGGAGCTCGGCCTGCTCGGGCTGGTAGCCCTGCTTGCAGCGCTCGCAGAGGACGCGGGCGAGCCGTTGCGCCACCACCGCGTCGATCGCGGAGGCCACGAGGAAGGTCTCGACGTCCATCTCGACGAGGCGAGTGATGGCCGAGGCTGCGTCGTTCGTGTGCAGGGACGAGAGCACGAGGTGACCGGTGAGTGCGGCCTCGATCGCGATCGTGGCCGTCTCCTTGTCCCGGATCTCACCGATCAGCACGATGTCGGGGTCGGCGCGCAGGATCGACCGCAACGCCGAGGCGAACGTCAGCCCGGCCTTCGGGTTCACCTGCACCTGGTTGACGCCGGCCAGCCGGTACTCGACCGGATCCTCGACGGTGATGATGTTCTTGGATTCCTCGTTCAGGATGTTGAGCGTCGAGTACATCGTGGTGGACTTCCCCGAACCGGTCGGGCCGGTGACGAGGATCGCCCCGTACGGCTTCTTGAAGGACACCGCGAACCGCTTGTAGGAGTCCTCGAGGAATCCGAGGTCCTCCAGGCGGAGCAGCGCGTTCGACTTGTCGAGCACGCGGATCACGACCTTCTCGCCGTAGACGGTCGGCAGCGTCGCGACACGCAGGTCGAGCGCCGTGGCGCCCACCTTCATAGAGATCCGGCCGTCCTGCGGCACACGCTTCTCCGCGATGTTCAGGTCCGCCATCACCTTCAGGCGGCTGATCAGCCCGCCCTGGATGTTCTTCGGCGCCGGCGGCATCGGCTCGTGCAGGACGCCGTCGACGCGGAACCGGATGCGCACGTTCCGCTCCGCCGGCTCGAGGTGCACGTCCGATGCGCGGTCGCCGACCGCCTGCGTCATGATCGCGTTCACGAGCTTCACGATCGGCGCGTCCTCGAGCGCCGCCTCGAGATCCTCCGTGCTCTCGGAGTCGCCCGCTTCGGCGAGGATGTCGGCCATCGCCTCGACCTGCGAGTCGAGGCCGGCGAACTTCTGGATCGCGTGTTCGACGTCGTTCGCGGTCGCCACCACCGGCTGGACGTCGCGGCCCGTGATGGTGCGGATGTCGTCCAGCGCGTAGACGTTCGCCGGATCCGACATCGCCACGAGGAGACGGCCGTCGCGTTCGCCGATCGGCAGCGCGCGGTACCGGCGGGCGAGCGATTCCGGCAGGAGCACGGTCGCGGTCGCGTCGACCGGGAACTCGCTCAGATCGACGAACTCGAGCCCGACCTGCTCCGCGAGCGCGCGGACCAGATCCGACTCCTTGATCATCCCCAGGTCGATCAGCACGCGGCCGAGCGACTTCGGGGTCTTGCGGTGTTCTTCGAGCGCAGACTCGAGTTGCTCGGGGGTGATGTACCCGAGCTCGATGAGGATCTGGCCGAGCTGTTTCGACTTCCGCTTGACCGTCGTCATCTCGCCCTCGAGGTTCCGTTCGGGCTAGGCCGTTGGCTGGGGTCTTCAGGAGTTCTCTTCGTCACCGTCCCCATCTGCCTGTAGCAATCCCGAGAACTCTTTGGCCAGCATCACGCGGTCGACCTCGCCGAGCTCGTCCTCGTCGTCGCCCCCGGGTCCATCGTCCATCGCCCGATCGGGGGACCCGAGCTGGTGCGGCTCGCGCCGGATCTCGACCTCGACGGCGGGCTCCTCCGCATATGCCGGAGCCACGATCTCGACCGGCGGCGCCTCGCGGATCGGCGCGGTCGCCACGGGGGGCGGCGCGACGGCCTCTGGACCGGCGGTCCCGAGCGCCGCGGCGGCGGATTCGGCTTCCAGGCGAGCGAACGGCGAGGACTCCGATCCGAACGCGGTCGGACGGCCGCCGGCCGTCACATCCTCGGCCTCGCGGGTCGCCATCCGTACGGCCTCGGCGGGCGTGACGTCCGGGATCTCGGCCGGAGGGGGCCGCTGCTCGGGCGGGGGTCGGACGGGGTCGGGCGCGCGCTGCCCCTGCTCGGCGGCCAGCGCCTGCCTGCGCCACCCGGACAGCTGCTCCGGCGGCTCGGCACGATCGGAGCCGCCACCCGCGCCCACGTCCGCCAGCGGACGCTGGGGCGGCGCGGCGGCTATATCCGCCTGGTCTCCGGCCCACGCGCGTTCCTGCGGCGGCGGCGCCGTCCCGGCGGTCGCCGGCGCGACCTGTGGCCGGTCCGCCGGCGGATGCAGTGACGTCCGCGGCCGCCCGGACGGCGCGCCGGGCGCGTCGGGGACCTTCAGGGTGTCACCCTTCTTCGCCCGGCTCTCCTCGGCGGCGAGGACCGCCTGCTCGAGCTGATCCAGCAGGACGCCCGGACGCACCGCCGTGCCCGAAACGACGAACGCCGCGTACGGCCCGCGGTGGACGTAGGCCCACATCTGATCGGAGAACTCGACGAATCCCCGGCGGGCCTCGCCGACGTTGACGAACTTCAGCCACGCCGGCTTGAAAGCCTGCTCGTCCTCCTCCGGATAGGCGCCCAGCACCATGCCGTCGCGAGACAGCACCAGACAACCTCGCACGTCGTCCATGGTGAGGACGACGCGCTGAGCGAGCGCGGCATATTCGTCCATTCCTCTTCCCGAGGCATCGGCGGAGGCCGCACGTGCTTGAGGGAACGCGCGCGGCCGTGCGTTCAGCCGCGCCCGGCGGAGGCCGCCAGGGCGGCGGCCGACATCACTTCCAGCGGAGCCGGCCTGCCGGTCCAGAGCTCGAACGAGAGGGCCGCCTGGTGCAACAGCATGCCGAGGCCGCCGAACGCCGTCGCGCCGGCCGCGCGCGCCGCCGTGTGCAACGCGGTTTCCGGCGGGTCGTAGCGCACGTCGATCACGAGCGTGTCCTCGCCGACCGGCGGAAGGCTCGAGACGACCTCGACGGGTGTGGCGTTCACGATCAGGTCGGCCGGGCGGCCGGGCGCCTCCTCGATCGACACGACGTCGAGGGCCGTTCCGAGTCCCTCCAGCGCCGAGCGAAGCGCGGCGGCTCGCGCCGGCTCGCGAAGCGCCACCGTCAGTCGAGCGAGCTCGGCCCGCGCCAGCGCCAGCGCGCACGCGCGCGCCGCGCCGCCCGCGCCGAAGAGCAGCGCGGTCCTGCCCGTCGGTTCGAACCCCGCGTCGCGCCGAAGGAACCGATCGAACCCGGGCGCATCCGTGTTGTGTCCGGTCATCCCGTCGGCATCGATCACCACGGTGTTGACGGCGTGCAGGCGCCGCGCGTCGTCGGAGAGCCGGTCCATCGCCTCGGCGGCGGCATCCTTGTGCGGCATCGTGACGTTCGCCCCGGCGAAGCCGAGCGCGCGGAGGCCCTCGAGCGCGGCCGACGCCGACCCGGGCGAGACCGGCAGCGGCACGTAGATCCAATCGAGCTGCAGGGCCGAGAACGCCGCGTTGTGGATCGCCGGGGAGAGGCTGTGCTCGACCGGCCACCCGATGATGCCCACCGTGCGGGTGCCGCCGGAGATCGGGGCCGGCCCGCTCACGTCATCCAAGACATTCCCGCACGTTGCGCAGGTGCTGCGCGTACGTCGTGGCGAACCGCTGCACGCCGGCGCCGTCCTTCGGACACAGCACGTAATAGAGGTATCGGGTGTCCGCCGGATGCAATGCGGCCTCGAGCGACGCGCGCCCCGGGCTCGCGATCGGGGTCGGCGGCAACCCCTCGTTGATCCGGGTGTTGTACGGCGTATCGGTCTGCAGGTCGGCGGTCGACAGCTTGCCGTCCGGCGTCGGATCGTCGTACAGCAGGGTCGCGTCGATGCCGAGGGTCATGTGCCGCGCGATCCGGTTGTAGATCACGCTGGCGACGAGGGGCCGTTCCTCGTCCACCTGGGCCTCGCGCTCGATCATCGAGGCGACGATCACCACCTGATAGGGCGTGAGGTCGAGACGCTTCGCGCCCCCCGACAGATCGATCGCGGCGGCCTCCGTGTCGAACTGCTGGAGCATCCGACGGATCACGACGTCGGCCGTGAGACCCTTCTTCACGAGCTGGTACGTGTCGGGGAACAGGAACCCTTCGGTCGAGGCTCCCTTCGGCAGGTACGGCGGCAGCGCGTAGCGGCCGCTCTCGGCGAGCTTCGAGAACGCGCCCGCCGGGACGCCGGTCTGCTCCTGGACCTCGCTCGAGATGCTCCGCTCGCCCTTGAACGTCGTGGTGATCCGCAGCCCCTCGGGGACGGTGAGCCGGACGGTCGGCACCGCCGCGGGCGGCGTCGTGATGACCGTGACGATCTGCTCGAGTGGCATCCCGACCGTCAGCGTGTACGTCCCGGCCAAGATCGCGTTCGCCTTGCCGGTGCCGCGAAGCAGCAGGTTGCCGAGGAAGCCGCCGCAGCGCACCAGGCCCTGCTCCTTCAGCGCCGCCGCGACGTCGCGCCCGGTCGCACCGGAGGGCACCTCGAGCGTGACCGAGCCGCCCGAGGCGGGCGGCTGCTTGCACCCGCGGTAGCGTCCGACCGCGGTGACCACGCCGCCGATCACGAGGAAGAAGACCACCAACACGGCGACCAGGCCGATCCTCCGGCGCCGGCGTTCGGATCGGGTGCTCGGCGTGGGTCGGTCCATCGGCCGTGGAGGATACCCGGGCGCGCTCACGGGCGGGCGTCGAGCCACGCCTGCAGCAGGACCTGGGCTGCGGCGGCGTCCACCGCCCGCCGCCGCTGCCGGCCGTCGGCGCCGGCCTCACGGAGGCGCCGGTCGGCCTCCACCGTGCTCAGGCGCTCGTCCTGGTAGTCGATCGGCACGGACAGCACGGCGCCGAGCGCCTCGCCGAACGCCTCGGCGTGCCCGGCCCGATCGCCCCGCTCCCCCCGCATCGACAGCGGCAGCCCGATCACCACGCGCGTGGCGCCGTGCTCCCGGACGAGCTCGGCGACCGCGACGAGCTCGCCGGGCGGCCGGCCGATGTGCACGGTCCCGATCGGCACGGCGAGTCGTCGGTCGTCGTCTGAGATCGCGACGCCGATCCGCGCGTCCCCGAGGTCGAGGCCGAGCACGCGGCCCCGTTCGGTCATGCCGCGCCGAGCAGCTCGCGCAGACGCGCCGGCACCAGGCCCAGCGCGCGGCCGACGGCCGCAGGATCCTTCCCGCCGGCGTTCGCCAGGATGTCCTTGCCGCCTGCACCGCCGCCGATCGCCTTCGCGGCGGGCTCCAGCAGCGCCGGGGCGGTCACGCCCAGCGCCACCGCGCCCTGGGTCGCCGCCGCGACCAGCATCGCCTTGCCGCCGTCGCCGTTGCCGACCACGACCGCGGCGGGCCGCGCCGCGAGCTTGTCCCGGACCTTCTGCGCCAGCTCCCGCAACCCGCTCGGATCCTCGCCGGGCACTTCTGAGACGACGAGCGCGACCCCGTCGACGTCGTGGGCTCCCTCGGCGAGCGACGCGATCAGCGAGTCACGGTCGCCGGCGCGGAGCTTCCCGAGCTGGCTGCGGAGCCGCTTGTTCTCCTCGACCACCCGGCGCGCCCGATCGAGCGCGCCGCGGGGATCCTTCGACTCGAGCGCCGTCACGAGGTCGCGCAGCAGCGCGCGCTCGGCGTTGATCTCGCGGAGCGCGTCCGGTCCGACCAGCGCCTCCACGCGCCGCATGCCGGCGCCGATCGAGCCCTCGTGCAGCAACCGCAAGACCGCGACGCTGCCGGTGCGGTGCACGTGCGTCCCGCCGCACAGCTCCCGCGAGTAGTCGCCGATCTCGACGACGCGCACGATGGTGCCGTACTTCTCGCCGAACAGCGCCACCGCCCCGAGCGAACGCGCCTCGTCCAGCGTAGTCTCGAACGCGGTCACGGCGTCGTCGTCGGCAAGGTGTCGGTTCGCCTCGAGCTCCGCCGCCTCCAGCGTCTCTGGCGGCACCGGCCCCGGGTTCGGGAAGTCGAAGCGGAGCCGGCCCGGCTCCACGAGCGAGCCCGCCTGCCGCGCGTGCTCGCCGAGCAGGTGCTTCAACGTCCAGTGCACGACGTGGGTCGAGGTGTGCGCGCGCGCCGTCGCCTCGCGACGCTCGCGGTCGACCTGCGCGAAGGCGTCCTGCCCGGCCCGGACCTCGCCGGTCTCGACCACGCCGGCGTGCACGATCGCGTGCTCGCCCGCCGGCTGCGTGTCGAGGACCCGGATCGATCCCGTGTCGGTGCGGATCGTGCCCCGGTCGCCGATCTGTCCGCCGCCCTCGGCGTAGAACGGTGTCCGGTCCAGCACGACGCGGACCGGCTCGCCCTCCTCCGCCACGTCGAGGACCGCGTCGTCGTCGCCGAGCAGCAAGGCGACCGGCGAGGCCGCATCGAGGTCCGTGTAGCCCACGAACTCGCTCCGCGGGACCGCGCCCGCGTCGAGGCCGATCGCGATCTTCTTCGCGGCCCTGCGGGCGCGCTCCCGCTGCCCTTGGAGCAGCGCCGCGAACCCGTCCGTGTCGACCGTCAGCCCCTCGCCGGCCGCGATCTCCTCCAGCAACTCGATCGGGAACCCGTGCGTGTCGTGCAGCTTGAACGCGTCCTCGCCCGAGATCCGACGATCGACGGCACGATCCCTCGCGCGCTCGAACAGGACGAGGCCCTGCTTCAGCGTCGCGGAGAACCGGGCCTCCTCCGAGTCCGCGACCTGGCGGATGAAGGCCTCGTTCTCCCGGAGCTCGGGGTACGTGTCGCCGAACAGATCCGTGACGGTGACGATCACATCGTCGAGGATCCCGCCCTCGATCCCCAGCCGTCGGGCGTGCGAGACCACGCGCCGGAGCATGCGGCGCAGGATGTAGCCGCGGCCCTCATTCGCCGGCTGCACCCCATCGGCGATCAGGAACGTGGCCGCGCGGCCGTGCTCCGCGATGATCTTCAGCGAGGCGTCGTCGCGCGGGTCGGCGCCGTGCGTCCGCCCCGACCGGCGCTCACCCACCTCGAGGACCGGCCGGAGCAGGTCCGTCTCGAAGACGTTCTCGACCCCCTGGAGCAGCATCGCGACGCGCTCAAGGCACGACCCCGTGTCCACGTTCTTCGCCGGGAGCGGCTCGACGAACCGCAGTTCGCCATCGATCCGGTCCTGGATGAACACGAGGTTCCAGATCTCCATGAACCGCTCTTCGTCCACGTCCGGGCCGCCGTCGGGCCCGAGGGCGGCTCCGCGATCGACGAAGATCTCGCTGCACGGTCCGGCCGGTCCGGCGGCGTGGGTGTGCCAGTAGTTCGCCGGCTCGCCCTGGGCGTCGAGCTTGCCGCGCCGGACGATCCGCCCGGGCGCGACCCCGACACCGTCGACCCAGGCGTCCGCGGCCTCGTCGTCGTCCTCGTAGACGGTCACCCAGAGCCGGTCGTGCTCGATGCCGTAGACCTCGGTGATGAGCTCGTGCGCCCAGGCGATCGCGTCGGCCTTGAAGTAGTCCGCGAACGAGAAGTTGCCGAGCATCTCGAAGAACGTGAGGTGGCGGGCGTCCCGCCCGACGTTCTCGATGTCGTTGGTCCGCATCACCTTCTGCGAGGTGACGGCGCGACGGTACGGCGGCTCGGCCTGACCGAGGAAGTACGGGATGAACTGGTTCATCCCGGCGTTCGTCAGGAGCAGGCCCGACTCCGGCGGGGGGATCAGCGACGAGGACCGCACGCGCGCGTGATCGCGCGCTTCGAAGAACGCGAGGAACGCTTCGCGGATCCGGCTGCCCTCCACGGCGAGGAGTCTACCGGCGGGTCAGGCGGCGCCCGGGCGGGGTACGTCGTGCTTCGAGCGCAGCTCGCGTTCGCGCGCATCCATCGCGCGCTTGCCCTCGTCGACCGACTCGCTGACGAGTTTCGTGAGGTCGAGGATGCCGCCGCGCGCCTCCCGGGCGATCGCCTGCGGCGAGGCCCGGTGCACCTGCTTGCGGGTCCACCGGGACGCCAGCACCGCGCTCATCGCGCCGAACCCGACGCCGACCGCGAGCCAGAAGAGCCGGCGCACCTAGCGTCGCTTCCCGGACCTCTTGCCGGAGCGTCCGCCGCCGGCGCCCTTGCCCCTGCCCTTGCCGGCCTTCGAGACGCCCTGGCGCAGCCCCGCCCCGAAGCTGATGAGCTTCACGAGCGGGCTCCCCGCGGCCTCCTCCATCAGCCCCGAGAGCTTCTCGACGCGACCCACGATCGTCCCGGTGGACTCGAGCACCACGTCCACGCGGTCGATCTCGCGGTTCAGGCGCTCGACCGAGGACTTGACCTCCCGCAGCAGCGGCACCGTCTCGGCGCGAAGCTCGTCGATCGTCATCTTCGTGCTCTCCAGGACGCTCGAGGTCCGGAACAGCACGATGCAGAGGAAGCACACGAGCAGACCCCAGAAGGCGGCGAGGACGATCAGCGCCCAGTCGCCGCCTGTGGTCGCGAGAACGGTCATGATCGAAGCCCCTCCCAGGGTCGCAACGGGTCGGAACAGCTGGGTCGCTAGCCTACCGGGTCCCGGCCTCCGGCCGGGAGGGGCCCTCCCCGGGGGTCCAGTCCTCGGTGTCCTGGCCCATGCCGCTCGGCATGTAGTACCGCGTGCCCTCGTAGCGGGCCGGCCGGTACTCCTGTTCTGCCCAGTGCCCGGGGCGGTCGTGCGGGTACACGTAGCCCTCCCCGTGCCCCAGGCGCTTCGCCCCCGGGTAGGAGGCGTCGCGCAGGTGCGTCGGCACGGGATCGGCCGAGACGGCGTCCTGCTGCGCGGCGCCGATCGCCGCGATCACGCTGTTCGACTTCGGTGCCCGAGCCAGGTAGATCGTTGCGTGCGCGAGGTTGATCCTCGCCTCGGGCAGCCCGACGTGCTCGACGGCCTGCGCGGCCGCGACCGCGACGAGCAGGGCGCGGCTGTCGGCCATCCCGACGTCCTCGGAGGCGTGCACGATCAGCCGGCGCGCGATGAAGCGCGGATCCTCGCCCGCCTCCACCATCCGCGCCAGCCAGAACAGCGCCGCGTCGGCGTCGGAGCCCCGGATCGACTTGATGAACGCACTGATCACGTCGTAGTGGGCGTCGCCCTGACGGTCGTACACGACGGCCGTCCGCTGCACGGCGTCGGACACCGATGCGAGCGTGATCGCCGTCTCGCCGGCGGCCTCCGCCGCCAGGGCCGAGGCCTCGAGGCCGGTCAGCGCGATCCGGGCGTCGCCGCCGGCGACCGTCACGAGGTGCTCGAGCGCGTCGGCGTCGATCTCCAGGTGCAGGGCGCCCAGCCCCCGATCCTCGTCGGCCAGCGCCCGGTGGATCAGCGCGGCCAGGTCTTCGGGCGCGAGGGGCTCGAGGCGCATCAGGATGCACCGGGACAGCAGCGGCGTGTTCAACGAGAAGTAGGGGTTCTCGGTCGTGGCGCCGATCAGCGTGACGGTGCCGTCCTCGACCGCCGGTAGCAGCACGTCCTGCTGCGCCTTCGACCAGCGATGCACCTCGTCGACGAACAGGATCGTCTTGAACAGGCCGCCGCGGGCGCCGTCCATCACCTTGCGGGCGTCGGCGACGCCGCTGTTGACCGCGGACAGCTGCGTGAACTGCGCGCCGACCGCATCCGCCAGCAGGTGCGCGAGGGTGGTCTTCCCCGTGCCGGCAGGCCCCCAGAGGATCAGCGACGGCAGGGCTCCCCGTTCGATCAGCTTCGTGAGGGCGCGGCCGGGACCGACGAGGTGCGTCTGCCCGACGAACTCCGCGGGCTCGCGCGGGCGCATCCGCGCGGCGAGCGGCTGCTCGCTCATCCGCTCATCGGTACCGGTGGACGCGATCGGGCCTGATCCGGTAGATCACGCGCACCTGGCCTTCGGCGGGGGTCCACGGCTCGTGATCGTAGCGGCGGCTGAGCGCATCGATGTGCGCGAGCGCCTCGTCCCCCTCGATCAGCTCCTCGACCGTTCCGTTGATCGAGGTCCAGTCGTACGGATCCCCGCCGCGCGGCACCGAGACCGCCACGCGCGGGTCGCGGCGCATGTTCCGGTCCTTCCGCCTGCCGGCGGCCGAGTTGATCAGGACGTGGCCGTCGTCGGACGCGTCGACCCAGGTGACGGTCACCTGGGGCGTGCCGTCGGCGTTCAGCGTCACGAGGTAGCCGTAGTTCTCGCCTCGCAGCAGCGCGATATCCTCCGCGCTCAGCCCGTCCCTCATGCGTCCTCCTTCGGTGGCGTGACCACGCGGATCCCCAGCTCGGCGAGTTGCCCCGCATCGACCGGCGCCGGCCCGCCCGTCAACGGATCCGCCCCCGACTGCGCCTTCGGGAACGCGGTCACGTCGCGGATCGCCTCTTTCCCCGCGAGCAGCATGACCAGCCGGTCCACGCCCATCGCGATGCCGCCGTGCGGTGGCGCCCCGTACCGGAACGCGCGCAACAGGTGCCCGAACTTCTCCTCGATCTCCTCGTGCGCCAGGCCGAGCACCTCGAAGACGCGCTCCTGGACGTCGGGGCGATGGATCCTCATCGAGCCGCCGCCCACCTCGAACCCGTTCAGGACCAGGTCGAAGGCCCGGGCCTTCGCGGTCGCCGGATCGAGGTCGTCGGTGAGCGGCTCGGTGAACGGATGGTGGTTCGAGACCCACTTCCCCTCGTCGTCGCTCCACTCGAACAGCGGCGGCTCGACGTACCAGCAGTACTCCCACCGGCCCTCGGGGATCTGGTCGAGCCGGACCGCCAGCTCGCGCCGCAGCCCGTCGAGCGCGACGTGCACGCGATCGACGCGGTCGGCAACGATGCAGATCAGGTCGCCGGGCCCGGCCTCCGTCCGCGCGAGGATGCCGGCCTTCTCCTCGTCGCCGAGGAACTTCTCGACCGGCGAGCGAAGCAGGCCGTCCTCCTCCACCGCGATCCACACGAGCCCCGCCGCGCCGCGGCCCTTCGCGTCCTCGACGAGCTTGTCGAGCTCCTTGCGGGACAGCCCAGCACCGCCGGGCGCCGAGAGCGCCTTGATCGCGCCGTCGCCGTCCGCGACCGCCGCGAACGCGTTGAAGCCCGATCCGACGAACAGATCCGTCAGCGTGACGAGCTCCATCCCGTAGCGGAGGTCGGGCTTGTCCGAGCCGAAGCGGTCGAGCATCTCGTCGAACGTCATGCGCCGGAACGGCGTGAGCACCTCGACGCCCTGGGTCTCCGCGATGATCCGCGCGTACAGGGGCTCGATCACGGCGAAGAGATCGTCCTCGTCGGCGAAGGACATCTCGACGTCGAGCTGCGTGAACTCGAGGCCGCGGTCGGCCCGCGGCGTCTCGTCGCGGAGGCACCGCACGATCTGGTAGTAGCGGTCCTGGCCGCCGACCATCAGCAGCTGCTTCAGCTGCTGCGGCGATTGGGGCAGCGCGTAGAACGTGCCGGGGAACATCCGCGAGGGAACGAGGAAGTCGCGCGCCCCCTCCGGCGTCGAGCGCGTGAGGATCGGCGTCTCCACCTCGAGGAAGCCGAGCGCGTCCATGTGCTCGCGCATGATCCGGTTCACGTCGGCGCGCAGCCGCATGATCCGCGTCATCTCGGGGCGGCGCAGGTCGAGGTAGCGGTACTGCAGGCGCAGCTGCTCGTCCACCTCGATCCGGTCCTCGATCACGAACGGCGGCGTCTCTGCGCGGTTCAGCACCTCGAGCTCCGCGGCGGCGACCTCGATCTCGCCGGTCGCCAGCGCCGGGTTCGCCATCCCCTCGGGCCTGGAGCGGACGGCCCCCTGGATCCGCACGACCCATTCACCCCGGAGCTCTTGCGCCGCAGCGTGTGCCGCTGGGGCGTCCTCCGGGTGGAAGACGACCTGGGTCACCCCCTCCCGGTCACGGAGGTCGATGAACGTCACCCCGCCGTGGTCTCGCCGATGCGCGATCCAGCCGCAGAGCGCCACCGGCTCGCCGGCGTCGGACGCCCGGAGCTCGCCGCACGTATGCGAGCGCATCGCCGTACGCATGGGCGAGCCCGCGGTCATGCCGCGCCCTCCCCCAGGCGTGCGCCCGCCTCGCCGATCGGCACCGTGTCCTGTGCCCCGTCGTGGAGCCGCTTCAGCGTCACGGTGCCGTCCGCGGCCTCTCGCTCACCGATGATCGCCGCGTACGCCGCCCCGGCGCGGTCGGCCATCTTCAGCTGGGCCTTCAGCGGCCGCTCGCCGAACGGCATCTCCGCCGAGACCCCATCGGAACGGAGGGACCCGACGAGCGCTTGGCCGAGCTCGCGCGCGGACTCACCGATCGTCACGACGAACGCCCGCAGGCCGGGCTCCTCCGGTGCCTCGAGCCCCTCGTCGGCGATCGCGAGCGCGACGCGCTCCAGGCCCATGCCGAACCCGATGCCCGGCACATGCGGTCCGCCGAGCGCCTCGGCCAGCCCGTCGTATCGGCCGCCGCCGAACAGCGTCGACTGCTGGGCGGAGGCGCCCTCGGCGAGGGCGTCGCTCACGAACTCGAACGCCGTTCGCGTGTAGTAGTCCAGGCCGCGCACGAGGGTCGGCGTGACGACCGGCTTCAACCCGGCCTCCTCGAGCCCGGCCAGCACCTTCGCGAAGTGCTCCCGGCACGGTTCGCAGAGCCGGTCGATGATGCGCGGCGCCTCGGCCGCGACCGCCCGGCACGCCTCGTCCTTGCAGTCGAGGACCCGTAGGGGGTTCTCGCGGAACCGATCCTTGTGCTCGTCGCGGAGCCGGTCGCGGTTCGCCTCGAGGAAGGCAAGGAGCTCCTCGCGGTAGGCGGGCCGGCACGTGTCGTCGCCGATCGAATTGATCTGGATCTCGTAGCGCCGCAGCCCCAGATCGCGGAGGAACCGGTCCCCGAGCACGACCACCTCGACGTCGGCGGAGGGCTCCGCCTCGCCGAAGATCTCGACGCCGAACTGCCGGTGCTCCCGCAGGCGGCCGGCCTGCGGGCGCGCGTACCGGTACATCCGCGTCAGGTAGTACGTCTTGAACGGCGAGCCGAGGTCGTGGATGTGGTGCAGATAGGCCCGCATGACCGGCGCGGTCCCCTCGGGGCGCAAGGTGAGGGACCGGTCGCCGCGGTCGAGGAACGAATACATCTCTTTGGACACGACGTCGCTCGTGGCGCCGGAGGTCCGCTCGAAGAGCTCCGAGGACTCGAAGCCGGGCGTCTCGACGTAGCGGTAGCCGTACAGGCGGGCGATCGCCGCCGCGCGGTCGTACAGCGCGCGCATCCGTCCCCCGGCCGGCGGGAGGAGGTCATGCGTGCCGCGCGGCGGCGCGAGGTCCATCAGCCGAGCTCCACGAGGAACGGGTTCGATCGCCGCTCGACGCCCACCGTGGTCTCCGGCCCGTGCCCCGGCAGGGTCCGCAGCTCGTCCGGGAGCCGCAGGAACCGCAGGAGGCTCTCGCGCATCGCCCGCGGATCGGAGTTCGCGAAGTCCGAACGCCCGATCGTCCCCGCGAAGACGAGATCCCCCGAGAACACGAGCACATCGTCGTCGACGCGGAAACAACAGTGGCCCGGCGTGTGGCCGGGGGTGTGCAGGACCTCGACGCCGATGCCCGCGACCCGGAGGATCTGGCCGTCCGCGATCGGCCGCACGTCCTTCGCCGGCTCGAGGGGCGACGCGGACGGTCCCCCCCACGCGACGGGATCGTCGAACGCCACCGCGTCGTCGGGGTGGACGTAGATCGGCAGGTCGCCCGCGAACGTGCCCGCGGTTCCGGCGTGGTCGACGTGCGCGTGGGTCAGCAGGACCGCGACGGGGATCTTGCCGGCCGCGTCCAGCAGCGCGTGCACCGCGCCCGGCGCGAACCCGGGGTCGATGACCACGGCCTCATCGGCGTCCTCGGCGGCCAGCAGCCAGCAGTTCGTGCCGTAGGCGTTCGTGTCGAAGACGTCGAGGTACATGGGAGCGCCATGCTACCGGACGCCTTCCTGCCGCTTTCCCTGGCCGGCCGCTCAGCCCAGCTCGGCCTCCAGCTCGATCTCGACCTTCCATCGCTCGTCCAGCAGTCCCGCGACCACGATCATCGTCGAGGCCGGTCGGATCGCGCCGAAGACCTCGCCGTGGACGGCGCCGACGGCCTCGGCGTCCGAGCGATCCACCAGGTAGGTCCGGGTCCGCACGACGTCTCCCGGGCCGCCGCCGGCCTCGGCGAGCGCCGCGAGGGCGATCTGCAGGCAGCGCCGCATCTGCGCGCCGGCGTCGGGGTCCACCGACCCGTCCTCGCTGATCGGCGCGGTGCCGGAGACGAGGACCCGCTCGCCGATCCGGAGCGCCCGGCTGAAGCCGATCGTCGGCTCGAACGGCGAACCCGACGAAACCCTCCGTCGCTCCATCCTCAGAAGGCCTCGGCGTCCAACCACATCGTCAGCGGTCCATCGTTCACGAGCTCCACCTGCATAAGGGCGCCGAAGCGGCCCCGGCCGACCCGGAACCCGTGCCCCTCGATCGCGACCGCGAACGCCTCGACCATCGCGTCGGCGCGCCCGGGATCCTCGGCGCCGATCCACGACGGGCGGCGGCCCTTCCGGACGTCGCCGTACAGCGTGAACTGCGACACCACGAGCGCCTCGCCGCCGATGTCCGCGAGCGAACGGTTCACCCTCCCCTCGTCGTCGGGGAAGACGCGGAGGCCGGCGACCTTGTCCGCGAGCTTCGCGACGTGCGTGTCCGGATCCCCGCGGCCGACCCCGACCAGAAGGAGGTAGCCCCGCCCGATCTCGGCGACGACCTGCTCCCGCACGCTCACCCGCGCGCGCGAAACGCGCTGCAGGAGGACCCGCACCTAGCTCGGCACGACGCGGTACGCGTCGAACACGCTCTCGACGCGCTTGACCGCCGCGAGGATCGACGACAGGTGGGTGATGTCGGCCAGCTCGAACGTGAAGCGGAGCCGCGTCAAGCGGTCCCGCCCGGTCGTGGAGTTCGCCGCCAGGATGTTCACGTGCTGATCCGACAGCGCCGTCGCGATGTCCGAAAGCAGCCGGGTCCGGTCGAGCGCCTCCACCTGCATCGCCACCACGAACGACGTCGGCTTGCCCTCGGACCACGAGACCTCGATCATCCGCTCGGGCTCGCGCCGGAGGGTCTTCACGTTCGGGCAGTCGGCGCGGTGTACCGACACGCCGAGACCCCGGGTCACGAACCCGACGATCGCGTCGCCCGGCACCGGCGTGCAGCAGCGTCCGAGTCGGACCCAGACGTCGGGTGACCCCTTGACCATGACGCCCTTCGAGACGTCGGTCTGCTGGATCCGGACCGGCCGCGCGAGCGGCACGTCGGTCACGTCCCCGCCCTCCGTCCCCGAGACGTTCCGCGAGAGGCGGGCGACCACGGACTGGGGCGACACGTGCCCCTCCCCCACCGCGACGTAGAGCGCGTCCAGATCGGGGATCTTCAGGTCCTGCGCGACCTGCTCCAGAGCCTCCTCGGTCGCCAGGCGCTTGATCGGCAGGTTCTGCTTGCGCATCTGCCGCTGCAGCAGGTCCTTGCCCTGATCGAGCGCATCCTCGCGTCGTCCCCGGGCGAACCACTGCCGGATCTTGTTCCGCGCGCGCGGGGTGGCAACGAACTGCAGCCAGTCCTGGCTGGGGCCCTCGCCCTGCGCCTTCGAGGTCAGCACCTCGACCGAGTCGCCGGTACGGAGCTCGTAGTCGAGCGGGACGAGCTTGCCGTTCACCTTCGCGCCGATCGTGCGGTGGCCGACCTCCGTATGGACCGTGTAGGCGAAGTCGACGGGAGTCGCGCCCTGCGGCAGGTTCGTGACGTCGCCCTTCGGCGTGAACACGAATACGCGGCCGCCCGACAGGTCGATCCGCAGACCCTCCATGAACTCCCGCGGATCGGCCATGTCCTTGAGCCAATCCATCATCTGGCCCAGCCACGCGAGGTCGGCGGCGTCCTTCGACTGCTTGCCTTCCTTGTAGCGCCAGTGGGCCGCGATGCCGAACTGGGCCGTGCGATGCATGTCACGCGTGCGGATCTGGATCTCGAGCGGCTTGCCCTGCGGCCCGACCGCGGTGGTATGCAGCGATTGGTACATGTTCGACTTGGGCATCGCCACGTAGTCCTTGAAGCGGCCGGGCACCGGCTTCCACAGCGCGTGCACGGCGCCGAGCGCCGCGTAACAGTCCCGCGTCGACTCGACCAGGATGCGGATGCCGACGAGGTCGTGGATCTCGTCGAACTCCTTGCCGCCGATCACCATCTTCTCGTAGATCGAATACAGGTGCTTCGGACGGCCTTCGACCTCGGCCTTCACGCCGAGCTCCTTCAGCTTCTGGCGCAGCGACGACGTGAGCTCCTCGATCAGCTTCTGGCGCTCGCCGCGGCGGGTCTCGACGAGCTGCGCGATCTCCTTGTAGGGCCCCGGATGGAGCGTCTTGAACGACAGGTCCTCGAGCTCCCACTTCACCTCCTGGACGCCGAGCCGGTTCGCCAGCGGCGCGTAGATCTCCAGCGTCTCGGTGGCCATGCGCGTCTGCTTCGCCGGCGCGAGCGCTGAGACCGTCCGCATGTTGTGGAGCCGGTCGGCCAGCTTGATCAAGAGCACCCGGATGTCGCCGGCCATCGCCACGATCATCTTGCGGACGTTCTCGGCTTGCGCCAGCTCGCGCGTGCGGAACTGGAGCCGATCGAGCTTCGTGAGGCCGTCGACGATCCGCGTCACGTCGTCGCCGAACCGCTCGGCGATCACCTCGAGCGTGACGTCGGTGTCCTCGACCGTGTCGTGCAGGAGGGCGGCCGTCAGGGTCGTGGTGTCGAGCCGCAGGTCGGCGAGGATCTCGGCGACCGCGAGCGGATGCTCGATGAACGGGGCTCCCGACAGGCGTGATTGGCCTTCGTGGGCCTCTTCGGAGAACCGATAGGCCCGCTCCAGCAGGCGCATGTCGCCCTTCGGGTTGTAGCTCCGGACCTTCTTGAGGAGCGGCGCGAGGGCCAGGCCCTGCGGATCCGGCCGGCGCCGGCGCGGCAGCGGGAGCCGGCCGCCGCGTCGGGGCGGCGGGGGCGGCTCGACCTGCAGCTCTTCCTTGCGATCCATCGGTAGAGCCAGTGTACGTCCGGCCCTCGCGCCGGCCGTCACGAACGGCGGCTCAGAAGTGGATCAGCGTGAAGACGTCGTGTCCCTCCAGCTTCGAGCGGCCGTTCAGGAAGTCGAGCTCGATCAGGCAGGCGATGCCGCACACGGCGCCGCCGATCCGTTCGACCAGCGAGGTCGCCGCGTGCGCCGTCCCCCCGGTCGCGAGCACGTCGTCCACGATCAGCGCCCGCTCGCCGGGCTTCACCGCGTCCTTGTGGATCTCGAGGGAGGCCGTGCCGTACTCGAGCGCGTACTCCTCGTCGAGGGTCTCGGCGGGGAGCTTCCCGGCCTTGCGGACGGGCACGAGCCCAGCGCCGAAGTGGTACGCGACCGGCGCGCCCACGATGAACCCCCGCGCCTCGATGCCGACGACCTTGTCGACGTTGCCGCGGCCGAAGTGCACGACGATCAGGTCGACGATGGTGGAGAACGCGATCGGGTCGGCGAGGACCGGCGTGATGTCCTTGAAGACGATCCCCGGCTCGGGGAAGTCGGGCACGTCCCTGATGAGGTCCTTGATCTGCTCGAGCTGCACGCTTACCTCCGTTTGCGTTTCGCCGGCGGGCGTCGCTTCTTCGCCGGGCGCGAGCGGGAACCGGGTCCCTGCTTCGCCGTGGCGCTCTTCGCCGCGGCGTCCGACGTCGCCGCCATCTCCGCGCCCGCGGCCGGCACCGCCGCCGCCCTCGGCCGCTGGACCCCTCCACGCGCCCGCTGCGTCGGCCGGCGCTCCTGCTGCCGCTCCTTCATCACCGTGAGCATCGGCGCGGCGATGAAGATCGACGAGTAGGCGCCGATCGCGACCCCGACGAACATCGCGAACGCGAAGTTCTTCAGCGTCTCGCCGCCGAAGAGCAGGAGCGAGAGGATCGGCAGCAGCACCACCAGGGACGTGTTCACCGAACGCATCACGGTCTGGTTCAGCGAGAGGTCGACGACCTTCGTGTAGCCCAAGCGCGCGAGCAGCGCGGGCGATTCGGTGTTCTCTTTGATCTTGTCGTAGATCACCACGGTGTCGTAGAGGGAGAACCCGAGGATCGTGAGGATCGCGATCACCGTCTCGGGCGTGACCTCCCTGCCGGTGAGGGCGTACACACCGGCGGTGATCGTGACGTCGTGGACGAGGGCGATCATCGCGCCGGCGGCCATCGTCCACTCGAACCGGAACGCGATGTACAGCGTGATCGCCACGAGGACGACGATCAGGCCCCGGATCGCCTTCTTCGAGATCTCCTGCCCCCAGGTCGGCCCGATGTTCTCGATGTTCACGTCGGTGTAGGCCACGCCGGCCTGCTTCGCCAGCGCGGTCACCAGCCCGGTCGTCGCGTCCGAGGTGCCCGAGCCCTCCGTCGCGCCCGGGCTCGCCGACGCGCCCGGGGAGGCGCTCGCCGCCGGGCCGGGAGAGATGCTGGCCGACGCCGATGCGCTCGCGCCGGACAGCGACGCCGATCGGATCTGGACGGTGTCGCCGCCGACGATCTGCACCTCCGCGTCCGTGTAGCCGAACCGCGCCATCGTCGCCTCGACGTCCTGCACCGTGGCCGTGGTGCGCAGCGGGTAGCTGATCCGCGCCCCGCCTTCGAAGTCGATCGAGAAGTTGAAGCCCCGGACGAAGATCCCCAGCAGCGAGAGCACGATCAGCACCGACGAGAACGCGAACCACCAGTTCCGGTGCTCGATCAGCTTGAAGTGCGGGATGCGGTACCCGCGGTAGACGTCGAAGAACTCGCGGGTGTTCACGACGCCGGCTCCCCCGAAGTGTCGAGCGCCTCGTGGTCGGCGGCGGCCGCCGAGCCCAGCCCGAAGCCGGGCATCTCAACCAGCCTCGGGTTCCGCGAGATCAGGTACACCGTCGGTCGCTTGAAGAAGTAGACGACGAACAGGTCGAGCAGCGTGGCCACGCCCAGCGTCAGCGCGAACCCACGGACGGAGCTGACGGCCGTCAGGTACAGGACCGCGGCCGCGATGCCGGTGACGGTGTCGGCCGCCACGATCGTGCGGAACGCCCGCTTGAACGCGGGCTGCACCGCCGTCCTCGGCGAACGGCCGGAGCGCACCTCGTCCTTCAATCGTTCGAAGAACACGATGTAGGAGTCGGCGGTCACACCGAGGGAGATCACGAGGCCCGCGACGCCGGCCAGCGACAGCGCGTACCCGAAGCTCTTGCCGGCGAACGAGACCAACGCCAGCGCAAGGATCGCCCAGATCGTCATGCCGACCCACGCCACGATGCCGAGCAGGCGGTAGTACAGGAGCAGGTAGAGGAAGAGCAGGATCAGGCCCGCGATGCCGGCGATGATGCCCTGGCGCAGCGACTGCGCGCCGAGGGTCGGGCTCACGGTCTGCACCGACTGCCGCGTCAGCTCCACCGGCAGGGCGCCGGCGTTCAGCACGGTGGCGAGGTCCTTCGCCTCCTGCTCGGTGAAGTTGCCGCTGATCTCGCCGTTGCCGGTGATCACGCCGTTCACCACCGGGTTCGAGATGATCGTGCGGTCCACGGCGATCGCGATCTGGTTCTGCGGCGGCGGCGCGTTCAACGCGGCCCGCGTCGCCTGCTCGAACTTCGCGGAGCCCGTGCCGTTCAGCTGGAACGCGACGACCCACTGCGTGACGCCGGTGTTCGGGTCGCTGCTCAGCTGCGCGGAGGCCTTCGTGATGTCGCTGCCGGTGATGATGACCGGCCCAAGGTTGACCTTGTCCTTCTGTTGGTCCGGGTACCAGACGGGGTTCTTGTCCTGCGCGCCGGCGAGGCACGACCTCGTGGCCTGCTCGGCCGCCGTCTGACACGTCAGTTGGATCGAGTCGTACTGCGGATCGGCCGGCGTGACGATCTGGATCGTCGCGCGCTCCTCCAGACGCGCGGTCTTCCCGATGATGTCCAGCAGGTGCTGCTGGCCCGTCTCGCGCTGCTTCTCGGCGGCGGCGGCCTGCGTGGTGAAGCAGCCGAGCTCCTCGTTCTGCGAGCTCACCACGCAGTACTGGGTCGTCACGTGGTTCACCGCGAACCCGGCCAGCGCGGTCTGAGCGGTCTGCCTCGTCGCGAAGTCACACGGCAGGGGCTGCGCGGCACCGCGGTCCAGCCGATCGAACGCCGCGGCCGCGTCGGGCGTGGGCGAGGCCGACGCCGACGGTGACAACGAGGCCGAGGCGCTCGGCGTCGGCGTGGCGCTCGCGGTCGCGCTCGGCGGCGTCGCCGGCTCGATGCACCAGGTGGTCTGGGTGGTCGTGGTGGTGATCGCCTTGCGGGCGGCTTCCGCCTGTGCCTGCGTCGGATAGCAGTGCAGCTCGTTCTCGGCGAAGTCGGTGAGGCAGTACGACGACGCCTGCGGCGGCGGACCCGCCGTCGGTGAGGCGCTCGGAACGGCCGAGGCCGAAACCGACGGGGTCGGCGTGGCGCTCTGCTTGGGCTGCACGGTGATCCCGTTCTTCGCGGCCGCGGCCTCGGCCTCCGAGGGGTAGCACTTCAGTGGATCGGCATCCGTGGTAACGAGGCAGACCTTCGTGGGCTCCGAGGTCACCTGGAACCCGCCGAGCGCCTCCTTCGGCGGCGCCTGATCGGCCGAACAGCCATAGCTGGTCCCCGACGGATCCGTGATGCAGTAGACGTCGGAGCTCCGCTGCTGCACGGTGCTGTTGGACAGACCCGGGATCTGGATCTCGATGGTGTTGCCGGCCAGCACGATGTCGGGCTCGCCCACGCCGAACGCATCGACGCGGTTGCGGATGTTCTCCAGCGCCTGGTTCATCACGTCGCGCGGCGTGCCCTCCGGCGCGGACAGGATCACCGAGACGCCGCCCTCCAGGTCGAGACCGAGGACCGGCTTCAGGCTGCCGACCGCGAACCCGACGACGGAGACGACCACGAGGACGGCGACCAGGATCACCGAGATCCACAGGCCCCGCGTCTTCTTCATGCCAGCTCCTGCCCGTTGATCACCAGGCGGAAGCGCGCGTCCACGGCTTCGGCCGCGAAGCGGCACAGCTGCATCCTGCCCAGGAAGATCTCGAAGTACTCCATGACCTTGCTGATGGTCGTGTCGATCGTCAGCTCGAGGCTGACCGTTCGAGCGTCGGAGTCTACCCGGAGGAAACTCTGCTCAACGGCGTAGTTCACGCGGTCGTGGATGTCGCGATCGAGGGTCACCGCTTTGCGTACGCGGCTGCGGTGCACGTCGGATTTGTCGGCCAGGATCACGGCCGCCGAGATCGGCGAGACGGCGGTGCCCTCCGCCTCCTCATGGTTCGCGATCGCGGCGACGATCGGCATCAGGTCCGGGCCGCTCGCCCGGTCCTTCAAGGCCTGGTAGACCATCACGGCACCGGTCTGACCGTGCGCGTCGCGGGCCAGCGCGTTCCCGACGTCGTGCAGGTAGCCGGCGACGCACGCCAGCTCGGCCTCGCGCTCGGAGTACCCGAGCCGGTGCAGCACCTGGTAGGCGATCTTCGCGACGAGGTTGGCGTGCCGGAAGCCGTGCTCGGTGTACCCCATCGCATCCATCACCCGATCCGCCGAGGCGATGTAGAGCGAGAGCTCGGGATCCTCCTGGACGTCGAGGAGCGCGATGCTTGCGGCTTCGGCCGCGGGGGGCTCGACGATCGGTACCTCGGGGACGGGCGCGCCCTCGGGCGTGCCGATCGCGCCTCCTTCGCTCACGACCGGATGGGGCCCTGGGCGTTCTCGTCGGGCTCGTCGTCGGACGCGTCGTTGTTGTCGTCCTCGTCGTCGTCGGCGTACCCGTTGTCGTCGGCGTACCCGTTGTCGTCGGCGTCGTCGTCGTAGGCGTCCTCGGTGATCCGCCGGGCGATGCCGGCGCGCACCATCCTGATGTGGGTGCCGGGGGCGATCTCGACGGTGACGATGCCCTCCTCCTCGTCCTCATCGACGATCGTGCCGAAGATGCCCGACGTCGTGAGGATGTCCTCGCCGACCTGGGCCGCCTGCTGGTTCGATTGCTGCTGCTTCACGCGCTTCTGCTGGTTCCGCATGAATACGAACAGCAGGCCGAGGGGCAGCATGAACACCAAGAGGGTGATGAGGCTGCCGCCCGAGCCGGACGAGGCGGCGAGCAGATGCGTGATCACGGGCGTGCGTCCTTCCTTGTCGGTCGGGATCGGGAACGGCACCCGAGTCTACCTGCGGCAACGCGCTGCAGGCCCAAGGCGCCGTCTACAGGGGTAGCCGGCCTGGCACCGTCGCGCCGAGATGCCGATAGGCGCGTTCCGTGGCAACGCGGCCGCGCGGCGTCCGCTGGAGGAACCCCAGCTGCAGCAGGTACGGCTCAACGACGTCCTCGATCGTGTCCGGCTCCTCCCCCACCGCGGCGCTGAGCGTCGACAGGCCCACCGGTCCGCCGGCGAACTTCTCGATGATCACGTGCAGCACCGCGTGGTCCAGCCGGTCCAGACCCTCCTCGTCGACCTCGAAGACCTCGAGCCCGGCGCGCGCGACGTCGCCGGTCACACGACCGTCGTGCCGCACCTCCGCCACGTCGCGCACCCGGCGCAGCAGGCGGTTCGCGATGCGCGGCGTGCCGCGCGAGCGGCGCGCGATCTCGTGGGCGCCGTCGCCGTCGGTCTCCACGCCGAGGATCCCGGCCGAGCGGCGCACGATCGAGGTCAGGTCCTCGACGACGTAGTAGTCCAGGCGCGGGGAGAACCCGAAGCGCTCGCGGAGCGGCCGCGTGATCCGCCCGGGCCTGGTGGTGGCGCCGACGAACGTGAATCGGGGAAGATCGAGCCGGATCGACCGCGCGGTCGCGCCCTTGCCGAGCACGATGTCGAGCGTGAAGTCCTCGAGCGCCGGATACAGCACCTCCTCGACCGACTTCGGCATCCGGTGGATCTCGTCGACGAACAGCACGTCGCCCTCGCCGAGGTTCGTGAGGATCGCGGCCAGATCGCTCGGGCGCTCGAGCGCCGGCCCCGACGTCGGCTGGAACCCCGCCCGCATCTCGTGCGCGACGATCTGCGCGAGCGTCGTCTTGCCGAGGCCCGGCGGCCCGCTGAACAGCAGATGATCCACCGGCTCGCCGCGGTTGCGCGCCCCCTCCAGCAGGACCGCGAGCTGTTCCTTCACCCGGTCCTGCCCGACGAACTCCTCCAGCGAACGCGGCCGCAGGGCGACGTCCAGCTCGCGATCCTCCGGGGAGATCGCCTCGCCCTCGGTCAACCGCTCGAGCTCGTCGCTCATCGGCCCACTCGCTGCAGCGCCTCTCGGAGCAGCTCGTCGGCCGGCTTCCCGTCGGCGTCGAGCTCGCGCATCGCCTCGGATGCCTCGACCGGCGTCAGCCCGAGCGCCACGAGCGCGTCGCGCACGTCGGCCAGCGGCCCTTCCGCGGTGAGCTCCGCCTCGCCGCCCAACGCGTCGCGGAGATCGAGCACCACGCGCTGGGCCACCTTCTTCCCGACCCCGGGCACCACGGTCAGCGCGGCCGCGTCGCCG
>DATIWE010000025.1:0-15142 GCA_035519495.1 Actinomycetota bacterium
CGGAGCGGCCGCGACGCGGACGCCGCGGTCGAAGCGCTGGTGTCGTACGCCGCTCGGTACGAACGAGCCCTCACGCGCTCACGGATGGGGTTCGTCCCGCCCACACGGGTGTCGGGCGTCACGGTCGCGGAGCGCGTGAAGGGCAACGGCACCACCGACTTCGGCGCGCCCGGCATCGCACCCGCCGCCGACGAACGCCCGCTCGACGACGCCGAGACGGAGCGGCAGGTGCGCCTCCTCCGGGCGGCCTGGGCGGCGCTCGACCGGGCCGCGGCCGCCGCCGCCGGCGCCGCGCTCCGGACCGGCCCCCGCGGGGGCGGCCGCCAGGTGGAGGCGATCGTCACCCACGTCGCCGACGCCGAGGGCGCCTACCTCTCGAAGCTCGGCGGCCGCGCCGTGGGGGGCGCCGACCCGCGCGAGGTCATCGTCGAGACGATCGGCACACGCGCCCGCGGGGAGCCACCCGCCCGTACGCCCCGGTCGGGGGTGCTCTGGACGCCGAGGTACTTCGTGCGGCGGGCGGCCTGGCACGCCCTCGATCACGCCTGGGAGATCGAGGACCGCGCGCCGCCCGAGGGCTGAACTCAAGGCGGTCGCCGCAGGTCCCGAAGCCTTCCTCGAAGGACTTCCGGGAAGGCGCCGTCGCGATGGACCCAGCAGAACTGCTTCGCTACGCGGTCGAGCGGCGGGCGAGCGACGTCCACCTGAAGGCCGGCAACGTGCCGTTCATCCGGGTGGACGGCGACCTCCTGCCCGCGCCGTTCCCGGTCCTGTCCCCCACCGATACCCGCGCCGCGGCCGAGGCGCTCATGCCGCCGCACAAGGCCGAGGAGTTCGCGCGGACGAAGGAGGCGGATTTCGCCTACACGCTCGAGGGCGTCGCCCGGTTCCGCGTGAACGTGCTGCGCCAGGCGGACACCGTCGGCCTGGCGATCCGATGGGTCAGCCGCGACGACCTGACGTTCGAGGAGCTGCGACTGCCGCCGGCGATCGAACAGCTCGCCGAGGCGCGGCGCGGGCTGGTGCTCGTCACGGGTCCCACCGGGGCGGGCAAGACGACGACCATCGCCGCGATGCTCGGCTTCATCAATCGGACCCGCCGTGCGCACATCGTGACGATCGAAGACCCGATCGAGGTCGTGCACACCGACAACATGTCGGTGATCCGCCAGCGGGAGATCGGCCGGGACACCGATTCGTATCCGGCCGCGCTGCGGCAGGCGCTCCGGCAGGATCCCGACGTCATCTTCCTGGGTGAGATCCGCGACGCCGATGCTGCCCTCGCCGCGATCCAGGCCGCGCAGACGGGGCACCTCGTCCTGTCGACGCTGCACACCATCGACGCCGCGGAGACGGTCTCCCGGATCGTCGAGCTCTTCCCGCCGGCCCAGCAGCCGCAGGCGAGGGTCTCGCTGGCCGGCGCGCTTCGCGGCGTGATCTCGCAGCGGCTGCTGGAGCGCGCGGACGGGCTCGGCCGGATCCCCGCCGTCGAGGTGCTGCTCAACACCGGCCGCGTGTACGAACGGATCCTCGACCCCGAGCAGACGGCGAGTTTGACCGACGTGATCGCGGAGAGCGGCTACGACGGGATGCAGACGTTCGACGCGTCGCTGCTGGAGCTCGCCCGCGAAGGGCTCGTGACCGACGACGACGCCCGGGCCGTCGCGTCGAACCCGCACGACTTCTCGCTCGCCCTCGGCGCGCTCGAGCGCGTCGCGCCGACCGATCCGACCGAGCCCGAGGCCGAGCCCCCGGCAGCGGCCGCGGACGAGCTGGTGCATCAGGGCGCGGCCACGGATGAGTAGCGACGTCGGGACCCCCTACGCCGGCGAACGGCTGACCGAGGCGACCCTCACGTGTCCGGCGTGCGGCCGAACGGCCCAGCACGACGCCGCGTTCTGCGCGTTCTGCGGCACCGGCCTGGCGCCGCAACGCGTGCCCGGCTATCCGGTCTTCGCGGCCATCGCCGCGGCGATCACCGGCAAGACCGCGTACGACGTGCTGGGGCGCGTCGGCGGGCTCTTCGAGGAGCTCGGCGCGGTGTTCGAAGGGGTGCCCGAGGCTCCGGGCACCCTCGTGGCGCTGTTCCCACCGACCGAGGAGGCCGCGACGGTCGCCGCCCGTGCCGCGTTGCGGGCGCGCGCGCAGGCTCCCGAGGTGCGCCTCGGGCTCGATGCGTCCGAGGTCACGGAGCGCTCGGACCAGGACGCGACGTGGCAGTTCCTGATCGATCGCGGCGTCCGGCTGCAATCGATGGCGCACGACGGCGAGGTCGTGGCCGGGGAGACCCTGCCGGCGCTCACCGAGGGGGCCGCCGTGGTCGAGCCGCTCGATCCCGCGGGCGGCCCGGTGCTCCTCCGCGCCGTTCGCGACCTGGCCCCGGTCGGGGCGCCCCAACCGATCGCGACGCTCGCGACGCCCGCGGCGCCGGAGCGGGTGGAAGCGCCGGCTCCGCCGGAGCGCGTGGATGCGCCGGCTCCCGAGCCGATCGCGACGCCGGAGGCCGCACCCCCACCTGCCGCCATCGTCGCCGACGACGCGGATCTCCTCGAACGCCTCGACGACCTCCGGCGGCGCGACACCTGCGTGGCGGTGGTCGGTGAGCCGGGGGCCGGCGGGAGCCGGCTCCTCCGGGCGTTCGCGGCGCGGCACCGCGGCCCGACGGTGATCGTCGACCGGGAGGTCGCCGTCGCGGGGCCGTGGCCGCTCGCCGCGCTGGTCGAAGCGATCGTCGGTGCGGCGGAACTCGGACAGACGCAAGCGAGCGGCGGCGATCCGCTGGACGCCCTCGAGCGGATCCTGGCCGGCGCGCCCGATCGCGACCGCATCGTGAAGCGGCTGACGCACGCGCTCGGCCTGGAGGGAGGCGAGCCGGCCGCCGATGAGACACGCTGGGCGTTCCGGCGGTTGCTCGGATCCGCGTTCTCGCAGCCGGTGCTGCTCTGCGTCGAGGGTGTCGACACCGTCGCGTACGGCTTCACCACCTTCCTCGCCGACGTCGCGCGCGCCGTCCGCGACCTGCCGGTCTTCGTGCTCGTCACCGCGACGACCGAACCCGACGGCGCAGACGACGTCGTGCACCTCCACGTCCGATCGACCGACGAGGACATGCCCGACGAGGGAGCGCGCGACGTGATCGCTCCCGGCCCATCTCCCGTCGAGGACGTCGCCGTGCTCTCGGAGGAGCCGGAGCCACTCGCGTCGCCGGAGGACCTCGTGCGCGCCGCGGCGCACGCGGCGGCGGCCGGCGATGCGGCCGGGGCGGCCGCGCTGGAACGGCGCGCCGCCGGTCTCCTCGGAACCGAGGACCCGCGGCGCGCGGAGCTGTCGTTCACCGCCGCGGCGCACCTGGCGGACGCGGGACTGCGGAAGGACGCCGAGGCCGCGATCACCGAGGCGCTCGCGACGGGTGGGAGCGGCGACGGCGCGGTCGGCTGGCGGCTTCGCCTGCTCCGCGCGTCGCTGCGAGCCGCCGACGACGCCGACGAGATCGACGCGGCGCGCGCGACCGCGGACGAAGCGTACGAACGCTGCGCGGAGCTCGGCGACGAGTGGGGCATCGCTCGGGCGCTGGCGCTCCGCGCCATCGTCCATCGGGCGCGCGGTCACGCGGGCGCGGTCCTGGACGACCTGACCGAGGCGGCGGAGCGGTCGGATGCGGCCGGGCGGCCGGGCGAGCGTGATGCGGCGCTCCGCGGCGCGGCGGCCGCCCTGCTCGAGGGACCCCTCTCGGTGCGGGAGGCGATCGAACGATGCGAGACCCTCCAGGCCCTCCGGGGTGCGGGCGACGTCGGGCGGACGACGGAACAGGACCTGCGCGGCGCGCTCGCGGTCCTCCTGGCGAGGGCCGGACGCTCGGACGAGGCCCGGCCGACCGTGGCGACCGCCGTGGCGACGCTCGACGAGCTGGACGCCCAGGAGGATCTCGCCGTCGCGCTGCGTCGGGCCGGGATCGTCGCGTGGCTGGGCGGGGATCCGTCCTCGGCCGCCGAGGCGTTCGAGCGCGCGGAGCACGCGGCCGCGCTGGCCCGCGAGGGCCGGTTGATCGCAGGGATCGCCGCGTCACGCGCCAACCTGCTGTGCTCCGTCGCTCCGGCGGAGACCGACCGGGCGCTGGCCCTGACCGAGCTCGCGGCCACCCGCGCGCCGGCGGCCGACACGGCGACGCAGGTCGGGTGGCGGACCGGCCGCGCCCGGGCGTTCGCCCGCCTCGAACGCCACGGGGATGCGGACCGGCTGGGACGCGAGGCGGTTTCGATCGCGGAACAGACCGATTCGGTCGATCTCCGCGCGAACGCGCTGCTGTACCTCGCCGAGGTCCTCACCGCGGCGGACCGGCCGAACGAGGCCGGGTCCTTCCGTGCGCGGGCGACGAGGCTCCTGTCGCGCAAGGGCGCCATCGCCACGGCCGCGGTCTCGGTCGCGATCGCGCCGGGCGATCCCGCCTGACGCGGTTCGGGTAGCGTGCGGCGCGTGAGCCGCACGCCGACGTTCGAGGACGTCCGGGAGGCCGCGTCGAGGATCGACGACGCGGTGCTGCGCACGCCCGCGTGGTCCTCGGATCGCCTCGACGCCGCCGTCGGCTGCCACGTCGTCCTGAAGTGCGAGAACCTCCAGCGTGCCGGCGCCTTCAAGATCCGCGGCGCGACGAACGCGATCCGCGCGCTGCTCGGCACCGGCGCCACCGTTCGCGGCGTCGCCGCTCATTCGTCCGGTAACCACGCCCAAGCCGTGGCGCTGGCCGCGCGCGAGAACGGGCTGCCGGCCGCGATCCTCATGCCGCAGGACGCGCCCGAGGAGAAACTCGCCGCCACGCGCGCGTACGGCGCCGAGGTCGTCCCGTACGACCGCTACCGCGAGGAGCGGACGACGCTCGCGGCGGGCATAGCCGAGGAGCGCGGCTTCGCCCTGATCCCGCCGTACGAACATCCCGACGTGATCGCGGGGCAGGGGACGGCGGCGCTCGAGCTGCTCGAGGACGCCGGCCCGCTCGACGCACTCGTCGTGCCGGTCGGCGGCGGCGGGCTGCTGGCCGGCTCGGCGCTCGCCGTGTCGGCGATCGCGCCGGCGACCCGGGTGATCGGGGTCGAACCCGAGGTGGCCGACGACGCCCGCCGGTCGCTCGAGGCGGGCTCGATCGTCCACGTGCCGACGGCGCCGACGATCTGCGACGGCCAGCAGGCGCCGATCGGCGAGCTGACCCTCGCCGTCTTCGGGCCGGTCGTCGACCGGGTCGTCGCCGTCCCGGACGACGCGGTCCGCGCCGCCATGCGGATGCTGTTCGAGGCCGCGAAGGTCGTCACCGAGCCGAGCGGCGCGAGCGGTCTCGCGGGCGTCCTGCGCCACGGCGAGGACCTCGGGCTCCACGGGGCCCGCGTCGGGATCGTCCTGTCGGGCGGCAACGTGTCGCCCGAACGGTTCGCGTCGCTCGTGGAGGGCGCGTGAGCGACGTCGCCGTGATCGGCGGCGGCGTGATCGGGCTGTCCTGCGCCCGCGAGCTGGCGCGGTCCGGCGCGAGCGTCACGCTCCTCGAGGCGCTCCCGTCGGTCGGCCACGGATCCTCGGCGCGGGCCAACGGCGGCTTCCGCGCCCAGTTCACCACGCCGGCGAACATCTCCTTCTCGCTCGCCTCGATCCCGGAGCTGGTCGCGCTCGAGCGTTCGAACGGCGGCCTCGGCCTGCACCAGACCGGTTACCTGTTGATCACCGGCACCGAGGAGGGGGAACGCGCGCTGCGCTCCGCGTACGAGCTCCAGCGCGCGATGGGCGCGCCGACCACCTGGCTCACGCCCGACGAGGTGACGTCGCGCGCGCCGTTCGTCCGTCCCGACGGCATCCGGGCCGGCACGTTCTGCGCCCTGGACGGGTTCCTCGATCCCGCGGGGGTCGTCGCGGCGCTCCTGCACGAAGCCCGGTCCTCCGGCGCCGAGATCATCACCGACGCGCCGGTGACCGCGGCTGCCGGACACGTCCTCGTCCACGGCCGCGGCGAGGTCCGGGCCGACGCGATCGTGAACGCCGCCGGCGCGCATGCGCGGGACGTCGCGCGGCTGTTCGGCTCGGATCTGCCCGTCGAACCGGTGCGGCGCAACCTCGCGCACGTGCTCGACGACCCCGGCGACCGGGGCCTGACCCCGATGACCGTGGATCTCGACTCGGGCGTCCTCGCGCGCCGCGAGCCGGCGGGCGGGTGGATCGTGGCCTACGCGAACCCCGACGATCGGCCGGGCTGGGACACGTCCGTCGATCCACGGTTCCTGGAGGACCTCGCCGAGCGGGCCCCCAACCGCTTCCCGTTCCTCCTGGATCTCCCGATCGATCCGGCCCGGTGTTGGGCCGGCCTCTACCCGGAGACGCCCGACCACCACGCGATCGTGGGACGGGATGCCGCGATCCCCGGGCTGTTCCACTGCGCCGGGTTCGGCGGGCACGGCGTCATGCACGCGCCCGCGGCCGGCCGTGCGATCGCCGAGCTCGTGCTGCAGGGCCGGTGCGACACGTTCGACCTCCGGCCGCTGCGACCGTCGCGATTCGCCGAGGGCGACCTGGTGGTCGAGACCTCGGTCCTGTAGTCAGCCGAAGCGCCCCGGTGCGAACGGCGCCAGGTCGATCCCCGGCTCGCCGCGCACGATCGAACCCGCGATCGCCCGCCCGGTCGCCGGCCCGAGGGTCACGCCGAACATGTTGTGGCCGCTCGCGACGAGCACGCGCGGGTGTCCGGGCACCGCGCCGATCAGCGGCAGCCCGTCGGGCGTCATCGGACGAGGCCCGACCCACTCCTCGGTGCGATCCGCGACGTCGACCCCCGTGAGGACGTCGTCTAGCCCGCGCACGATCGCGTCGATGCGACGCCGGTTGAACCGGTCCATCGTCCCGTCGAACTCCATGGTGCCTGCGATCCGGAGCCGCGCGCCCATCGGCGAGGCCACCACGTGCGCGTCCGAGAAGAACACCGCGTGCGAGGGCATCCGTGCGGGGCGCAGCGCGAAGCTGTACCCCTTCCCCGGGAGCAGCGGCACCCGGAGCCCGAGACCGGCGCACAACGCGCGCGTCCACGCTCCCGCCGCCAGGACCACGTTCGATCCATGGAACCGACCGCCGGTGCTCTCGAGTTCGATCTCGTCGCCCAGATCGTGCATCGCGTCCACGCCCGCACCCTCGATGACGCGCACGCCGGCGTCGCGGATCGCGCGGTCGAGGTCGTCGACGAGGCGCGACGGGTCGATCCAGCGCTCCTCCGGCAGCACGAACCCCGCGCGGATCGCGGTGGACAGCAGCGGCTCCAGCGCGCGCAGCCCGTCCCCGTCGAAGATCTCGCTCGGCCGCGCGCACACGCCGAACTCGGCCATCCGCGCGATCATCCGATGCTCCTCCGCGGCCGCGCTCGCGTCGCGGTGCGCGAACACGTACCCGTCGCGCCGGACGTGCGTGCCGATCCCCTCGGTGGCGAGCTCCTCGTACGCCCCGATGACCCCGCTCGCGAGCCCGGCCAGCGCGCGCGAGCCACGCGCGTACGCCTCCGGGCTCGCGGCGGCGGTGAACCGAGCCAGGAACGAGGCCATCCTGGGCACGTAGCGTGGATCGACGTGCAGGGCCGCGTCGGGCCGGCGCATGTCCGCGAGTGCCCGCCGGATCATCCCGGGCGCCGCGAGCGGCTCGGTCAGCGACGGGCAGATCGCGCCGGCGTTGCCGCGCGAGGCCCCGCCGCCCACCCGATCGCCCGCCTCGAGGACCGTGACCTCGGCGCCGGCGGCTCGCAGGAACCACGCGCAGGACAATCCGACGATCCCCGCGCCGACGACGACCACCGGATCGCCATGCCCCGGTGCGCCCACCGCCCGATCGCCGCTCAGGTCGCGGGAGGTTCGGGTTCGTCCGACGTGTCGGCCGTCGTCGCCTCCGGCACGGACGTCGTCGCCGCGAGAGCCGGAGGCGGCGGCGGCACGGTGGCGGCCTCCGCTTCGCCCGAGGGCGGCGCACCGTCCATCGCCATCTCGCCCTCGCCGGGCGTCGCCTCCTTCGCCTTCCGTCGGGCGAGGAGCACGACGACCACGATCAGGACGATCAGGACGGCCGCGCCGAGCAGGATCCACGGCAGGACACCGCCGCCGGTCGCGATCGCGCTCCCGGTCGCCGTGATCTGGGTCTTCTCACCGAACTTCGGCTTCCAGGTCACCGTGTTCCCCGAGATGACGCCGCCCGTGCTCGCCGACCGCACCGCACCCGGGAACGTGATGGACAGGCTGATGTCCGCGGTGCTCAACGCCTGTCCGGCGTTCGGGATCTGGGACGTGTCGGCCGCGCTCAGATCGAGCGCGCCGCTGACCACGAACGTGTCCCCCTGGTGCACGATCGAGAGCGAGTCGGTGGAGCCGTCGCCGCTGAAGCGCGAGATCGGAACGTCCTCGAACGTGTACTTCTTGCCCGAGTACTGGTCGTCCTCGTAGTCGGAGGTCTGGACCGGCACGCCGCTCGGGACGGCCGACTGGCCACCCGTCAGATCGTCGAACGACTTCCCGGTGAGCTCCAGGACCTGCTTGTTCACCGCGAAGATCACCGAGCCGTCGACGGTGTCGTCCGACCGGAGCTGCAGATCCATGTTCAGCTTGATGCAGCCCGTCATCAGGATCGCGAGCAGACACACGGCCGCGGCCCGCCCGATCGAGCGGAGCCTCCCCCTCATCCGAATCCCCCTCATCCGACGGTCAGGGTACCCACCATGGTCGCCGGATGCGCGAAGCAGTCGAACGTGTAGGTCCCCGATGCCAGCGGACCGACCTTGTACGTCGTGGTGGCCGGTCCGGTGATCAAGGCGTTCCCCGCCGGCGCGAACACCGGCGGGCCGGAGGCCGTCGTCCCCGCGAAGATCTGGACGTTGTGCAGCACGCCGGGATCGGCGTTGTGGAACACGATCGTGATGGGACCGCCGGCGGGCGCCGACAGGATCTTGGTGGAGAAGCCCCCGAGCGTCGCGCCCTTCGGAGCGGCGATCGTGAGCCGCACGGGCGGTCCCGAGGCGACCACGGTCGAAGACGTCGACGAGCAGCCGACCAGCACCGCCGCGACCAGCACGATCAACCGACGCATGGGCTGATGCTACGCGCGGACCCGCGTTGCGACGCACGATGATAGGGTCCGCGCGTGCCGCACCTGACGATCGACGTCGGCGTCGTGAGGATCACCGCGCTGCTGGACGCCGACATCGACGGCGGCCCGATGCGGGAGGCCTTCCCCGACGTACCGCCCGACCGGTTGCTCGCGGCGCAGCAGCGGTTCCCCGGCGAAACGGGCCCCGAGGATTCCTGGCGCCTCCGCGTGCGCGCCTGGTTGCTCCTGCACCCGGAGGGCGTGCTGCTCCTCGACACCGGCATCGGCCCGGAGACCGCGCCAGCGGCCGCATGGTCCTCGGAGCCGGGCGCGCTCCTCGCGGCCCTCGCCGAGGTGAACGCAACGCCGGAGCACGTCGATGTGGTGGCGATCAGCCACGTCCACGACGACCATGTGGGCGGCGTCCTCGCGACGGACGGTACCCCGGCGTTCCCGAGGTCCCGCTACCTGATGCAGCGGGCCGACGCCGATTGGCTCGAGGACGCGGATGACGAGGACTCGGCCGCGGTCCGCGAGAGGCTCATCGAGCCACTCCGGCGGGCGGGCGTGCTCGACCTGCTCGACGGCGACCGCCGCCTCACCGACCACCTCGAGCTCCACCACGCGCCCGGCCACACGCCAGGCCATCAGATCCTGCGGGTCGTGAGCGACGGGGAGCGTGCCCTCCTGTCGGCCGACACGTGGAACCACCCGATGCAACTGGCGCAGCCCGATCTGCCGAGCGGGCCCGACCACGATCGCGTGCGGGCCGCGGCGGCGCGGCGCGCCGTCCTCGCGGAGGTGCTCGGCCATCCGGGAACCCTGATCGCGCCGACGCATTTCGCTGCGGCGTTCGGCCGGCTGGGCAACGCGAAGGACGGCGCGTTGCTGTGGCAGCCGGTGGACGGCTGAAGCCCGACCTCAGGTCGCGAGCGCCCGGATCTGTCGGAGCGCGACCGTGAGTTGCGACAGATCCGTCACGCCTTCGAGGGCGAGCGACCGCATGAACCGCTGGAGCCGAGCGACCGGTTCCTCCCGCCTGGAGAGGAAGGTCTCGACCGCCTCGTCGACGGGGGCGGCGTCGGCGCCGGTCAGCGCCCGCTCACACAGGAGACGGCGGACGGCGAGCAGGTCGTCCTCCATCGACTGCTGCGCCCATCGCTGCCACCGGGTCCCGGCGCGCAAGCCCTCCAACTGACCCTCGAGCCAATCCAGCTCGAGCCGGTCACCGAGCAGGAAGAACGCGCGGGCGACCTCGAGCGGGGCCCGTCCGGTCGCGTGGGACACCGCGACGATGTCGGGCGCGTGCACCAGTTCGCCCTGGAACGCGTGGCGGCGAGCCAGGGCCTCCGGGACCCCCTCGGCGATCAAGCGCTGGGTCACGAGCTCGTGCTCTTCGCGCCAGGCCTCGGGCCCCACCTGGTCGAGGACCGCCGAGAGCTCCGCGAACGAGCTCCGCGCGGCCGCGATCGTCTCGGCGAGCGGCTCGGACGTCCCCTGCACGAGGTACCAGCGCGACGTCGTCTCCACCAGCCAGTCGACGCCGGTCATCAGCTCGTTCTGCAGTGCCGGTTCGATCGTGCCGTCGAGCTTCTCCAGCTCGGCCCACCGCTCCTGGGCGCCGGTCACGTCCCGCGCGATCCGGTACGCGCGCGCGACGTCGGCCGGGTGCGCTCCGGTCTCGGTCACCATCCGAGAGACGAACGTGACCCCCTGGGAGTTCACGATGTCGTTCGAGGCGATCGTGGCGATGATCTCGCGGCGCAGCGGGTGCTGGGACAGGAGATGTCCGAACCGCTCGACGATCTTCGGCGGGAAGTACCGCGTCAGATCCGCCGCGAGGTACTCGCTGTCGGGCAGATCGCTCACGAGGAGCGCCGAGTAGACCGAGCGCTTCGCGTACGCGAGGAGCACCGAGAGCTCCGGCCTCGTCAAGCCGGTCCCGCCGGCGCGCCGCTCCGCCATCTCATCGGTGCTCGGCAGGAACTCGACGTCCCGCTCGAGCTCGCCGTCTGCCTCGAGCTGCTGCATCAGGTCCTCGTAGGCCTCGATCCGAAGCGCGGAGACGGCTTCCTCCTGCGAGAGGATCTGCGCCTGCAGGTAGTTGTCATACAGGACGTGCTGGACGACGTCCGGCGCGCACTCCTGCAGGAGCGCGTTGCGCCCCTCGAGCGTCAACTCGCCGCGACCGATCGCGAGACCCAGCAGGATCTTCCAATTGACCTCGTGGTCGCTGGTATCGACGCCCGCCGAGTTGTCGATGAAATCCGTGTTGATGCGGCCACCCGCCCGGGCGTATTCGATCCGTCCGCGCTGCGTGAAGCCGAGGTTGCCGCCCTCACCGACGACGGTCGCCCGAAGGTCGGCGCCGTTCACGCGGACGCCGTCGTTCGCGCGGTCGCCGACCTCGGCGCTCGTCTCCGGCGTGGCCTTCACGTACGTGCCGATGCCGCCGTTCCACAGCAGATCGACCTTCGCCTTCAGGATCCAGCGGATCAGGTCGTTCGGGGTCATGTCGGCCGGCGCTCCGTCGGGGATCGCGAGCGCGGCGCGCACCTCCGCGGTCGGCGTCACGCTCTTCGCCGAGCGCGGGTAGATCGCGCCACCGGCGGAGAGCACGGCCCGGTCGTAGTCGTTCCACGAGGAGCCGGGCAGCTCGAAGAGCCGCTTGCGTTCGGCGAACGACAGCGCCGCCTCGGGATCGGGATCGACGAAGACGTCGCGATGGTCGAACGCAGCCAGCAGCCGCACGGTGTCCGTGTAGAGCATCCCGTTCCCGAACACGTCCCCGGACATGTCGCCGATCCCGACCGCCGTGAAGGCGTCGCGCAGCACGTCGACCCCGATCTCGCGGAAGTGGCGCGTCACCGACTCCCACGCGCCTCGGGCCGTGATGCCCAGCGCCTTGTGGTCGTAGCCCGCGGACCCGCCGCTCGCGAACGCATCACCCAGCCAGAACCCGTACCGGTCGGCGATCGCGTTCGCGGTGTCGGAGAACGTCGCGGTGCCCTTGTCGGCGGCGACCACCAGATAGGCGTCCGGCCCGTCCAGCACGCGGACGCCCTCGGGATGCACGATCTGGCCGTCGCGGAGGTTGTCGGTGATGTCGAGCAGGCCTTCCATGAACGTCACGTACTGCGTGACGACCTCCTGCTTCAGCTCCTCCTTCGTGAACGGCAGGCGCTTGAGGACGAAGCCGCCCTTGGACCCATCCGGGACGATGACCGCGTTCTTCACCTTCTGGGCCTTCATGAGTCCGAGCACCTCGGTCCGGTAGTCCTCCTTGCGGTCGGACCAGCGGATGCCGCCGCGCGCGACCATGCCACCGCGAAGGTGGATCGCCTCCATCTCCGGCGAATACACGAAGATCTCGAACAACGGGAACGGCTTCGGCATCTCGGGCACGTCCGCGGAACGGAGCTTGAACGAGAGGTAGTCCTTCCCTGCGAGGAACACGTTCGTGCGCACGGTCGCCTCGATCGTGCCGAGCAACGACCGGAGGATCAGGTCCTGATCCAGCGACGCGACGTCGCGCAAGGCCTCGAGGATCTCGCCCTTGATCCGAGCGACGTCCCCGACCGAGGGCTCGTTGGCGGGATCGAACTTCGTGTCGAACAGGCGCACGAGCGCCGCGGAGATCTGCGGGTTGTTCGCCATCGCGTCGTTGCGGTACTCCTCGGTGAACCGCGTCGACACCCGCATCCGGTACTTCCGGTACGCACGCAGGACCTGGACCTGCCGCCAGGTGAGCCCGGAGAAGATCACGAGCCGGTTCAGCGAATCGACCTCGGCCTCGCCCCGCCACATCGCGCCGATCGCCTCGCGCACCATCCGCGCCTCGGACTCCAGATCCAGGACGGCGCCGCGGGAGTCGAGCACCCCGAAGTCGTGGATATACACACGACCCTCGCCCTCGAGATGGACCGGCACCTCCTCGACCACGCGGAGGCCGAGCGACTCGAGCAGCGGCATGAAGGCGGAGAGGTCGACCTTGCCACCGGTCTTGTAGAGACGGACCCGCGTCAGTCGCTCACCGGCCGCCTCGTTCCCGATCCCGACCACGAACCCGTCCGAGGACGCGCTCAGCTCCTCGAGGTTGATGACGTCCTCGACCACGAGGGCCCAATCCGTGTCGGCGGTCTTGTAGTAGTCGGGGAATCGAACCGCATAGGTCTTCGCGAGCACCTCGCCTCGTCCCTCGCCGAAGCGCCCCTGGAGGGCGTCGAGGAGATCGTCGTCCCACGTCCTTGCGAGGCGTTCGACCTCGGCCTCGAGCTCCTCGTAGGGGATCTCCGGGATCTGCACGCCCGGCTCGACGTGGACCGTGAAGAAGATCTTCGCCGACTCCGTCTCGCCGAGGGACAGGTGGTAGTCGACGGCCGTGCCGCGGAAGCGTTCGCGGAACATGTCCTGCAGCCGCTTGCGGAGCGACGCGCTGAAGCGCTCGCGGGGCAACGCGACGACGATCGAGACCTGTCGCCCGAACAGGTCCTTGCGGACCAGCACGCGGATCCCGGCCTTCTCCTCAAGCTGCAGCAGGCCGACAACGAGGCGCCGCAGCTCCTCGGCCGTCCCTTGGAACAGCTCGTCCTTGGGGAACGACTCGAAGAGCTCGACGACCTCCTTGTAGTCGTGCGAACCGGGGATCAGATCCTCCGCCGCGATGATCTGCTCGAGCTTGTGATGCAGCAGCGGCGTCTTCGCGGCGGGCTCCATGTACGCCTTGCTGGTGAACAGACCGAGGAGCCGCGCCTCGCCGACGATCGCGCCATCGGGCGAGACCTTGCGAACCCCGATGTAGTCCATCGGCGCGCGCCGGTGCACCGTCGAGTACGCGGACGTCTTCGCGTTCACCAGGAGGTCGCCGTCCTCGATCCGGCTCCGCACGTGCTCGGGGAGCGACGCCAGCGGCGTCGGCGCGGCGAACGTGCTGCGCCCGATGTCGGACAGGATGCCCAGGCCCGACGCCGGGGTCGCCTGGATCGCACGGCCTTCGGGCGTGTCCAGCAGGTCGTACTCGCGGTACCCGAGGAGGACGAAGTTCAGCTGGAGCAGCCAATCGAGGAAGTCGACGGTCTCGCCCACCTCCTGCGGGGAGTAGCGGACGGTCGCGTAGCGCGCCAGCTCCATCATGTGGGTCACGCGGTCCTGCATGGGTTCGAAGTCGCGGACGACCAGCCGGACGTCGTGCAGGATGTCGCGGACCTTCACCTCCAGATCGGCCCGCTCCGCGTCCGAGAGGTGACGCTCGATCTCGACGTGCATGACCGACTCGCGGTGCGACGCGTCGCGGCCCGACATCACGCGCTCGAGGTGCCCGTCCTCGTCGCGAGCCGTGCCGACGACGGGGTGGATCAAGAAGCGCACGCGGAGCTCCCGGGCCGCGAGCTCCTCGCTCACCGAGTCGACCAGGAACGGTGAGTCGTCCGTGTTCGTCTCGAGGATCGTGCCGGCACAGGTGTAGCCGTCCTCCTCGAGCGTCGGCACGAACACACGCACCGCCGAGGGGTGATTGCCGCGGCTGTCCGTGAACGCGAACGCCGACCGGGTCATCGCGAACAGATGGTCGCTCCCGATCTCCTCGAGGTCCTCGTCGGGGATCCGTCGCAGGAACGCCCGGGCGAACGCGAGGACCGCGTCGCGCCGCTCGACCGGCTCCTCGGACTGGATGCGGATGAACAACGCGTCGAGGACGGGCGGCAGCGTGGCGTGGGCCTTCTCGACGGTCTCGGACACGGTCTGCTTCCGGTGGATCTCGGTTCGAACGATCGCGCTCGCGGGCACATCGTAGCCCGTGCGACGGCGCGATGGTGAACCGCCTCAGGCGATCCTGGCGGCCTCCACGACCTCCGCGGCGCGGTCGTACCGACCGAACTGCGGCATCACGTAGATCCCGGCCACGCCCTCGCTCCGCAGGGAGGCGATCAGATCGACCGCCATGGCGAACCCCTCCCGCCATGCCGACTCGGGGTCGCCGCGAGCCCGCCGCAGGCGTTCGCGCGCGACATCCGGGATCGCGATGCCCGGCACCTCGTTGTGCAGGAACTCGGCGTGC
>DATIWE010000026.1:0-10922 GCA_035519495.1 Actinomycetota bacterium
AGCAGGGCGTCATCGAGCCGGGCGAGGAGACGGTGGCCTTCATCACCGGCAACGGCTACAAGACGGTCGAGGCTCTCGAGCCCTACGTCGAGCCGACGTTCCACGTGGCGCCGGATCTCGACGAATTCCTCGCCGCGCTCGGCTGAGTCGCCTCGGCATCTCGACGGTCCCGGTCGGGTAGGGTCGTGCACCATGGCCCTGCCGCTCGAGGACTACGCGCTCATCGGCGACACGCACACGGCGGGCCTCGTCGGCAGGAACGGCTCGATCGACTGGCTGTGCCTGCCGCGGTTCGATTCGGGCGCGTGCTTCGCGGCCCTCCTCGGCAACGACGCGCACGGCCGGTGGCTGCTGGCGCCCTCGGCCGCGCCGGCCCGCACGCGCCGCCGCTACCGGGAGGACACGCTGATCCTCGAAACGGATCACGCGGTCGACGACGGCCTGGTCCGGGTCACCGAGTTCATGACACCTCGCCGCGGCCAGGCCCGTGTGGTCCGGCTCGTCGAGGGGATCCGCGGCGTCGTCCCGATGCGCACGGAGCTTCGGCTCCGCTTCGACTACGGCCTGGCCGTGCCGTGGCTCCGGCCCGGGCGCCGGACGGTCTCCGCGGTGGCCGGCCCCGACGCGGTCGAGCTGCGGACGGACGTGCCGGTCGAGGTCGCCACGGGCACGGTGACGTCCGACTTCCTGGTTCGAGCCGGCGAACGGCTCGCGTTCGTGCTGGTCTGGCACCGGTCGTTCGAGCCGCCGCCGCCGAAGATCGACCCGTGGGACGCGCTGCGGGCCGCGACGCGCTTCTGGCGGGAGTGGAGCGCGACCTGCACGTATGAGGGCGAATGGCGCGAGGCCGTGATGCGGTCGCTCCTGACGCTGAAGGCGCTGACCTACCGTCCGACCGGCGGGATCGTCGCCGCGCCGACCACCTCGATCCCCGAGGAGATCGGCGGCGCGCGGAACTGGGACTACCGGATCTGCTGGCTCCGGGACGCGACGTTCACGCTCTACAGCATGCTGCTGGCCGGCTACGAACGCGAAGCGGAGGAATGGCGGGAGTGGCTGCTGCGCGCGGTGGCCGGCGACCCACGCGACCTGCGGATCATGTACGGCCTCGGCGGCGAGCGCCGTTTGCCCGAGCTCGAGCTCGACTGGCTCCCCGGCTACGAGGACTCGCTCCCCGTTCGCGTGGGCAACGACGCGTCGAGGCAGTTCCAGCTGGACGTGTACGGCGAGGTCCTCGACCTGCTCCACCAGGCGGCGCGCGAGGGCTTGCCCCACGAGGAACCGGTCTGGGAGATGGAGCGCCGCATCATGGACGTCCTGGAGTCCAACTGGCGAGAGCCGGACGAGGGCATCTGGGAGGTCCGGGGCGGCCGCCGTCACTTCGTGCACTCGAAGGTCATGGCGTGGGTCGGCGTCGACCGTGCGATCCGCGACGTCGAGCTGTTCGGCTTCGATGGACCCGTCGATCGCTGGCGCGCGCTCCGCGACGAGATGCACGACGAGATCTGCGCCGAGGGGTACGACGACGACATCGGCGCGTTCGTGCAGTCCTACGGCTCGAAGGAGCTGGACGCGGCGATGTTGATGATCCCGCTCGTCGGGTTCCTGCCCGCCCTCGACGAGCGCATGATCCGCACGGTGCGCGCGATCCGCGAGCGGCTGCTGGTCGACGGGTTCGTGCGCCGCTACGACTCCGGCTCGCGCGTCGACGGCCTTCCCGGCGGCGAGGGCGCGTTCCTGCCGTGCACGTGCTGGCTGGCCGACAACCTCAAGCTGCAGGGCGAAGAGGACCAAGCGCGGGAGCTCTTCGAACGGCTGCTCAGCGTGCGCACCGACCTCGGGCTCCTGTCCGAGGAGTACGACCTGACCCGCCACCGGCTGGTCGGCAACTTCCCGCAGGCGTTCTCCCACGTGTCGCTGATCGGCACCGCGAGGAACCTCTCCCGCACCGAGGTCGGCCCCGCCGAACGCCGGCTGCGTGGCGGCCGGCGTTCGGGGCTCCGGAGCCGGATCGTGCCGCGCGCCGTGCGGCGATGAGCCTCCGGGAGATCCGCTCTCGGCTCGCCGACGCCGCGATCCTGCTGGACTACGACGGCTCGCTCGCGCCGATCGTCGATCGGCCGCAGGACGCTGTGCCGGCTGACGGGGCCGTCGATGTCCTCGCGACGCTCGTCGCCCGCGTCGGCTCCGTCACGATCGTGACCGGCCGTCCCGCGTCGTTCGTCCGCGAGCTCCTGCCCGTTCCAGGCCTCGAGGTCATCGGGCTCTACGGGCTCGAGGGTCGGCCGCCGCTGCCGGCCGATCTGCACGCCGCGGTCCTCGCCGCGATCGACGGTGAGCCCGGCATCCACCTCGAGGACAAGGAGGCGAGCATCGCCGTGCACTTCCGCATGGCCCCCGATCCGGTCGCCGCGGTGGAACGCGTCGGCCCCAGCCTGGTCCGGATCGCGGAGCGGTACGGGCTGGAGCTCCTCCACGGCAAACGCGTCCTGGAGCTGGCGCCGGCCGGCGGCGGCAAGGGGTCGGTCGTTCGCGGGGTGATCGCCCGACGTGATCCCGCCGCCGCGCTCTACGCCGGTGACGATCTGGCCGATCTGCAGGCCTTCGCCGCGCTCGGCGACCTGGCGCGACGCGGCGTGCCGGTGACCAGGGTGGCCGTCATCGGCGCCGAGACCCCCGACGATCTCACCGCGGCGGCCGACGTCATGGTCGAAGGCCCCGACGGTCTGTTGGCGTTGCTCCGCGACCTCTGAGCTAGTCCTGCTCCAACGCGAAGCCGCCCGCCGCCCGCCGGACACGCCCGGTGACCGGCAGGTGCGACCCCGCGAGTAGGAGGTCCTCGTCGGCGACACGGCTCAGGAGCGCACGACGGGTGTCCTCGTTGGTGGGTCCGTCCATGTCCGCGGCCGATGTCCACTCCGGGTGCGGCACGTTCAGCTGCGACACGAGCGAATCTCCCGCCCACAGCAGCGCCTCGTTCACGATCACCGCCAGGTGCCCGGGGGTGTGGCCGGGCGCCTCGATCACCTGGACGTCGGCCGCGACCTTCGCCTCCGCCTCGATGGTGTCCAGCGCCCCGGCCTCCACGAGCGATGTCAATGCGGTCGTGGCGGCCAGGGACGCGCCGTCCGGCAAGGCCGCCGCGTCGGCGGAGGCCCAGTACTCGGCCTCGACGCGGGAGATCACGTGGCGGGCATCCGGGAATGCCGGCTCGTTCCGGGGGCCGATCAGCCCGCCCACGTGGTCGGCGTGGCCGTGGGTGATCACGACGCACCGGACGTCCCAAGGCCGAACGCCTAGCTCCGCGAGCCGTTCATGCACGTGCCCGGCATCGAGCTCGCCCGCGAACCTCCCCATCCCGGCGTCGACGAGGACCACGCCGTCCCGGCTCTCGATCAACAGCGCGGCGAGCCGGCCCTGGAGCCTCCCGTCCATATCGAGGAACGGCCGGACGAACGGACCCTGGAGGTCGTCCGTGTAGCCGCGGAAGACGAAGCGCGGGGAGACGGTCCGCCACCCGTCGATCATCACGTGGCACCGCACCCCCGCGGCGTCGAGCGTCTCCATCACGGGGGACGCTCCGCGAGGGTCGGCCCGGCGGCTACCCTGGGATCACGCGGAAGATGAACGCGTACTCGGCTCCGCCCTTCCTCGACTTCAGGAACATCGTTCCCTCGGCGTTCCGGTAGCGGCCGGTCCCTCCGGTTATCGCAAGTGCGTTGTTGTGGGTGTCGTAGAACGGGCCCTCGACCGTGATCGCGCCGCCGGGAACCCACGTTATCCACCGGCACTCCCACGTTCCTGCGGCGGGATCGATCCGGATGCAGTCACCTTGGTCCTTGCCGACGACGACCTTGTTCCTCGGACCGAAGATCTTGTTGTGCCATGTCAGCAGATCCCCCGTCGAATCGTCTCCGCTCTTGTCGGTATCGATCACTGTGTCGGTGGTCGCGTGCTCGATCACGGTGAACGTAACCGGTGCCGTCAGCTTCGGGGTCGTGGGCTTGCTCGCCCACGCCACCACGCTGATGACACCGACCAAGAGCACCACCGCGACTCCGAGGACCGCAAGGATGCGTCGCATGGTTCCCTCCCTCACTCCGAGATGTCGGCGAGTCTGACATACGAGCCCAGACGACGCATCTCGTGACGCGCGTGCCCGATGTGGCCCGATGTGGACCGACCACACGCCACCCGAACGTTCGGATCGAGGGTTTGCGGGTTTGCACTGCGAGGCATACAAGGCCAGACTCCCGATGTCCCGGATACCGGGCAGGGAAGGGGGTTGCATGTCGACGCACGAGGAACAGGTGGCGCGCGACACCGCCGATCTGGAGAAGTTCGGCTACAAGCAGGAGTTGAACCGGGGCCTCGGCACGTTCAGCTCCTTCGCGGTTGCGTTCAGTTACATCTCGCCGTCTACCGGCATCTTCACGCTCTTCTTCCTCGGCATGTCCGCGCTCGGCGCGCATCTGTTCTGGACATGGCCGGTGGTGGCTGTCTTCCAGTTCATCGTCGCCCTGAACTTCGCAGAGGTCACGAGCCACTTCCCGCTGGCCGGCTCCGTCTACCAATGGACGAAGTACCTGGCGGGACGCGGCTATGCCTGGATCACCGGCTGGTTCTACCTGTTCGCCGGGATCCTCACGGTGTCCTCCGTGTGCGCGACATTGCCGATCGCGCTGATCCCGGCGCTGAACTACATGTTCGGCTGGCACCTGAACGACACGCTCGGGAGCGCCGATCAGAAGGTGGTCGCGGTCATCACGCTGGTGTTGATCACGGTACTCAACATCTACGGCGTGAAGCTCGTCGCGATCATCAACAACACCGGGGTGATCTTCGAGATCCTCGGCATGGTGGTGTTCGCGGTGTTCCTCGCGGCCGTGCACAACCACAACGGCGTGGGGGTGATCTTCAGCTCCCAGTACGCAGGCAACTACGCAAACTTCCCCGCGGCGACCACGCTGCCGTTCTTCCTCGTCGGGATGTTCATGTCGTTGTACGTGATCTACGGGTTCGACACCGCCTCGACGCTTGCCGAGGAGACCCGGAACCCGCGCGCCGAGGCGCCGAAGGCCGTTCTGGCCGCCGTCCTCGGGGCGTTCGTGATCGGCGCCATCTTCCTCTGGGGCGTGCTGATCGCGGCGCCCGACATCGCGAAGGAGTCGGCGTCGCTCGCCGCGTCGCCGGCCACGATCATCGCCGAGGTCATGACCGGCGCGGGGAGCACGCTGTACCTGCTCGTCGTGTCGGCGGCGATCTTCGTGTGCTGCATGGCGATCTTGACGGCCACGATCCGTCTCGCGTTCGGCATGGCGCGGGACGACCAGCTGCCGTTCTCGAAGTCGATGGCGAAGGTCAGCCCGCGGTTGCACACGCCGATCGCCACCTGCATCATCGTCGGCGCGCTCGCTGCGGTGCCGTTCATCCAGTTCGTCGGCGCCGCGGTGATCGCCGTCGGCGCGACGGCATCGATCTACCTCAGCTACCTCCTCGGCAACCTCGCGGTGCTTCGGGCGCGGACGAAGGGCTGGCCGAGGACGGAGTCGCCATTCAAGCTCCGCGGGTGGGGCATGGTGATCAACGTCATCGCGATCCTCTGGGGCCTCGCGATGATGCTCAACTTCCTGACCCCGTCCTCATCCACGAACGCGTGGGAAGCCGGGTCGGCATCGGCCTCGAACTACCTGCGGATCTTCTCGAACCCGAAGCCGGTCCAGTCCGACTACTACGTGCAGGGTCAGCAGCTCCTCGATTTCAAGATCGCATTCCTCAACAAGATCCCGGTGATCTGGACCGTGTTCGTGGTGATCCTCATCGCGGGAGCGCTCTACTACTGGATCGTTCAGAAGAAGAAGCCCTGGGAGCCGGTCGTGCCCCCCGGCGAAGACGTCTCGATGATCCAGACGACCTGACGGGTTCGGGGCGGGGCGCCGGGTGCGCCCCGCCCGCTCCCGTGGTTCGATAGCCGCCGATGAAGATCGTCACCTCCCCGAAAGCCGCCGCCTTCATCGCCGAACGCGGCGGTGAGGCGTGGGTGTGGCTCGACCCCCGGCGCGGCCTCGTCGGCTCGTTCGTGTGGCTGGAGGCGCACACCGAGGCGCCACGTTCCAGCCGGCGTTCGAGCTTCACGAGGAGCTCCCGGCGGCCGCACCGGTTCCAGGCACAGGACACCGACGGCGTGACCATCCACTTCGACTGGGGTCGCCTCGACCCGCCGGAGGAGCTGCATCTCGACGTGAAGGGATGGCGCTCGGGCACGCGGCGGCTCGAGGCGTACTGGAACGGCTGCGTCTTCGCGGGCGAGGACATCCCGGCTCCACGCGAACGAGCCTGAATCGCCTCTCCGGTCCGCCAGATGTCCCCTCCGCCCCGGGACCTTCGGCATGTCCACGGGCGTCCGGACACTGCGAGGGTGCTCCTCATGAGCGGGTCGGCGGGGCCGGGTGGGGGCGGTCGCTCCTGGGTGGGAGCTGCCATCCGGGCGACCATCATGCTGGTGGTCAGCGTCGTCGTGTTCGCTCTCGTCCCTGAACGGCTCCTGACGTTCCTCGCGATCCGCGTCTCCCCCTCGGTCCGCGATGCGCTCGTGGTGCTCTGGTGGGCGGTCGCGCTGGTGGCGACGCTGGCCCTGTTCGTCCGTCTCCAGCCGAGGGAGGAGTCGTGACGGCGCGCTTCACGACGCGCAGCGTCGGCGGCGAGTGGTTCGACGAGAACGTCCCGTGCACGCGAGCCTGTCCCGTCCTCACGAACGCCGGCCGCTACGTGGCGGCGATCGCCGCGGGCGACGACAGGCTGGCGTACGAGATCGCACGACTCCCGAACCCGTTCCCGTCGATCTGTGGGCGGGTCTGCGCGGCCCCGTGCGAGATCGCCTGCCGGCGCGGGTCGATCGATCAGCCGATCGCGATCCGCGCGCTGAAGCGGTTCGTGTGCGAGGGCTTCGGGGTCGAGAGCCCATACGGGCAAGAGGTGTACGCGGCGGCCGCCCCCGCCGCGGCGGCTCGGAGCGAGCGGGTCGCGATCATCGGAGCAGGTCCCGCCGGCCTTGCCTGCGCGCACGATCTGGCCACCTACGGCTACCGGCCGGTGGTGTTCGAGGCGCAGCGGGAACCCGGCGGCATGATGGTCCTCGGGATCCCGCCATACCGCCTGCGTCGCGATCTGCTCGAGACGGAGATCCGCGCGATCCTCGACATGGGCGTCGAGCTCCGCACCGGTGTCCGGCTGGGAGAGGATTTCTCGCTGTCGTCACTGAAAGCAGACGGGTTCGAGGCCGTCTTCGTCGCGGTCGGGGCGATGCGGAGCCGCGAGCTCCAGATCCCGGGGGTCGAGCTCGACGGCGTGCTCCGGGCGATCGACTTCCTCCTGAACGTGAACCTCGGCTACCACGTCGAGCTCGGCGACGACGTGGTGGTGGTGGGTGGCGGCAACGTGGCGCTCGACGCGGCGCGGAGCGCGTTGCGTGAGATCGCGGCTGGCGCGACGGGCGCGTTCGACGCCGCGCACGTCGCCGAGGCGGAGGCGGTCGGGGCGGTCGCGACCGCGACGCTCGACGTGGCCCGCACGGCGATGCGGCTCGGCGCGCGGCGCGTGCGCTGCGTGATGCTCGAGAACCGGATCGAGATGCCGGCGAACGAGTTCGAGATCGAAGAGGCGGAGGTCGAAGGGATCGAGCTCCTCCACCGCCGGGGCCCGAAGCGGATCGTCGGTACCGAGCATGTCGAAGGGCTCGAGACGTTGGAGGTGGCATCGGTCTTCGACGCGGACGGGCGGTTCAACCCGTCGCTCGTTGAGGGAACCGAGGACACGATCGCGTGCGATTCGGTGGTCCTGGCCGTCGGGCAGACCGCGGATCTGTCCTGGCTGGAGCCCGTCGACGGCGTCGAGGTGACGCCTCGGAACACGGTGGTGGTGGATCGCGAGACCCTCGCGACGACCGGCGACGGCGTCTACGCAGGCGGCGACCTGGCCTTCGGACCGCGGAACCTGATCGACGCGATCGCCGACGGCCGGCGGGCCGCCGCCTCGATCCATCGGCAGCTCACCGGCGAGGAAGCGCCTCGGCCGTCGCTCGCCGGCCGAACGATGCTGCCGATCGTCTCGGTGAGACGGGGACCGAAGCAGGAGGCCTACACCGAGCGCTCGAGGCTCCCCGTGCCGTCCGAGGAGACCGGGCGCAGGATCGGATCGCCCGAGGTCGAGCTCGGCTACACCGAGGCGGAGGCCCGGCTCGAGGCCGGCCGATGCCTCCAGTGCTTCCTGAACATCATGCTCGAACCGTCGCTCTGCATCCTGTGCGGCGGCTGCGTGGACATCTGTCCCGAACACTGCATCCGGATCGTGCCGACGGGCGACATCGAGGGACTGAGCGCTGAGCGTCCGTCGAGCGTGCTGATCCTCCAGGAGGAGCGGTGCATCCGATGCTCGCTCTGCGTCGACCGGTGTCCGACCGACGCCCTCTCGCTCGAGGGCTGGACCGAGGCGTCGAGCGCGCCGATCGCGCTCGTGCCGGTGGGGAGCTGACGGCGATGTCGACGGGCGGGCGCGTGCGCACGAGTGAGTGGTACCGCTCGATCTTCCATCCGGGCGAGATCTTCCGGGAGAGCGAGGTCGGCCGCTCGATGATCCGGCACCCCCGTCCGAACACCCCGCGCGGCCGGGCGATGACGTCGTTCCAGAGCTTCTTCCTGCACCTCTACCCGGTGAAGGTTCCTCGCGAGATCATCCGGGGACGCACGACGCTGCGCCTCGGGTTCATCGCCGCCGTCCTGTACGGGATCTTGTTCGTCTCCGGCACCTACCTGATGTTCTTCTACCGGCCGTCGGTGCCGGACGCCTACTTCGACATGCATCAGCTCTCCACGAGCGTGGCGTTCGGCCAGTTCGTCCGGAACGTCCACCGCTGGTCCGCGCACCTGATGGTCGTGGTCGTCATCGCACACCTGCTCCGCGTCTTCTACGCCGGCGCCTACCGCCCGCCACGTCAGTTCAACTGGGTGATCGGCGTGGTGCTCCTGATCCTGACGCTGCTGATGTCGTTCACCGGCTATCTCCTGCCGTGGGACCAGCTCGCGTACTGGGCGATCACGGTCGGCACCAACATCGCCGGCTACGTGCCGCTGTTCGGTGGGCACGTCCGCAACCTGATGCTCGGCGGGACGGAGGTCGGGAGCGACGCGCTGCTGCGCTTCTACGTCCTGCACATCTACTTCATCCCCGCGCTGATCACCGTGATCGTGTCGATCCACATCTGGAGGGTCCGCAAGGACGGCTTCGCGGTCAGCGACCGTCGCCCAGGGACGGAGGAGCCCGACCGTCCGCCCGAGACGCTCGAGGAGGTGGCCGATGTCGACGCATGAGCCCGAGCCGCGCTACCGGTTACTGGGCGTGGTTCCGAAGGAGACCCAGCAGCGCGACCGGCAAGAGCCGGACGACGGCGTGTTCACCTGGCCCCATCTGCTGGTCCGCCATGTCGCCGTGGCGGCCGGCACGATCGTCGCCGTGTTCCTCCTCGCGATCGCGTTCAACGCTCCGCTGAAGGACATCGCGAACCCGAACCAGACGCCGGAGGTCGCGAAGGCGCCGTGGTACTTCGCGGGCCTCCAGGAGCTCCTCGCGCACTTCCCGCCGATGGTCGCCGGGATCTTGATCCCGGGCGCGGCGCTCACCTGGCTGATCGCGCTCCCGTACCTCGACCGAGGTAAAGGCTGGCGGGTACGCGACCGCAAGTTCGTCGTCATCGTGTTCACGGTGATGGCCGTGGCGGCGCTCGTCCTCACCGTGATCGGCACGTTCTTCCGCGGCCCCGAGTGGTCGTGGGTGTGGCCGTGGCATCACCTCTACGCGGAGCCGTAACCATGAGCGATCCGATCCTTACGAACCAGCCACCCGCCGACGAGCCCGGTCGCGGTGTCGATCGGCGTCGCTTCTTGAACGGGACGTGGAAGGTCCTCGGCGTGGCCCTCATCGCCGAGGGGGTGTGGACGAGCTACGACATCCTCAACCCCCGGCCCGCCCAGGGGTTCGGGTCGGTCGTCGACGCCGGCTCGGTCGCCGACTACACGACCGAGGGCACGGTCAAGTACTTCTTGAGCGGCCGGTTCTACGTGACGCAGTACAAGGGCGGCCTGCGGGCGCTGTATCAGAAGTGCCCGCACCTCGGCTGTCGGGTGCCGTTCTGTCAGAGCTCCGGCCGCTTCGAGTGCCCGTGCCACGGCAGCGTCTACAACCTGATCGGTGAGTACGTCTCGGGGCCGGCGCCGCGAGGCATGGATCGGTTCGGGATCTCGATCAGCGCCGACGGCCGGGTGCAGGTGAACACGGCCACGATCGTGGAGGGGCCACCGCACGGGGTTCTGGACGGCCCGACCACCGCGAACGGACCGTCGTGCAACGCGGGAGGCGGGTCGTGACCGAGACCATCCGTGACGACGCGAAGCTCACTCGCTCGACCCGACGCTGGCAGCAGGCGGGCGCCTGGTTGCTCCTGATCCTGGTCCTGTCGTTCCCCGCGTACCGGTTGACGGAAGGTTCGAGACGGGCGGAGGCGGCGGCCCTTGAGGACAGGGCGCAGGTGACCGCCGGGGGGCAGCTCTGGAGCCTGAACTGCGCGACGTGCCACGGCCCATCGGGAGAGGGGATCAGCGCGCCGGCCCTCAACTCGAAGGAGTTCCTCGCGAGCGTTACCGATCAGCAGATCCGCGACATCGTGCGAGGAGGCATCCCGGGAACGCCGATGCCCGCTTGGTTGAACGACTACGGCGGTCCGCTGACGGAGCAGCAGATCGACGCGGTCGTCGCCTTCGTCCGGTCGTGGGAGGCCACGGCCCCGAGCCGTCCTGATTGGCGGACACCGTCGGGAGCGTGACGTGATGCGCGCAGATCGGAAGCGTGTTGGGCACTGGCTCATCGGCGTG
>DATIWE010000027.1:0-23363 GCA_035519495.1 Actinomycetota bacterium
CGGCCAGCGCCACGACGCTCACGAGAGCCCAGATCGAACGGCGGGACGTTCGGCGACGCACGGAACACGCTCCTTCTCGGTCGGCGGGACGACGTTGGACGCTAGCCGACCGGCACGCCCGGTCGCAAGGGAGGTTCGGGGTCACGTGGTCCAGAGCTGTTGGAGCCGGACGGAGATCTCGCGGCCGCCCAGGTTCCCATGGATCGTCGAGTCCCCGGCGAAGCGGTTCGTGCCGAAGCTCAGCACCAGGTGTCCCGAGCCGGACGGACCCTGCACGGCCAGGTTCGCGACGACCCTCGCGACGCGCCGGTGCCACACGACGTGGCCCGAGACCGCCACGTCGTCCGTGAAGCGCAGCCCGTGGAGGGTCAGCACGAGCGGTTCCGCGTAGGTCAGGTACCCCCCCTTCACGGTGAACGTCCCGCCCCGGAGTCCGTGGCCGACGGTGCCGTACATCAGGCCCCACCAACGGGTGAGCGCGTCGCCGACGGTCTCGCCGGCGACCCACGCCACCTGGCGGTCGAGGGGGGTCGACGCATCGCCTCGTTCGCCCCGCTGGGCCTGCGGCGCCTCGGCCGCCGAGCGCGGGAACGCCGCCACGACGTGGATCTGGGGGGTGCGCTTCGCGCACGACGTGTTCCCCGCGTCGAGCGTGCGGACGAACCGGCGCACGATCGATGAGGCGCACCCCTCGTAATCGTCGATCGCGGTGACGTGGACCTCGTTCGCGACCTGGACGTAGGTCGAGTCCGGCCATGCCTTCGCGGCCGCCCGCGCATCCGACGGCGGCGTGGTGATGTCGAACTCCCCGTTGAGGACCAAGACCGGAAGGCGCGGATGCGGGAGCCGCGTCGGCACCATGGTGTCGTCGCCGGCTCGCGGCGCGGGCCAGTGCAGACAACCCTCGACCAGTTGCTGCTCGTAGACGGAGTCGAGCCACGCCCGGTTCGACAGCGGCGCGAACGCGGCCGGGGACAGCCCGTCCAGCACCTGATCGAGCTGTTGCTCCCGCTCGCTGAACGGCGCGGCGCGATCCCACACGACGGGATAGTCGTGGCAGGACACCGCGATATCGGCGCCCTCGGAGTAGGCGCTGACGTCGTTCCCGGGGCTCGTGGAGCCGAGATCCTCCGCGGCCAGGCGCAGCATCGGCGCCTCGTCCCCATGCTCGAGCGCCTCGAGCGCGGCCGGGAAGTCGCGGTAGATCACGAACGTGTAGGTGGCGTCGTAAAGGAGCTGCGCGAGCGACGCCGGCGTCAGCCGCACCTGCACGCGGTTGCCGTCGGCGTCCTCGCTCGTGCCGGTCAGCGGTCGCGTCTCGAGCCGCTCCTCGAAGGCGGAGATCTGCCCGAGGATCCCCGGGCACGTGCCCGCACGGGCGCACAACGTGGCCCAGGCATGGCGCAGGGAGGCGGCGGCGTCGCGCGCGAGCGGGTCGAACGAGTCGTCGTACGCGCCGTCCAACACGAGCGCGCGGGTCCGGTCGGGGTGCCGCAGCGCGAAGACCTGGGCGAGGTAGCTCCCGTAGGAGTCGCCGTACGCATCGACGCGCCAGATCCCGAGCGCGTTGAGGATCGCGGCCAGATCGTCGGCGGCCGCGGCCGACCCGTACGCGTTCGCGGCGTCGCCCAGGTGGTGCGCGCAGGCCGCCGCGGCCTCGACCTCGTCCCCGATCTGGTGTTGGAGGTCGCGGCAGGCGATCGCGTCCGACGCCCCCGTGCCTCGTTGGTCCATCAGGATCAGGTCGTGCGAGGCGAGCAGGTGACCGAGCATGAACCGGTAGTCCGAGGCCGATGCGATCGTGCCGTAGCCGGGTCCGCCCTCGAACGCCACGATCGGCTCCTGGACGGGCGCCGACGGATCGGTATGCGCGAAGACGCGGAAGTGCACCCCGATCGTGCTGCCGTTCGGGGCGTCGCGCAGCAGGGGGACCTCGATCACGCCGCAGCGGTCCCTCGAGGCCGGTCCGCACGGGCGGACCGTCACGTTCGCGGGCAGCGGCGCCGAGGTCGTCATCGTGGTCGCCGTCCCGTGCCCGCCCCCCCACGAGCACGCCGCCGCCGAGAGCAGGGCGGCCGTGATCGCGAAGGCGAGGGAGCGGCGCATGGGGGTGTCAGTCTCGCAGCGGTCGGCTCAGCGTCTCCCGGCGCGCAGCCCCCGGGTGAACACCACGAGGCCGACGACGGCGCAGACGATGCCGATCCAGAGCCACCGCTGCTGCCCGGTCATGAAGCTCCCCTTCAGGACCCCCGCGCCCTGGACGATCCAGACGGCGCCGACCGCCGTGAGGATGCCGCCGACGATCGCGGGGAGGAACCTCACGGACGCCGCCGCGCGTCCGGTTCGAGCCACCAGGGGTCGAGGCCTCGATCCTGTTCGTCGACGACCGTGCCCGGCGCCACGAGCGCGTCGATCGCATCGAGGGTGCCGGCGTCGAGCGAGACGTCGGCGCTCGCCACCAGGTCCTGGAGCTGCTCGAGCGTGCGCGGTCCGATGATCGCCGAGGTCACACCCGGGTGGGCGACCGAGAAGGCCATCGCGAGATGCGTCATCGAGACGCCGGCGTCCGCCGCGATCTTCGCGAGCCCCTCCACGAGGTCGAGCTTCCGCTGGACCTCCGGTCGCGACTCGTCGAACTGCCAGCCCATGCCGCGACCGGCCACCCGGGCGGCGCGCGCCTCGGGCGAGCGGTCGAACGCTTCGCGCCGGTAGCGTCCCGTCAGCCAACCGCGCGCGAGCGGGCTCCAGACCAACACCCCCATCCCGTAGCGCTCGGTCACGGGCAGGACGTCGAGCTCGATCCCCCGGGTGAAGATCGAGTACGGCGGCTGCTCGGTCCGGAACCGGGAGAGCCCACGGCGTTCCGCGACCCACTGGGCCTCGACGATCTGCCAGCCTGGGAAGGTCGAGGACCCGAAGTACCGGATCTTGCCTTGCCGCTGCAGGTCGGTCAGCACGGCGAGGGTCTCTTCGATGTCGGTCTTCGGCTCGGGCCGGTGGATCTGATACAGGTCGAGGTGGTCGGTCCCCAGACGACGCAGCGAATCCTCGATCGCTCGCGTGATCCACAGGCGCGAGTTCCCGCGCTGGTTCGGACCCGGACCCATCCGGCCGTGGACCTTGGACGCCAGGACGACCTCGTCGCGGCGGCCCTTCAGGGCACGGCCGACGATCTCCTCCGACCCGCCGGCCGAGTAGACGTCGGCCGTATCCACGAAGGTGATCCCCGCGTCGATCGCCTCGTGCACGATCCGCACGCACGCGTCGACGTCGGTGTTGCCCCACGCGCCGAACATCATCGCCCCGAGGCACAGGGAGCTGACCTCCACACCGGTGCTGCCGAGCGTCCGGTACTCCATCCCGTGCGACCTCCTCGTTCGTTCGTCTCGGGCGTTGCATCGAGCGTACCCGGGTACGCTCGGAAGCTGATGAGCGCGACGATCGATGCAGGGTTCGTGGACCTCGAACGATGGCGAACGGTGGAGGTCACCGGCGCCGACGGCTTGACCTGGCTCGACGCGCTGGTGACCGCGGACCTGCGGGGCATCGCGGCCGGGGAGGCCCGCCGCTCGCTGCTGCTGTCGCCGACCGGCGCGGTGCTGGCGTCGTTCACCGTCCTTCGAACGGGTGAGCGCTTGTTGTTGCTCCAGGACCCCGCCGAGCCACGCCGCATCGGCGACCTGCTCGCCCGCTACGTGCTGTCCGCCGACGTCCGGCTCGAGGAGGCCGGCGGCCCCGACGGGACGGGCCCCGACGACCGGTGGCGGATCGAACACGGCGCTCCCCGGGTGGGGACCGACATCGCGGAGGGCGACCTTCCGGCTGAGGCCGGCCTCGACGACCTCGTGTCCCACGAGAAGGGCTGCTTCCTCGGCCAGGAGGCGGTGGCGAAGGTCCGCAACCTGGGCCATCCGCGGCGCATCCTGCTCCGGCTCAGGAGCGATGCGCCCGTGGCGCCGGGCGACCCGGTCCTGCTGGCCGAGGACGAGGTCGGGGCCGTGACCAGCGCCGCGAGCGTCGGGTCGGGCACGATCGTGTTCGCCCGGGTGCCGTGGGAGGCTCGGAGCGGTGAGCTCCGGACCGCCGCCGGCGACCCGTTCGTCCTCGCCTAGCTACCCGATCCCGGGGAGCCGTGAACCTCGCTTTCCGGTATCAGGCGTGCAGCTTCCCGGTCGATACCCACTCCAGGACATCAGGTATCGGAGGAAGGGAGCGGCACGTGAAGCGCATGGCGGTGGCACTACTGATCGCTGGGATCGTTTTCGCGACCCTGTACGGGTTCGCGGCGAGCTTGGGGGTGAACTCGAACACGCTCGGCGCCGGCACCAGTGCGGTTGCCGCCTGTCAGGCGGGCACGCTCACGGCGAGCTACGCGACCTCGTACGACGCAACGATCCCCGGCTACAAGGTGGGCGTCGTGACGGTGAGCGGCCTCGCCGCGACCTGTTACTCGAAGCCGTTCAAGGTCACGCTGACCGGCCCGGGCGCGTCGAACGCCTCGCTGGGTGAGATCAGCGGCACGACGCCGGCGGTCGGAGCCAGCTTCCCGGCGGACTTCAGCGCCGTCCCGGTCTCGGCCGCGAGCGTCACCGGGATCCACATCACGATCGCCGGCTGATCCGGTCGGGAGATCTGAAGGAGGCGGCCCCCGCGAGGGGGTCGCCTCCTCGCTTGGCGGGGGGAACGACGAGATGCGACGGAGCGCGGCGGCGACGGTGGCGGCCCTCGTGGTCGTCACGTGCGCGCTGAGCTCGGTCGCGTTCGCGGCGTCCCTCGCGCCGACATCGCGGACCCTCGGCGCCGGGAAGGTCGCGGTCCCATCGTGCGACGCGGGCGGCTTCACGATCGTCCAGAACCTCACGGGTGCGAACGTCTCGAGCGTCACGATCGGCGGGATCGCCGCGACGTGCGCGACCGGGACCCTGTCGGTGACCGTCAACAACGGCACCACGAACTCGTCGGGGACGGCGGTCGTCCCCGCGGGCGGCGGATCGATGACGGTCACCCTGGCGGCCGCCGTCGCGTTCCGCCAGGCGAACGAGGTGGACGTTGCGATCGTCGGCCCGTAGTCGTCGTCGTGCGGCCGCGGTCGTGGCGGCGCCCCTGCTGGTGCTCACGGCGATCGCGGGCGTCGCGTTCGCCGCCGGCCTCACGGTGGCCTCGAAGAACCTGACCGTCCTGCGGACGTGCGTGGTCAGCGCGACCCCCGCCGCGAGCACGGTCGAGGACGACGCCTACGTGAACCAGAACGCTCCCACCACGAACAACGGCACCGGCAACTTCGTCGACGTGCAGACGGGATCCGGCCAGAACCGTCGTGCCTACCTCTGGTTCGACCTCACGGCCTGCACGCCGGCGATCCCCACGACCGCGACCGTGAAGCTCGCGACCCTCCGCCTGTACGCGACGCAGGTCCCCACCGCCTGCCACACGTACGACATCTTCGACGCCGCATCGGCCTGGTCGGAAACCGGCATCACGTGGAACAACCAGCCGTTCGGCACCACGCTGAACAACCCCGCGAGCGGCACGCGCACGGACGCGATCACGATCGGCGGCGCGCCCTGCCAGAACACGGCGACGGGGACGTACGTGAACGGCTGGACGGTGACGGCCGACGTGCAGCGCTTCGTCGCCGGCACGCAGACGAACTTCGGGTGGATGATCCGTGACGACGCCGAGAACGTGGCGCCGACGGATAACGCGCGGTTCGCGACCCGCGAGCTCGGCAACGTGAGCCGGGTGCCGCAGCTGACGATCGGCTGGACGCCATGAGCCGGCGCAACGGGGTGGTCGCGGCGGTGTTCCTGGTGGTGGCGGTCGCGTGGTTGCTCACGCTGCGGCCGCAACAGCTCGGCGGGCCGGCCGACTACGTGATGATCCGCGGCACGAGCATGCTGCCGACCTTCCGCAGCGGCGACCTGGTGATCGTGAAGCAGCGGCCCTCGTATGGGAAGGGCGACGTGATCGCCTACAAGGTTCCGGCCGGCGACCTCGGCGCCGGGCTCGTCGTGATCCACCGGATCGTCGGCGGGTCCGCGACCGACGGCTTCCTCACGAGAGGCGACAACAACGCCGCCGACGACGACTGGCGTCCCACGGCCGAGGACGTGCTCGGCACGCCGGCGGTCCGCGTTCCGGTGCTTGGCGGGGTGCTCGCGTTCTTCCACGCGCCGCTCCCGCTGGCCTGCCTCGGCGGTGCGATCGCCTTCGCCCTGGTGTTCGATGCGGGCCAGCACGAGCGGGCCAAGAAGAGGGCCGCCGCCGAGCAGGTGGAGGAGCCGACCGAGATCTGAGGCCCCGGGAGGGGTGCCCGAGCCCGGTGACGCAGGGCTCGGCGCGGCTAGCTAGCCGGGGCCGGGGTTGGGGCCGGGTTCGGGGGAGCGGGCGGCGCCTGCGGCCCGCCGGCATCCGGCTCGGCGCCGGGTCGCCGGGCCGCGACCCAGAGGGCGCCGAGCCCGACGATCGTCGCGACCGTCCAGACCAGCCCGCCGAGGATCGGCACGAGACCGGCCACCCGCAGGATCCCCCATCCCGCCAGGAAGGCGAGGAAGCGTGACGCCGGCGGCTTCACCAGGAGCCGCCCCAGGACATGGGCCGCCGCGACGTAGCCGCACGTGTACACGAGGGCGAGTCCGAGCAGCAGGAACAAGCCCAGCGGGATCGCGATCACGATCGCCAGGAGCGCGACCGCGACCACCGGGAACAGGAAGAAGGCCGCCGCCCCGAAGCCGAAGGAGGCGCCGGTCCGCTGCCTGAAGGCACGGGAGAGCGCGCCGTCGAGGGCCGGCGCGAGCAACAACAGCCCGAGGCCGAGGATCAGGGTGGACACCGAGAAGCCGACCCACCACGCGATCCGGCCGGCCAGGCCGAGGTCGTGGACGTTGAACCGGGCGTTCACCGTCTGCCGCTCGCCGCGGATCGTCGCGCCCGGCTCGACGATCGCGCGCTGCCGCGTGACCAGGTTGCCGTCGACCACCGCGCCCGATCGCACCGTCACCACCCCGTTGAACACCACGACGTCGCCCCGGACCGTGCCGGACACCTCCGCGTCGCCGTCGAACACGACCACGCTGCCGGTGACGGTTCCCGCGATCGACGCCGGTCCGTGGAAGATCAGGGCGGTGTCGACGACCTCGCCCTTCGCCACCAGCAGGTGGCCGGAGAGCACGATCTGATCGTTGGTCTCCGCCGACGTCGCGGTGCCCTGTGCCCACGCCGGCGTCGCGAGGAACACGATCGCCCCGACCGCGAGCCCCAGCGCCACCGAGACCCCTCTCTTCATGCGCATGACCCTATCCCGAGGCGGGATGCGGTTGCCAACGGGGACGGACGCGGCGGCTAGCATCCGCTCCGTGTTCCTGATCGACGGCCACAACGACCTGCTCTGGGAGCTCCGGCGGTTCCGCGAGCGCGACGAGGACGAGCCGGACGTCGCGCAGCGCTGTGCCGGTCTGCAGACCGACCTCCCGCGGCTGGCCGAGGGCGGCGTCGGCGGGCAGTTCTGGTCCGTGTACGTGCCCTCGGACCTCCCGCCAGACGTGGCGGTCACGCGGACGCTCGAGCAGATCGACGCGCTGATCCGGTTGGTGGGCCGGCATCCCCACCGCCTGGAGCTCGCCCGCACCGCAGACGACGTCGAACGGATCGCGGCTTCGGGCAAGGTGGCGAGCATGATCGGCGTCGAGGGCGGGCACTCGATCGGCGGATCGCTGGGCGTCCTGCGGATCCTGGCGCGGCTCGGGGCCGGGTACCTGACGCTGACGCACAACGACGACACGCCGTGGGCCGATGCGTCGACCGGGGATCACCCGCACGGCGGGCTGACGGCGTTCGGCGAGGAGGTCGTCCGCGAGCTGAACCGGACCGGCGTGCTCGTCGACCTCTCGCATGTCTCGGCGGACGTGATGCGCCAGGCGATCGAGGTCTCCGAAGCGCCGGTGATCTTCTCGCATTCGTCGGCACGGGCGCTCGCCGACGTGTCCCGCAACGTCCCCGATGACGTGCTGGAGTTGGTGGGCAGGACCGGCGCGGTCGTGATGGTGACGTTCGTCCCGGCGTTCCTCACCCCCGCCGGCGCCGACGCGAACGCGGCGGGGCTCGCGGAGTGGCGCCGGCTGAAGCAGGAGCATCCGGACGACCCCGACGCGGTCAACGCGGCGATGGACGCGTGGTTCGATGCGCACGAGGTGCCGGCGACGCTCGGCGATGTGGCAGACCACATCGACCACGTCCGGGAGGTCGCGGGGATGGACGCGGTCGGGATCGGGAGCGACTTCGACGGGGCGGGGACGATGCCGGAGGGGCTCGGAGACGTCGCTCGGTTCCCGGCGCTGTTCGAGGAGCTGGCCGCGCGAGGCTACTCGGAGACGGACCGGGCGAAGATCGCGAGCGGCAACGTGCTCCGCGTGATGCGGGCGGCCGAGGAGGTCGCGGCGAGGCTCGCGGCCGGCTGAACCGGTCCTCAGCCGCGGGAGTACGTCAGGAGCTCGCGTTCGCGGCGGGCGAGCTCCTGGAACACGTCGCGCATCTCGTCGTCGTCGGGATGCTCGGCGAGCCAGGCGCGGACGCCGGCCGTCACCGAAGAGATCTGGTTCAGCGATGATGCCGACGAGACGAGCTCGAACAGTTCGCTGCGCTCCATACCCTCTCTATATCGGCTGGATCGCCCGAACCTTGTGCCCAGGTCCGGTTCTCCACCGGCCCGCAACACGGTCGTCACATCCGGACTCACCCGTCGGAGAGGTCGATGATCTCGTCGGCGGGCTCCGCCGCGGGGATCGGGTCGGTCGCTGGCGGGTCGACCTCGGCCACGTCGGCGACCTTCGCCTCCTTGGGCGGCCAGGGAAGTACCGTCGCGGACGGCGCCGCCTGCTCGGAGCTGCCGCGTTGCAGCTCGATCCACGGAGGGGTGGCGCCGACCAGCTTCGGCACCGGCGGGGCCATCGAACGCTTCTGCTGCGCGACGGGCCGCCGGGCGCCGGCGAGGGCGGCGCGCTCCCGCTCCGCGACGCTCCGGCCCTGGAGCGCCGCCACCAGCCGCTCCGATGCCTCCGCCCGGGCTCGATCCTGCGCCGCCAGCCCCCGTTCGGTCTCGGCGCGCTCGCGCGCCTCGTCGCGTTCCCGCATCATGCGATCGGCTTCGGCCCGTGCGATCGTGGCGGCCGCCGCCTGTCCGGCGAGCGTGTCGAGGTCTTTCTTCAGCTCGAGGCACCGCTCGCGCAGCTGAGCCATCTCGACGAGCCGGGTCTCCAACTCCTCGTGCGCGAGCTTCGTGCGGCGCTCCGCCTCCGCCGCGGCCGACTCGGCCTCCCGGCGGGCGGCTTCGTTCGTCGCGGCGCCGGCGGCGATCGCGGCGAGCTCGGCGTTCTTCGCGCCGAACCGGGCGATCGTCGCCTGATCCTTGAACCCCTGCGTCGTCAGGGCGTCCTCACGGGCGCGCGACTGCGTGAGCAACGTCTCGAGCGTGACGATGCGCTCCTTCGCGAGGCGGAACTCCGTGGCCTCGGGGAGCGACGGCCGCGCATCGAACGCGTCGGGCACGTCGGGCGCATCGACGGCGTCGGGCGCGTTCATCTGCAAGCGCGCGCGCAACCCGGACATCGGCACGCCCGGACGCGACCCGCTGGACGGAACCCCTCCCGAAACGCTGTCGTCCATCTGCCCGATGCTAGGTCCCGCTTCCGGGGGGGAGTAGACGTCGGAAGGCGATAGGTTCCGGCGGTTCGACTTACGACGTTTGCCAGCCGGCGCCGGAGGTCCGGCGCTCCTCGGAGAGGTCGACGACCTGTGCGGGCGCGGGTGCCGGTGCTTCCTGCTCGCGCAGACTCCGCTGCGCCTTCGCGCGATCCACGGCCGCCACCGCGGCGTCGGCGACGGACTCCAGCTCGCGATGGAGGTCGGCGTTCGCCGCCCCCAGCCTCTCGACCTCCGTGCGCCGTGACTCCAGCTCGACGCGGATGATCGCGAGCTTGCGCTGGGCTTCGGCGGCGGCGTTCGAGGATTCCGTGTTGCGTGTCTGCAGCAGCGCGATCTGCTCGCGATCCTTGAAGGCCTGGGTCGTCAAGACCTCCTCGCGGGCGCGCGACTGGGAGAGCAATGTCTCCAACGTCTGGATGCGAGCCTGCGGCTCGACGAACGTTGCCTTCTCATCCATCCGGGCCCGATCGTACGTCCCCCGCCCGGGCCTTGGGCAGGGGCCGGAAGGCTCGACCTGGCGGGGGTTCGGCTTAGGCCTTCTGCCGTCGGCAACCCCCTTCGCGTCTGGCGCGTCAAGATGGAGACGTCCCGTCGTTCCCGAGGAGGTGCGCAGATGAAGACCTGGATCAGCACGGCGCTCGTGGCCGCGATCGCCGTGACGCTCGGATCGTTCGGCGCCGCGTTCGGCGCATCGCCCAGCACATCGCCGGGCGGCAGCCGGGCCTCGTGCTTGGACTGGGTGTCCCGCTCGCCGGCGGCGTCGACCACCTCGACGGCCTGGCACACCGTGCCCGGCATGACGCTCAGCGAGCTCAACGCGCTGAACTACGCCGTGCAGTTCAGCGGGTCGTTCTCGGGCGCGCCCGTGCGGGTCCGGATGCGGGACGCGTCCGTCGGGGGGACCTTCACGATGGCGCCCGGCGGCACCCGGGTGCCCGGCTCCGTGGTCCGCTCGGCGTTCTCGTTCACGTGGGTGGGCTCGAGCCCGGCCGAGCACCAGCACACGTTCCGGTTGCAGTGGCGCCTGGTCTCCCCGGGCGGCACCTCGACGTTGCGGAGCGGCGCGATGACGGCGACGTACCTCGGCGCGCCGACGGCGACGACCTGTCGCGAGCAGACATAGGGCTCAGCTCGACGCAGGCGGATCGTCCGGCCGTTCCGGCGGCTCGGTCGGCGCGGCGTTGCTCGAGCCGATCCTGCGGAGCGCGTCGCCGGCCTCGCTGACGCTGACCGTGACGGCGTCGCCGATCGAGCCGACCGCGTCCTTCAGCGCCTTCTTCGCATCCTCGTCGCGGATCGTGTCTCCGAGGGCGGTGAAGGCGCGGTTCAGCTGCGCGCTGACCTCGCGTGCGGCCTCCTCCAGCTTGCGCTGCGACTCCTTCGCGGCGTCGCCGCCGACCGAACCGGCCTCCTTGTAGCGGTCGGAAAGGCGCCGGCCCCAGTTCGCGAAGCTCTCGCCGACGTCGTTCCATGCTTCCTTCGAGCTCTTTGCCATGATCGGAACCTCCTGTTCGTTCCTCGATCAGCCGTGGAAACGGGCGATCGCCATCGTGAACGCCCACCGTTCTTGCGGCACCCCGCTACAGGCGTCGGGCGACGTGTGCGGCCCGCACGGACGGTCGCGGTTGACCGCCCAGAACGTGAACCGCGCGAGGTGATGCTGCCTCGCGTAAGCACGCATCCTCCGGAAATCGGCGAGCGAGACGGTCTCGTCCGTCTCGTCGGTCGCGCCGTTCATCGAGGAGATGCCCATCCGATGATACGCGGCCCGCGCCGAGATCCCGAACGACGCCATCAGCCGGCGCTTGAGGCCCTCGGCGGCGCGGATGGAGGCGCGGCCCATGTCCGTGACCGGCGAGCCGAAGTCGAACGGCATCACGGCCCACACGCGCACGGACAAGCCGGAGGCCGCCGCGCGGTGGATCATGTCGAGCTCCGGGCCCTCGGGGCCATGGAGCCCGGTCCCGATCGTGATCGCGATCGCGACGGGACCACCCCCCTTGGCGTGGACGAGCTTCAGGGCGTCGATCACGCGCTGGCGGACGACGGCGCTCGCGATCTCCGTGTGCTCGATGTCGATGTCGATCGCCTTGAGGCGATAGGCGTCGATCACCTCCTGGTACGCGCCCGCCAGATCCTCCGGCGTCGCGCACTTCTGGCCGAGCTTCGCGCCGCTCCAGCCGCCGAAGCTCACGACCACGTCGCCGCCGGCGGCCCGGATCGCGCGGATCGCGCGCTGGTCGCGGCCGTGCAGCAGCGGCCGCTCGCCGTCCCACTTCGGGTTGCAGGTCCCGTCCGACAGGACGAACGCGAGCGTGAACGCGTGGACGCCGGTCGCGGCCATCACGTTGATCATCCGTGGTGGGTTCCCCCAGCCGAGGTACTCGTACGGCGAGGCGCGCAGGATCTGGCCGGCCGTGAGGCTATTCGGAGGCGCGGAGGCGGCCGGCGCGGCGCCGGGCCCCCCGGCCACGAGGGCCAGGGTGGCGACGGCTCCGAGGACGGCGACGAAGGCTCGAGATCGGCGCATGCCTCGCACCCTACCGGGCGCGGCCGGAGGCGGCACGGGCCGTAGCCAGCAGCGACGCGATCGCGGTGGCGTTGCCCATGGCCTCGTCGATCGCGAGGTGCCGCGGCGCCTCGACGCCGCGGAGCGCCCGGTGGATGTGCCGCAACGCCGACGTGAAGGAGCGCTCGCCGGTCGGCGCCGCGGCCTGGGTCTCCGCCTGGCCGTCGTGTGTGACCGTGTAGGTGTCGCCCTCGCGCGGATGGAACGCGTTCGTGATGCGGAGCTCGCCGTCGGTGCCGAGCACACGTGTGAGCGTGTCGTACGCGCCGACGAATCCGCAGGACAGGAGGAGCCGGCGATCGCCGGGGAACGCGAGCGCGCCCCACAGCTCGAGGTCGACGCCGTCGCCGGTCCATACCGCGTCCGCGATCGTCCGTGCGAGGTCGGGCTCGTCGTCGAAGAGCAGCCGGGCGAGCCGGATCGGATAGCAGCCGACGTCCTGCACCGAGCCGGCGGCCAGCGCGGAGTTCACGCGGATGTCGTGCGGATCGTCGAGCGTGAAGTGGAACCGCGACCAGATCTCGCGGACCTGACCGATCGCACCGTCGTCGAGCACCGCGCGCACCCGGTCCATCTGCTCGGAGAACGTGAAGACGAACGCCTCCCACAGGGGTCCCGTCGCGGTCCGGGCAGCCGCGAGCACGCGCTCGGTCTCCGCGGGCGTGCCGCAGAGCGGCTTCTCGCAGAAGACCGCCTTGCCCGCCTCGAGGGCGGCGATCGTCCACTCGGCATGCAGTCCGTTCGGGAGCGCGACGTAGACCGCCTCGACGGCGGGGTCATCGATGACCGCCGGGTAGCCCTCGACGCCGCGCTCGACGCCATGTTCCTTCGCCCAGCGCTCCGCACGGGCGCCGTCGCGCGCGCCGACGACGAACGCATGCCCGCCGCCCGCCTCCGCGAGCGCCGGCAGGAACGCGCTCTCCGCGATGCCGGCGGCGCCGAGGATGCCCCACCGGATGGGCTCGTCCATGCTCACCGGCGGAACCTAGCAAGGCACGGCGAACGGCGCCGCCTAGCCCGTTGGCTCGAGGGGCAGGACCGGCGGCGGAGGCGGCGGCACCGCTCCGGCGGCTCGATCCCAGATCCGGTTCTGGTGTTCCTGGATGTAGACACCGTTCGCGACCGAGATGATCAGCATGATCACGATCACCAGCGCCGGCTCGAGCTGTGGCTGGATCCCCAGGCGCTGCTCGGCGCCCTGAACGTGCTTCGCGGTGTTGTAGAGCGCGATGAACGGCGGCACGATGATGATCCAGCCGAAGAGCACGGCCATCAGCGATCGTGTCGGGCTGATCGTCTCGTCCCGTTCGAAGCGACGCAGCTCGTCGTTGATCATGTAGTACCAGTAGAAGGCGTAGATCCCGAACGTGATGAAGGTCAGTCCGAGCACCCCGAGCGGGTTCCGACGGAGGTAGGACTGCCCGTCGATCGTGACCGTCTCGGCCATCGCGCTCCCTCGTTCGGACGAAGGGAGTCTATCGATGCGATGCGACCCCTCAGGGGTCGGGTGATTTGCGGTTCAGGTGCGCGAGGTGGATCGTGCCGATGCCGACCACGGCGGCGATGAGCCAGCACTGGAACACGGTGAAGGTCACCTCGACATCCTTCCCCTGCTGTACACCATGTTCCCGATGCTAGGTCCCTCGCGCGGGGCGATGCAGCCGCCGGAGGGCGATACCTCGTGGGGCCTTCGGACCTAGGTCTTCGGTCCCGACACCCTGGTGTGACGATGGCATCATGCCTCGATGGCGCGGGAGCCCAAGCCGGTGAAGGCCCCCGGCCGCAGGAGCGCCGGCATCCTCCTGTGGCGGACGCGCCGTGACGTCTTGGAGGTGCTCCTCGGTCATCCGGGCGGTCCGTTCTTCGCCAAGAAGGACGCCGGCGCCTGGGGCGTCCTGAAGGGCGAGATGGAGCCGGGCGAGGAGCCGTTCGAGGTGGCCCGTCGGGAGTTCGTCGAGGAGACGGGCCATGCGCTCCCGGAGGGCCCGGCGATCGAGCTCGGTGAGATCCGTCAGAAGGGCGGGAAGCTCGTCGTGGCCTGGGCGGTCGAGGGCGACCTCGATCCCGGGCAGGCCACGTCGAACACGTTCGAGATGGAGTGGCCGCCACGATCGGGGCGGACGCGGTCGTTCCCGGAGATCGACCGCGTCGACTGGTTCGAGCCGCGGTCCGCGCAAACGGCGATCAACCCGGCCCAGGCTCCGTTCCTGGACCGGCTGGAGGCTGCTCTTCGTGCCGGTGCGTGAAGCGCCGATCGGGGATCAGCCATATCACCGAAACCGCGGCATAACAGGCGTACGCCAGCAACCACAGGTTCGCGACGGCGAGCCCCACTCCGAGCGCGTACAGCCCGAGCGAGATCGTGCCTTTCACGTCCCCCTGGATGGCGAGCGCGACCTCGGAATCGCGGCCGTTCGCGCGGATGATGGAGCGGACGAGCCACGTGTAGGACAGGGCGGCCGCCAGACCGACGATGCCGAAGAACGCCACGGGGTACGGGTTCCGCGGCGCGTCGCGGAGCCACTCGGTCGACACGGGGATCAGCGAGAGCCAGAACAACAGGAGCATGTTCGCCCACATCACGCCGCCGCTGATGAACCGCGTCGCGCGGAGCAGGTGATGATGGTTGTTCCAGTAGATCGCGATGAACAGGAACGCCAGGATGTAGATCAGCAGGCCGGGGAGCACGACACGCACCGAGCCCCAGTCCGTGCCGTCGGGCCGACGCAGGCCGAGCGCGAGGATCGTGATGATCACCGCCATCACGGCGTCGCTGAAGGCCTCGAGCCGCTCGGGCCCCTCGGTCGGCGACCGGCGTCGCTCGGCGCTCACGGGTGGCGATGATAGGGGAGCGCCGATCACGCGCCCGAGGGCGCGGGCACGTGATCGGTCCGCCCACCCTTAGGAGGACGGCGGTGTGGTGAAGCCGACGTCCTGCATCCGGAGCTCGAGCGTCGGGTTGATCGTCGAGCCGACGACGTTCTTCTGCATCAGGTAGTTGATGGTTTCGTAGTGCGCGAAGACGATCGGCGAGTCCTCGAACACGATCTGGCGCAGCTGCTTGTAGAGGTCGAACCGCTTCGCCGTGTCGGTCTCGGTCCGAGCCTGGTCGATCAGCTGGTCTGCCTGCGGGTTCGAGTAGCCGGTCGTGTTGATGTCGCCCCCCGTGTGGATCACCAGCGCGTAGAAGTTGTCCGGATCGATCGTCCGCTCCTGGTACGCCGAGGTGATCTGGTAGTTGCCCTTGATGAACGCGTCGAACCACACGCCGACCTCGACCTGCTTGATCGTCATGTTGATGCCGACCGCCTTCAACTGCTGCTGCATGACTTCGCCGGTCTTCAGCAGCTCCGGGTATTGCGGCAGGCCCAGGTACTCCACGTCGAGGGTGCCGCTCACGCCGGCCTGCTTGAGGAGCGACTGTGCCTTGGTCACGTCGGGCGTCACGAGCGGCGACCCGTCGAACCAGCTGGAGCCGGTCGGCACTTCCTCGATGCCGGATTCGCCCGCCCCGAAGTAGGCCACTTGCCGGATCGCGTCGCGATCGAGCGCCCAGTAGACCGCCTGCCGGATCAGCTTGTTGTTGAACGGCGGCTTCTTCGTGTTCATCGCGATGTAGTCGGGGATGCCGGCGGTCGCCGACGTCACGTAGTTGAACGATGGATCGGTCTTGAGGGTGTTCAGCTGCTGGAGCGGAACCGCGTCGGACCAGTTCAGGTCGCCCGAGCGCAGTGCGTCGATGCGGCTCTGGTCCACGTTCAGGAACTTGAACTCGATCCCATCGAGGTACGGCTTGCCCGCCAGGAAGTAGTTGTCGTTCTTCTTCAGCGTGATGTGGTCCGCCTGGACCCATTCGACGAACTCGAACGGCCCGGTGCCGATCGCGTTGCGCGCCGGGTCCTTCGACTCGATGGCCTTCTGGTTCACGATCTCGCCGTTGTTCGCGAGGTTCGACAGGAACGGCCCGAACGGCGTCTTCAGGTGGAACGTGACCTGTGTCGGCCCGGTCGCCTCGACCTTGCTGATCGCGTTGTAGAGCGGCGCGTACGAGCTGGCCGTCTTCGGATCCAAGATCCGGTCGAACGTGTAGACGACGTCGTTCGGCCCGAACTTCTCTCCGTTGTGGAACGTCGCGGTGTCGACGAGGTCGAACACCCACGTCTTCTCATCCGTCGAGGTCCACTTCGTGGCCAGCTGGCCGTAGAAGTTGTTCGACGGATCGAGGTCGATCAACTTGTTGAAGATGTTGTCGTAGACCTGTGCGCCGGTGTAGATCGTCGACGTCGCGGGGTCGATCGTGTCGGGCTCGCCGGTCAGTGCCGCCTGCAAGGTGCCGCCGGCGGTCGGTGCCCCGGTGGCGGGTCCGCCGCTCGTGGTGGCCGACGAGCTCGACTTCGAACACGCCGCCAGGACGGCGCCCAGGCTGGTTGCGCTCAGCGCCGCGACGCTGAAGCCGCCCGCGCGCTGCAAGAACGACCGGCGCGACAGGTCGCCGCTCAGGAAACTCCGCGCGAGCGCTTCTGCCCGCCGCTCTTCGTTGTTCCGGTCCATGCTTCCCCTCCTCCTCGGTCCTCGTCGGACGGCTCAGGTGTGCCGGCCGAGCCATCCCAGGTACGTCCGGTTGAACTCCGCCGGGTGCTCCCACATGCTGGCGTGACCCCCTTTCGACGTGGCCCAGTCCGCCCCGGGGATGCTCTCCTGCAGGCGTTTGGAGAGTCGGACGGGGATCAGGATGTCCTCCTCGCCGGCCATCACGAGGACGGGGAACCCCGCGATGCCGCCGATGCGATCGGTGGTGTCGTGCGCTTGGATCACGTGCAGTTGCGCGAGGTAGGCCTCCACCGAGATCGGGAGCGTCGCCATCTCGCCCTCGAACTCCTTCAGCTCGTCCTCGCGGTCCTCGAAGAACGGCACGGTGAACGCCCAGAGCGTGACGTCGCGCATGATGAAGGGGACGCCGTTGATCGTCGCCATGTCGTGCCACATCGAGAACATCCGGGAGCAGAAGGGCCCGGGCGCCGCGTACGTGCTGGAGAACGTGGCGCTCTTGAGGTCCGACCCGAAGTTGATCGCGTACTCCTGGGCGATCATCCCGCCCATGGACGTGCCCATCAGGTGGAAGCCGGTGATGCCGAGCTCGTCGACGAGCGCCTTCGTGTCGTCGGCCATCATCCGGCTCGTGTAGGGGCCGGGCGGCACGGTCGTCGACCCGACGCCGCGGTTGTCGAAGCGCAGCACGCGGTAGCCGGCGCCGAGGAGGTCGTCCATCTGGAGCACCCACGTCTCCAGGTCGTCGGCCAGCCCGTTGACCAGCACGATCGTCTCGGGTCCGTCGCCCTCGAGCTTGTAGTTGATGTCGATCCCGTTGACGCTCGCCGTCGGCATCGTTCGTCTCCTTCCTTCCGTGTCGTGTCAGTCGGTGGGGAGGGTGGCTGCGGCGACGTGGCAGGCGGCCGCGTGGCCGTCGCCGAACGCGGTCATCGCCGGGTCGTCCGTGGCGCACCGGTCGATCGCCACGGGGCATCGGGTCCGGAACCGGCAGCCCGACGGCGGTGCGATCGGGCTGGGGATCTCGCCCTGCAGGCCGCCGCCGGTGAGCTGCCGCTCGGGGTCGGGGTGGGGGATCGCCTCGAGCAGCGCCTTCGTGTAGGGGTGCCGCGGGTCGCGGAACACGGTCTCGGTCGGGCCGGTCTCGACGATCCGGCCGAGGTACATGACCGCGGTCCGGTGGCTCATGTGCTCGACGACGGCAAGATCGTGCGCCACGAACACGATCGCGAGGCCGAGGTCGCGCTGGAGGTCGGCGAGCAGGTTGAGTACCTGCGCCTGCACCGACACGTCGAGGGCGGAGACCGGCTCGTCGGCAACGATCAGCTTCGGGGAGGGAGCGAGGGCCGCCGCGATGCCCACGCGCTGGCGCTGGCCTCCCGAGAGCTCGTGCGGCCGGCGGCCGGCGAGGGAGGGATCGAGCCCGACGCGATCGAGCAGGTCCAGCACACGCTCGCGGCGCTCGTGCTTCGTGCCGATCGCGAACGCGTCGAGCGCCTCCGCCACGCTCTTCCCGACGCGCCACCGAGGGTCGATCGAGCTGAAGGGATCTTGGAACACCGGCTGGACCTGCTGGCGGAACGCGGCGAGCTGCCGGCCGCGCAGCTCGGTCACGTCGCGCCCATCGAACACGATCCGTCCGGCCGTCGGGTCGATCAGCCGCAGGATGCAGCGCGCGAGCGTGCTCTTCCCCGACCCGGACTCGCCGACCACCGCGAGGACCTCGCCCGGATGGATCCGGAGGTCGACGCCGTCGACGGCGTGCAGCGTCGCGCCCGAGCCGAGCAGGCCGCGGTCCGTGGAGAAGTGCTTCACGAGGCCGGTGACCTCGAGGATCGGCGGGGCCGCCGGCACCGGTGCGACGCGGTCCACGGCCTGTACCTGCCCGCTCACGCGGCACCCCCCGCGGCAGCCGCGCCCGCGGGATCCGCGGCGCGCTTCGTCGCCTCCGAGAGCCAACACGCGATCAGGTGTTCCGGCGTCTCGTGCGCGAGCGGTGGCACGACCGTGCACCGGTCCATCACCGACGGGCAGCGCGTCGCGAACCGGCAGCCGGGCGGCGGCGTGACGAGGTTGGGCACACGGCCGGGGATCACGCGGAGGCTGCCGGGCTCCTGCTGCTGATCGGGGAGCGCGGCGAGCAGCGCCTGCGTGTAGGGGTGCCGCGGGGCGCGGAAGATCTCCGCAACCGCCGCGACCTCGACGAGCTGGCCCGCGTACATCACGCCCACCCGGTCGCAGATCTGCGCGATGACGCCGAGGTCGTGGGTGATGAGCACGATCGTGGTCCGCAGGCGCCGCCGGAGGCCGCGCAGGAGGTCGAGCACCTGGGCCTGGATCGTCACGTCGAGCGCCGTGGTCGGTTCGTCGGCCAGCAGGAGCGCGGGCTCGTTCGCGAGCGCCGTCGCGATCACGACGCGCTGGCGCATGCCGCCGGACAGCCGGTGGGGCGCGTCGCCGTAGCGCCGTTCGGGTTCGGGGATCCCGACCTCCGCCAGGAGCGCGAGCGCCCGCGCCCGCGCTGTCTTCGTGTCGACGTCGCGGTGGGCGGTGATCGTCTCCGCGACCTGGTCGCCGATCGGGAACGCCGGGTCGAGCGAAGTCATCGGGTCCTGGAAGACCATGCTGATCCGGTCGCCGCGGAGCCGCCGGAGCTCCTCGGGTTCGAGTCCGACGAGATCGTTGCCCTCGAACCGCACCGCACCACGAACGGTGGCGCTGGCGGGCAGCAGACCCATCGTGGCCATCGCGAGCGTCGTCTTGCCGCACCCCGACTCGCCGACGAGGCCGAAGATCTCGCCCTCCGCGACGGCCAGCGACACGTCGCTGACGGCCGAGACGGTCCCGTCGGCGGTGGCGAAGCCGACCTCGACGTGCTCCAGCTGCAAGACGGTTCCGGTCATCGCGCGACCCCTTTGGGATCCAGCCGCGTCCGGAGGCCGTCGCCGAAGAAGTTGAAGGCGAGGACCGTGATCGCGATCGCGAGGCCGGGGAAGATCTCGACCCACGGCGCCTGCGTCAGCACGTCGCGGCCGTCGGCGAGCATCGAGCCGAGCGACGGCGTCGGCGGCTGCGCGCCGAGCCCGAGGAACGACAGCGCGGCCTCGATCTGCAGGGCGAAGCCCATCAGGACGGTGGCCTGGACGATCGCCGGCCCCACCGCGTTCGGGAACACGTGGCGAGCGATGATCTTGCGGTTGACCGTGCCGCGGGCCCGTGCCGCCTCGATGTAGGTCTGCGACGCGACGACCAGGGTGGAGCTCCGCACGACGCGTGCCAGGATCGGCATGTAGATGACGGCGATCGCGATCGCGGAGATGTTCGTCCCGGGCCCGATGATCGCGATCAGGGCGACGGCGAGCAGCATCGCCGGCAGGGCGAGCACCATGTCGATCGGCCGCATGATCACCGTGTCGACCCAGCCGCCGTGGTACCCGGCGTAGAGGCCGAGCGGGACGCCGACCAGGAACGCCAGCAGGGTGGAGCCGACCGCCACGCCGAGCGACACCCGGTACGCGTAGATCACCCGCGAGAGCACGTCGCGACCGAGCGCGTCCGAACCGAAGGGGTGCGCGAGGTCGGGCGGCGCGAGGATGCGCGAGGCGTCGATCGCGTTCGGATCGTGGGGCGCGATCAGCGGGGCGAAGACCGCGACCGCGACGAGTCCGACCAGGATCGCGAACCCCACGCGTCCCTTGCGGGAGGACAGGATGCCCCGGCGCCAGAGCGACCGGCGGGCCGGCGCCGCGCTCGCGACCGCGAGGCTCACGCCGCCGCCCCCTCTTCGATCCGCGGGTCGAGCCAGCCGACGATCACGTCGGTCAGCAGCGTGACCAGGATGAACAGGACCGCCACGACGAGCACGCCACCCTGCACCACCACGTAGTTGCGCTGCTGGATCGACGTGACGATCAGCCTGCCGACGCCCGGCAACGCGAAGAGCGTCTCGATCACGATCGCACCGCCCAGCAGCACGCCGAACTGGATCCCGACGACGGTCACGATCGGCGCGGCGGCGTTGCGGAGCGCGTGGCGATAGACGATGCGGCGCTCGGCGATGCCCTTCGCCCGCAGGAACAGGATGTACTGCGTGCCGAGGACCTCGTCCATGGCGCCGCGGGTCGTGCGCAGGATGTACGCGGATTCGCCGAACGCGAGCGCCAGCACCGGCAGCGTGAGGTAGCGCAGGTTCTGGACCGGATCCTTCAGGAACGGCACGTAGCCCGATGGCGGCAGCAACTGCCAGATCCCCGCGAAGAGCAGTACGAGCATGATGCCGAGCCAGAAGTCGGCGATCGCGATGCCGCCGACGACCCAGCCCTCGCTGAGGTGGCGGACGGCGCCCGGCCGGGCCGCGGCCCGCACGCCGAACGGCACGCCGACGAGCACCGCGAGGGTCATCGAGAGCAACGTCAGCTCGATCGTGACCGGCAGGCGCTGCCGAAGCAGCGTGGCGACCGGCGTGTGGCTGATGAAGTCCTGACCGAAGTTGCCGTGGAGCAACCCGCCGGCCCACGTGAGGTACTGGGCGAGCAAAGGCCGGTCGAGACCGAGCTGCTCGCGCACGGTCGCGACGTTCTGCGGCGTGGCTCGGAACCCGAGCATCGTCTGCACCGGATCGCCCGGCACGAGGTGGATCATCAGGAACACGAAGATGCTCATCGCGACGATCACCGGGATCGCCAGCAGCAGCCGGCGCAGGATGAACCGCGCGCGCGGGCTCACGGCGAGGCTCCGGTCCGGGCGCTGATCCGCGACACGAGCTCCCGCAGGACGGTCTCGGTGAGCCGGAAGTGGCGTTCGGCCACGCGGGCAGCCGACGTGGCCCGCCCCGTGATCACGGCCTCCGCGAGCGCGGTGTGGTCCTTCACGGCGCGCGCGCGGATCTCCCGGCTGTACGGCTCGGCGCCGAACCCGAGGCTGATCTGCCGGCGGATCTGCGCGCTCAGGCTGGCGAGGTAGGGGTTGCCGGTCGCGGTCGCGATCGCGGCGTGCATCGCCTGGTCGGCGGCGCGCGAGGCCTCCCGGTCCGTGCCGGCCTCGAGGTAGCCGGCCAGCGCCTCGCGGATCCCGTCGACGTCCGCGGGAGCGATGCGTTCCGCGGCGGTGCGCGCGATCAGCGGCTCGACGAGCTGGCGGAACTCCAGCAGATGCTGAAGGTTCGACCACTCCGGCAGCAGGGTGCGTCGGATCATCTCGTTGGCTTCGGGCCCCATGCCCTCCAGTACGTAGGCGCCGCCGGTCCGGCCACGGCGGACCTCGACGTAGTCCATCGCCGCGAGCCGTTGGATCGCCTCGCGGACCGTCGTGCGGCTGACGCCGAGCGTCGTGGCCAGCTCGCGTTCGGGGGGGAGGCGCTGGCCGGGGACGAACTCGCCGAGCGCGATCGCGGTCACGAGCCGGTCGGCGACGTGCTCACCGCCGCTCCTGAGCTTCACCGGCTCGAGGATGGAGAGCCCGGGCACGGCCGGGGCGGTCACGCGCGATCCTCCGCGTACCAGCCCGCGACGACGCGGGCGAGCGTGCGCGCCCCGTCGACGATCGAGCTGAGCTCGACGGCTTCGTCGATGCCGTGGATGTCGTGCGCGACCGGCCCGTAGCACAGGGCCGGCACGCCGAAGTCGTTGAGGTACAGACGCGCATCGGTGGTGCTCGCGACTGGCTTCGCTGCCGGGCGGACGCCGTGGACCGCGACGTGCGCGTCCGTGACGAGCCCGGCGAGTGGATCGTCGGCGGGCAGGGCGTAGCCCCGCGCCTTGAACCCCGACGCGCGGATCGCCGGCGGGTGCTCGCGCAGCCACGGGTCGTCGTCGGTCGCGGACGCGATCGCGGCGCGCACGCGCTCCTCGGCTTCCTGCGCGGTCCAGGCCGTCGGATGACCGACGCGGATGCGGAGCGTCGCGATCGCCGGGACGCTCGAGGGCCAGTCGCCGGCGGAGAAGGTGCCGACGTTCAGGTTGTAGGGGTGGGCGACGCCGTCCATCGCCGGCTCGATGTCGCGGTTCATCTCTCGCTCCAGCTCGCGGAGCGCCTCGATGACGGCGATCGCGTGGCGGATCGGGTTCACAGCCTGGTCGGCGGACTGGGCGTGGGCCGAGGACCCGGTGACGTCGACGTCGAGCCAGAGGATGCCGACGCCGCCCACCAGCAGGTCCAGACCCGACGGCTCCGGGAGGATGACGGCATCCGCCAGCACGCCGGCGCGAGCTGCTGCAAGCGTCCCGTTGCCGGTGCACTCCTCTTCGAGCACCGACGCGAACGTCAGCGAGCCGGCGATCGCGTTCGGGTCGGTGGCCATGAGTGCCTCGAGCGCCAGCGCGGCCATCGCGAAGCCGCCCTTCATGTCGCCGGCCCCCCGACCGTAGAGGAGGTCGTCGCTGCGTCGCGGCTCGAACGGCGGCGAGGTCCACAGGTCGGGCCGATCGGCCGGCACGACGTCGATGTGCCCGTTGAGCAGCAGCGATGGACCGACCTCGTCGCCGAGCCGCCCGATCACATCGTGCCTGCCGGCGTAGGAGGTCTGGGGCACCCCCGCCAGCGGGTCGTC